>JAGLBD010000013.1 GCA_018260425.1 Pseudogulbenkiania sp. | reverse complement strand
ACAAAAGAAATTGCCTCTGATTCAAATAATCAGAGGCAATTTCAACAGCCTGAAAACAGCCGCTTCATTAAAGCGGCTGTTTTTTTAATGCCTCCGACCCGACCTCACTCCGCCGAGGCAAGCGCATCACCGGCCAGACGCTGGACCACCCCCTCCAGCGCGGAACAATAGCCTTCCAGCTGAGTCGCCAACCGTCCCAGCAGCCAGTACTTTTGCGGTGGCATCGGCACATTGTCGGTTTCGCCGATATTCACCAGCGTCAAACCCACCAGCTCACCCAGCCGGGTGAAGTGTGCCGCCACCTGCGCTTCGGCCTCAACCAGCATGGCGTGAGACACCTCACTCCCGGGCCAGTCGCCATCTTCTCCGGCAAACATATCGATGGTGTGCAGGATTGCCCGCTGACGACGTAACAGATCATTCAGCGTCGGGACATCCACCGCACTCTCATTGGCCGTCGCGGCCAACAAACCTCGCTGGGTAACGATACGCTTGATAATGCCGTCCACCAGGACCGGTTCGGCCAAGGCACTGCGATTGAGCCGGCGGAACAATAGCGCCAAATCGCGAACATTGTCAGCCAACAAGTAGTACCAATGCACTCGGGCGCGTGCCGGAATCACCCGGGCAAACAGAATGGCAATGGCGACCCCGGAAATCACGCTCAGGAAACGCCAGACACCGACCTCCAGCGTGCCACTGCTGGAAACAATCGACATGGTGATAGCCGAGACCAGTGCGGTATATCCCGCTTTGCCAATGGCTTTGTACGCGGCACCGGCCGAGAACACGATAATCATCAGCTGGGCCAGCAAGGTCGAATGATGGCTGGCCAGAATCGTCACAATGCCGGCCAATGCGCCGATGGTGGTACCCACGGTACGCTGCCTTGCCTTCTCGATAATACTGCCGGTATGGGGCTGCGATCCCATCACCACGATGATGGTCACCGACATCCAGACCGAATGCGGTTCCTGGGTAAAGGCCGCAATGATCTGGGCGACCAGAATGGCCGCCGAGAGGCGAACGACATGAATCTTGTCTGACTGTTCATAACGAAAACGGGGATGCAGCCATGATGGGCGTGGCCAGTGAAGCATTGTCACGTCGACTCCTGAAACGTGGACACCGACACGGTGCCCCTATCTCATCATGCCAGCTTGCTCGCCACTTTGCCTTGATCTCTTTCAGCCAGACTTCACGACATCCCAGCGAATGGATATGCTAGTGTCACTACCCGCCAAGGAAAACTGTCATGTTAATGCAATGTGAACTCGCCACACTGCTCGTCGTGGACATACAAGACAAGCTGCTACCAGCCATCCCCGACTCGGCTGCCCTGCTAAAACGGGCCGCCTGGTTGATTGGGAGTGCCGTCGACACCGGATTGCCGGTGGTGTTTTCCGAACAGTATCCACGCGGACTGGGAGGCACGAACGCCGGGCTGCTGGCCTTGGCGCCAATGGCTCCCGTTGTGGAAAAGATGCACTTCTCTTGCGTTGCCGCACAGTGCCTGCCCGAAGAACTCTCGAGCAAACCCCAAGTCATCGTCTGCGGCATGGAAAGCCATGTTTGCGTGATGCAAACCGTCCTGCAACTGCTGGACACCGGCAAAACCGTGTTTGTGGTGGCCGATGTGCTCGGCAGCCGGCGACAACAGGATCACGACATGGCATTGGCACGCATGCAGGCGGCCGGCGCAGTGATCGTGACTCGCGAGATGGTGTTGTTTGAAATGTTGGGCAAGGCGGGCACGGAGCACTTCAAGACACTCAGCAAGCGTTACCTGCAAGGCGAACAACCTCACTGAACTTGCACACCGGAAGCGGGTCTACTCCAAACCCGCCATACCGAATACTGAAGGAAAACGATGACAAAAAACTTCAAGGACATTCTCGACACGCTGCCTTCCACCGAAGGGATTGAAGCGATTGTGCTGCTGGATGCTGGCGGCAACCCGATTTCCCGCCTGGAAAACCGTCCCGGCACAGCAGGCTCGGTGCGGGTCTATCATGCACTGGTCAAACGCTACGGACACATCAATCATGCGGCGGCCAAAGCGGGTCTGGCCCTATATGGCGAACATGTCGAAGACGCCCGTGCCAACCCCGGCAAACACCCCAATATCGATCATCTGCTGCGAATTACCGACGAGCAGGCACCCGGCTTGCGCGCCCGCATCGTACTCTGCAACGAATGAACCGCTGACTCCACACGGCAGCACCGTTCATGATCAGCACTGCCAATCATTGTCTCGGCAAAGCTAGTGCTGTCCAGATCGCCACTAGGCGTCTTTCCGCCTGTGTGATTAGATTAAACGGCTACCGGCATAGCCGCATAGCGCGACACACTCCATGACTTTCCGGAAACCTCATCATCAAACCACTCTATCGATGGTTGCAGAACGCCAGACACTCGCCATTGTTATCGGGCTTGCTGCTGCTGGCCATGTTTGACGTCGTGTTTCTCGCACTGACCGTGTGGTGTATTGCGTAACGCAGTGATGCCGGTCGGCGCTAGCCAAAGAAAAACCCCCGGGCTTTTCAGCGACGGGGGTTTTTGCTGCGAAAACGCGATTATCAGGCAACGGCGCCGACAACAACGATTTTCACGGTGCTGACCACGTCGTGGTGCAGCGCGATTTCCAGATCGAATTCGCCGATGGTCTTCAGCGGACCGTTCGGCAGACGAACTTCGAAACGCTTCACTTCAACGCCGCTGGCGGTGATCGCTTCAGCGATGTCGACGTTGGTCACGGAACCGAACAGACGGCCATCAACACCGGCTTTTTGTTCGATGGTGACAACAGCGTCAACCAGCTTGGCGGCACGAGCTTGAGCGTCGGCCAGAACGGCAGCCTGTTTGGCTTCCAGATCGGCGCGGCGAGCTTCGAATTCTTTCAGGTTGGCTTCGGTAGCGCGCTTGGCTTTGCCTTGCGGGATCAGGAAGTTACGTGCGTAACCGTCCTTAACCTTAACCACGTCACCCAGTTGACCCAGATTGGCCACTTTTTCGAGCAGAATGATTTGCATCTTGTCTGGTCCTTTCCCGGTTTAGTGCTGGTCGGTGTAAGGCAGGAACGCCAGGAAACGAGCGCGCTTGATAGCGGTCGTCAGTTGGCGCTGATAGCGTGCCTTGGTACCGGTGATACGAGCCGGGATGATCTTGCCGTTTTCGGCAATGAAGTCCTTCAGGAGATCAACGGATTTGTAGTCGATATCCTTGATACCCTCTGCCGTGAAGCGGCAGAACTTTTTACGCTTGAAGAGTTGGCGAGCCATTTGTCTAACCTTTTACAAATTCAACATATTCGATGTGCAGTACCAACCGCGGGTTCCGCATGCTGCGCTGACCGATAAATCCGCTGACTTCGACCTGTTGGCCAGCCAGTTTGCCTGCCCATTGCCGGCAATGTTCGCCGGCCATGACGGCCTGGATTTCACACATCACGTCCCTTTCAAAGCCGGCTTCACGCTGGCGGGAATGATGCCTGAGCCACATATCGATCACCGGAAGACCGGCGGGCGTGTATCTCAGGATGTCTTCGCGTTCTACGGTAGCAGTCAGTACCAGTCGGTTCTGCAAGGAGTCCGTCCCGCCCTGATCAGGCAGCGACTTCAGCCTCGGCGACCGGCTGTTGCGGGTCGAGCAGGTTTTTGGCCTTCTCGTCCTTCATCATCGGGGACGCTTCGGTCACGGCAGCTGCCATCTTGATGGTCAGGTGGCGCAGTACGGCGTCGTTGAATTTGAAGGCGTGCTCGATTTCAGCGAGAGTCTCGGTAGCGCACTCGATGTTCATCAGAACATAGTGAGCCTTGTGCAGCTTCTGGATCGGGTAAGCCAGTTGACGACGGCCCCAATCTTCCAGGCGATGGATCTTGCCTTCGGCGCTCAGGACCATGCCCTTGTAGCGCTCGATCATCGCCGGAACTTGTTCGCTCTGGTCCGGATGGACGATGAATACGATTTCGTAATGCCGCATGTGCACTCCTTTTGGCTTATAGCCTTTCCGCCATGCGTTGCGAAAAGGCAAGGGTTAAAAGCCCAAGGATTGTACGCAGTTTTCAGGGGCAAGGCAAATGAAATCAGGGAAATAGCTGAATTCGTCCGGGGACTGTCGCTTATTCCAGCCAGTCAAAACCGGCATTTTCCACCGCGGCACGCAATTCGGCCTGCCGGTCAGCCAGATCGGCACCGCTCACAATTGCCTGGCCTGCGACATGGTCGGCCTTCACCGCCTCTACGCCGGGCACCGCCCCCAAGGCCTTTTCCACACCACCGGCGCAACCGCCACAGGTCATGCCACCGATTTTAACGATCTGGGTTCCCATTCAACGCACCTTTTTCACGACATCGATCAACTCGGCCACCATCGCATCGGCATCGCCGTTGGCCAGCGAGTCGGCGACACAGCCTTTCATATGGTTTTCCAGCAGCTGCATGGCCACGGCATCCAGTGCCGACTTGACCGCTGCCACCTGAGTCAGGATATCGACGCAGTAACGATCTGCGTCGACCATGCCACTGATGCCCCGCACCTGCCCCTCGATCCGGGCAAGCCGTTTGAGCAATGCCCCCTTGTCGGGGCGCTGGACGGTCTTGCCGGCCGGCTCCTCATGACATGCACCCATTCCTGCCTCCTTAGCCCTTGATCACGCGCTGGCGCCGGCTTTCTGCCAGAACGATGCCGCTGGACACCGACACATTGAGACTTTCCACCGAGCCGAACATCGGAATCGACACCAGGACGTCACAGTGTTCGCGCGTCAGGCGACGCATACCCTCGCCCTCGGCGCCCATCACCCAGGCCAGCGGCCCGGTCTGCTCGAAATGGAACAGGTCGGTATCCGTTTCCATGGTGGTGCCGGCAATCCAGATACCGCGCTCCTTCAACTCGCGCAGGGTGCGCGCCAGATTGGTCACGGTAATATAGGGAATCACTTCGGCCGCGCCGCACGCGACTTTGGACACCGTCGCATTAATGTTCGCCGAACGGTCTTTGGGGGCAATGACCGCATGCGCGCCCATGGCATCTGCCACGCGCAGGCAGGCACCCAGATTGTGCGGGTCGGTGACGCCGTCCAGAATCAGCAGCAACGGCGGTTCGTTAAGGTTATCCAGCACGTCGTCGAGACTGACAAACGCGAAGCTGGCATCGATCCAGGCGGCAACCCCCTGATGTCGGGCATTGCCGGTCAGGCTATCGATACGGGCCTTGTCCACCAGATGAATGCGCACGCCCTCTTCTTCGGCCTTGTCCTGCACCGCCTTGGCGCGCGCGTCCTGACGACCGCCGGCCAGATAGATTTCAATCAGGCTTTTCGGGTTCTGCCACAGACGGGCATTAAGGGCATGGAAGCCGTGAATCAGACGTTTGTTGCTCATGGTTCGGATCTGTCCGCCTAAATGTTCCGATTGTACCGGAATCCGGGCCCGACGGCTCAGGCATCAACCGCCAGCGTCGTCGGCTGCCGGCCGAGTTCTTCTGCCCAGCGTGCCTGCCACTCGATGAATTCGTTCGCCGGCAACGGCTTGCTGAACAAATAGCCCTGCAGGATTTCGCAGCCCTTGTAGCGCAAGAACGCCGCCTGGGTTTCTCGCTCGACACCCTCGGCCACCACGGTGAATTGCAGTTTGTGCGCCATGGCCAGAATCGCCTCGGTGATGGCCGCACTGTCACCGTCTTCCGGCACACCGTCAATAAACGAGCGATCGATCTTGAGCGTATCCAGCGGGAAACGCTTCAAAATGGACAAGGACGAGTACCCTGTACCGAAATCATCAATCGACAACTTGACGCCGAGCGCCTTCAGTTCATTGAGAATCCGGATGGCCTCACCCGGATTCTGCATGATCATGCTTTCGGTGATTTCCAGTTCCAGCCGGTCCGGCAGCAAGGCGGCCCGCGCCAGCGCCTCCGACACCTTATAGGTCAGCATCTGATGTTCAAACTGGCGTGCCGACAGATTGACCGCGACTCTCGGCACCACAAACCCGGCCGCATCCCACTCGGTCAGTTGCCGGCAGGCTTCGGACAGCACCCAATCGCCAATCGGCTTGATCAGGCCGGTTTCCTCGGCCAGAGGAATGAAGCGCCCCGGAGCAATCAGCCCCAACTCGGGGTGTTGCCAGCGAATCAGCACCTCGACACCGGTCAGCTCACGACTGGCCGCATCCAGCTGCGGCTGGTAGTGCAACACCAGCTCCTTGCGCTCCAGAGCCTGCCGCAAACCGTTTTCCAGCAAGAGTCGCTCAAAGGTCTGGGCATTCATTTCGGCATCGAAGAACTGATAGGTATTTTTGCCGGCCTCTTTGGCACGATACATCGCCACATCGGCATTTTTCAGCAAGGTCCGCGCATCGGTGCCGTCGTTGGGGAACAAGCTGATACCGATACTGCCGGTCACGAAGACCTCATGCTCCTCCAGACGCAGCGGCCGGGTCAGCACGGTCAGAATATCCTCGGCGATCCGCGACAATGACTCATGGCTCTCGAAGTCCGTCACCAGCAAGGTGAATTCGTCGCCTCCCAGCCGCGCCAGCATACCGCGCGCGCCCACCGCATCGGTCAGCCGCACCCCGATCACCCGCAACAATTCGTCGCCGGTCTGGTGACCAAAGGAATCATTGATCAGCTTGAAGCGGTCAAGATCGATGAAGATCACCGCCAGCCGCCCACCCTCGACCCGCGCCAACAGACTCTCTTCCAACTGTGCAATCAGGCTGGTGCGATTGGGCAGACGCGTCAGCGGGTCGTGATTGGCAAGGAAGTTAAGGCGTTCCTCGGCCTGCTTGCGAATGGTGATATCGGAAAACACTCCCACGTAGTTGGTGACGTTACCTTCTGGATCGCGCACCGTGGAAACCGATAGTTCGGCGGGGTACCAGTCACCACTCTTGCGCCGGTCCTGCAGCTGTCCCTGCCAGTAACCATGTTCGCGCAGCGCTTCGTGCATGCCTTGCTGCCCGCCCCCTTCCCGAAAAATCCGTGACAGCTTGCCCACGGTTTCATCGAGCGAGTAACCGGTAATCCGGGTAAAGGCTTCATTGACGGCAATGATGCGGGTATCGGCATCGGTAATGAGGATCCCTTCTGCCGAAGTATCGAAGACCTTGGCCGCCAGTTTCTGGTTGGCATCGGCGGCCAGCCGGTGGGAAATGTCCTCGACGACACCGATTATTGCGGGACGCCCGCGGTATTCGAACAAGCGGCTATGGATTTCCACATCCACCAAATGGCCATCAGGGGTGATCGCCCGGGTCTGGTAGTTCATCACCGCAATGTTTTCACGGTAACGCATGCTGATCTGTTCGCGAATGCGCTGGGTCTCTCCAGCCTCCAGCACTTCGGCGATATTGGCATCACGGATCGACTCGACATCGGCACCAAGAATCGACGCCAGCTTGGGATTGACGTACACCAGGTGCTCGTCCTGCATGATGAAGATACCGACCAGCGACTGCTCGACCAATGCCCGGTATTTCTCTTCGGTCTCCATGCGGGCCTGCTGCTCGGCCCGCTGTGCCGTGATATCGGTATCGACACTGCCCACCCCGGCCGGCAGGCCCTGGGTATCGAACAAGGGGAACTTGGTCACCAGCAAGTGAACTTCCCGACCTGCGGCCTCGAAAGCCTCTTCGAACTGGCGCGGCTCCAGGCAGCGCAACACCATCTCGTCCTGACTGCGAATCAGCGCGGCGTCATCCGGCTGAAAGTACTCCGACGCACGACGGCCGATCAGCTCCTGGGGCGTTTTGCCCAACATGGCAGCATAAGAGCGATTGACCAGCAGATAACGCCCGTCCAGCCCCTTGAGGGACATCATGTTCGGACTATTGTTGACCAGCGCTTCGACCCGGGCCTGGAATTCGGAGAGCACATGTTCACGGCGGCGATAGTTTTCCACCAACACCGCGACCATCAGACTGGCAACGACAAACGCTCCGGCCAGCACGATGCCGAAGCCGAAGGCGTCATTCGCCAGCAAGCTATGACGCAGGTCCAGATTGCCCAGCAGCATGATCGACTCGATGCCGACCCAGGCCGCCCCGCGAATCGTGCAGCGAGATGCGGCCCAGAGCATCAACGGAAAGAACAACAGCGGAGGTGGCAATGAGGCGGGCAACACATACAAGCCGTTCCCCAGTCCGAGCCAGACCCCGATGCCGCACAGTTGTATCAACAGGATTTCCAGCCGCATGCCGGCCGCGCGGCTGCGCTGAACGGCGCCCAACGGCAACAGCGTCATCAGGGCCAGCGCAACGGAGGCCCAGACTTTGAACGGCCAGTTGAGCAGCGCCGGGCCATCGGCCAGCGGCCATGCCATCAACCCCAGCACCACGGCGACCAGCGGAGCCGGGTAGATGACCAGCAGCATCAGCAAACGGATCAATGCCCGTGGCGAGCCAAGCCAGTCATTGCGACCGGGCAGGCCGATCAGCGACAACCCCAGCCAGAGCACCAGCAAGGAAGCGCCGAGCATGGCGCCCCACAGGCCGCCATACAGATAGACAGCGACGCCGGTCGCCACCAGTGGCCACAGCACAGCGGAAACACGACCACCACCGCGCATCAGCCAGAAAGCAAAAATGCCATGTGGCAGAAATGACGAAAACGTCACGTCACCCAAGGCATGTGCCGGCCAAAAAAACAGCGCGATGACAAAGCAGGCAAAGGTGCCCGCCGCACTCGCTAAGTGTGTGTTTTTCACGCTCCCTCTACCCTCCGTTCCGGCACGCATCACGTGCGCACCGCCAACGTCTCCCAAAGCCTGACGGACTCTTGTCGTTGTGTTCGTGTGTCGGCGGAATCCGATGGCCGAAACCATCAGGCATCCTCACGCCAGTCAGCTGGTATAATACCGTCAGTCCCATGATTGTGAAGCATTATGTTGGATACCCCTTCCCGCTTTCCCCGTGCCGGTCAAAAAACCCGCTCGGTCGCTCTACCCTCCGGACTGGACTCAGCCCGTCTCGCCCTGCTGGCCCGCGAGCAAAGACCGTTACTGATACTGACGTCCGATGCCCAGAGTGCCCAACGCCTCAAGGCCGAACTCCCGTTTTTTGATCCGGAGCTGAGCGTCGCGCTGCTGCCCGACTGGGAAACGCTGCCCTATGATCATTTTTCGCCACACTGCGACCTGACCAGTGAACGGTTGGCAACACTGTGGCAGATCCACCGCCAGGAATGCGACGTCATCATTGCACCGGTCACCACGGCCATGACGCGTCTGGCGCCGGTCTCCTTCCTGCTGGGGCGCACCTTCTTCCTCAAAAAGGGTCAACGGCTGGACGTGGAACGACTGCGAAGCGACATGGTCACGGCGGGTTATCAACACGTCACGCAGGTGATGGCCCCGGGTGAGTTTTCCTTGCGGGGTGGTCTGATCGACCTGTTCCCGATGGGCGCAACCCTGCCCTACCGCATCGACCTGTTCGACGAAGACATCGAGTCGCTGCGCACCTTCGACCCGGATACCCAGCGCACGCTGTACCCGGTTCCGGAAGTCCGCATGCTGCCGGCGCGCGAATACCCGACCGATGAAGAGGGCATCACCACCTTCCGCCAGAACTACCGCGAACGCATGGAAGGCGATCCGTCCAGAAGCCGCATTTACCGTGATGTTTCAGCCGCGCTGTTCCCGGCCGGGATCGAATACTACCTGCCCTTGTTCTTCGCGACGAGCGCCACGGTTTTCGACTATCTGGGCGAGCAGTGCGGCATCGTGCTGCACCACGATATTCTTGGTGCGGCCGAAACCTTCTGGAAGGACATCGGCTCGCGCTATGACATGGCCCGGGGCGATACGGATCGTCCGGTCCTTCCCCCTGCCGATCTTTACCTGCGCCCCGATGAACTGATGCTGGCCCTGAAGCCTTACGGCCGGCTGGAACTGCCGGCCCCCGAGGCCGGCGGGGCAGGACTGCCGAATCTCGCCGTCGAACGCCGGGCGGAGATGCCGGTCGAGCGACTGGCCAGCTTTGTTGCCAGCCACCCGGGGCGGGCATTACTGGTGGCGGAAAGTCTTGGTCGTCGCGAAACCATGTTGCAGTTTCTGCGGGAAAACGGTTTGCGCCCCGAGCCGGTCGAGCACTGGAAGAGCTTCACCGAGGGCACCTCGGCATTGGCCATCACCGTTGCGGCGCTGGATGCAGGCTTCCTCGATCCTGACAGCCGTATCGCGGTCATCACGGAATCCGAACTCTACCAACATGTTGCACGAAGCCATTCGCGTCGCCGCCTGAGCCGTGTCAATTCCGACTCGGTGTTGCGCGATCTGGCCGAGATCAAGATCGGTGACCCGGTGGTCCATGAACAGCATGGCATTGGCCGCTATATGGGACTGATCTCGATGGATCTGGGCGAGGGAGAAACCGAACTGATGCAACTGGAGTACGCCGACTCGGCCAAGCTCTATGTACCGGTCGCCCAGTTGCAGCTAATTTCCCGTTACGCCGGCGGGGCCGCCGATCAGGCCCCCTTGCACCGCCTTGGCGCTCCCCAATGGGAAAAGGCCAAGAAACGTGCCGCGGAGAAAGCGCGCGATACCGCCGCCGAACTGCTCAACCTCTATGCGCAACGGGCCGCCCGCGAAGGCCATGCCTTCACCCTGACCCATCAGGATTACGATGCCTTTATCGCCGGCTTCGGCTTCGAGGAAACCCCGGATCAAGCCACCGCCATCGAGGCGGTGATCGGCGACATGACCAGCGGCAAGCCCATGGACCGTCTGGTGTGCGGCGATGTGGGCTTCGGCAAGACCGAGGTCGCCTTGCGTGCCGCCTTCGTGGCGGTGATGGGCGGCAAACAGGTCGCGGTACTGGTGCCCACCACCCTGCTCGCCGAGCAGCACTTCCAGAACTTCAGCGACCGCTTCGCCGACTGGCCGGTACGCATCGCCGAGTTGTCGCGCTTCCGCTCGGCCAAAGAGTCCCGCGCAGCGCTGGCCGGCTTGGCCGATGGCAGCGTGGATATCGTCATCGGCACCCACAAACTGGTGCAGCCCGACATTGAATTCAAGAATCTGGGGCTGGTGATCATCGATGAAGAGCATCGTTTCGGTGTCCGCCAGAAGGAGCAGCTCAAGCGCCTGCGCGCCAATGTCGATGTATTGACCCTGACCGCAACCCCGATTCCGCGAACCTTGTCGATGGCACTGGAAGGACTGCGGGACTTTTCTGCGATCACCACGGCACCCTCGCGACGACTGGCGGTCAAAACCTTTGTCGCGCCCTTCTCCAACGGGGTCATTCGCGAAGCGATGCTGCGCGAGTTAAAGCGCGGCGGGCAGGTGTTCTTCCTGCACAATGAAGTCGACACCATCGAAAACATGCGCGAGAAGCTGGTGGAATTGCTGCCGGAAGCCCGCATCGGCGTGGCGCACGGGCAATTGCGCGAGCGCGAGCTGGAACAGGTAATGCGCGACTTCCTGCAACAACGCTTCAATGTACTGCTGTGTTCGACCATCATCGAAACCGGCATCGATATTCCCAATGCCAACACCATTCTGATCAACCGTGCCGATAAATTCGGTCTGGCACAGCTCCACCAGTTGCGCGGCCGGGTCGGTCGCTCGCACCATCAGGCCTATGCCTACTTGTTGACGCCGGACGGCATGACCAAGGACGCGGTCAAGCGTCTGGAGGCCATCCAGATGTCCGAAGAACTGGGCGCAGGCTTTTACCTGGCCATGCATGATCTGGAAATCCGCGGTGCCGGTGAAGTGCTCGGCGAAGGACAGTCCGGTGAAATGCAGGAAGTCGGTTTCTCGCTGTTCACCGAAATGCTCAAGCAAGCGGTACGTGACCTGAAAAAAGGCCGCGAACCGGATCTGGATGCCCCACTCGGCGTCACCACCGAGATCAACCTGCACAGCCCGGCGCTATTGCCGGATGCCTATTGTCCGGATGTTCATGAACGGCTGGTGCTGTACAAACGCATGGCGACCGCCGAAACCGAAGCGGAACTCGATGGCATTCTGGAAGAGTTGATCGATCGCTTCGGCTTGCCGCCGCAGACGGTCAAGTCATTGATCGAGAGCCATCGCCTGCGCTTGCTGGCCCGCGAGATGGGCATTCAGAAACTGGATGCCAGCGAAGCGGCCATCCAGCTGACCTTCATCAAGGATCCGCCAATCGACCCGATGAAGATCATTTCGCTGATCCAGAGCAAACGCAACTACCGGCTGGCCGGTCAGGACAAGCTCAGGGTCGACATCGACATCGACGATGTCGCCCTGAGAGTGGTGAGGGTGAAGGAGCTGCTGAAGGAGTTGCGTTAACTCAATGCGCGAAGGCGGCGTTGGAAAACGCCCCTTCCTTGATCCATTTACGCAGGGTATCAGGATCGGTCTCGCCATTGATATTGGTGATGACCAGTTTGCCGGTACCCTGCTTCAAATCGTTGCGGAAGTCGTAGAAGGCCCCGATCACGGTCAGATGGCCGGACTCGAGCTCGCCGGCAAACTTCATGATTGCCGCATCCACCTGATTGTTCACATTCAGCAAGGCGCCATTGGTCGGGTCAATGCCCTTGGGCAGCGTGAGGGTATCCAGCTCGCGGCGAATAGCGGGTTCCAGCGTGGAATAATCTCCCGAAGCGGCCTTGATCGCACCGCACGCCGAATGCCCCACGATCAGCAACAGCGGCGTATGCAGGTGACGCACACCGTACTCCACCGAACCTTCTACGGTCGAGACCTGATTGCCGATATCCCGGACCAGAAACAGATCATTCACCGCATCGCCATGCATCACATTGGTTTGCACCCGCGAATCGGCGCAGGTCAGCACCGTGGCGCGCGGCGTCTGTTTGTCGGCGAAGGCCTTGAAGTAACCCGGCTTGTGCTCCTTCATATACTTGTCGTTGGCGGCCATCAGCGTCGCCACGACACCGCGCACCTGAGCCAGCTCATTGCCATGCACCTCTTCATGATGACCGGGATGAGGGTCATGCATTTCCTTACGGGCATGAGCGACGGCGGGTCGTTTGGCCTTGCGGGGGGTGGCATGTGCGGCTGGCGCGGGAGCGGGTGCCAATACCGGAGCCGGTGACGATTTCACCTCCGGAGTCAGCGTTTCTTGCGCCGTCACGGACGATGCCACAAAGGTCATCACCAGACTGGCGACACGAATGGGGCGGAACAGGGTCATGGGACTCTCCTTGAAGGGCCTCGATGGCGGTGCGTTAAGTCGTTGCGATCAAATCTTGTCCATCATAACCGCAAGAAGCGTACTGAGACATCAGCTTTGTACATTTCATGCACTCAGAAAAATATTAAGCATTATTTTCCGGATATAGATTAGCGGTGATGTCCACACCGCGTCACGCCGTCCCTGCCCGCGACTTTCTCTGGCTGACCACCACCCCGGCAAACACCAACAGACAGGCCAGCAACTGCGCTCCGGACAACTGTTCATTCAAAGCCGCCCAGGCCATCACCACGGTGAATACCGGTATCAGATTAATGAAAGCGGCGGCCATGGCCACGGGGACCTTACTGACTGACCAGGTGTACAGGCCATAGGCTCCCAATGTGATGAACATGCCCAGGTACAGCACCGCCAGCGCCGGCAGCAACGGGACCGACGTCGGCAACGGTGTCGGTGAAAAGGCGACCCAAGCCCCGAACCAGACAACGCCGGAGACGGTTTGCATCGCCGTGATGGCCAAGGTGGAATAGCGCCGCGACAGCCGCTTGGCGATCAGGACATAGCCGGTGGCACAGATCATGGCCAGAAACTCCAGCGCATTGCCCAGCACCGGGTCGGGAGCACCGCTATCCGGCTGCCCGGTCGCCGTCAGGGCAACGATCCCGGCAAACGAAATGGCAATCCCCACCCAGCCTTGTACGGGGAGTCGCTCTTTGAGAAAGGCCCATGCGCCCACCGCCGCCAGCAAGGGCAAGGTCGCCGTAATG
This sequence comes from Pseudogulbenkiania sp., assembly GCA_018260425.1. Taxonomy (GTDB): domain Bacteria; phylum Pseudomonadota; class Gammaproteobacteria; order Burkholderiales; family Chromobacteriaceae; genus Paludibacterium. The sequence continues at coordinate 52,727 of JAGLBD010000013.1, read as the reverse complement.
ACGGCCGCCTGAGAGGCGCTGGTCAGGGTCAGCGCCCGGGCTTCGCACAGAAAATACAGACAGGGTTCTGCCAATGCCATGCCCAGCATCCATTTCCAGTCACCCTGCCGGTACTGCCAACGCACTTCGCGGCGCCACAGCACAATCACCACAATGCATACGGTGGCGATCAACATCCGCGCGAACAACACCAGCAGAGGATCAAAGTAGCTGAATACATATTTGAGGGCGATAAACGAGCTGGACCACAGCAACATCGCCATCGTGAGGGCAAGGTAAGGCATCAACAGACTCCGGGAACCGCCGCGCGGCACCAACAATAAAAAAACCGGCCTTTCGGCCGGTTTCGGACAGGAAACAGCAACGCTTAGGCGTTCAGTTCCTTGGCCAGATAGATCCATGTTTCTACCACGGTATCCGGGTTCAGCGAAATGGTTTCAATGCCTTCTTCCACCAGCCACTTGGCGAAGTCCGGATGGTCCGACGGGCCCTGGCCGCAAATACCGATGTATTTGTCGAGCTTGCGGCACGCCTGGATAGCCATGTGCAACATAACCTTGACCGCTTCGTTGCGTTCGTCGAACGTCGGAGCAATCGGGCCACCGGAGTCACGGTCCACCCCCAGCGTGAGCTGGGTCATGTCGTTGGAACCGATGGAGAAGCCATCGAAATGCTGCAGGAACTTCTCGGCCAAAACGGCGTTGGTCGGCAGTTCGCACATCATGATCAGACGCAGACCGTTCTCACCACGCTTCAGCCCGTTGGCGGCAAGAATCTCCACCACTTTCTCGGCTTCCGACAAGGTACGAACAAACGGGATCATCACTTCCACGTTGGTCAGCCCCATCACGTCGCGCACTTTCTTCACGGCGCGGCATTCCAGTTCGAAACACTCACGGAAGTTGTCCGCCACGTAGCGCGCTGCGCCACGGAAGCCGATCATCGGGTTTTCTTCATGCGGCTCGTAGGCCTGACCACCGATCAGGTTGGCGTACTCGTTGGACTTGAAGTCCGACATACGCACGATAACCTTCTTCGGATAGAACGCGGCAGCCAGCGTGGAAATACCTTCAGCCAGTTTTTCGACATAGAAGTCGACCGGGGAAGGATAACCGGCGATACGGTCTGCGATCACCGCTTTCAGTTCAGCCGGCTGCTTGTCGAACTCGAGCAAGGCTTTCGGGTGAATACCGATCTGACGGTTGATGACGAACTCCATGCGGGCCAGACCCACACCTTCGTTCGGCAGCTGGGCGAAGTCAAACGCCAGCTCCGGGTTGCCCACGTTCATCATGATCTTGACCGGGGACTGCGGCATCTTGTCCAGCGCCAGATCGATGATTTCAACGTCAAGCAAACCGTCATAGATATTACCGGTATCGCCTTCGGCGCAAGACACGGTCACTTCCATGCCGTCACGCAGCACGTCGGTGGCATCGCCGCAGCCGACTACAGCCGGAATACCCAGTTCACGTGCGATGATCGCTGCATGGCAGGTACGGCCGCCACGGTTGGTCACGATCGCAGCCGCACGCTTCATGACCGGTTCCCAATCCGGGTCGGTCATGTCGGTAACCAGAACGTCACCGGCCTTGACGCGATCCATTTCGGCAGCGCTCTTGATCATGCGCACCACGCCCTGGCCGACTTTCTGACCGATGGCACGGCCTTCGGCCAGGATGGCGGATTTGTTTTTCAGGCGATAACGGCGCAGGGTTTCCACGCGGTTTTCCTGGGACTTCACGGTTTCCGGACGGGCTTGCAGGATGTACAGCTTGCCATCCACGCCATCACGGCCCCACTCGATGTCCATCGGACGCTGATAGTGCTTCTCGATGATCAAGGCGTAGTGAGCCAGTTCGGCCACTTCGGCATCGCTGATCGAGAATTGCTTGCGATCGGCGGCTTCAACATCGATGGTTCGAACCGAGCGGCCGGCTTGCGACGCGTCGGTGAATTCCATCTTGATCAGCTTCGAGCCCATCGTCTTGCGCAAGATGGCAGGACGACCGGCCTTCAGGGTCGGTTTGTGGACATAGAACTCGTCGGGGTTGACGGCGCCCTGTACCACGGTTTCACCCAGACCGTAGGACGAGGTGATGAACACCACGTCCTCGAAGCCCGACTCGGTGTCGATGGTAAACATCACACCGGCCGCACCACAGTCCGAGCGCACCATACGCTGAATACCGGCAGACAAGGCGACCACGTCGTGGGCGAAACCTTTGTGAACACGGTAGGAAATGGCGCGATCGTTGTAGAGCGAGGCAAATACGTGCTTGATAGCGTCTTTGACATTATCAAGGCCACGGATATTCAGGAAAGTTTCTTGCTGGCCTGCGAACGAGGCATCGGGGAGGTCTTCTGCGGTTGCCGAGGAGCGGACGGCGACAGAAATGTCGGCACCACCTGCATCAGCCACCATTTTGTCCCATGCAGCCTTGATATCCTCTTCGAGGCGGGCAGGGAACGGGGTGTCGATGATCCACTGACGGATATCCTTGCCCACCCGGGCCAGTTCCGTCACATCGTCGATGTCGAGTTTCGACAATACTTCATTGATGCGGTCTGCGAGTCCGTTGTGGCGCAAAAAATCCCGGTAGGCGTCTGCCGTGGTCGCGAAACCTCCAGGTACTCTGACGCCGGAGTTAGCCAGCTGACTGATCATTTCGCCGAGGGAGGCATTCTTGCCACCTACCTCTTCAACGTCGGTCATGCGCAGCTTCTCGAACCAGATGACGTAGTTCTCTGCCATCACTTCACTTCCTGTGTTGGATTGGGACGATAGAAGCCCGCATTCTATCCGATTAACGCCCTGTTTGCGTAGCCAATTTTGCATTGCACAAGTTAAGCCAAGCACTTGACGGTACGCGAAAAACACAATGACATGCTCATCCTTCCATGTATATCAAGGCGCTTGGCCTACAAAATGTAGTGACTGCACTACACGCAACACCTCGAGAAAAGACGTCACTTTTATGACAGTCGTCATCTTGCTGTCCACAGACAGGGGGTATAATCCACTGAAGATTTGCCATACCCGCCGATGTTCGTGAAAGGGGCACCATGCCACACCGCCGTTCCGCATTCTTCATCTCCGACCGTACCGGGATCACCGCCGAATCGCTCGGACATACCCTGCTGACCCAATTCGACTCGGTCGACTTTCGTCGCGAAACTGTCCCCTTCATCGATACCGTAGAGAAAGCGAGCCAGCTCGCCGACCGTATCCGCCAAGTCGCCGAGGACGATCATTTCCGCCCGCTGGTCTTCACCAGTATTGTCGATCCGGCCATTCGCCAGGTCTTCAAGATCGAAACGGCGATGACCATCGACTTCTTCGAAACCTTCATCGGCGAACTGGAGCATGAACTGGGCGAGCTTGCCTCGCTGAGCGTGGGTCGCGCCCACGGCATGGTGGATGAAAAGAACTACGACACGCGTATCGAAGCGGTTAACTTCTCGCTGAACCACGATGATGGCGTGAAACTCAAAGATCTGGCCGACGCCGACGTAATTCTGGTCGGTGTTTCCCGCTCGGGCAAAACCCCGACCTGCCTCTATCTGGCACTGCAGTACGGGATCAAGGCGGCCAACTACCCGCTCACCCCGGAAGATCTGGATTCGCCGTTCTTGCCGAAAATGTTGTTGCCCTATCGCAACAAACTGTTCGGCCTGACCATCGACCCGCAGCGTTTGCATAACATCCGTTCCGAGCGCCGCCCCGATTCGCGCTATGCCAGCATTGAAAACTGCCGCTCGGAGGTCAACGAAGCCGAATCGATGTTCCGCCAGCACTCGGTGCCGTTCATCAGCACCACGCATAAATCCATCGAGGAAATTGCGACCACCATCTTGCACAAAGCCACGCTGACCCGCCGTTTCTAAGCGGCCGGCCTGTATCACAACCATGCCGACAGGCTTGACGTCCACCCTGTCGGCATGGTTTGATGGTTTCATGAATTCGATGAACACGCCCCTCGCCCTGTTTTGGTGGTGGCGCCTTTCCTGAGGCGGCACCGGGCTCTGTTCATACCCAAATCCCGGATGGCTGCCGACATGGCGGCCATTTTCGTTTGCGGTTCTCCCCCTGTCGGCACCTCCCCCAAGCCAACGCATAGACAGGACTTAGCATGACAACGCAGACCATCACTTCCAGCGACATCATCCTGACCGGCGACCGTACTACCGGCCCCTTGCACCTTGGACATTATGTCGGCTCGCTCAAGCGCCGGGTCGAGCTGCAGCATGTTTGCCGACAGTTTCTGCTGCTCGCCGACGCGCAGGCACTCACCGACAATATGGGTAACTACCTGAAAGTACGCGAGAATGTCCTGCAGGTTGCGCTGGACTATCTGGCTGTGGGGATCGATCCGGAAAAAAGCGTGATTTTCATTCAGAGCCTGGTACCGGAGCTGACCGAATTGTCGTCCTACTATCTGAATCTGGTCACCGTGGCACGACTGGAACGCAACCCGACCATCAAGGATGAAATAAAATTACGTGGTTTCGAACGTGATATCCCGGCAGGCTTCCTGACCTACCCGGCCGCCCAGGCCGCCGACATTACCGCCTTCAAGGCCACCATCGTACCGGTCGGAGCCGACCAGATTCCGATGATCGAACAAACCAACGAAATCGTCCGTCGCTTCAATGCCAGCGTCTCGCGCGACATTCTGGTCGAGGCACGGGCGGTGGTACCGGAACAGGGCGCTCGCCTGCCGGGTTTCGATGGCAAGGCCAAGATGTCCAAGTCACTGGGCAATGCCCTGCCCCTGTCAGCCTGCGCTGACGAAATCAGCCATGCCGTGCGGATGATGTACACCGACCCCAATCACCTGCGGGTGAGCGACCCGGGCCAGGTGGAGGGCAATGTAGTGTTTACCTATCTGGATGTGTTCGACGAAGATGCCGAACGCGTCGCGGAACTCAAGGCGCACTACCAGCGCGGGGGATTGGGCGACACGGTCATCAAGCGCCACCTGGAAGGCATTCTGCAAGAGTTGCTGGCACCGGTCCGCGCCCGTCGCGAAGCCTTCGCCAAAGACCCGCAAGCGGTGATGGACATGCTGAAACGCGGCACGGAAAAGGCACGCGAAGCCGCCGCGGTGACGCTGGCCGAGGTCAAGGGCGCGATGGGTCTGAACTACTTCTAAACGTGACAGCCGGGCTCGTCGTCAATACGAAAAGTCGACGATGAGCCCGTCGTAGCCCACCTCGACCCCGGGCGGACACAGGCGGCTCAAGGCCTCGAACGACAGCTCGTGGGTCATGTGGATCAGAATGGTACGTTGCGCCCCGAGTCGAGCGGCCAGCTCGAGACTCTTTTCGACATGGAGGTGGGATGGATACGGTGCGTGTCGCAAGCAATCCAGAAACAGCACCTCCAGCCCTTCCAGCAGGCACAGACTACTCCCGGGGATTTCGGACAGATCGGTCAGCCAGGCCACATTGCCGATACGCCAGCCCAGACAGGGCCAGCGGCCGTGTTGCAGAGGGATCGGCACAATCTCCGTCCGGCCAAGCTTGAACTTCCCGTCGATCTCCTCGGGCACCAATACTGGCTTGTCCCAATGAGTGGAGGGCGGCAGCAGGGCATAGTCAAAGCGGCTCTTGATGTTGTCCAGGGTAAAGGCGTTGCCATACAGGGTGACCGGCCCCTTGCGCACATAGCAGAAGGCACGCAAGTCGTCGATGCCGTTGAGATGGTCGGCATGGGGGTGGGTATACAGCACCCCGTCGACCAGCGAAATCCCCTCGCGCAGTGCTTGCTGGCGCAGGTCGGGCCCGGTGTCGATCAACAGGTTTCCGTCAGCGGTTTCGATATAGGCGCTACAGCGGGTACGTACATTACGCGGATCCGGCGACAGGCAGGTATCGCAACGACAGCCCAGCGCCGGCGTTCCGGAGCTCGAGCCACATCCCAAAATACGCCAGCGCCCCTGTCGTATCATAATCAGGCAACCATCTTGTGGAAGAGCGTAAACACATTGGCCGTTGTCGCGGCCTCCACCTCGGCCAGCGGAATCTCCCGCAAGGTGGCGATGCATTCCGCCACGTGCTTCACATAGGCCGGTTCATTGGTCTTGCCCCGGAATGGCACCGGCGCAAGATACGGCGAATCGGTTTCGATCAGCAAACGGTCCAGCGGCACACGCCGCGCCACATCCTGCACGATGGTGGCGCTTTTGAAGGTCACGATGCCCGACAGGGAGATATAAAACCCCAAGTCCAGCGCCTGCTCGGCAATCTCCCAGCTTTCGGTGAAACAGTGCATCACACCGCCAACACGTTCCGCTCCCTCCTCGCGCAAAATCTGCAAGGTATCCGCTGCCGACTCACGGGTGTGCACCACCAAGGGCAATCCGGCACGCACCGCCGCACGGATATGGGTCCTGAACCGCTCGTGCTGCCAGGTCAGATCGCCTTTGCACCAATGGTAATCCAGTCCGGTTTCGCCAATGGCGACGACCCGCGGGTGAGCCGCATGCGCCACCAGTTCGTCCTCGCTCCACTCCTCGGCCTCCTGATTGTCAGGATGGACGCCCACGGTCGCGTAGAGATTGTCATGAGTTTCGGCCAGGCCGAGCACCTCGGGCCAGGCCGGGCGGGATACGCCGATCACCACGGCATGGGAGACGCGATTGGCCTGCATATTGGCCAGCACTTCCGGCATGCGGGCCGCCAGGTCGGGAAAATTGATATGGCAATGCGAGTCTACAAACATGATGTCACACAGTATGCGTCGGTCGGCTGGAGTTCATCACGCCGCCCAACAGGGTTTCAATCTGGCGCCGTACCGACAGCGCCACCTCGGCCTGACGAAAGGCGATACCCAGGCCTTGCTGTCGCCCGTTATTGGCACCGACAGGCGTCATCCATGCCACGACGCCGGGCAGCACATGCTGTTCGTGCGATTCGGGCAGGGTCAGCGTCAACAGCACTTCGTCCCCCAGACTGGCGGCCAGACTTGTCGGTACGAATACGCCGCCTTCATGCACAAAGGGCATATAGCTGGCATAGAGCTCGCTGCGGTCACGCAGCTCGAGCGTCAAATGGAGGGGAATGGCTGGGGACAGGTCGCTCATGAAAACGCTCCGGGTCAGGATCCGCTGCGGGCAAAGATCCGCAGGTACTCCATCAGCAGCGCCTCGAGTTGCAGGCGGATATTCAAGGTATGCTGGCCAAAAGGCGCCAGCGCCGTCAAGGCATCCTGACACTTCATCAAGCGTACCGGGTCGGCACGGCTGGCAAGGCCGGCCAGTGTACTGGCCTCATCGGGATGGTAGCGCAACCGTCCGGCCAGCGACAGCGAGGCGAGGTCCACCAGCCACTTTTGCAGCCACTCCAGCACCAGCGCCAGCGGCAGCTTGTTCTTTTCCACCAGCTCGGCCAGCGTCAGGACACTGCTCATGCTCGGTGAGGCCAAACCTGCCAGAAAAGTTTTACGCACCGCCAACAATCCCGGGTCATGATCAAACAGCGGCGCCCCGCCATGGTGAGCCAACTCGCTCTCCGGCGCGACCACGCCCTGACTGACCAGCCACGCCAGTGCCACTTCATGCGACGGCGCCGTCAGGGAAAATGGCCGGCAACGGCTGCGGATGGTTGGCAGCAAACGCTGCGGCGCATGCGCGACCAGAATGAACAGGACATCCTCGGGCGGTTCTTCCAGAATTTTCAGCAAGGCGTTCGCCGCCGAGGGATTCAAGGCTTCGGCCGGTTCGACGACAATCACCCGGCGGCCATTGCGATGCGAGGTCAAATGGGCAAATTCGATCACCTCCCGCACCGCTTCGATCTTGATGATCGGCAGTTTGCGGGGGGTTTTGGTTTCCTTGGTCTCGCGCCCGTCATCCTCCTCGACCCGCGGCGTCAACACACGGTGATCGGGATGGTTGCCGGCCGCCAGCCAGCGACATGACTCGCACGACCCACAGGCCTGCAGGTCCTCGCGGGGCGCATCGCACAACAAGGACGCGGCCAGCGCATCGGCAAAGGCGCGCTTGCCGATGCCGGACGGCCCGGTCAGCAACCAGGCATTCGGCAAGCGTTCACGCTCGGCCGCGATGCGTTGCCAGTCGGGGGCCTGCCAGGGATAACGCATCAGGACACTCCTGCCAGCCGGCTCAGTGCCGCACCGATCTCGTGCTGGATGGCCGGGATGTCGCGCGTTGCGTCAAGCACATGAAAACGCGGATAGCGGGCAGCGCGATCCAGATAGGTCTCGCGCACCCGTTGATGAAAATCGGCTTTTTCCACTTCGAAACGATCCAGCTCGCGGCTGGCCGCCATGCGTGCGCCGGCTACCGCTTGCGGCACGTCCAGCAACAGGGTGAGATCCGGCTGCAAGCCTTGTTGCACCCACTCTTCCAGCACGGCGATACGCGCCTCCGGCACACCGCGCCCGCCACCTTGATAGGCAAACGTTGCGTCGGTGAAGCGATCGGACACCACCCATTTGCCGGCCTCGAGCGCCGGGCGGATCACATCGGCCACCAGCTGCTGGCGGCTGGCGAACATCATCAGCGTCTCGGTATCCAGCGACAAATGACTCTCGCGGGCCAACAGCATTTCACGCAAACGCTCGCCAGCCGGCGTCCCGCCCGGCTCTCGGGTGAACACCGTCTCGATACCGCGTTGCGCCAACCACTCGGCAATGAACGAAAGATGGGTACTCTTGCCGGCACCGTCGATGCCTTCCAGGGTAATGAAACGAGCACTCAACTTACTGTCCTTTTTTGAGAATGTACTTACGAACGGCACTGTTGTGCTCATTCAGGGTTTCCGAAAAATAGCTGCTGCCATCGCCACGCGCCACAAAATACAGCGCCTTGCTGTTGGCCGGGTGCGCGGCAGCGTCCAGCGCCGCCTTGCCTGGCAGGGAAATCGGCGTCGGCGGCAAACCGGCGCGGGTATAGGTATTGTAAGGGGTATCGCGCTGCAGGTCTGCCCGGGTGAGATTGCCGTTGAAAGACGGGCCGATGCCGTAGATCACCGACGGATCGGTTTGCAGGCGCATGCCGATGCGCAAGCGATTGACGAACACCGCGGCCACCAGCGGACGGTCGGCGTCCAGCGAGGTTTCTTTCTCGATCAGGCTCGCCACCGTCAACAGTTGTTCCGGCGAGGTATACGGCAGATTGGCGGCACGCCCCTGCCAGGCCGCTTCCAGTCGTTCATTCATCAGCCCGTAAGCCCGCTTGAAAATCTCCAGGTCGGTGCTGCCGGGGGTAAAGAAATAGGTGCTGGGGAACAACCAGCCCTCCGCCGACGTATGGGTCGTGCCAATCGCGGTCATGATTTGCGCTTCGTTCCAGCCCGCCGTGGCATGGACGATATCGGCATTGCGCGCCAACGCTGCCTGGAACTGGCGGAACGACCATCCCTCAAGAATCGTCACGCTTGACTCATCGGGACGACCGTCGGCAAAACGGCGCAGGATATCCAGCATCGACGCGGCGTCGTGGAAGCGATACATGCCGGCCTTGAGACGCCGGTCAGTACCGGCCAGACGCGCCAGCAACACCATTACCGTGCGGTTGCGTACCACGCCGCGCTCGGCGAGCCCGGTCGCCACTTGCGACAGGGTACGGTTAGGCCCCACGGTAATGGACCACACCGGCTCGGGTGGCGTCACGGGAACCAGGACCACGAACGCCAGCCAGACAAGGGCGGCGGCAAGAACGGCAAGGATCAGGCGGCCAAACGTTTTCATGGGAAAAAAGAACCTGCAGCGATATGCATAGATGGCAAGATTGCATGATACCATCCCGGCGAATTACCGCCCATGTCGCATCGCGTGCGCCGCCCCGCGACATGCACAACGGTATGACTGGAGTCGCAAGGCTCAACTCCGCTAGAATCTGTCTTTACATCAAACTATTTCACTCATGTCATGAAGCGCTTATCTCGTCACCCGGCTCGTGCCACGCTGATCGTGCTGGCAGGCATCATTCTGATCGCGATCAATCTGCGACCGGCCCTGTCCAGCCTTGCTCCGGTCTTGACCGAGGTGAGTCGCGACACCGGACTGGACAGTCTCAGCGCCGGCTGGCTAACCACCCTGCCGGTGCTCTGTCTGGGGCTATTCGGTCCGCTGGCGCCATGGCTGGCCAGACGCCACGGCAGTGAACGGGTCATTCTGGTCGCCTTGCTGACGCTGGCGGCAGGCATCGTGCTGCGCGGCCTTGACGGTCGTACCGGACTGTTTGGCGGCACCATCGTCGCGGGCGCCAGCATCGGCATCATCGGGGTGTTGTTGCCGGGCATCGTGAAACGCGATTTTCCCGGGCAGGCCAGTCTGATGACCGGGGTGTATACCCTGGCGCTGTGTCTGGGCGCGGCACTCGCGGCAGGTGCTACCGTGCCATTGGCCCAGTGGCACACTCAGGGCTGGCGCCCGGCCCTGATGTTCTGGGCCATTCCCGCCGTGCTCGCCGCTCTGGTCTGGTTGCCGCAAAGCCGCCACTCCGCGCGCCCGGCCGCCACGACACACCGTGAGCCCTCTTTGCTGCGCAGTCCGCTGGCCTGGCAGGTCACTGCCTATCTCGGTCTGCAATCCTCGCTGGCCTACATCGTGTTCGGCTGGCTGCCCTCCATCCTCATCGATCGCGGCCTGACACCGGTCGATGCCGGGCTAACTTTATCGCTGTCGGTGATGATGCAAATGGTGACGGCCTTGCTGGCACCGGCGCTTGCCAACCTCGGACGTGACCAGCGCCTGCCGATCGCCATCATGGTGATACTGAGTTTTGCCGGACTGATCGGCATGCTCGAAGGCGCAACCTCATCGCTGTGGTGGTGGGGTATCGTACTGGGACTGGGTCAGGGAGGCGCATTTGGTCTGGCACTGGCACTGATCGTGCTGCGCACCGCTAATCCGGTGCAAGCGGCCAGTCTGTCCGGCATGGCCCAGGGCGTGGGCTATCTGATGGCGGCGGCCGGTCCGCTGGCGGTCGGCCTGCTACACCGCCAGACCGGCAATTGGCACAGTCTGGTGCTGTTGGTCAGCATCATCTCCCTGGCAGATCTGGTGTTTGGCCTGCTGGCCGGTCGCAAGCAGGTCATCGGCGATCAGCGCGGCGCCTGAGCCTTGGGCTCGCGGATGATGCCGTACTGTGCCAGCAGTCGCGGCAAGGTTTCGCCATACAAGGGAATACGCTCGGGAGGCAGTGTGAACCAGGCCGGCAGGTTCTGCATATTGCCATCCCAGCCATCCAGCGCGGAGTCCACCAAACCGGCCAGACTGCGGTCGTCCACCACCGCCAGTTCGCCACCGATCTCGATGAACAGCATGCCGTCCGGCGTCATATAGGCGGCACGGGCACGCTCCTGCTCGCACCATGGCTGGGTAATCCACCCGTCCGGGCCGGGGCTGGCCACGTAGGGGGCCAGATCCAGCGACACATAGACCCGTTGCGGTCCGTTCTGCACATAAAACCGTCCCGCGCCGTCGCGACCATAGTTGCGATGAAAAAACTCGCACATGGCCGGATTATCCAGCCGTTCTTCACGGATCCACCACTGCCCGCGGCCATCCAGCCGTAACCAGCCGTAGACGGCCGGGACATTCGGCCATTTTTGCATGGCCTGCATCACGATATCATCCATTGCGTCTTCCTTTGCACCAACACCCTTGCCTTACAACGATCTCAGTACCACGACCGGTGCGGTGCGCGTCACCCGTCTTACGATGGGCCATCCGGCCAACGTCACCACCGACATGCCGATAACAACGCCCATCGGCACAAGACGCCAGTCGATATACCATGGCAAATTGAACAACTGCCGGGCGGCCAAAGCACCCAACGCCATCGCGCCCAATGCCGCAATCAAGCCGGTCAGGGCACCCAGCCACATCAACTCTGCAAACAATACGGTTCTTATCTGACCGCGCGAAGCCCCAAGGGTTCGCATCAGACCCGCATTCAACATGCGCGATTCACGCAAAGTGATCAAGGCAGCCCATGACACCAGCACACCGGCAAGCAAGGACAAACCAAACATCAGTTCGATGGCGCGGGCCAAGCGGTCCACCATGCGTCTGACCTCGACGATGATCTGATTGACATCGATGACCGTGACGGTCGGGAACTGCTCGATCAAGCGGGCCACAAAGGGACGATCCTGCTCGCGGACACGAAAACTGGTCATCAAGCTGGCCGGCATCCCGGAAAACACCGCCGGGTTGGCCACCACAAAAAAATTGACCCGGAAACTTTCCCAGGGCACCGCGCGCAGGCTGGTGATACGGGCATCGACCGGCGTACCGGCCACATCGAACTGCAAGCGATCCCCCACCGCAAGCCCAAGCGTCCGTGCCAGGCCCTCTTCCACCGAGAAGGCTGCGTCACGACTGCCCGGGTTCCACCAGTGCCCTTCGGTCACCCGGTTGCCTTCCGGCAAGCTATCGCGCCATGACAGGTTGAACTCCCGTTCGACCAAACGACGCGCAGCGCCTTCGGCATAATCAGTGGCACGCACCGGCCTGTCGTTGACCGACATCAAGCGCGCCCGCACCGCAGGCGACAAGGTTGGCACCGGTTGCCCGGCCTCCTTGAAAAAGCGCGTAAACGCCTCGCGTTGCACGTCCTGCACATTGATTGCATAGGTATTGGGGGCCTCCTCCGGCAAACTTTTCTGCCAGGCTGCCACTAAATCATTCCGCACCACCAGCAAGGTCAGCAATGCCATCAGCGATACCGACAGCGCCGCCATCTGCACGATGGCCAGCCAGGGACGCCGGGCCAGATTCGCGAGACCGGCGCGGATGCCGATCGTGGCGCAGCCGGGACCGGGACGAACCGCTTTCACCACCAGCCAGGCCAGACCGATAGCCACGGTGAGGAACACCAGCAGACCGGCCATCATCATCAAGGCAATGTCCACTTCGCCGATCAGCCAGGAGGCCAGTGCGAGCAAAGAAGCCACCGCCAGCACCGGCGTCAGCACACTGCGCGGCGTGGCCGGAATTTCATCGCGCAACACAGCCAGCGGCGGCACATGGCGAATCGCCGACATCGCCGGCAACGTCAGTCCCAGCAGCAAGACCAGCGCAGCCACCATGCCGCTGGCAAAGAGCGGCCAGGCCGGCGCCGGCAAATCACTGCCAACCCAACCGGTGGCCAGATAGGCCAGCCCTTCCTGAACCCCGTAGCCCAGTGCGGTGCCGATGACACCGGCCACCAGCGCCACCCACAGAAACACCAGAAAAAACACTCGCCCCAGCTCGCTGGCCGTCAGTCCCATGCAACGTAATACCGCCAATTGCTGCCAATGCCGACTCAAGTAGCGACGGACCGCCATCATCACCGCCGCCGCGCACAAGGTCACGGTCAGCATCGCCGTCAACCCCAGAAAGCGCCGTCCCTGCTGCAAGGCCGAGCGGACTTCCGGGCGAGCTTCTTCAACATTTTCCAGGCGGGCGCCACGGGGTAGACGCTCGCGGGCCCAGGCCGAGAAACGGCTGACCTGCGGCGTCGTACCGGCGACCATCAAGCGGTAACGGGCCCGGCTGCCCTCTTGTATCAAACCGGTGGCGGCCAGGTCTTCGCTTGCCAGCATCAGCCGGGGAATGAAGTTGTACAGGTCCATCGCGCCATCCGGCTCCGCTACCAAACGTGCGGCAATGGTCAGGCGGGCCCCGCCCAGCGTCACCGTATCGCCGAGCCGTGCGCCCAGTCGGTCCAAAAGACGGCTGTCCGCCCAGACCGTACCGGCCTCTGGACGCCATCGACCCGTGCGCTCCTGTCCGTCGGCACCGACAAGGGTCACCTCGCCACGCAAGGGGTAGCCGGGCTCCACCGCTTTATAAGTCGACAGCACGGCTTTGCCGCCGGACAGGATCATGGACGGAAAGGTGACCGAACGGGTCAGTTGCAAACCGGAGCGCCGCGCCTCGGCAGCAAAACTGTCCGGCAGAGGTTGGTCGGCATTGACCACCATGTCGGCTGCCAGCAACCAGGTGGCGCGTTGCGCCAGCCCGCTGCGTACCCGATCGGAAAAGAAGGCCACACTGGTGATCGCCGTGACGGCCATGACCAGCGCCAGCATCAACAAGGTCAATTCACCCGCGCCGGCTTCGCGTCCCAGCAAACGCAGGGCCAGCCGGAATGAGGCAAGCCGTTTCATCGCCCGGCTCCATTGAGACGCCCGTCCACCAACCGGCAGATGGCATCGCAGCGACCCGCAAGCTCGGTATCATGCGTCACCAGCACCAGCGAGGTGCCTTCTTCTTCATTGAGACGGAACAGCAGATCGATCACCTGACGGCCGGTGGACATATCGAGGTTGCCGGTCGGCTCATCGGCAAACAAAATACGTGGCTGGATAACGAAGGCGCGCGCCAGCGCCACCCGTTGTTGCTCGCCTCCCGACAGATGGCGCGGAAAATGCGTGAGACGATGACCGAGTCCCACCCGCTCCATCATCGCCGTCGCCCCTTCGCGCGCGTCGCGTCGTCCGGCCAGCTCCAGCGGCAGCATGACGTTTTCCAGTGCGGTGAGCTGGGGCAACAACTGGAAATTCTGAAAGACGAAACCGACCCGGTCACGCCGCAGCCGGGCACGCTGGTCTTCGCTGAGATCGAACAAGGACTGTCCCAGCAAGAAGACATCGCCGTTGCTCGGATAATCCAGCCCCGCCAACAGCGATAGCAAGGTAGACTTGCCAGAGCCGGATGCCCCGACAATGGCCACGCTTTCGCCACGCGCCAGCGACAAATCCGCCTCGCGCAGAATGACCAGATGCTCGCCATGAAAATCGACGCTCTTGGCCAGTTGGCGCGCTTCCAGCACCAGTGTTTTGTCCACTTCGTTCATGTTTGAGGATGCCATAGTGAAAAAAGCCGTCCTTCTGCTTCTGTCCTTGTTGTGTCTCCCGGCCCATTCCGCGACGTTGATGGTCTTCGGCGACAGTCTCTCGGCAGGCTACGGGCTGAAACCCGGTGAAGGCTGGGTCAATTTACTGCAACAGCAGTTGGGAAAACACCATCGGGTCGTCAATGCCAGTCAATCCGGCGAGACAACGGCTGGCGGTCTCGCGCGCCTGCCCGCCGCCCTGGCGGCCCAACGCCCGGATCTGGTGATTCTGGAACTGGGGGCCAATGACGGACTGCGCGGCCTGCCGCTCGAGGCGATGCAAGCCAATCTTGATGCCATGATACGTACCTGTCGTGACAAGAATGCACGGGTGGTGCTGGTCGGAATGGCGCTGCCACCCAACTACGGACCCGAGTATACCCGTCGCTTCAGCGGGGTCTACCACCAATTGGCCAGACAGTACCGCCTGCCCTTCGTTCCCTTCCTGATGGAAGGTTTTGCCGGCGACATGACGCAATTTCAGGCTGACGGAATCCATCCTACTGCAGCCGCCCAGCGCCGCATACTGCAGAATGTCAGACCCCGCCTGCCGCTGGGGCCGGCCAACTGATTCATTGCTGCGGGTAGCACACACCACAACGACACCGGACGACTGCTTTTGACTTCCTCTCATCGACTGTTTCAACGCCTCTTGCGGCCTTATCAGGGTTTGCCACGCACGGTTTACGTGCAATTGCTGGCCAGTCTGCTCAACAACGCGGGAGGCATGGCAAAGCTGTTTCTGCCACTTTACCTGCACGACCGCTACGCCATCGATTTTCGTTGGGTGGGGTTCATGGTCTCAGCCTACGGTCTTGGCGCACTGGCAGGCTCCTACCTTGGCGGCGCCTTGACCGACCGCTATCCGGCCGTACGTCTGGCCCAGTTGTTCATGGGCCTCTCGGCGCTAAGCATGCTGGCGCTGGCGCTGCCATTGCCACTCTGGCTGTTTCTGCCGATCCTGATGATCTCCGGATTCAGCGACGGTGCCTTTCGTCCCGTCAATCAACGCCTGGTGCTGGAACCCTGTGAGGAAGGCCGCCGGCCACTGGCGCAAGGCATGCTGCGCATTGCCGTCAATCTCGGCGTCGCGCTCAGCGGCATCAGCGGCGGCCTGATAGCCAGCCATGGCTATCAGTGGGTGTACGCCAGCAACGGACTGGCCAGTCTGGCGGGCACGCTGTGGATGATCATCGCCTACCGCAACAGCCCGCTCGCCATGCCACGCCAGCAACGCCGGGAGGAGTCCGGCAATGGCAGCCCGTGGAGCGATCCGGTGTTTCTGTCCCTGATGGCCGGTTTGCTGGTGACCATCGCCATTTTCGATCAAATGTACTCCACCGTCGGCATGTTCCTGCGCGACCACTATCATCTCTCCCCCCAGTGGCTTGGCTACCTGTTCTCCATCAATGGCCTGATGGTGGTGTTTTTTCAGGTTCCCGTCTCCCGGCGCATCATGCGCTGGGGACTGGGACGCTGTGCGATGGCTGGCGTGCTGTTCAATGGTCTGGGCTATCTGTGGCTGCTGGCCGGTCAAGGCGCGGTGTTTGCCGTCCTGATGACCGTAACCATCACCTTGGGCGAATTGCTGATTTCGCCGTCATTCAGCCAGCTGGTGATGATGCGTTCGGAACACCGTCTGCGCGGACGTTACCTCGGGCTCTATAGTGCGGTATGGGCGGGCAGGACAATCTACTCGCCCGCACTGGGCGGCTATGTCTACGGCAGCTGGGGAGGCCGGGCACTGTGGTGGGGATGTGCGGCGGCAACCCTGCTGGCCGCCTTCCTTCAGTACGCTCCGGCGCGCCGGATCGTGCGACCGGAGCCTGCGGTGGTGCAAAGCTGAACAAGCATGCCGCTTTATGGATGGCACGCCGACCGGCAAGTCATTAGAATGTCGCGTTTTTTGTCAATTTTCGAGGTCATAATGGCAACTCCCTTCATTATCGGTATCGCTGGCGGCAGCGGCAGCGGCAAAACCACCGTGACACGCAAGCTGGTGGAAACGATCGGTACCGACAAAGCGGCAGTGGTCATTCAGGATTACTACTACCGCGACCAAAGCCAGTTGACCTTCGAGCAGCGCCTGCTGACCAACTACGACCATCCGCATGCATTCGACTGGCCGTTGTTGATGCAGCATATCGACGATCTGAACAACGGTGTGCCGGTCGACATGCCGATCTACGACTTCGCCAACCACACGCGCAGCAAGGAAACCATTACCGTGGTTCCGGCACCGGTCATCCTCATCGAGGGCTTCTACTCCCTTTACGATGCCGCGCTGCGCGACTTGATGTCGCTGAAGATCTTTGTCGACACCGACTCAGACGTCCGTTTCATTCGTCGCCTGCAACGCGATATCGCCGAACGTGGCCGTTCGATGCAAAACGTCATCGACCAGTACATGGCCACCGTCCGTCCGATGCACAACCAGTTCATCGAGCCGACCAAGCGTTTTGCCGACGTGATCCTGCCGCACGGTTGCAACGATCCGGCGGTGGAGATGATCACCGCCCGCATCGAAAGCCTGATCGTCTGACGTTACGACGCCAGCGCCTGCCAACGCCGATGATGCTTGCCGTCACCGGCGTTTTTTTGTGCTGTTCTCAGGAACGGAACAGGACCTTTTCCTGCTGGCACAGATGCACGCACACCCGGATCAGCAACACCGAGGCCAGCAAGGTGGACAGCAGCACGATGCCCAATCCTGACAGGGTGAGGGTGCCCTTGAGCACTTCCTTGATCGCCAGGGAGATGTTGGTCACCGGCATCCACGCCCATGCCGAGGCGAGTTTCATGCCGGGCAACATCGACAGCGCCACCGGGATCACCAGCAGGAACATCAATTGCCCCGAATAGCTACTGGCTTCTTTGTAAGTACGGGCAATGAAGGACACGGTCAGCAGAATGGCGGCGACAATCGCGTTGGCCGGCAACACCAGCAAGGCGATCAAGGCGAATTCGCGCGCTCCGATACCCGACAGAATCGTGGCCAGAAAGGCCATGCCGTCGATATGACTGGCCAACGCCAGCCACACCGCCATCGAGATCACCTGCACGGCTCCCGCAATGATCCCGGTCAAGGCCACCGCGGTGAACTTGGCCAGCACCAGATGTGCGCGGCTCACCGGCAACAACAGCAAGGACTCCAGCGTACCGCGTTCCTTTTCACCGGCACCGGTGTCCAGCGCCGCCACCATGCAGGCGCTGATCGAGGTCATCAGCAGGATATAGGGCAGAAAAATACCGATCATTTCGCCAAGACGCTCGCGTTCGTTGGCACTGCTCACCACGGTGATATCGAACGGTTTACTGGCAAAATCCTGCTGCGCGGCGCTCAGTCCACGGCTGGCCAGATAGTGGCGACGAACCTCGGTCGCCAGCGTGTCCTTGATGGTTTTGAGTCGCTTGCCGACCACATCCACCGAGACCGCATCGTTGTAATAGGCTTTGACCGAGGCCGGTTTCCCGGCGGCCAGATCGGCATCGAAGCCGGCGGGAATCTCGACAGCGAGCAGGATTGTTTCGTCGGCCAGCGCAGCGGCAATCCCGGCCGGCGAGGCCAGCGGGATCTGCCGGGCGCCGTCCATGTTCGCCAGTGCGTTGGCGAAAGCGGGAGAGTTGGCCGCGCCGAACACCGCATAGGGCACCGGTTTGTTCATTTCCTTCTGCGCCATCATACCGCCCAGCGCACCGAGCCCGCCCATCAGCAAGGGCATCAACAAGGCCGGCACCAGCAACATGACGATCAGGGTACGACGTTCGCGCAGGATTTCGCGCAGCTCTTTCAGCAATACGATCCACATGCTTGCCGCTCCTCAGTCCAGACAGGCCAGATAACCGGTGGCCAGATCCCCCTGGCCACGTTCACGCAATTCATCCACCGAGCCTTCGAAGACACTCGTGCCACGCTGGATGATTGCTACCCGGTGACACAGTGCTTCGACTTCGTGCAAATGGTGCGTGGAGAACACCACGGCCGTGCCACGGTCGCGGCAATCGCGAATGAAGTCCATCACCACCGATGCGCCGAGGATATCCAGACCGGTGGTCGGCTCGTCGAGAATCATGACCTTGGGGTCGTGAATCGCCGTGCGGGCAATCGCCGCACGCTGTTTCATGCCGGCCGACAGCGTTTCGACTCGGCGCCCGGCATAACTGGTCATGTCCAGCCGTTCCAGCAAGGCATCGATCTTGCTGTTCAGGGCCGCGCCGCGCAATCCATGGGCTTCACCGAACAGACTGATATTTTCCCGAACGCTCAAGCGGCCGTACAAGGCGGTGGAACCCGACAGAAAGCCCACGTGGCGACGCGCTTCCAGAGATTCCTTTTCCAGCGCAATGCCGTTGACCTCAATCGAACCGCCAGACGGAACGAGTGCGGTGGAGAGCATGCGCAGCGTGGTGGTTTTACCGGCGCCATTGGGGCCGAGCAATCCCAATACTTCACCGGCAGCGCAGTGAAACGACACCTGACGAACCGCATGAAAGACCCGACCGTCTTCACGGGGATCGGGAGTGGACTCACGTTTTTTCTTGGGCAAGGGGAACTGCTTGCTCAATTGGCTGACTCGTATCATTGCCGTCGCGGATCGGAAAAGTGGGATTGCTACGCTACACGATCCACCATGACCATGGCAATTTCATTGGAATATTCAAAACAAAACAGCGTTTGATGCGCCGCAACATTTTTAGTGAAAATCCGCCAGCACAGGTATTTTGTCGCAAAAAAACCACAATTCAATCAGGTTTTTTTACGAAAAAACGTCTTTTTTAATAGCCATTCCAGCGGCAAAAACACCACTCTCAGGCCAAACCACAGCCCGTAGCCGGCGGCAACCAGCACTAATAGCACACCATTCAGCAGCGCTTTGAACATCGGAAGGAAACAGGCAGGAAATGCGGGGGAAGAAAGGTAACACACTGCATGGCTGCCGTGGGCGCCATGCAGTGTCAGGACCGGATCAGATCACTTTGGAGTAGCGGGCGCGGGTCTCACGCTCGCGCAGGTGCTTATCGAAAATCATCGCGATATTGCGGATCAGGAAGCGGCCTTTGGGCTCGACCATCAGGAAATCGCCGTCGAAACACACCAGGCCATTCGCCTGCAGCTCACGGATCTGCGGCAATTCCGTCGCAAAATAGTCCGCAAAATTGATGCCGAACACCTGCTCGGTCGCTTCCACCGACAGGGCAAACCGACACATCAGCGACTGGATAATGGAACGGCGCAGGATATCGTCCTGATCCAGCACCATGCCGCGCATGACCGGCAACTGGCCTTTGTCGAGGTCGGCGTAGTAGGTCTCCAGATCCTTCTGGTTCTGCGTATAACAGGGGCCAACCTTGCCGATGGAGGACACGCCAAGGCCGATCATGTCGCAGTCGGCATGGGTTGAATAGCCCTGGAAATTGCGCTGCAACCGTCCCTGACGCAAGGCAACCGCCAGATCATCCTCCGGCTTGGCGAAGTGATCCATGCCGATAAACACGTAGCCCGCGTCGGTCAGGCGTTTCACGGCTTCCTGCAGGATATCCAGCTTGGTGGCGGCATCCGGCAGCTCGGCCTCGTTGATCCGGCGCTGCGGCATGAATACCGTCGGCAGATGCGCGTAGTTGTACAGTGCGATACGGTCGGGAGAAATCGCAATAACCTTGTCCAGCGTCGTCATCACCGATTCCAGGGTCTGCAGCGGCAGACCATAGATCAGGTCGACACTGACCGAGCGGAATCCCGACTCGCGCGCCGCGTCGATCACCTCAAGGGTTTCCTCCTCGCTCTGCACGCGATTCACCGCTTCCTGAACGCGCGGATCGAAGTCCTGAATGCCAACGCTCATGCGGTTGAAACCCAGCTCGGCCAAGTGTTTTACGGTCTCGCGACCGACTTTGCGCGGATCGATTTCGATCGAATATTCACCCTCGGGCAGAAACTCGAAACGGGTCTTGAGCAAGGTCATCAGCCGTTCCAGTTGCTCGTCGGACAGAAAGGTCGGCGTACCCCCGCCAAAGTGCAGCTGAACAACCTTCTCGCGTTTGCCCAGTGCGCCGGCGATCAGATCGACTTCCTTTTCCAGATAGTCCAGATAGGTATCAGCGCGGCTTTTGTCTTTGGTGATAATCTTGTTGCAACCGCAGTAATAGCAGACCGTGTTGCAAAAAGGTAAATGAGCATATAATGATATGGCTCGATTGTTCTGACCGATACGATGTTGCTGCAGCCAATGCAGGTAATCTCTTGCGCCGAAACCATCGGTGAAACGGTCTGCGGTGGGATACGACGTATAGCGAGGTCCTGAACAATCAAGGCGTTCGATCAGTTCACGGTCGAATTCGCAGCGATCCGGAAAAAACGGGTGGATGGGTGCCATGATGTCCTGACTGGAAAATGCTGTGGTGGACTGGTAAATTTGTAGAAAACGGATAGAATCCGCTTTGACAAGCGTCAAGCTTATTTACAAGGTTGCTGAAAAACACAGCATGAACGACCAAACGTTGATCCCGCTCCATACCCTCAAGGTCAGCTGCTCCAATTGCAGTCTGAGAGAACTGTGCCTTCCTGTCGGCCTCAACCGGGAGGAACTTGCCCAGCTTGATGCGGTAATCCGCCAAAGCCGCCGCATGAAACGCGGCGAATTCCTGTTCCGCAGCGGCGAGAATTTCAAGTCCCTGTACGCTATCCGCACAGGCTTCTTCAAGACCTGCGTCTCCAGTCAGGATGGCCGTGAACAAGTGACCGGCTTCCTGATGTCAGGCGAACTGATGGGGCTGGACGGCATTTCTTCCAGCGTGCACGGCTGTGATGCCATCGCACTGGAAGACAGCGAAGTGTGCGAATTGCCGTTCTCGCGCATGGAGAGTCTGGGTCGCGACATTCCCAGCCTGCAGCACCACTTCTTCCGGTTGATGAGTCGTGAAATCGTTCGCGACCAGAACGTCATGCTGCTGCTGGGCAATATGAAAGCCGAAGAACGTCTGGCGGCCTTCCTGCTCAACCTGTCGCAACGTCTGTCCAGCCGTGGCTTTGCCGCCAACGACTTCGTACTGCGCATGAGCCGCGAAGAAATCGGCAGTTTCCTCGGCCTGAAACTGGAAACCGTCAGCCGCACCTTGTCCAAGTTCCAGCAACAAGGCTGGATCGTGGTTGACCACAAACATATCCAGTTGGTCAAACCGGACAGCCTCAAAGAGCTGATTGCCGGCTGTGCCCACGCCAACGGCCAGTAATGCGCCGTTACGGGCCGCCACTGCGCGGCCCTGATACACCCTGCCAGCCCGTGGGAAGCACCATCCCGCGGGCGATTTCCCGCCAGTATCCTGTAGCGTCTTCGACGACTTCGGCGAGCAGTGTAGCCTGCTCCGCCCCGGCCAACACCTGACCCGACAGCCAACGTTGTTCCGCCTCGAGTCCTTTTCCCCGCCAGGGCGATAGCCACGCAGCGCGCGGCAACGTGATAAATACCCCGCTCGTCGACAACTGTGGCAGCACGTCACCGGCCCTGCGCCACCATCCGCCCAGCGAGCCACTTCCCGGGGCGGTATCCTGCCCGCCGAAATTACCACCGACCACCCGTGCACCGACCCGGCAATCGCGGAAGCCTTCCGGCAACCACGGCACAGCCTCGGCGCGCCGTGACAGGGCCAATTGACGGGAAAGATTGCGCCGCTTGGCCTGCAGGGTATCACCCGGACTGACACCGACACAGTCGTCGCGGTCATGGGACAGGGAAATATAGAACTTGCAGGCCAGTTCGATATGCCAGGGCTCGCCATCCAGCCATGCCAGAAAATCGAACTCGCCCACCGTGACACCTGCATCGCGTACGGCAAGGGAGTTGGCCACCAGCCGGGAATGGGGGCAGTGAGACAACCAGAAGGCCAGCAACAGTTCGGCATAGCGTCCGAGCCGTCGCACCGGGTGTTCCGCCAGCCACGCCAACAGAGCCTGTGGCTCGCGGTCCAGCAAGCGCAGACGCTCGCGAGGAGCCTCCCCTTGCAACAAGCCGGGATCCATCGCGTCCGGGACGGACCACGGCGGGTCGGCAAACAACAGGCAGGCCAGATCGCGCACCGGGCGATGCACGAGTCCGGCCAGCCAGTCAGGCTCCGGCGCTATCGTCGGGCAAGGCTGCGCCGTCATGGGCCCGCTGGACCTGTTTGAGGAAACCTCGCAGGATATCCACCTCCTCGCGTTGCAGGGCGGCACGATTGAACAGCGTGCGCATGCGGCGCTTCAAGCGGTCGCTATTGCGACGGCGGAAATAGCCGATATGCTGCATGGTGTCATCCAGATGCCGGCAAAAGCCCTCGACTTCATCCAGCGTCGCCGGCTCCCGCTCTTCGCGCAAATGATCCACCTTGAAGCCGGTCTGACTGAACAGCTCATAGGTGACCACTTGCACCGCCATGGCCAGATTCAGCGAAAAATAGTCAGGATTCCCCGGAATGGTGATGAGGCGATTACAACACTCGACTTCCTCGATCGACAGGCCAAAAGTTTCGTTGCCGAACACGATGGCGATCTGCTCGCCGGAGGCAGCGCGCGACAATAGCTCGGGGGTCACCTCGCGCGGCGTCGACAAGGGCGTCGAGAGTTCACGACGGCGACTGGTCAATGCGCAGGCAATCGACACCCCTGCAAGGGCCTCGGACAGTGTCTCGACGACAAGTGCATTATCCAGCAGGTCGGCGGCGCCGGACGCCAGCGTCACCGCTTCCGGGTCGGGAAAGCACTTGGGCGACACCAGCACCAGCCGCGACAGACCCATGGTTTTCATGGCGCGCGCGGCCGAGCCGATGTTGCCAGGATGACTCGGTCTGGCAAGCACAATCCGGATGTTCTTCAAAAAATCAGGGACTTCGGGTTTATTCATTGGCTGTTTCGCATTAAAATAGCGGCTATATTGCAAAAACCCGGCAAAGTGACGGGTTTTTTTGTTCCTTAACCAAGATTGTTATACACAGACGACGCGCCAAAAGCATGGCGTCCGTCTGTCATTGTTCCAGTGTAGAGGCCGTCAATGCATCCGATGCTCAATGTCGCGGTTAAAGCCGCTCGCCGCGCAGGTAGTCTTATCCAGCGCGCGTCGCTCAACCTCGACGCCGTACGCGTAGAGAAAAAGAAACACAATGACTTTGTTTCCGAGGTGGATCGTGCCGCCGAGGAAACCATTCTCGACGTGATCACCGAAGCCTACCCCAAGCACGCCATTCTAGCAGAAGAGTCCGGCGCCCAACGTTTCGGCGAATCCGAGTACGAGTGGATCATCGACCCCATCGACGGCACCACCAACTTCATTCACGGTCACCCGCAATTCGCAATCTCGATCGCTCTGGCGCACAAAGGCCAGATCCAGCAAGCCGTGGTCTACGATCCGAGCCGCAACGATCTGTTCACCGCCTCGCGCGGCGTCGGTGCTTTCCTCAATGACCGCCGCATCCGCGTATCGCGCCGCAGCTTCATGAACGAATGCCTGATCTCCACCGGTTTCCCGGTCTCCGACCAGTCCTATGTCGACACTTACCTTGCCATGCTCAAGGACGTTCTGGCCAAAACCGCCGGTGTCCGTCGCGAAGGCGCGGCCTCGCTTGACCTGTGCAACGTGGCCTGCGGCCGTGTCGATGGTTTCTGGGAGTTCAACCTGAAGCCCTGGGATATCGCAGCAGGCAGCCTGATTGTTCAGGAAGCCGGCGGGATTGTCACCGACATGCATGGCGAGCAAACCTGGCTGGAAAGCGGCGACATCGTTGCCGGTAATCCGAAGATCCTGTCGCAGCTCCTGCAGACACTGGCTCCGCACCTCTCCTGAGGCGGCGCGACCCACCACCCGCTCCGGCGGGTTTTTTTGCGTCATAAAAATAGCCATACCCTATCAAAAAAACAAATAACAATGATTTAAACAATCAAACTGACAGACGCTGATTTAGCCTTATAATGATAATGATTATCATTTATGAGTGATGCCATGTTTACCTCGCTCCTGCCCCGCTTATCCGGCCGACTCCCCGGGCTGCGCCTGCTTGGCCCGGCCTTTCTCATCAGCGTCGGTTACATGGATCCCGGCAACTGGGCTACCGCACTCGCGGCAGGCAGCGAGCAGGGTTTTGCCTTGTTGTGGGTGCTGGTGGCATCCTGCCTGTCGGCCTGGCTACTGCAATCGCTGAGCGCCCGGCTGGGTATCGTCAGCGGCATGGATCTGGCCGAAGCCTCCCGGCACGCCTATGGCCCGAGAATCAACCGTCTGCTGTTTCCGCTGGCCATGGGTGCCATCATCGCGACCGATCTCGCTGAAGTCATCGGCATGGCGATTGGTCTGAAACTGCTGTTCGGACTCGATCTGCTCTATGGCGTAGTCCTGACGGTCGCTGACACGCTGTTATTCCTGCTGTTGACCGCACGCGGCATGAAAGCACTGGAAAGCGCCGTCATCGCGATGATCCTGATGATTAGCCTGGCCTTTGTGCTGCAATTGCTCATCGTCGCCCCGGCACCCGGCGAGGTAGCCAGCGGTCTGATCGTCAGACCTCTTGACGGTCACGCCCTCTATCTGGCCACCGGCATCATGGGTGCCACCATCATGCCGCACAACCTCTACCTGCATTCGGCACTGCTAAAACACACCGGGGGC
The DNA here is from genome assembly GCA_018260425.1 of Pseudogulbenkiania sp. Lineage (GTDB taxonomy): Bacteria > Pseudomonadota > Gammaproteobacteria > Burkholderiales > Chromobacteriaceae > Paludibacterium. Next base: position 27,235 of record JAGLBD010000013.1, on the reverse strand, counting down.
AAGACTCTCGCGGACACGCGCCGGACCTTGGCCAGCAACACCCGTCACACCGGCTTTGCCCTCGGCATCGCCTTATGCATCAATGCCGCGATTCTCATCGTGGCGGCCAGTGCCTTCCACCATGGCGGCGAGGCTGCCGGAGAACTGGCGGGTGCGCACCAGCTGCTCGGCGAACGGTTCGGTGCGCTGGCAGCGGTCCTCTTCGCCATTGCCCTGGTACTCTGCGGGCAAGCCTCGACCCTCACCGGCACCCTCGCGGGACGGGTTGTCATGGAAGGTCACGGGTGGCGGGCGTTGCCGGGATGGCAACAACGCATTGCAACACGTGCCGGGGCGTTGCTACCGGCACTGGCGGTCATTCTGCTGAGTGGACCGGACAGTCTCAATGGCTTGTTGGTGCTGAGTCAGGTGGTGCTGAGCCTGCAACTGGGCTTTGCCATGATCCCTTTGCTGCGCCTGACCGCCAGTCGGGCCTTGATGGGAACACTGCGTACCGGGCCGTTAATGCGCATTCTGGGTGGCGCATTGGCCAGCTTGATCCTGCTACTGAACGGGAAAATGGTCGTGGAATTTTTGAACGAGGCAGCCACCCTGCCGGGCTGGCAGGGTGTGGTGGCAACCTTTGTCGGCTACCCGCTGGCTGCGGGCGCCGCTCTCCTGCTGGCAGGATTATGGTTTGGCAAGCCGTTTGCCGGTCAAACTCAGCGTGGCGCCAGTTTGTTTTCTACTTCGGTACGGATCGACTTGAGGACTCTCAGACAGACATCGAGTTCGCCCTGATCCACGGTCGAGAGAATTTCCGCACGCAAGTGATCGGCAACATCGAACAGTTGGCGGCTCAGCTCGACCGCTTCTCCCGTCAAGCTCACCCGCTTGATGCGCCGGTCATCCGGGTCCGGCTGACGAATGACCAGCCCCTCCCCTTCCAGGGCATCAATCAGCCGCACCAGCGAAGCCGGCTCGATGCCGATGCGCAAGGCCAGTTCATTCTGGGTCAGAGGTTCGGTCGCCCGCCCCAGTTTGAACAGTACCTGCCAACGTGCAGACGACATATTGAACGGCTTGAAATGCTCTTCAAGCAACGTTCTCCATAGTTTTGGCAGCGTAATCATCAGATCGCTGAATTGATCCGGCAGCGCGCTCATAGGCAGTGTCCCGTAACGGTGTTATTGGAATAGGTTTTGCCGACTATACCACGGTGTTTGCTGACTGTCCGCGCACTGACAGCCGCTTGCTACACCAGTCACGACAAATAAATATCCTGCCCGGAAACTCCTGCTATGGATTCATGTCGCAGCAAATGGCATATTGCCTATGTTGTACAAAAACCAAATAGCACAACAAAGGAAACCGATGAGAAAACTGATAATGGGACTGGTCATGGCGGGTTCCGCCAGCACCACGCTGGCCAAAGACGATCCGAACCTGTGGCTGGAAGACGTCACCGGCAAAAAAGCCCTGGCCTGGGTCGAGCAGCAGAACAGCGTAACGCAAAAGGAATTGGAAGCCCTGCCGGACTTCGCACCGACCCGCGACACCTTGCTGAAGCTCTTCAACTCCAGTGCCCGCATCCCCTACGTCGAAAAAATCGGCACGCATTTCTACAACTTCTGGCGCGACAAAACCCATGTCCGGGGCATTTGGCGACGCACCTCACTGGACGAGTTCCGCAAGGCGGACCCCAAGTGGGAAACCCTGATCGATCTCGACGCACTGGCCGCCCAGGAAAAAGAAAACTGGGTATGGAAGGGTATCAACTGCGTTCATCCGTCCAATGACCGCTGCCTGATCACCCTGAGCCGTGGCGGTGCCGATGCCTCGGTGATCCGCGAATACGACCTCGGCAAGCAGCGTTTTGTCGAGAACGGCTTCTTCCTGCCGGAAGCCAAAAGCGAACTGGAGTGGAAAGACCGCGACACCCTCTATGTCATGACCGATTTTGGCAAAGACAGTCTGACTGATTCGGGCTATCCACGTATCGTCAAGGAATGGAAGCGCGGTACGCCTCTTGCCGCTGCCACCACCTTGGTCGAAGGCAAGAAAACCGATGTCAGCATCCATGCCATGGTCGCCCAACACCGTGACTTCCGTTACGACGTGATCGAACGCGGCGTGACCTTCTTTACTACGGAAGCCTTGCTACGCGACGGGGACACATGGGTGAAGCTGGACAAACCGGCCGATGCCGGGATCGCCTTCTTTGCCGACCAGTTGCTGCTGCAATTGAAATCGGACTGGACCATCAATGGCAAAACCTGGCACTCCGGCTCGCTGGTGGCCTTGCCGCTGAAAGAGTTTCTCGCAGGCAAACGTGACTTCTCGGTGGTGTTCGAACCGACGGCCAGCTCGGCGCTGGAAGGATTTACCGCGACGCGCGACAGTTTGCTGCTGACCATCATGGACGATGTCAAAGGCCGTCTGGAAGAACGGACGCTGGTGAACGGCAAATGGCTGGCACGCAAGGTCGACACGCCGACCTTCGGTGCACTGAACGCCAACGCCGTGGACGCCGATTCGTCCAATGACTACTTCCTCACCTTTACCGACTTCCTGACACCGACCACCCTGCAATTGGGCAAGGTGGGGTCGGATACCCGGGAAACCCTCAAAACCTTGCCGGCATTCTTCGACAGCACGCCGTTCCGGATCCAGCAATTCTTCGCGGTCTCAAAGGACGGCACCCGCGTGCCTTACTTCATGATCAGCGACAAGAATCTCAAGGCCGACGGTACCAACCCGACCCTGCTGTATGGTTACGGTGGTTTTCAGGTATCGATGACTCCGTTCTATTCGGGGGGTCTCGGCGCCGGCTGGCTGTCGCGTGGCGGCACCTATGTGCTGGCCAATATCCGTGGTGGTGGCGAATACGGTCCGAAGTGGCATCAGGCAGCCTTGCGTCACAACCGCCAGAACGCCTATGACGATTTTGCTGCGGTCGCCGAAGACCTGATCAAGCGCAAAATCACCTCTCCGCGCCATTTGGGTGCCATGGGTGGCAGTAATGGCGGCCTGCTGATGGGCGTGATGCTGACCCAGCGTCCCGACCTGTTCAACGGGATTGTCTGCCAGGTTCCGCTGCTGGACATGAAACGCTTCAACAAGCTGTTGGCCGGTGCCAGCTGGATGGACGAGTATGGCAATCCCGACGTCGCCGCCGACTGGGAAGTCATCCGCCGCTACTCGCCGTACCAGAATATCCAGAAGGGCAAAACCTACCCGCGCACCCTGTTCGTCACCTCGACCCGCGACGACCGTGTGCACCCGGGGCATGCCCGCAAGATGTTCGCGGCCTTGCAAGCCAACGGTAACGACATGCTCTACTTCGAAAATACCGAGGGCGGGCATGGCGCGGCAGCCAACAATAACCAGCAGGCCTATCGCTCGGCACTCGAGTACAGTTTCCTGTTCAAACAATTGCGCTAAACATCACTGGCGTTAAGCGTCGCCAACAGCGAACTTCGGCTCGTTGTTGGCGATGTCGGCCCACAACACGGCATCCCCGCCGTTATCAATGTGTCTTGCGGCAGGCCTTGTCGGGTACCTCATAGGCTTTATCGATCTGCACCCCCTGCGCCAGAGACGATGACCAGAGTTGTTGGTGCAAGCCCTCTACGCGTTTTGCCAGAGCGTCATTGCGCACCACCACTTCCAGATTGCGCGATTTGTCGAGATAGCCGCCGCTCCAGTTACTGGTGCCGATCCAGGCCAACTGGCCATCAATGGTCATGGTCTTGCTGTGGATCACCCGGGCAAACGGGATGCACCCCGAGGCATCGCGAGGGATAGTCACAATGCGGACTTCCATTCCCGGCAATACCGCAAGGCTTTTCAGATAATCAATGGCCGGTTTTTCGGTATTCCAGTCCGACACCATCAGCTTGACGTTAACGCCACGCGCCAGTGCCGCCCGGATAGCGTTGTCCATTACCGCGTAATACTCACGCTTTTTGCCGGAACCGAAGGCCAGTGGCGCGTAATCCAGCAACTGGATACGCACCTCACTGCGTGCCTCGGCCAACAAAGCCGGCAAGGCCGACTCGGAATCGCCTACCCCGGCAGGATTGAAGGCGTTGGGGCTGGCGACCAGGAAGGCTGATTGCGTCAGTGGCGCCTGAACCACGGTGCGATTGAGCGGCATGACCTTTTCGCCACGGGCAATGGTCGCCTGAGCTTGCCAGTCATGCTGAAAAATGGCCTGCAACTGCGACACCAGCACCGGATCGGTGATTTTCAGGCCGGTTTCATGAATATGCCTGAGCGAGCGCCAATCGAAATTCTGGCTGCCGACATAGGCACTCGAGCCATCCACGACGAGGTACTTGGCGTGGATGATGCCATTGCCGGTCAGCTTCGAGTAATCCAGCAAGCGGAACTCCAGCCCGGGAATACGACGCAAACGGTCGATGGTGTCCTGACTGGCGGCAAACTTGCCTTTTTCTTCCATCAGGAAGCGGATTGTCACCCCGCGGCGACCGGCCGCCTCCAGACGATCGATAACGGCATCCAGCACCTCGCCCTGTTGGCTGATCACATAGAATTGGCCGATATCGATGCGCTGTCGCGCAGCATCGAACATCTCGCTCCACACCACGGCAGGGTGACGCAAATCGGCGGTATCCAGACCGGCATCGACCGGTGCGGTGTGCACCAGTTCGAAGCCCGGAATGGTAAAGTCGGCATGAGCGGTGCCGAACACCACTCCGCAGGCGACGGCGGCTGTAATAGAACGAAAACGGCGACGCATGAGTCTGTCTCCGGGGCCCTGCCCCATTCAAAACCCTGCATTATGCCATGTCTATATTTCAATCTATGCGATGCCAAGCGCACGGCGGCTACGCCGGTGCAACACCAGCAGATACACACAGCCGGCAAAGCTCAGCACCGTCCCCGCCAACACCACCCCATTCCATCCCATGCGGGCATAGGCCCATGCCGACAGCAAGGAGCCGGCAGCGGCACCGATGAAGTTGCAGGTCATATAGGCCGAAGTGATGCGACTGCGTGCCTCCGGACGGGTACGATAGATGATGCTTTGATTACTGATATGCACCCCCTGAATCGCCAGATCCAGCACAATGATGCCGACGATCAACGCGGTCAGCGACGTGGTACCCAAGGCCATTGGTGCCCACGACAGCAACATCAAACCGAATCCCAGCGCCGTCGACAGGTCGGCACGTCCCTTGTCGGCCAAACGGCCAACCGCCGAAGCGGCCAGCGCCCCCACCGCCCCGATCAAACCAAACAGACCGATGGTGGCATCACTGTAGTGATAGGGTGCACCGGCCAACAAAAAGGCCATCGACGTCCACAACACGCTGAAGATGGCAAAGGCCAGCGACCCAAGCACCGCACGCTCACGCAGGCTTTGCTCGTCCACCAGCAGGGAAAACACCGAGGCAATCAGCTTCGGGTAGGCCATGCGACTGTTCGGCAGCATTTTTGGCAACGCCCGATACAGCGCAATGGCCATGAGGACCATCAACGCCGCCGCAAGATAGTACACGGCGTGCCATGACAGCAGCGAAGACACCGCACCGGCCACGGTACGTGCCAGCAGAATACCCAACAGCAGACCGCTCATTACCCGGCCAACCACCCGGCCACGCTCGGCAGGACTGGCCATCGTGGCAGCCATCGGAATCAGCACCTGGGCCAGCACGGCAAAGAAGCCGGTCAGTGCCGTGCCCAGCAGCATGACGGCAAAACCGGGAGCCAACGCGGTCATCAGCAAACTGGCAGCGGTGAGCAGACACAAGGTCACGATCAAGCGGCGTTTCTCGAACAGGTCACCCAAGGGCACCAACAGCAACAGGCCGGCGGCATAGCCAAGCTGAGCGGCGGTGACCAGCGACCCTGCCGCCTCGATCGACAGGCCGAATTGTTCGGCCAGGGTATGCAGCAGGGGTTGGGCATAGTAATTACAGGCGACGGCAAGACCGGTCGCCATGGCCATCAACATGACCAACGCGGGGGAGAGACTCCCTTCAGGGTGTGATGCACTCACGGTACGTCCTTGTTCGGTGGGGTATGGCCGTGAGTATCGTCAAAAGCAACCATCACATCCAATGATTTATAATCATCATATTAATCGCAAATCACGATGGTTATCATGAACCTGCGCCAGTTGCACTTTGCCATTGCCGTTGCCGAAGAAGAAAACTTTACCCGCGCTGCCGAGCGCTGCCATACCGTGCAATCCGCACTCAGCCACCAGATCGCCCGGCTGGAAGAGTCGTTGGGCGTCAAGCTGTTCGAGCGCACCTCGCGACGCGTGCGCCTGACGCACGAAGGGCAGCTGTTTTTGCCACTGGCACGCCAACTACTGGCGGACGAACGCCGGCTGCGCGACGAAATGGATGCCTCGCGCGGACTGGTGCGCGGCACACTGGCGGTCGGGATCATTTCCGCCCCCGGACACTTGCCGGTGGTCGATTGTCTGGCACGCTTTCATCAGCGCTACCCGGAGGTCAACATCCGTTTGTATGTCGGCATGAGTGAAACGCTGATCGAGGACATCCAGAACGGGCGATCCGATGTCGCACTGATCGGTTTTCGTCCCGAAGACCCGGTGCCCTTGCCGCACCATATCGTTCTGGAAGAACACTTGATGGCCCTGTTGCCTCCCGGGCACCCGCTCACTACGGCAAGCACCCTGTGCCTGAGCGACATTGCCGGCCAGACGCTGGTCGATTTCTATGCCGGCAGCGGCGCACGCCGCCAGACCGATCAAGCCTTTGCCGCCAAGGGTATTTCCCGTCACGTCAGTTTCGAGATATCCCACAATAGTCTGCTGGAGCAGATCGTCCGTGCCGGACTGGCGATCGGCATGGTGCCGGAAAGCCTGACCCGCACCATCCACGGCCTGGTGGCCCTGCCGATCGAGGATGCTCCGGTGCGGCGCGTGTACTGTGTCCATGGCGAGACGCCCACCCCGGCCGCCATGGCATTTCTGGCCATGCTGCTCAATGACACGAACCAACAAAACGAAGACAATCCCTGATTACGCACAACCGTCAGACCCGCTTTATGCAACGACACCGTTTCACGCTGCTGACCACGCTCGGCGCCATGTTGCTGATTCTGCTCAATCCGCTCGGAATCGACCTGTATCTACCGGCCATGCCGGCCATGGCGCAGCACTTCCTCCATGATGTCCAGTTGACCCTCAGTGCCTTCGTGCTCAGTATCGGGCCCGGGCAATTACTGTTCGGCCCCCTCTCCGACCGCATCGGCCGACGCCCGGTCGCATTGGCCGGCGTCCTGCTGTACGGTACCGCCGCGGCATTGATTCCGCTCGCCGCCAACCTGCCGGTGCTGATCGGCTTGCGGCTGCTGCAAGGACTGGGGGCCAGCGCCACGTCGGTCGTGGCGTTTTCAGTCATTCGCGATGTCTTTGACGGCGATGAGGCCGCGCGGCGCTACAGCCTGCTCAACGGTGCCTTGAACATCGTCCCCTCCGCGGCTCCTCTGGCCGGCGCCGTGTTGGTGCAAGCGGCGGGCTGGCAATCCACCTTTGCGGCACTGGCGGTCATCGCCGCTCTGATCGGCCTTGCCACACTGCGGCTCATGCCGGAAACCCGCCGGCCACGCACCATGGCCGACGAGATTCCACTCTCCTTTGCCCAGGTGCTGCGCGACCGCCATTTCCAGCGCTATGGCAGTTGCTGTGCCGCGGCACTGATGATCATCATCAGCTATGTCACACTGGCTCCGGAAATCATGATCGACAAGGCCGGGCTGTCGCCACTGGCTTTCAGTAGCTACTTCGCGGCCAATGCCCTGCTGCTGATCGCCGCAAGCCTCGTCGTGACACGACGCATACAACGGCGTGGCCGTCACCGGGTGCTGACCGAAGGGCTGGTGCTGATGATGGCCGGAGGGATCCTGATGCTGCTGGTATCCGGGTTTAGTGCGCCATGGCACTACATGCTTCCGGTCGGCGTGGTCAGTCTGGGATTTGCCCTGACGCTTGGCCCGGCCAATGGTCTGGCCATGACCGCTTTCCCACATGGCGCCGGACGGGCAGCGGCCGTGCTCGGCTGCGTGCAGATGATGTCAGCCGCCCTGTTCAGCGCCATGCTCGCCAGTCTGCCGCTGGCCGCCGAGTGGCGACTGGGCAGTGCCATCGTACTGCTCGGTGGCCTGTGTCTGTGGCTGACCCGTTCGGGGTTTTCTGAACCTACCGACGGATAACGCCCAGCGTCCCGTCTCTGGCTGGAACACCGGCCAGCACTAGTGAGAGTCTGCGCAATACGGAATTAACCCGCCTATTTCGCGCGACTCGCCATGCCCTCATTCCTCACGCTTCTCCGCCAGGTCAACCGGACCCCGTCGCTGCGCCTCGCCTGCGCACTGCTGGTCGTGCTCAGCCTGGCCATCAATGTTGCCGGCTTGATTCCGGTGCTGTTCATGCTGCAGGTTTACGACCGGGTACTCGCCAGCGGCAATGCCGCCACGCTGCTGTTGCTGGCGTTGATCACCCTCGCAGGCCTTGCGACCGGCAGTCTGCTGGAGGCCATGCGGGGTCAGGCCCAGGTCCGGTTAGGCAACCGCATCGGCTTGATGCTGTCCCTGCAATTGCGCCGCTCCCGCACCCGGCTCACGCCAAACCACGCCAAAGACCTTGCCACCTTGCGCGATACCCTGACCGCCCCCCCTCTGGCCCACCTGACCGATGCCCTGTGGCTGCCGGCACATCTGGCCCTGTGTCTAGTGTTTCACCCTCTGTTCGGCGTAGTGGTCCTGAGCGGAGCCAGCTTGATGCTACTGCTCGCCCGTTGGCGGCATCACGGCGACCAACGTCTCCGACAACCTGCCCGCAGCGCCGCGCTTCGCTGGCACAACGCCGCGCCGGACAGTCCGTCCTGGCAATTCGACTATCGCCGCTGGCTGCAGTGGCATAGCCGGCGGGCCGAGCACACCGCCAACAGCCTGGCCATTCAGCACGGCTTGCGCACCACCCTGCAATCGGGAGGCCTGGCGCTCGGTGCCTGGCTGGCCATTCAGGGCATCATCACCCCCGGCATGATGATTGCAGCGAGCATTTTGATGTCCCGAACCCTGCAGCCGGTCGAACAGCTGATGACGGCCGTGCCCCGGCTCAGGGAGGCATGGCAGGCGTGGCAACGCCTGTCGATAGCGGATAAGCCGACATTCCATGAAACACACTGAACGTAGACTCGACACCCGACTGAAACCCCGGCGCAGCATCGCCCTCATTCTGGGCAGTGTCGCCGGTTTCGGCCTGTGGGCCTCCTTCGCCCCGCTGGATGCCGGAGAAACGGCAGAAGGTGTTGTCCGTGCCTCATTGCTGCGCCAAACCATTCAGGCTACCCGCAGCGGCCGGGTCAGCGAACTGGCCGTACAGGAAGGCCAGCCGGTCAAACGGGGCCAGCGATTGCTGCGGCTGGACGGGCAGAACATTGACGCCCGCCTGTCCATGACCCGCACTCGTTTGATCCGGGCACTGGCAGAACGCGACCGCCTGCGCGCCGAATCGATTGAAGCCAACACCATTGACTTCGACCCACGGCTGTCCGGCATCTGGCATAAGGAGGCCGCGCCCATGGTGGCATTGCAGCAAGGCCGGTTTGCGACACGCCGCCGTGCCGAGTTAAACGAATCCGTGCTACTGGAGGAAACCCGGGAGGGGCTGCGCCAACAGTTGGCCGGACAGCAGGCCCTGCTATCCGCCCGCCAACAGGAACGGCACTCCCTGCAAAGCGAATTGACCGAACTCGCCGCACTCGCGGCACAAGGCTATTTTCCGAAACTCACCGTCGCGGCGCGACAACGGCAACTGGCCCTGCTGGAGGGACAATTGGCCGAGACCCGGGCGGGACTGGGTCGCCTGCGTTCCGGGCTTGCCGAACAACACTACCGTTACCAACAGAAGCGCTTGCAGCAGCGTAACGAGCAGGAAGCCCGCCTGACCTCGGTCAGCAGCGAAGTGGACGAACTGGAAGCCCGTTTGATTCAGGAGACCCACGAAGCGGGTTTGCTGGAGCATGTGGCACCGCTGGAAGGCGTCGTCGCCGGACTGGCGCTGCACGGTACGGGTGCCATCGTCAGCGAAGGCCAGACATTGATGGAAATCGTCCCGGTGCGGGACACGCTGCTGGTCGAAGTACGCCTGGCGGCACACCGGATCGACAAGGTCCATCCCGGGCTGGCGGTGGAAACCCGGTTCCCGGCACTGGCACAGGCCACCACGCCAACGGTTGCCGGGGTGGTGGACACGGTCGGCGCCGATACCCAAACCGACCCGCGCACCGGTCAAGCCTATTTTCTGGTGAAGGTCAGACTGACCCCGGACCCCCGGACCCTGCAGCCGATCCGGGATCTGCGTCCCGGCATGCCGGCCGTGGCCATGATCAAGACCGGCGAGCGCACCTTGCTGCAGTATTGGATGAAACCCCTGCAAGACCGCTTGCAGGGTGCGCTCAAAGAAAAATGATCCCCGCAGACATCAGGGGATCATCTTGACGTATCGGCGACACGGGGCTCCGGTCAGAGCACCATGCCATTCCCGGTGTCGCAGAACGCCATATCCGCATCGAGCTGGTTCTCATGGTCGGCCAGCCATTCGGGTTCGAGCACGGCTCCCGCCACCTCGGTGACGCTGGCGATATCCGGGGTCGACTCGGACACGGCCGGAGGAACCTCCGCACTCTGCTCGGGCAAGGCCGGAGCTTCATCAGCCAGGCCAAGCCAGCCTTTCACTGTATCGACGGCTGCGTTGAACGTGTCTTTGATTTTGTTACCGAACCAGCTGAAAAAACGATACACCACGTTGTAATCAACGGTATCGGTCGCGATGGGTTGAGCCATAAGGCAATCTCCTGAAAATATCGGGAAAGACAGCATCCCGAAAAGGTTGAACTGCCCGCCAAGCATGTCAGTTAAATCCCTGCCCCCCATTAGCCCCCGGCGCCATCCTTCACTCAACACAGAAATCCCTGACACGCAGGACCGGCAGCGCCCTGGACGTGTTGCCGGCTTACAACACGCCGATGTCACTGGCCTGCACACCGGGAAATACCCGCTGCAAACGCTCCGGCGACAAACCATACAGTCGGCCAAAGAGTCCTCCCAACACGGCACGATAGTCATTCAGCACCGGATAATCCCGGTTCTGGAACAGCGTGGCCGCGGAAACAACACATTGCTCGCCACGAATCCTGCCACCGGCGACACGCCCGCCAAGCACCCAGTACACCGAGCCATGACCGTGATCGGTACCGCGATTGCCATTCTCGCGAAAGGTCCGGCCAAACTCGCTGATCACCACGACGGTGGTGTCTTTCCAGACCGGTCCCATTTCGGCGGCGAAGGCGGCCAGCCCCTGCCCCAACTCGTCGAAGCGACTGGCCAGATACCCGGTTACTCCCCCCTGATTCACATGGGTGTCCCAGCCCCCCACATCGACAAAACCCAGGGGATAGTCCTCACGCATCAGCCGGGCTATCCGGCGCGCCTCGCCTTCGAAGCCACGCGCCGATAACGCCGAACGCCCGGCGGCATCCATACCGGCCAGCACCTGACGCTGCACTTCCTCGTTCAAGGCAAAGCCTTCCTCCACCGCCGTGTCGAACCGGCTGCCACGGTACATGGCCTGCAAGGCGGTACGTTGTGCGGCCGCCATGGCCGGATGGATGGCTGTGCGCAACGCCATATTGGGAATGGACTCGCGACCACGAAACACCAGCGGCAACTGCTCGGTAAAGGACATAGCCGGCACGGCACACAATTCGCCGGCCAGACGATTGAGGAAGCCGGAGTGGACGTCCGCACGCATGCCCGGCGCCAGTCCCGTTTCAATGCTGTCCTGGGTTTCGAAATGACTACGGGAAAGATCCGGCGTCCCGGCAAACGGCACGAAGGCCAACTCCCCTGCGGCAAAATGAGGGAACAGACTGGCTTCCAGCGCAGGATGTAACCCCCAGTCGCTATCCAGCGGCAAGGCGGCCTGCGTCGCACTGCCCGGACGGGCAATCGCCAGGGTCGGGCGGGACGCGTAATAAAAGTCGCTGCCGACCGGTACCAACAGATGGGCTGCATCATAGCCGCCGCGGAGAAACACCAGCAAAAAACGAGGGATTCCCGGCGTCGGGGCCGCAAACAACTGCCCTGACATCGACGCCAGGGAGAGCAGTCCGAGTGATTTGAGCACGTGTCGACGGTTCATCAGACCACCTCGCATCAATACTGCATGAATTCAGGGGAGGACAGCAGATAGCTGTTCCAGTCCTGCGGCGCACTCGCCCCTGCCAGCACCGCACGGCTTGCCGGTGACAACGTGGCATAGCGCGTGAAAACCGATGTCGCCAGCCAGGGGCCCTGCCCCTTGCCTTGACGATCCGGCGCCAGGCGCTGCGCCATCATGCGTGCCACCTCGAAACGCCGGTTCAGTTGTCCGGCACTGGACCAGGAGGCCTCGTCCGACGGATAACCGTCTGGCGTGGTATGGCCATATAACGGCCTGCCCAAACGATTTAACCCGCCGTTGACGGCATCGATGTTCACCAGCCCCGCCTGCCCGTTTGCCAAACGGGCAGCCGACAGGACGTAGCGCAACGGGTCTTTGAAACGAGTCCGGGGAGCCTGCACAAACTCCCTGGAGTGAAACAAAGCATCCAGCACGCTGGCAATCGACCCGTCCGAGGCCAGATAACGGGTGCTCAGTTGCTCGACCAACGCCGGTGACGGTGCTTCACTGACAAACAGCACCGCCAGCTTGCGACTGATGAAATGTGCCGTCGCCGGGCTGGCCGCCAGGCGGTCGAGCGCCTCGTCCAGTTCGGCCAGACCACGGCCGCGAATAGGCTGACCGAGAAACCACTTGGCACCATAGTCGTGACGTTCCGGATTGAATTCGAACACACCACGGGCAACATACTGGTTGAGCAGGGTCTTGCGGATGCGGGGCGGTCCCGCCTCCCGTTCGATACCGACCCCGGTGAGTACCCGCGCCAACTCCTGAACATCGCGCTGCGTGTAGCCGCCACCGATGCCAAGCGTGTGCAGCTCCATCAGTTCGCGGGCATAGTTTTCATTGAGATGACCGGCAGCATTCTGTTCATTGTCCAGATAGCGCAGCATGGCCGGATGATGAGCCGTCACCTCCAGCAAATCCCGGAAGCGTCCCAGGGCATGTTCGCGCAGGCGGCTTTCATAATCGGCCACCAGCACCCGGATCATGCCCTTACCCTCGAACACCGAGAAATGGTTCATCCAGAAACCGGTCATGATTTCCCGGAGTCCGTATGAAGAGTAGACCGCCATGAGCAAGGTACGACTGCGCGTCTCATACGCAAGGTCGGCAGAACTCTTCTGCCAGGCGTCCCGGGCCAGCTTGCGTGCATTGGGGTCAGGCAAGGCCTCGGCCAACCGCCGTTGACGTTCGCTGTCGCGCCACAGCACCTCCACCGGACGCTGACTGATCGTCATGGCTTCAATATGGCGGGCAACGACCGGCGGCAATCCGGCATCCGGGCCGGGATGCAGCTGCAACCACACGTAACGCTCCGTTCCCGCATCCTGCAAGGCGGCAACGCTGGCCGGATCGGCGCCGTAACTGATCCGCTCCAGCAGGGGTAGCGGATTGGCAGGCGGCTTCGAGCGTGGCGGCGCCTGAGACACGGCGACACAGCCCCCGGTCAGCAGGCTCGCGGTCAAACACGCCAGTACGGTTTTCAGACAGTGTGTCACCCTGGGCTCTCCCGGAGAAAAACAACGCGGCTCTGCTCGTTACTAACGTAGCACGGTTCCCGGGGTTGACCTCGTCATGAAAACATCATTGTTCTGGCGAGGAGCCGTTGACAGGATCGTTGCCCTGTTCCCCACCGGCCGGCTCGGGTAAAATTGACGGCTGACCACGCCCCGCCTGCCGGGGCGTCGCCATCTCGACTTACGGAAACCGACGCGCCATGACCACACCCCAGCACACCCCGATGATGATGCAATACCTCGCCATCAAAAGCGAACACACCGACAAGCTGGTGTTCTACCGGATGGGTGACTTTTACGAGTTGTTCTTCGAGGATGCCGAAAAGGCCGCGCGTCTGCTGGATATCACTCTGACCACCCGGGGCAGCACCGCCGGGCAACCGATCAAGATGGCAGGGGTTCCCTACCATGCTGCCGAACAATACCTGGCCCGGCTGGTGCGTCTTGGCGAGTCGGTGGCCATCTGCGAACAAATCGGTGATCCGGCCACCAGCAAAGGCCCGGTAGAACGTAAAGTCATGCGTATCGTCACGCCCGGCACCGTCACCGATGCCGCCTTGCTGGACGACAAGCACGACAATATCATCGTGGCGCTGGCCAGCCAGCGTGGCCGCCTCGGGATTGCCTGGATGTCGGTCGCCAGTGGCGAATTCCGTATTCTGGAAAGTTCGGTTGACGAGCTCCCCGCCGAACTGGAACGCCTCCGTCCGGCGGAAATGCTGCTGCCCGACGACCTGACGGTCGCCCTGCTGGAAAACTGGCCGGGCGCCCGTAAAAAACTCCCTGCCTGGCAGTTCGACCCGGACTCGGCCCACACCACCCTGACACGTCATTTCGGTACCCGGGACCTGGCCGGTTTCGGCGCAGAAGACATGACCGTCGCCATTGGCGCCGCCGGTGCCCTGCTGGGCTATGTCAAGGGAACGCAGGGGGTCAACCCGGCCCATATCGCCACGCTGGGTGTCGAAGACCAGCGCGACCTGATCCGCATGGATGCCGCGACCCGTCGCAATCTGGAACTCACCGAAACCATCCGCGGCGAACGGGCACCGACCCTGTTTTCCTTGCTGGACAATTGTGCGACCAGCATGGGCAGTCGCCAACTGGCGCGTTGGCTGCATCATCCCCTGCGCAGTCATGCCGCCATCGGCGAGCGCTTGTTTGCGGTTCGCGAACTGATCGAGCGGCATGAAGACATGGCCACGCCCTTGCGCGAGGTCGCCGATATCGAACGGATCACCGCACGGATCGCCTTGCGTTCGGCACGCCCCCGCGACCTCTCGGCCCTGCGTGACTCCATTCGCCGACTGGACGAGGTGTGCCAGGGACTTGGCGGACTGGAAAGTCCTTTGCTTGGCCGGATCGGCCAGTCACTGCCCGCGGTTGCCCCGTTGGCCGGACTGCTCGAACGCGCCATTCACGCCGAACCGGCCACTTTCCTGCGCGATGGCGGCGTCATCAATGACGGTTACCATGCCGACCTCGACGAATTGCGCAACATCCAGACGCACTGCGGCGAGTTCCTGCTGGAACTGGAAGCCCGCGAGCGCGAACGCACCGGCATTTCCACCCTCAAGGTCGAGTTCAACCGCGTACATGGTTTCTATATCGAGGTATCGCGCTTGCATTCCGACAAGGTGCCGGAAGACTATCGCCGCCGTCAGACCCTGAAGAATGCCGAGCGTTACATCACCCCGGAACTGAAAACCTTCGAGGACAAGGCCCTCTCGGCGCAGGACCGCGCACTGGCACTGGAAAAACAGCTCTACGAAGCGTTGCTGGACGAGTTGGCACCGGCCATCGGAGAACTCAAACGCCTGGCGGATGCCGTCGCGACACTGGATGTCCTGCTGGCCTTTGCGGCCCGGGCGGTGCTGGGCAATTATGTGGAGCCGGAATTCGTCAGCCAACCGACACTGGAGATTGTCGAGGGCCGGCATCCGGTGGTGGAAAGCCAGGTGGATCGTTTCATCGCCAACCACACCCGACTGTCGGATAGCCGCAAATTGCTGTTGATCACCGGCCCCAATATGGGTGGTAAATCAACCTATATGCGTCAGACTGCACTGATTACCCTGCTGGCACATGTGGGCAGCTTCGTACCGGCCAGTCGCGCCGTGATCGGTCCGGTTGACCGGATTTTCACGCGGATCGGGGCGTCGGATGATCTGGCGGGCGGGCGCTCCACCTTCATGGTGGAGATGACCGAAACCGCCAACATTCTCAACAATGCCGGCGAACACAGTCTGGTGCTGATGGATGAAGTGGGACGTGGTACTTCCACGTTTGACGGTCTGGCACTGGCCTGGGCGATTGCCCGGGCGCTGATTGAAAAGAATCGGTCCTATACCCTGTTCGCCACGCACTATTTCGAACTGACCCGCTTGTCGTCGGACTATCCGACCGTCAGCAATGTGCATCTCTCGGCCGTCGAACACAATGACCGCATCGTGTTTCTCCATCATGTCGAAGATGGCCCGGCCAGCCAGAGTTACGGCCTTGCCGTCGCCCAGTTGGCCGGTGTCCCGCCCCGGGTGATCCGCGAGGCGCGGCGCCATCTCGCCGAACTGGAGAGCCACGCCGCAACTCGTCACCAGCCAGACCTGTTCAGCCAGCCTTTGCCTGTCGAACCGGAGCCGCATCCGGTCATCGAAACGCTACAGGATCTGGACGTGGATGCAATCTCTCCTCGCGAAGCGCTGAACATGCTCTATGATTTAAAGTTCCTGACTCGGTAAGCATCTTAAAGAGACTGGACTAGAATACAAGAGAGACTGGCGACAAGGAGTTATCATGCACTATCGAGAAAAGCCCGGGGATACCGGCTTGGTACGACTGTTTGGCCCCGCGGTCAAAAATGAAAACCTGACCTTGGGTGGTGTCCGCAAACGCGCGGGAAAAGCACTTGACCGATTTGTTCGCTATGTCCGCAGCGAACTGGACGCCCGGGATGTCACGCTTCCGCCGGCGATTGATCTGGTCAGTTGTCCGAATTGCGAATTGACACTCGGCGCGCCGCATCCTCAGCAGGATGTCATCGAAGACTGGATGCGCGGCAACGTCAAACTGGCAAAACGCTTCAAGGAAGTGGAAGTTTTCTACGAGTTGATTCGCGCAGCGGAACAGCCCGATGAAGGACTGCCGGACCAGATCTGCTTTCATGTCGGCCTGACCAGTGCCGGACCAGTGGCCTACTTCGCCGCCCATCTATGCGAGAGTACGTGAGTGAAGCACGCGGGCAGGCTGGCCCTGCCCCGTCTTCCCTACAGCAGGGAACTCAATACCGTTCCGGGCTCCGGTTCACGAACCGCAGGTTTTCCGGATAGGGATAGAAGTCTTCGATGTGCCCGGCACGGATGCGCTCCTGTCGCGCCAGCCAGAACCCCACATCCAGCAAGTCGCGGTGATGGGCAAGAAAGACTCTGCGCACATCCAGATCTCCCAGCAGAAACGCACCGAACTCTTCCGGGAACACGTCATTGCGGGCGATCGGATACCATACTTCGCCAGACATCTCCATTTCCGGATTGGGGGCTTCGGGAATGCGCCGGAAATGACAGTCCGTCATATACTCGATCTCATCGTAGTCGTAGAAAATCACTCTACCGTAACGAGTAACCCCGAAGTTCTTGAACAACATATCCCCGGGGAAAATATTGGCCGACGCCAATTCTTTGATGGCCAGACCGTACTCCAACACCGCCGCCTCTTTTTCCTCCAGACTGACATTCTGCAAATACAGGTTGAGCGGTTTCATGCGCCGTTCGATATAGAGATGGCGCAGGATGATTTCATCCTCGCTCTCCTCCAGCAGCGAGGGCACTTCGCGGCGTAACTCTTCCAGCAAATCCGGGGTAAAGCGGGCCTTGGGAAACGCCACATTCGAGTATTCAAGGGTATCGGCCATGCGCCCGACACGATCGTGGCGTTTCACCAGCTGGTATTTCTTCTTGACGGTAGCCCGATCGATTTCCTTCGGACCGCCAAACACATCCTTGATGAGCTTGAACACATAAGGGTAAGACGGCAAGGTGAATACCAGCATCACCAGCCCGCGAATCCCCGGCGCCACCACAAACTGGTCGTTGGAGTGCTGCAAGTGATGGATGAAATCACGGTAAAAAATGTTCTTGCCCTGCTTCTGCAGACCCAGCATGGTATACAGCTCGGCCTTGCTCTTGGTCGGCAGCATGGAGCGCAGGAACTGCACATAGCCGGAAGGCACTTCCATATCCACGAGGAAATAGGCGCGGCTAAATGAAAACAATACGCCGATGCGCCAGGCTTCCAGCAGGATGGTGTCGAGAAACAAACCACCTTTGTCGTCATGCAATACCGGCACGGCAAACGGGTAGGCCTGATGACCGTTGATCACTTTACCCAGGATGTACGCCGTCTTGTTGCGGTAAAACGCCGACGACAACACCTGAATCTGGAAATTGGCTTCCGGTTTTGGCCACTGGCCACCCAGATGTTCACCAATCAGGCGCAGCACCATGGCGAGGTCACGGGCAAGATGGGTGAACGGACGGCCCCAGCCAAACTGGGCAATGATCTGGCGCATGACCAGACGCAAGCCCTGCGCCATGGGGTAATAGCTGCGGTAGGACGGCGGCGAGGACTCGATGTACTCGGTAGAAATAGCCGGACGCAAGAAAATGAAGTCGTTATTGAAATAATCGCGATGCAGTATGCGGGTGAATACCGAGTTGAAAAAGGTTTCCGCCAGCTCGGGCTGCTTGTGATTGGTCAGCAAGCCGATGAAATACAGTTTGGCCTGCTGCCAGATTTCATCATCCAGTAGTTCGGCGTGGAACTCGGCATGCAAACGCGCCACCGTCTCGGCAACACGTTGATCGTAAAACTGGATACGGTCGCGAATGGCTTGCTGAACCCCTTGCCAGTTGCCCTCCTCGAACATCAATTTGGCCTGGCGATTACATTCGCGGAACAAGCGGTAGTGCTTGTCAAAACCATCAATCAGCGCCTGGGCAATATCACGCGCCACAGGGTTGTAATACTCGGGAATCAGCATCGCGTCGCCTCGTGATCATTAGTCTGGCCGGTCGTGTGCCGGCAGACGGAACCACCGCGACGCAACATTCAACGCCGACGGGTGGCCATGCTCTTGGCTCCTCCGGGGGCTCTGCCCCTCTGTTTGCCATTAGCATGCTTGAGCGCCGGCAATTGATCAAGGGCGACGGTTTCCCTGCGCCATTCACCCGGCGCCATGCCTTGCAGCGTCCAAGGCCCGATCGCCACACGGACCAGACGGAGGGTCGGCAAACCCACCTTGGCGGTCATGCGCCGCACTTGACGATTCTTGCCTTCGTGAATGGTGATCGCCAGCCAACTGTCCGGCACCGACAGACGAAACCGCACCGGGGGATTGCGTGGCCAGAGATCGGGGGGATCGAGACGTTCGACCTGAGCTTCACGGGTAATGAAATCGCCCAGATCGACACCGCGGCGCAAGGCGTCCAGCTGGGCATCGGTTGCCATGCCCTCCACCTGCACCCAATAAGTTTTCGGCAGTTTCCAGCGCGGATCGCTGATCCGGTGCTGAAAGTCGCCATCATTGGTCAGCAGCAACAAGCCTTCGCTGTCGGTATCCAGGCGACCCGCCGGATAAAAGCCGGGAACATCGACACAACTTTTCAGGGTCGGATGTTTTTCATGTTCGGAAAACTGACAAATTATGCCGTACGGCTTATTGAGAAGGATCAGATCGGGCATCGGTCTAGCGAGAAGGGGTGAATTACAGGATAATAGCAAGGATGAGGAGAAGCGGCACAAGAACAGGAGCGCGCACGCTGCCAGCCCCCCGGCTTCTCCCCTTCAGAAGCAGGGCATCGACGCTCCGCCAAACGCGGGGTTTTCGATGCGACCACTATATCTGCTATTCAACACATCATGATGGAGTAGGCATGAGCGCAAAATCCCTGATCAAGGTCCCCGCTGAAGGCCAGAAAATCGTCCCGGGCCAGGCTACCCCGAACAACCCGATCATCCCGTTCATCGAAGGTGACGGCATTGGCGTCGACATTACCCCGGTAATGATCAAAGTCATCGACGCAGCGGTTGAAAAAGCCTACGCCGGCGCGAAAAAAATTCACTGGATGGAAGTGTACGCCGGCGAGAAATCCACCCGCCTGTACGGTCCGGACGAATGGCTGCCGGCGGAAACCTTCGCTGCGCTGAAAGAATACTCGGTGTCCATCAAGGGCCCGATGACCACTCCGGTCGGCGGTGGCATCCGTTCCCTGAACGTTGCCCTGCGTCAGGAACTGGATCTGTACCAGTGTGTTCGCCCGGTACGCTACTTCAAAGGCGTGCCCAGCCCGCTGAAGAACCCGGAACTGACCGACATGGTCATCTACCGTGAAAATACCGAAGACATCTATGCCGGTATCGAATGGCAAGCCGAGAGCGATAGCGCCAAGAAAGTCATCGCTTTCCTGCAAAACGAAATGGGCGTCAAAAAGATCCGCTTCCCGGAAACCTCCGGTATCGGTATCAAGCCGGTGTCCCGTCAGGGTACCGAACGTCTGGTTCGCGCCGCGATCCAGTACGCCATCGACAATGATCGCAAGAGCGTGACCATCGTCCACAAAGGCAACATCATGAAGTTCACCGAAGGCGGCTTCCGCGACTGGGCTTACGCTCTGGCGCAGAACGAATTCGGTGCCCAGCTGATCGATGGCGGCCCGTGGTGCAAGTTCACCAACCCGAAAACCGGTCGCGAAATCATCGTCAAGGATGCGATCGCCGACGCCTTCCTGCAACAAATCCTGCTGCGTCCGGCAGAATACGACGTGGTTGCTACCCTGAACCTGAACGGCGACTATGTCTCCGACGCGCTGGCGGCTCAGGTCGGCGGTATCGGTATTGCTCCGGGAGCCAACATTTCCGATAGCTACGCTGTGTTCGAAGCCACTCACGGCACCGCACCGAAGTATGCCGGTCAAGACAAGGTCAACCCGGGTTCGCTGATTCTCTCCGCCGAAATGATGCTGCGTCACATGGGCTGGAAAGAAGCGGCCGATCTGGTCATCAAGTCCATGGAAGCCGCCATCAACGACAAGCAAGTCACCTACGACTTTGCCCGTCTGATGGAAGGCGCCAACGAAGTGAGCTGCTCGGCATTCGGCGACGCGATGATCGCCCGCATGTAATTGCCCTCGGCAAACCGACAAAAACCCGCCCTCCGGCGGGTTTTTTGTTGCCCGGAACCTCTCGCCCTCTGCTACGCTGTAGTAAGGCGCAGGAAGCGATGACGGGGCGACAAATAAAAAACCCGCCAGAAGGCGGGTTTTCTAGTCATCCAGATTGCACGACATACGTCGGGCAATCATAAATATATAACCTTAAGCGGTCTGGATGTTTGACGCTTGTTTGCCCTTCGGACCGTTTACCACGTCAAAGCTTACACGTTGACCCTCTTTCAGGGACTTGAAGCCTTGCATGTTGATGGCCGAAAAGTGAGCGAACAGATCTTCACCGCCTTCGTCCGGGGTGATGAAACCGAAGCCCTTAGCGTCGTTGAACCATTTGACAATACCAGTTGCCATTTCACATCCTTGCATTAACAGGCGGGTGAGGCCAGACAAATACAGCTTAATACGGCTGGCAGGAAAAAGTTCCGCTGCCATGCAAAACGATTAAGCCAAGCACCTGTCTGCATTTCTACGCAACCATTGCGTTATCGTCAAGAGATCGCAGAAAAGATTTTTCACCCCTTGAAAAAAAACTGTCTGGAACCAAAATTGTAGTAAACCGGGAATTTGCAGAAAGCCGACATGTCTACGCAGTTCAGGGAAGATGTCCTCGATGAGGCGTCCAGGGTGCGACAAACCCCGCCACCCTTGTATAAAGTCTTGTTATTAAACGATGATTTCACTCCCATGGAGTTCGTGATCCAGATTCTGCAACAGTTCTTCCACAAGGACAGGGAACAGGCGACACGGATCATGCTTCAGGTACATACGCAAGGTCACGGCGTGTGTGGCGTTTATACCAAAGATGTGGCTGCAACCAAGGTAGAGCAGGTGTTGCACTTTTCAAAAGCGCACAAGCATCCGCTTCAGTGCGTGATGGAGGAAAACTGATGATTGCCCAAGAGCTTGAAGTAAGCCTGCACATGGCGTTCATGGATGCACGGCGCAAACGGCACGAATTCATCAGTGTCGAACACCTGCTGCTGGCGATGACCGACAACCCGTCGGCCGCCGATGTGCTGCGTGCGTGTGGCGCCAATATCGACCAGCTCAAGAAGCAGCTGACCGATTTCGTCGATGAGCATACCCCGACCGTGCCGGGTGAGACCGAAGTCGAAACCCAACCCACCCTGGGATTCCAGCGGGTGATTCAACGTGCGATCCTGCATGTCCAGTCCTCTGGCAAGAAGGAGGTGACCGGAGCGAACATTCTGGTGGCGATCTTCGGGGAAAAGGATTCACACGCGGTTTACTACCTGCACCAACAGGGCATTTCCCGCCTCGACGTGGTGAATTTCATTTCCCACGGCATTACCAAACAACGCTCTCAACAGCAGCAGCAACCCTCCGAACCGAGGGAAGGCCACGATGGCGAGAGTGAAGAACATACACCGAGCCCGGGTGGAGCACTGGAAAACTATACCCAGAACCTCAATGCGCTGGCTCGCGAGGGCAAGATCGATCCCTTGATCGGTCGCGAAACGGAACTCGAGCGTACCGTGCAGATCCTGTGCCGTCGCCGCAAGAACAACCCCTTGCTGGTCGGTGAGGCCGGGGTAGGCAAAACCGCGATTGCCGAAGGTCTGGCCCGTCGTATCGTCAACGGTGAAGTACCGGAAGTCCTGTCACGTGCCACGGTGTATGCGCTGGACATGGGCGCCCTGCTGGCCGGCACCAAATACCGCGGCGACTTCGAACAACGTCTGAAAGCGGTGGTCAAGCAGTTGACCGAAGACCCGCATGCCATCCTGTTCATCGACGAGATTCATACCTTGATTGGCGCAGGAGCGGCATCCGGCGGAACACTGGACGCATCCAACCTGCTCAAGCCGGCGCTGTCGAACGGTAGCCTGCGCTGCATCGGCGCGACCACCTACAATGAATACCGTGGTATTTTCGAGAAAGACAATGCCCTGTCCCGTCGTTTCCAGAAAATCGATGTCTCCGAGCCGACCGTGGAGCAGACTGTCGAAATTCTCAAGGGACTCAAGTCGCGGTTCGAATCGCACCATGGCGTTCGCTACACCGTCGGCGCCCTCGCGTCGGCAGCAGAACTGTCGGCACGCTACATCAATGACCGTCATTTGCCCGACAAGGCCATCGACGTGATCGACGAAGCCGGCGCTGCCCAGAAAATCCTTCCCAAGTCGCGCCAGAAGAAAGTGATCAACAAGTCCGAGATCGAAGAGATCGTCGCCAAGATCGCACGCATTCCGGCCAAGACCGTGTCGAACAACGACAAGAACGTGTTGCGTAATCTGGAGCGAGACCTGCGCAATGTGGTGTTCGGTCAGGACAAGGCCATCGAAGCACTGGCGGCCGCCATCAAAATGTCGCGCTCAGGCCTGGGCAATCCCCAGAAACCGATTGGCTCCTTCCTGTTCTCCGGACCGACCGGGGTCGGCAAGACCGAAGTGGCACGCCAATTGGCGTATACACTGGGCGTGGAGCTGCTGCGGTTCGACATGTCGGAATACATGGAGCGCCATGCCGTTTCACGACTGATCGGCGCGCCTCCGGGCTATGTCGGTTACGAACAGGGCGGCCAACTGACCGAGGCGGTCACCAAGCACCCCTACTCGGTGCTGTTGCTGGACGAGATCGAGAAAGCCCATCCGGACATTTACAATGTTCTGCTGCAGGTCATGGATCACGGCACGCTGACCGACAATAACGGGCGCAAGGCCGACTTCCGCAACGTGATCATCATCATGACCACCAACGCGGGGGCCGAATCGTTGTCCAAGCCGAGCCTGGGCTTTACCCAGACCCGAGCCAGCGGCGATGAAATGGGCGATATCAAGCGCCTGTTCAGTCCGGAATTCCGCAACCGTCTGGATGCGATCATCCCGTTTGCCATGCTGGACGAGTCGATCATTCTGCAGGTGGTGGACAAGTTCCTCATGCAACTGGAACAGCAGCTCTCCGAACGCAAGGTGGATATCCACTTTACCGACGAGCTGCGCCGCCATCTGGCCAAAAACGGCTTCGACCCGCAGATGGGCGCCCGCCCGATGGCAAGGCTCATCCAGGACGCGATCCGCAAGGCACTGGCAGACGAATTGCTCTTCGGTCGTTTGACCGATGGCGGAGAAGTGACCGTGACGGTCAGCGATGGCAAGGTGGAACTGGTGTTTGCCGAAGCACTGGCCGACGAAACAGCCTGATACGCCTCAGCCTGAAAAGACAAAACTCCCTGCTATCACTTGGCAGGGAGTTTTTTTATGGGGAACGACTTAGTTATTAGCCGCGTAGTCGCTCAGGAAATCAATCAATGCCTGCAGGTCCGGCCCGATAAACTTCTCGCTGTGCGTCACGATGCAGAAACGACGAAACCAGCTATCTTTCATCGGCAAGGCACGTACCCGCCCCATGGCGATGGCCTCTTCTGCCGCAATGCGCGACACGAAGGCCAGACCGGTTCCATGCATCACCGCGCTGATGATGGCTTCGGTGGCATTCACTTCCAGCACGATGCGCTTGTGTTTGAGTCGCGACCCGATGGCCGTTTCAAACAATTCGCGGCTGCCCGATCCCATTTCCCGGACCACCCAGGACTTGCGATCCAGATCGGCGACGGACAAGGGTTCTTCGCCATCGATACGACTCGAGATCGGCGCAATCACGATCATCTCGTCCGAGATCCACGGCAATTTATTCAAGAAGGAATCGTAGGCGGCACATTCGATCAAGGCCACATCCAGCTCGGTCGTTTGCAGCTTGGCGCAAATCGTAGCCGTTGAACCGACAAACACGGTCGGATAGCCGACGTTGTTCTTTTCATGGTTCTGCTGCAGCAGCTTGGGCAACAGGTAATTACCGATCGTTTTGGTCGCACCGATCTTCAACTTGCGGTAATTGTCGCTATCATCGGAGAAAAAGTTCTCGATCTGGTTGATGCGTTGAATCAACTCATCGATGTAAGGCAACAAGCGCTTGCCTTCCGAATTGAGGATGAGACGATTGCTAACCCGGTGGAACAGCTTCTTGTCGAACTGGCGCTCCAGTTCCTGCAGGGTTTGCGATACGGCAGGACGAGTGAGGAACAGCTTTTCTGACGCATTGGCGATCGACCCTTCTTGCGCCACGGCAAGAAAAGCGCGCATCTGGCGAATAGTGATATTCATACACAATCTGGTCGGTGGGGGGTAATACGTTTATACACGCGGATGAACCAGACCATCTTGATGTGTATCAACGCTAATCAGTCAACATCATATTCGTAATAGATATTTACAGCAGGTTATCAATACAAATGGCACCTTGTATTCCCTTATTGAGACACAAAAATACCCAAATTAAAGACATTTTGCACGATGTAAAAAGATGTTAGGGAAATAAATACCGACGAAATTTGAAATAACCAAAACACCGCACCGCCTAGCATGGAGTCCTTGGAACAGCAAACCACAGGGCAATCATCATGCTATACAAAACATCTTCTCTCTCTTCCCACAGCTCAATAGCCTCGTTAGGGTCAACAAACAGCTTCAAACCGGACGGTTCTCAAACGAGCCTTGCCGCGTTATTTATGGCTGGCGGCAACAGCACCCATCAGCCAGTGACAACCACCCCGGAAGGTACGACCTCGGAGGATACGACCCCGGCACAAGAATTCTACCCGGCACCAGATCCATTGTTGGAGGTTATGGCCCTGGAGGTCATGACCACGGACAACGGGGACTTTCTGGCAGGCACCCTCTCCCCCGAGACTAAGGAACGGGGCACTGCCAGCTCCGGGTTGGTCTCCCCTTATTTGAACGAGGACAGTTCATTTGAATCGCCGGACGGTAACAACGCCCCGGCGATGACGCAGCAAGACAACAGCAACACTCCCACCGCCGAGCCACAGTCGCAGGCGGCATTTCCGGCGTATTCCGGCAACACAGTGTTTTCGAAAGGCGAGAGTGGCTTCCTACAAGGCATTGTGTGCGGGATCTCGGTTCGAAACGACACCCCGGCACAGCTCAAAAACCGGATCATCCAATATGGTCCCGCAACCGTCGTGAAGGGCATGTACTTCCCGCTGAAAGCCATCATCGAAAAAGGTAGCGACGAGCATTTGACCGCCCTTCTTTCCGCCTTGGGCAAGCAACCTTATCGCCAAGAACTCCAGACATACATGAACACGCTGGCCAGCGCTGGCAACGATGGCGCTCTTATGTTCCTGATTGCCAACGACAAGGTGCGGCAGGCTTTGGGTAGTTGGGGAAACTCGGCGGGAACGCTGAAAAAGAGCGTGTTTTACAGCCAATTGCTGGCGACTGCGGCAGAGCACCATCAGTCCTCGACACTGTCCAGCTTGTTGGACTGCGAGCATGTCACTCGCCATTTGCCCCCGTCTTGCTACAACGAGTTGATGTCAACGCTGCTGACCGCATCACAGCCCGATCCCGAGCTGATCACGGCCTTGCTGAAAAGTGCTGTCTGCAAAAAAAATCTGAGCAAAGAAACCCTGGCTAAGGTGGCGGCCTATTTGATCCAGCATCAACCGGAAAACAAGGATGCGTTCACTGCATTCATATACTGCCACCGTGCCGATACATTGAGCAGCGCCATGACCAATACCCTGCTGACGCTCTACACGAGCTCGGCGACACACAATCCGGACTGGAGTCGTTGGCTCATCAAGCGAGCCTGGCGGAGCACGATTCCTCCGCAGACCATCGGACAATTGATGACGCGCTTCAGTCAGGACGGTAATGCAGATGCCCTGACCATGCTGTTTCAATTCAGCACTCTCAAAAAGCTGGATGACAGCGACAAGCAGAACATCATTGCCAACATGGTGGAAAACAATCAAGAGACCTTGCTGCTCGCTTTTCACCGCAAAGGCCAGCCCTCCATGAACGCGTACGCAAACTCCATCAACGCGATTGTCTCCAAGGAGATGGAAGGACTCATGAGAGTCATTGCCAGCCATTACCGCTGGCAACCCTTGCGCGCTCTAAACGGCAGCAAGCAGGATGAGTTGACTAACAAGCTGAAAGAGACTGCAGCACGTATGGCGTCTAGCCCCGATACGGTGCTGAGTCCAGCAATGAAGAACCATATCAAGACCATCCTGCCACGCAAGAGCAGGCCGGCAGCCTGGAAATCCTGATGGCCTTCTGGCTAAGTGTTTCATCCATAAAAAAAGCGACAGACGAATCTGTCGCTTTTTTCAGCTAGATCAGCAAATTACTTGGTCAGTACTTTGACTTTGTAACGGCCGTCTTCTTGCTTGTAAGCACCGTGGATGTCGGTGTCGAAGCCCGGATAGTGCTTGCCGATCTCGATCAGCATCA
>JAGLBD010000112.1 GCA_018260425.1 Pseudogulbenkiania sp. | reverse complement strand
ACTATTCTCACTGAATTATGGTGGGAATCCAGACGGTGCTGGCCGGGTGCTTACGGTCATTGAATGGCGAGGCAAGCCCAAAGTGATTCGCAGTGACAATGGGCCTGAATACATCGGTGCTACGTTGAGGAGCTGGGCAGAAAAGCACGGCATTCGGCTGGAACATATCCAGCCGGGAAAGCCCCAGCAGAATGCGTATGTCGAGCGTTATAACCGGACTGTGCGTTACGACTGGCTCGGGCATGACCTGTTCGATTCAATCGCCGAAGTGCAAGAATATGCAACGGATTGGATCTGGACATACAATTATGAGCGCCCGAATATGGCGCTGGGTGGCATCACCCCGAAACGGAAACTGGCATACAGCCAGATTGCCTCTACTTTAGCCGACAGCTAAAAATGGGGGGATTACCGGTCGACAAGCTGAATTGATCTGACAATCGGGGGCCGTCAAAACGGGGACTGTCAGATCAAGTCTGAACTTCTACATCTTACTTGTTAGTTAGTTTTTAATCTAACATCATTCGAGCATTTCATTCTACCATTTAAATAATAAAAACCATTCTCACTTGACACAAAAACAGGTCTACTAGTTGCCCTATCATCTACAGCAACTAAATCCCCTCTACCATGACAAACCTCCTTAGCAACTGCATGCAGAGAAAATGATTTCGTCAATATTTTGATATATTGATTTCCTTCAGAATAAACAACTGGAGGAAATGGCCCCCACCCACCTGTATCAACTTTAGTTATTCTCTTAGAAAAAACCTGTGGGATAGGATTGTATAGATGAGGATTATAATGCCAGATTGAATTAACATAACTCCTAAAACTAAGATACGACCCCAATCGGTCGAGACTAAATCCACCAATTGAAAACGCAACAAAAACTTGCACAGCCAATCCAAGAGTTAGAATATATTTATTATAAGGAACAGCTTCGAATGTAAGAGAATGAACGGCCCATACCACTAACGGCATAGCGACCCACGATGCATATCTCATAAAAACAACACCACCAGCGTTCCAGTTAGTCTGAGCTAAAACGGGAATAGACATTAGCAGTGATGACACAATAAGAAAATCAATCTCTTTAAGGCAAAATCCAGTAGGACTTTGAATAAATCGCCCTATTAGAACACATGGCAGTACAAACATCAAAAAAGGAACTCCGACAATAACACCTTGACTAATATCAAAATAAAGTGCCCATAGTCGCTCGAATGATATCAATGAATAATCGATATATCCAAGTTTTACTATCGGATTAAAGGTTTTGAAATTTACATAGCTCCATACATATGGCAACAATAGAATTACAAATGACACCAGTAAGACCATCAAATCTTTGAAAAATTTTTTACAAAATGATTTCTCTAAAAAATTAGACGCAAAATCTTTACCAATCAACAAAACCGCTGGGACAGACATGAAAATAGCTGAAGGATTCTGCAGCGATGCAAAAGCAGCAAAGAGGGCGCACGTAGAGTAACGTCCTAGGCAAAATTCAACTGACGCTACGACTAGCAGCATGGCAGTAAGCAATTCAGGACCACACCACTGAAAGTATATGGAGCCTGTTGATAGCAAAAAAACAGCAGCGATCAAATAGTTAAACTTTTCCGGGGTTGATCGTAAAAATAAAATATACCATATCAGAATCACATCAAAAAACGCATTTGTTAACTGAAAAGATCGCACCGGATCGATATTTAGCAAATGAAGGAAATTATACGCAGGGACACATAACAAAGAATAAAAGAAAAAATGTGCACCATAGCTATTGCCACTCACAGAATGCAACAACAAATCACTTTTTGAAATATCCACACCAAATAAAGATATCGACAAAGAAAGTGACTCGGGTTGGATCGCCGGTGAAGCATGCTCCGCCAAACCTTTTATATAAGCATAGTAAAAACCCACATCACCTATAGCAACGACAGGAAGAAGAAAGGATGACAACACTAACAAGACAGAAAGTACTGCAGCTAAAAACAATACATATTTTATATTAAATTGAGTTGTTTTCATAACTAAATATTTTGCAAAGGTTTGGTTCATACACTATGCCACACTCCAATCCTGGCACCATATGAAAATTGCGCACACGCACTAAGATTATAATTTATCTCAAGCTAATGCTATTAAAATGATTATCTAGCTAAAAAAACCAATAATTGCAACGCCGGTGCATATCAACAATACACCAGTAAATCTGACAAAAGTCACCTGTTCTCCCAAAAAAAACCCGACAAGTGTTGTCAACACAAACCCTAATCCAACTAACGGATAGGCTTTACTCACATCCATTTTTTGCAAAACACTCAACCAAATCAATGCACCGACGCCATACAAAAGAAACCCAATGACAATATATTTGTTCGTAAACAAATTGAAAATACCTGTTGAATTCAAAAAATTCGAATCTTGATTATTTGACAATCTACCCATCCCCGCCTTTAAGGTAAACTGGGCAGCAACAGATATCACGATACTTATCACAGCTAAGATAATTTGTTTCAAAGCATACCCTTAATATCAATACTGTGTGCCATATAAATTATAAATAGCATAATCGCGAGCGTTATTTGACTACCCCTATCTTTTATCGCAAATACGATTGGATCATCATGCATTTCACCACGTGAAGTTCGGATCCACAAAGACAATAGCCAATAGGTTAGTAATAGCGTTGATCCAAATAACAGTTCTGGCGATAAATATCGAGAAATAGTCTCTGGTGTATTTATAAACAATTCGAAAACAACAATAGAACACAAAGAAGAACTAATACCGAATGGCCACAAAACGACCAAATCAGAAGTTTTATAGCCGCGCCCCTGCAAAGAGTCAATTCCAATACTACGCATAGAAACCAACTCAGAACACCTCTTCACCAAGGCCAAACTTAAAAATATAAATATCGAAAAAATTAAAAGCCATGAACTGACTTTTATATCAAGCGCAATTGATCCTGCAATGATACGTAAGGTGTATAAAATAGATAGCAGCATCACATCGATTAGGACTTTTTGTTTCAAAATAAAACTATAAAGTGTCGTCAATATCAGATAAGAAATTAACAGCAATGAAAATTTGACGGAGACGAATAATGATATTGCAACACCTATAAATAGCATAGTAATCGATGCAGCGATACCATTAATTATAGATAACGACGAAGAAGCAAATGGTCGAAATTTTTTTCGTGGGTGATTACGATCACTCTCTACATCCCATATATCGTTAAGTATGTATGTCGCAGATGCAGTTAACGAGAAGGACAAAAATGATAAAGACATCAGCATCATGGATGCCGCATCAGGCATAGTAAAAGAAGTGACAATGGGGACAAATAGTAAGATATTTTTAAGCCACTGATGGACACGTATTGCCTTTAACCATACCTTTATGCTTGATTTTTGCTGCACAAACTCTTTTTCAACATTAGTCGAGGCACTGATAATTTTCGCGACTTTACTTGGTGCATTTACGAGAACCGTAGATGTAGATTCATTCCATATTGGAATATCATCTTTTGAGTTACCGGCATAAACAAACTCGTTGCCAATTAACTCTTTAATAGCGCGTAGCTTTTCTGATCCTTTTAGATTAACACCGTGGGAAGAAGCCAATACGCCATCAAACATGGCATGATGATTAGCTACGGCATTTGCAATATTTACATGGGCCGCTGTAGCTAAATACACCTCTCGCCCTTGTGATTTTTCATCTTTTATATAATCCAAAAGATTTTCGTGATAGGGTAGTGTTTTTGGACTTAGACATGAAAATTCTGCGATTTTTTCTTTAAAATATACTCGTCCTTTTAAAATCCAAAATGGAATTTTAAAAAAAATAGAAGGATGTTTTTTTATGGCTTCTACTATTGATTCATGCAAAGTGTCAGTCATGGTCAATGTGCCATCTAGATCAACCACAAGGGGAGGTTTTTTATTACGAAACATTGCAAGTACCAATTATTAAAAATGAATTCAATTATGCTATATGACGTAGTTTTTTATCAAAGCAGAGTCCATAGCGTAAATCTAAATAATAAATTTTCAGAGAAAAATATCAAATCACACTATTGTTAGCAACAATGTAAAAATGACCCACCTCGCCAATCCAAAACTGCCCCACCTGAGGTAACTTGGCGGCTTTGCACTGCCTATTATGTTGACTCAGGCGCGTGTTGTGGAAATCAAGGCAACGCATATATTGCATTCAAAATGCAATATATTCACCACAAATAACATTTTTATTTACGACCGAACATTTGGTTAGCAATGTACGGTAATCCCCATATCTTTAACTGTC
Source organism: Pseudogulbenkiania sp. (assembly GCA_018260425.1). Lineage (GTDB taxonomy): Bacteria > Pseudomonadota > Gammaproteobacteria > Burkholderiales > Chromobacteriaceae > Paludibacterium. The sequence goes on along the minus strand of JAGLBD010000112.1, from coordinate 2,003 downwards.
GGCTAAAGTAGAGGCAATCTAGCTGTATGCCAGTTTCTGTTTCGGGGTGATGCCGCCCAGCGCCATATTCGGGCACACATAATTGTATGTCCAGATCCAGTCGCTTGCATATTCTTGCACTTCGGCGATTGAATCGAACAGGTCATGCCCGAGCCAGTCGTAACGCACAGTCCGGTTATAACGCTCGACATACGCATTCTGCTGGGGCTTTCCCGGCTGGATATGTTCCAGCCGAATGCCGTGCTTTTCAGCCCATCGCGTCAGCGTAGCGCCGATGTATTCAGGCCCATCGTCACTACGAATCACTTTGGGCTTGCCACGCCATTCAATGACCTGATCCAGCGCGCGCACCACACGCTCTGCCGGCAATGATAAGTCCACATCCATGGCCAACGCTTCTCGGTTGAAATCATCGATCACGTTGAACAGCCGGTAGCTACGCCCATCCGACAACTGATCGTGCATGAAATCCATCGACCAGCACTCGTTCACGGTGGCTGGTACAGCCAACGGTTCCGGCTTGGCCCGGACGATTCGCTTCCTGGGCTTGATACGCAGGTTCAGTTCCAGATCACAATAAATTCGGTAGACCCGTTTGTGATTCCAGCGATATCCCTTCACGTTGCGCAGGTACAAAAAATATAGGCCAAAGCCTCAATTGCGTTGGTTATGGGTTAAACGAATCAGGTGCTTGGCAATTTCTTCATTGATTACGCTGGACTTTGCCTGGTAGCGATAGTAGGTTTCACTGATGGCAAACGTCTGGCAGGCCAATCAGATGCTGACGCCTTTTGCTTGTACGGCGTACTGAGCCATCTCGCACGTCACCACTTTTTTGCCATGACCTCCTGGATGATCTCGACCTTGGGCCGTTCCTCGGCATACAGCTTTTTGAGGCGACGATTCTCGTCTTCAAGCTCTTCGAGCCGGGCCATCAGCAATGCATCCATACCGCCGAACTTGGCCCGCCACTTGTAGTGGCGTAGCGGGGCAGGTGCCGTGTTCACGGCACAGCTTGGGTACCGGGCTACCGGCCTCTGCCTGCTTGAGGATGGCGATGATCTGGCTGTCTGAAAAGCGGGACGTCTTCGCGCAAAATTCCCTTCAATCCTGTTGGAGAATATTCTACTTCAGACCACGACTAATTGCCGAGCCATTACAAAACCAGATGGCATCGGATTTATATTTATCAAAGTATCACAAAGCATTCGATTGATAAAACCCGTACAGACGTGCAAATAAGCTGACTGACCTGTGCTCATCTCATTTGGCAGTACTCTTTATGCTGCCAATAACGCCTATGGAATAATCAAAACGTTCCACAAACGTTCTGACCCGCTCCGGCCCTTGCCAGAGCGTTTGCGCACCCGGCTCCCCGTCGTTTTTGCGCCCCATGAAAACGCCCACCATCGCGACCTGCCGAACCAGCACGCGTAGACTGGGGGTCTCTTTGGGCAAGACCTAGCGCTTCATCAGCGCCAGAATGTCGGCCTCCCGGTCTGGCGCATACACCAATCGGGTGTCGGGCAGTCGATGGGCCCTCTCGGCCAGACGTTCATAGCCTTCTATCCAGCGCCAGGTTTCCTTGATGCCGGGCCGTACCCCCTCATCGTCCCGGGGTTCGCGTGACCACATCCATGCATCTGTAACCCCCTACTGGGCTTCCCGGTCCGGCGTCACGGCATAGGTCGGGTGCAAGTACATGCCCCGTTGGACTTCAAAGCACAAGGGGCCCAGATCGTCCATTGACTGGCCATTGAAATCCAGTTCAGTGGTATCTTGCAGGCAAAGCACCACCGGATGCTGCGCCATGCGAGCTTCGGTGCGGGCAATATGCGGCGAAAGGATATCCTGCCAACCCAGCCCACGCCGGTCATCGTGGGCCTGCTCGAAGAAACGGTGGCTCCTTAAACTTCGGCGACATCGGCACACGCCCCTGGAATACTGGCTGTAATGACCCAGCTGTTTCTGCTCAGGTCAGGCTGCTAATTCGTAAATTCTGG
>JAGLBD010000043.1:8268-30931 GCA_018260425.1 Pseudogulbenkiania sp. | reverse complement strand
CCAGCAAGGCGTCAATGGCGCGCAAGGCAAAGGCATAGATCGACAATTGCGGGTTGGCGCCGATACTGGTCGGAAATACCGAACCGTCGACGATGGTGACATTGCGCCATTGCCAGTGGCGTCCCTTGTCATCCACCACGCCTTGCGCCGGAGACGCACTCATGCCGGCGCCGCCCATCACATGCGCACTGACCACCCGCACCAACAACGGATCCATCGCCAGGTTATCGATCATGGCCCGGGCTTCGCGCCAGCTTTTCGCGAGGCCGGCCTTTTCGTGCAATGGCAATACCGCACGGGCACCGGCCGCGAACTGGATTTCCGCCATGGTAATCAAGGCGCGATGAATGCCCTCCTGCAATAGCGGATTGAACGGGTAATCAAGCTGCGGAGAACCATCGTCGCGCAGCACTACGCGGCCACCCTGGCTTTCCGGATGAAACCCGTCACGCAACAAGGCCAGCTGCACGTGAAGATGGGGCAATTGTTTCATCAGGCGGGCAAAGGTTTCGCCATGTCCCGGCAAGGTCGCCGCCATAATCAGGGGGTGCACGGGCGGCACTTCGAGCTTGTAGCCCAGCGGGCCGTCTATCGGCCCCTGATGCATGAAATGATCGCTGTAAACGGTTTGTGGTGCACCGTCGAAGGCATTGACCGACTGACGGAACAAGGCTCCCGACACGGCGACCGGGTGCAGGAAGGTGCGTGCACCCAACAAGCCGGACGGGTCCGGTGCCCCGCTACGCAGCAAGATGGCGGGGGTTCCGATGGCTCCTGCCGCCAACACCACATGGCGGGCCACCAGCCGCACCCGGCGCCCGGTGGGGGCATGTCCCCGCTCATCCAGAGCGACGCCCAGCAAGGCGTTGACATGTTCCTGTGACGCCGAGGCCTCCAGTCTTTCGATGCGCACCCGGGTAATCAGGGTGGCACCGGCCTTGAGCGCCGCCGGAATCGTGGTCACCAGCATCGACTGCTTGGCATTGGTCGGGCAGCCCATGCCGCAATAGCCGAGATTCCAGCAACCTCGGACATTTCGGCGAATACGCTGACTGGGGATGCCCAGCAAGCGACAGCCGTGTTCGAGCAGTGCATTGTTGGCATTGGGTTCGCGTTGCCATTCGGCAATGCCCAGCCGCGTTTCGGCCCGTTCGAACCAGGGGCTGAGTGCCGCATCGTCCAGCGTCGCGAGACCATGGGCTTCACGCCAGTGCTTGAGCGTATCGGAGGGCGTACGGAAGGAACTGGTCCAGTTGACGGTGGTGCTGCCACCGACGGTACGCCCCTGCAGAATCGTGATGGCCTTGTCGCGGGTTTTGCGCGCGGCACTTTCCTGATACAGCTCCGGGTAGGCATCGCTCTCGCGCAACTGAAAATCCCGCGAGGTGCGCAAGGCGCCCTCCTCGACCACAATCACCTTGAGACCGGCCTTGGTCAGCTGTTCGGCCGCCATGCCGCCACCGGCACCACTGCCAACCACCACCACATCGACACTGAGATTGAGATCCTTGTCGAGTTTTGCGCCATCAATGATGTGCCAGGCGCGCGCATCGGCCTCATGGTAAGGATCCGGCAAACGGTTGACCGTCATCCGAGGTACTCCTTGAAACTTGCCGGCTGTCGGTAGCCGATCGACTCCCAACTGGCCGTATTGCCATACCACGCCGCCGCAATCAGCGCATGCAGGGCCTGATAGGCCGAGCGGAACAGCATGAAACGATTGACGCGCCAGCGCTCGAGGAAAGCAGAAATCACACCGGCCGGTGCGGTAGACCAGTTTTCACGTACGCCTGCCAGCCAGCGACGCCCCCAGGGATTGCCCAGAATGTCGAACAACTGCCGCACTTCCAGCTGTACGGCGGAGGGCAAGGCCGAAATAGCCCGGTCCACCCCGGCCACCACCACCTCGCGCGGCACGTCCGGCACACCCAGCATGACCGGAGCGATGGCCGCCACCACCACGACATCGGCCGGCGTCAGCCAGGACAAGGACGCCATGCCTTGCGGTACGCTGTCACGACTCGGGGCCAACACCAGCGCCGTGCAGGACACCAGCAGCGAGCCGGCCAGTCCGACTTTGAGGAATTGCCGCCGCGTCACCATGTCATCCTCCGATCATCAGGCGCAGCAGCAGCCGCGACACGCGGCCATAAGGCGCGCGGGTTAGCCAGGTCGTGCCGAAGCGACTCTGCACGAAAACCGGTTTGAGCTTGGAGAAGGTCAAAAAGCCCTCATGCCCGTGGTAATGCCCCATGCCTGACGGGCCAACTCCGCCGAATGGCAGGCCGTCCTGCGCGACGTGCACGACCGCGTCGTTGACGGCCACCCCGCCGGAAATGGTTTCAGCCAAAACCCGGTCGATCGCATGGCGTTCACGGGCAAAAACATACAGCGCCAAAGGCCGGGGACGTTGATTGACATAGGCCAGCGCTTCATCGAGGCTGTCATAGCCTACCAAGGGCAGCAGCGGCCCGAACAGCTCTTCCTGCATGATCTGCGTAGACTCCGGGCAATCGACCAGCAGGTGCAAGGCCATCTTGCGCCCGGCATCCGGCTCGCCGGCAGGATCCAGCCGGCGGACGTTCGCACCGGCCCGGCTTGCCTCGTCCAGCCAGCCCAGCAAGCGTTGATGCTGGCGATCATTGATGATGCTGGTGTAATCGGGGTTGTCGTTGCGCTGCGGGTACTGGCGGGCAAACTCTCGCTCCAGCGCCGCCAGCAACGGTGCCCGCAGTTCATGCGGCACCAGTATGTAATCTGGTGCCACGCACACTTGTCCGGCATTGAGCATCTTGCCCTGAATCAGCGCCCCGGCGGCCTTGTCGAGATCGGCGCAACGCGTCACGATGGCCGGCGACTTGCCGCCAAGCTCCAGCGTCACCGGCGTCAGATTGGCCGCGGCCGCCCGCATCACATGGCGCCCCACCGCCGTCGAACCGGTAAACAACAGATGGTCGAACGGCAGCCGGGTAAAGGCTTCGGCCACCTCGACACCGCCATTGACCACGACCACCCAGTCGTTGCCCAGATAGTGCTCGAACAAGCGTTGCAGCAATGCGCCGGTACGCGGGGTAAATTCCGACATTTTGACCATCACCCGGTTACCGGCCGCCAAGGCACCGACAATCGGGCCAAACGCCAGAAACAGCGGGAAATTCCACGGTACTACCACCCCTACCACCCCGAGCGGTTGCGGGATAACCCGGTTGCTGGCCGGCATGAACCAGCGCGACACTGGACGGCGACGTACCTTCATCCAGCGTTTGAGATGTGCCTGCGCATAGCGGATTTCCTCCAGCGTCGGAAACAGTTCGGCAAAGCGCGTCTCGGTGGGGCTGCGATGCCCAAAATCGTCACTGACGGCCTGCACCAGCGCCTCGCGGTTCTCTCTCACCAGTTGTTCCAACGCCGCCAGTCTGTCACGACGGCGCGCGGCGGCAGGGTTGCTCTCGGCGGCAAAGGCTGTGCGCAACGACGCAAGCAAGCCCGACAGGGTTTCGTCCACGGTGCTGGCGGTCATGTATGGTATCCTCGTGTTACCGCGTTTTGCGTCCCGAATTCGGTGCAAACGCTTGTTTGGAGTTCTGGCTCTAAACAAAGACTATCACTATCCTTACCATTTTGTCATCGGCCAACCCGTCATGCTGATCAATTTTTTCTTTGCCTTGCGCGACGCAGGTATTCCGGTCTCGCTGCGCGAGTTTCTCGCCTTGCTGGAAGCGCTGCAGCGGCAAGTCGCGTTCGGCAGCATCGAGTCGTTCTATTTCCTCGCCCGCACCTGTCTCGTCAAGGACGAACGGCATTTCGACCGTTTCGACCGCGTCTTCGGCCATTGTTTTCAGGGACTGGAAGGCGGGCTGGACGACCTGACCCGCGAGATACCCGAAGAATGGCTGCGCAAGCAGGTCGAGAAGTACCTGACCGAAGAAGAAAAGCAACAGCTTGAAGCCATGGGCTACGACAACTTGATGAAAACCTTGCAAGAACGGCTTCGTGAACAGCAGGAACGTCATCAGGGCGGCAACAAATGGATCGGCACAGGCGGCACCAGTCCGTTCGGCGCCTATGGCTACAATCCGGAAGGCATCCGCATTGGCCAGGACAGTTCCCGCCATCGCCGTGCGGTCAAAGTCTGGGACAAACGGGAATTCCGCAATCTGGACGATAGCGTCGAACTGGGCACGCGCAATATCAAGATCGCCCTGAAACGGCTGCGGGAATTCGCCCGGGAAGGTGCAGCGGAACAACTCGATCTGGACGCCACCATCGCGGCCACCGCGCGCAATGCCGGCATGCTCGACCTGCGCATGCGGCCGGAACTGCACAATGCCGTCAAGGTATTGGTGCTATTCGATATCGGCGGGTCGATGGATGACCACATCAAGGTCTGCGAAGAGCTGTTTTCTGCGGCACGCAGCGAGTTCAAGCATCTGGAGTATTACTACTTCCACAACTGCGTGTACGAATCGGTCTGGAAAGACAATCAACGGCGCCATGGTGACACCCTGTCGACGCTGGAGCTGATCCGCACCTATGGCAATGATTACAAGCTGATCCTGGTGGGCGACGCGACCATGAGTCCCTACGAGATTGCCTACCCGGGCGGCAGTGTCGAGCATATGAACGAGGAAGCCGGAGCCGTATGGCTGGGTCGCTTGCTGGCGCACTTCCGTCATGCGGCCTGGCTCAACCCGGTCCCGGAGCAATACTGGTCCTATACCCAGTCGGTGCAGATGATTCGCGAATTGATGGGCGACCGTCACTACCCGCTGACCCTGTCCGGCATCGATCAGGCCATGAAGGCGCTCAAACGCGGCGGTGCCTGACCAACAAAAACGGCCTGCCCCGTCAGCGATCGACGGGACAGGCCGTTATCCGGGTGCTTACATGGCCGCCCGGAAAATCCCCATGATTTCTTCATGACTGGCCTGAATCGGGTTGGTCAGACCGCAAGCATCCTTCAGCGCATTGGTCGCCAGTACCGGGATGTCCGCTTCCTTGACACCCAGCGCGCTCAGGCCGGCCGGAATGCCCACGTCAACCGACAGGCTGCGAATGGCCACCAAGGCCGCGTCAGCCGACTTCTCTGCTACGCCCAACGCCAGGGCCACATCACCAAGACGCTCGCCGGCTACCTTGGCATTGAAGGCCTGTACGTGCGGCAGCAAGACCGCATTGCAGACCCCGTGCGGCAAATCATAGAAACCGCCCAGTTGGTGAGCCATGGCGTGCACATACCCCAGTGACGCATTATTGAAGGCCATGCCGGCAAGGAACTGGGCATAGGCCATCTGTTCGCGCGCCTCCATGTCCTGACCGTTTTTCACGGCTCGGCGCAAGTACTGGCTAATCAGGGTAATGGCCTTGAGCGCACAGGCATCGGTGATCGGCGTGGCCGCAATCGACACATACGCTTCTACGGCATGGGTCAAGGCATCCATCCCGGTCGCCGCGGTCAGCGATGCCGGCATGCCGGCCATGGTTTCCGGATCATTGACCGACAGGATCGGTGTGGTGTGCTTGTCGACGATGGCCATTTTGATATGGCGCGCTTCGTCGGTAATGATGCAGAAGCGGGTCATCTCGCTGGCGGTACCGGCCGTGGTATTGATCGCCACCAGCGGCAATTGCGGACGCGCCGACTTGTCCAGGCCTTCGTAGTCGGCGATCTTGCCGCCATTCACGGCCACCAGGGCAATCCCCTTGGCACAGTCATGCGGCGACCCGCCACCCAATGAAATGACGACATCGCACTGATTCTGGCGCAACACGGCAAGCCCGGCTTCCACGTTGGCCGTGGTCGGATTCGGCTTCACGCCATCAAAGACGAAGCCCTGAATATCTTGTTCGCCCAGCAGGCTAACCACACGCTCCGCCAGTCCGGCCTTGACGATGCCCGCATCGGTGACGATCAAGGCACGTTTGAAACCGGATTCTTTCATGCGCAGCACGGCATCTGCCAGACTACCGGCACCCATCAGGTTAAGGGAAGGAATATAGAAAGCGGTAACAGACATGATGGGGTCTCCTGAATAATGACAACTGACACCGTCATATTGCAACGCCTTGAACCTGCCAGCTTTGCGCTGGATCAAGTCGCGCCAAACAGGAGTGATACGCGTCACCACTCCCATTCGGCGGCCAAATCACCCCTCGGACGGCACCCTGCCGCGCACGCCACGCAAGTCTCGGATTCGTCTGATTAATTCACGCAACCCAAGGTAATAAAGTGTCGGTCATCAGGTCGATGGCCACAACCGGCGGCCTGCCTTTATCTTATTCAACAGGACCCATACCATGTTCTTCCGCAAGACTACCGTCGCACACTCGATCGAAACCTCCACCTCCCTCAAGAAGCAGCGCGGTGTAAGCCTTAACGAATTCATTCTGTATTCCGGTCTGGCTGCGCTGGCCATTGCCGCTACACTGGCCGGCTACCAAGTCGCCAAACAATCGAACGACTTCAACAACATCGCCGACGGCATGACCCGTACCAAGGCGCAGCTGATGACCCAATTCGGCAGCGGCGACAGCACCGGCGCTTCCTTTAACAACATTCTGGGTGCCCTGCCGGCCGAATGGAAGGTCGTCAAAGCCACTGGCGCAGCCGCCGGCCCGATGACCGGTGTCGTGTTCGATCTGGCCAAAGGCGTGACCGACAGCGACCTGTCCATCAAACTGACCAAGGTCCCGAAAGACATCTGCGTCAAAGCCATTCCGATGCTCGGCGGCGGCTGGGAGGCTTCGTCCCAGGTCGACGGCAAGCCTATGATCAACGCTGATGGCAACATCCTGGCCGGTAACATGGCAGGTAGCTGCACCGACGACGCCGCCGGCGGCGCAGGCACCAACACCATCAACCTGGACTTCCAGATCTAAGCGACACGACGGGCGGCAACAGCCGCCGGTTCCTCGCTCGCGCCCCTGCCTCGCCGCAGGGGCGTTTTTGCGTCAGCACCCCCTCTGTGCAGTATCGGATTCGTCTTATTCAAGGGCATTGCCCATCCCAATAAAGTAGAGAGCAATCGCACTCCCGTGTGGGTGCCGCCGTTTCATTTTTCGACTTTTGAAGGAGTTTCCCGACATGCCAGTCTGTTCGACGCCATCGCTGATTCTTAGCGCCACGCCCTGCGGCTATTGAAGGAAACCCGTTCCGATGAACTTCCTTTACGTTACCGGCATCTCCGGCATTGTGCTGTGTGTCGCACTGGTCATCTCCGGCGCGGTGTACCAGCGCAGCCATGACGCCACGACCAACAACGCCATGACGGCTCATCTGCAAGCCTTCGAGACCGGTTTTCAGGTGGTGGTGGAGGGCTATGACCAGTGGGTCGATAGCGACGTACCGGGCAAGGCGGCAGGCATCATCACCGCCGACCCGGCCACCCTTGGCCTGCTGCAAGGCCACCTGTTGACCGCGTGCCAGAATGAAGCCGACACCCTGGCCCCGGGACAATTGCCCGGCAACCGCGCCATCTGCTCCTTGCCGGACTTCAAACCCGCCGATCTGGGCTGGAATGTCGCGCCCTATGTGTCGACCGCCGACGGCTCGACCAAGGTGGCCTTCTTTACAGCGGTCAAGTCCGGTTCTGCCCGCCCGGATGCCGTGGCACTGATTGCCGCGCTCAAACCCCGCCTCGATTCCACCATGGCCATCGGTATTTACGACCCCGACACCCTCAAGATTACCGACCCGACGACCACCGCCAGTCCGCTGGACGACCTGCCCGCCACGCTGACCAGCGAGATGAATCCTCTCTCCGGCCCGGGCTCGACCGTCGTCGCGATCATCAAGGAGTTTGCATGACCGTTTCACACCTATTCCGTATGGCACGCACCACGGTGCTTGCCGCGCTGTTGCTCATGGCACCGGCGATCTGCCGTGCCGATGTGGCGCAATGTTTCCGGGACGCCGCCACAACGTACCAGATCGATCCTTACCTGTTGCTGGCCATTGCCCAGACCGAATCCGGCCTGCATCCGGACAGTATCAATATCAACCGCACCAGCTCCGGACGCGCCGCGTCCTTCGATATGGGGCTCATGCAGATCAACAGCGGCTGGTTGCCGCAATTGCAGAAGTACGGCATCAGCCGCACGACGCTGATCGACCCGTGCACCAATATCCGCGTCGGAGCATGGATTCTGGCCGGATTGATCCAGCGGCATGGCCATGTCTGGGAATCGATCGGTGCCTACAACGCCTCCTGCAATGGCAAGAACCAGGCCATGTGCCGCAAATTGCGCGACCGCTATATCCGCAAGGTCGCGACGCATTACGAGTGGATCCGGCAACGCCGGCCGTTCTGAACTTCTTTCATTGACTGGACAACGACATGTCACCCCGTCTTTCGCAACAGCGTGGTTCCATTTTGCTGGAAACCGGCCTGGCCATCGGCCTGATCGGTCTGGCCACCGTTGCCGCATGGCGCATGATCGGCGATGCCAATCATGAACAGTCTGTGCAGCATCTCGGGCAATACCAGCAGGAAAACGCCAAAACGATGATCCGCTACCTGCGTGCCCACTACCTCGACCCGGCCTGGAGCAACGCGCTTGGCACACCGCCGGCCGCTCCGGGGGTCGTACTGGTGAAATTTGACCCGACGCAAGCAAATTCCAGCACCCCGGTATACCCGCAAACCCCGGCCACCGGCATTGCGCGAGTGGGCCAGGATCTACTGCCATTGGGCTTCAGCACCACCGGCCCGCACGGCAGCCAGAGCTGCACCGTGGTGTTCGGCACCGACACCCACGCCAATATGCCGCTGCGCGCGGTCATGATCACCCACGTCAATGACAGCAACGACAAGGACCTGCAATTGGCGGCACGCATTGCCGGCCCCACCACCGGGGTGGTCCATCTGGACGGTCACGGCAAACTGTCGGCCCAATCGGTCACCGGCGGATGGGCCATTGATGATCTGGCCTCGCTGACGGCTGCCGCCGGCCCGGTTGGCGCAAGCTGCGGCATGCCGATCAAGGCCGGTGATCTGGTCACCGCCTTTGCCGTCACGCAAAGTGCCAGCGGTACACCGGAAAGCGCCCTGTGGCGTACCCGTGACGCGGCACACCCCCAGCACAACATCATCGACACCACCGAGTCCGGTGAAAACAACAGCGCCATCAGCGTTGTCGATCCGGCCAGCAAAAACGTGTCGGCCAAACTTGACGCCAGTGGCGTCGTGCACACCTCGTTCGTCCACCTCGCCGGGCAAGGGCTCGTAGCAGACCACGATTCGCCCCTGCAAACGCAAGCGCTGAGCGCCGGTACGACCACCAGCCAACGCGCGCAATTCCTCCCGGACGTCTTGACCGACAACCCTGCCGGTTTGCCGGCCACCCGGAACAATACCCTGCAGAATCCGGATGGCACGCTGAGCCTCTATGCCGATGGTTTTGTCGGTTATACCGGCGTCCCGGGCAACTCGGCGCAAGGACTGGGCGGGCACCATTTTGCCGGCGTGGCCGACGGCACGGGCCAGGGTGGTTTGCCCGGCCTGTCGCTGAACGGGTTTCTGCAATTGGGGCGCTTGCCGGACAATGCCTCGTTCCAGACCATCTCCAGCGTGTTCTACAGCATCACCAACAGTAACAACTGGTATAGCCTCACCGATGACCGCTCCCTGCGTCACCCGAAGACCGTCAATTACGCGGACCTGATGCCCTATCAGCTCGGCCGGACTTCATTGCACGCCAACGATTACAACAACCTCAAAGGGACCGAATCGATGATGAACCCGCTGGATGCCGACTGCACCACCTCCGGCATCGGCGCCATCATGCTGATTCCAAACTCGCCGCAGGTGGCGATTTGCCTGCCCGGACCTCCGGCCCCTGCCGGTGAAACCGCCGTGGCCAACTTGCCGTTCGACGTCAAGACCGTCAGCTATGCCGCCCCGCACTGGGAATTCATGATGGTATTGGGTACCCCGTACAACCCGGCCTTGCTGCCACGCGCCATGGCCTGGAGCACCTGGGTCTCCCGCCAACAACGCTGGGCGCTGCCCTTGCTGGCCGCCTATGCCGCCGGCAACACCTCGGAACACGAGGAACCGGGCACCGAATCGGCGCTGAAAGTACCGGAACAGTACTCGAAACACGGTACGACCCAGCATGACGATGCCTATGAAAACGACTTCTGGGCCAGTGCCGCCCCGGGCATGATCCGCCACAACTTCATCTCCATCATGGCCGAGCCGGATGGCTCGCACCCGCTGGACAATATGTGCGACAAGGGCGACGGCTGCACCACGGCAACGCAATCAACCGGGATCAAAATGAAATGAACACCCCGACACACTTCGCCGGACAACGTGGCATCTCCTTGCTGGAGGCCGTCCTGTCACTGAGCCTGATCTCGTTGATGGTCGCCGGCGGCATGCGCTGGGTGAATGATTCGACCCGCGAACACAAGGCCATGGCGCTGGCCAATCAGCAAAGCGCTCTGGCACGTGCCGCCCGCACCTATCTGAGCCAACACCTGCAGGATGTCCGTTTTGCGCACACCGCGACACCGGGCAATTGGGTGGCGGTCAGACTGGGCGGCACCGAGCTGCCCTACCAAAGCGACACAAACCCCGGCTGGGGCAGCATGAATGCCGCGCTTCCCGGCCTGACCGGCCTTGCCAAGGGCAATCTGGAAAAACGTCAGGTATGCCTGATGGTGCAACCGGTGATCGGTGACATGCCGCTGCGTGCGCTGTTGATGACCCGGGGTTCCGGTGCGGCGCCCGATGTGGATCTCGCCAAACGGGCCGCCACGCTGATCAGTATTCCGACTCAGGTCGGCACGGCACCCAATCTCCTTGACGAAGGCCCGGCCGGCACCCTCGACCTCGCCACGCTCATCGCGCCGGCGAGCTACCCGGCCGATACCGGTGCCGGAGGGTGTGATGCCGCCTTGTCGGTCAACAAGGGTGACCTGGTTACCCCGCTGGTGATCAATCCGGATGACGGCGACGTGGTGTCCCGGGATTTTCTGTTGCGCGAAACCGACCCGGCGCCCGACCATGCCGGCAACCACTTCGACACCACCGAATATTTGGCGGACAGCGCGGCCACCCCGACCGCAAACAGCCTGCGCATTGAACACGGCAGTGCCGCCGCCGGCAATCTGGGCACGCTGACGCTCGACGGCCAGTCGCTGAGTACCGACAACTACGTGATGCAGGCCGACCAGACCAGCGCCGACCGCAGCCTCTCGGTGGCCACACCGGGCACGCCGCCGGCGCAAACCGAAGCCGGCGATGCCGCCGGCAGTGTCGACACCCGCATCCAGACCAACGCGCTGGTCGCCGGTAATGGCGGGATGTTCTTCAACCGCTTCCGGCAGGACGCCTTGCCGGGCAATGCCATTCCCTTCCTCGCCCCGCAACTGAACCTGCAGCAACCGGTTGATCCGGCCCCGCCCGTCGATCTGGCTACCTTGCCACGGGTACGGGTGGACAGTTTGCTGCGACTGGCCGGCCCGTCTTACAGCGACAGTCTGGCGATATACAACTACCAGGATCTCTACTACACCCGGGGCAGTGTCATACATCGCAACACCGTCAACAAGCGCCCATCGGGCTTGAGCACGCCGGAAAGCTTTACCCTGCGCGGCATGGTCGGTCCCTACGCCTTCAACACCTATTACTTGCCGGCCATCAGCGACATCTTTACACAGAGCAAATCCGATCGCGACCACGGCGTTCCGGCGACCTACAAGGATAAGTCCATGGATGTCACACCGGCGGGTCAGGACACCACCTTCGCCCACAACCGCGTGATCGGCGTTCCCTGTCAGCCCAGCGGCTTGCTGACCCTGCTCGGGGAATACCGTGGCGTCGCCGGAGCCAAAGGCGCCGGTTACAAAGATGCCAACCAAACCGACCCGGACTATGCCGCGGCCACGCTGGCCTACTGCGCGCCGCCGTCCCGTGCTAAAGCCGGTCAGCCCTCGACCTGGTATTTCCCCTTGATCAGCCGCGAGCCGTTCAATCCGGATCAAGTGAGCTGGATGCTGACGCGCCTGAACGATCCGGGTACGGCCGGCGTCGCCCACCACGTCTGGCATGCCGGCTCGTCGCCCAAGAAGAGCGACCACGATCCGCTGGACCAAAAGCCCCAGCATTACAACCTGTCCATCAGCTATGGGCAGAAATCCCGGGCGGCCGACCAGAAATTCGGCGTCACCAACGAAAACGCGCTCAACCGCAATCCCGACCTCGTTGAACAGGGCGATCTGGATTGGAGCATGGGCGATTTTCCGGCGAAACGTGATGATTTCACCCCGGAGGCCACACCATGAACACTGACAAGGAGACCGCCACCATGCCACACCCCTTGCCGCCGCGAACGGCACGTCAACGCGGGATGAACCTGCTGGAAGTCACACTGGCGCTGGCATTGGCTTCCGGCGTCGGCGCCACCGCCTACCACTTTCTGGATACCGGTCACGACGATGCCAAGGCACGCCAACTGGCCTGGCAACAACAGACACTGGCGCAGGCGGCACGGCGCTTCATGATCGACCATTACGCCGAGCTGCATAATACGCCCGGCATGGCGGCCTTCACGGAAGCGACTGACAACACCCCGACGGTTCGCGCCATTCCTCCTTCGCTGTATTTGCCGCCAGCCTTTGCTTCCGGCAAAAACATCGCCGGCCGCTACAGTTGCCTGATCACCAACCGCCCTGCCAGCGCCACCGAACCGCTCAAGGCCTTGCTGGTGACCCGTGGACTGAGTGGCAAGACCCCGGACAGCGCGTTGGCGCGGGCCGCTGCGCTGGCCATGAGCGAGTCGACCGGTCTGGTCACCGACCTGACCGGCCGCGCCTTCACGGCACGGGCCGTTGATGGCAGCTGGCAAGTCAGCGTTACCCAACCGGCCTACCCCAACGATGCGCAGGACGAAGGCTGCTCGGCCATGCTCGCCACCGGAGCACTGAGTCTGGCAAAAGGCGATCTGGTCACCAGCCTGACGGTTGACGACCCGAGTACGGCCGATGCCAGCCAGGCGCTGTGGCGTCATCAGGACACCACCTCGGCCGGGCTGCCCAACCGCAACACCCTGCTGACCACGACGACGGTGCGTACCGATGCCGACGGTCAGGGCCAGCTGGCGTTCTATGGCGGCGCAGCACCCGCAGCCGGCACCGATACCGCAACGACCCTGCTGGACTCGGCACTGCCCGATACCACCCACCCGGCGTCGGGACGCACCCTGTTGCTGTCCTCGGGCGACTTGCTGTCGGTGGACAGCCAGCTACCCGGTGGCGGAGCACTGACACTGGCCAATGCCGGCAGTGCACTGGGCGTACAGATCGGTCGCAGCGCGGCAACTGACGCGGCCGGCCTGAGTCTGCTGAACAATGCCGTCATGTCGTGGGGCACCGAGCCCTTGATTCTCAAAGGCACGCAGTACACCAACGGCAGCGGGCAAGTCATGCAGGCCGCCGTCATTGTGCACCCCGGCATTCGCATTGCGCCGGACGAGACCCAGGCCCACGACCCGGCCAGTGGTTTTCGTGACATCGGCAAAACCCGGATTTACACCCTGAATGGCTGGAAAAACTACGATCAGGTGCGGGCCACCGATCTGGCGCGCTGGAACAGCGACACCCCGGACACGGCCATGGAAATGACCTCGGCGCCTTGCCCGGTCGCGGAATGGGGCACGCTGCTGCCGATCAAGGACACGCCGCAAGTCGCCATTTGCCTGCCGACCCTGCCGAAAAACACCGTGGTCACCCCCGGCATCGACATCCATAGCCGTCTGACCGGCAAATGGTATTTCCTGGCCATGAGCACGGTGCCGCTCAACAGCAAGGACGTGCGTGACGGCATCCGCTGGATGGCCAGCAGCCAGATGACCGGCATCGGCAACCGCGCCATCGACCCGGACGGCTTCATGGCCCAGCCGGTCAATGGCGCCGCCGGCCTTATCCACGGCACCCCGGGCGTGCCGACCAACGAAGAATTATGGAGCGCCAAAGGACAACCCCTTTGGCCTGTCAGACCCACCAAAGACCAGAAGCAGGACGAATGAATACTTTCAACAAAATACTGGCCAAACTGGCCTTCGGCAAAAAGATCCGTCTGGATTTCTATGAAATGCTCGCCGACTTCATGTCGGACGGGGTATCGATGTCCACGGTACTGGAAAAGCTCTGGGAACAGGCTTCCGAGCGGGGCAAAAAACCCGGCGAGGGTCTGGCGATGGTCTACCGCGCCTTGCTGGACCAGCTCAAACAGGGTATCCCGCTCTCCGAGGCACTGAAGCCCTGGATTCCGGCAGAAGAGGCGGCCATGATCGCGGCCGGCGAACGTTCCGGCAACATGCCGGAAACCCTGCGCATGCTGACGCACATCAGTATTTCCAGCTCGCGGATGACCAGCGCCATCATGGGGGCCGCCTCCTACCCGATCGTGCTGTTCCTGATGGCCATGCTATTGCTGTGGTTCTATGGGGTACAGGTGATTCCGGCCTTCGAAACCTCGCTGGCGCCGGACAAATGGACCGGTCTGGCCCGGGCCCTGTGGCTGGGCGGCTATTTTGCCCGCAATTACATGTGGTGGATGCTGCTGGGCATGGCCATTGTAGGCGGCATCATTGTCTACACCCTGCCCAACTGGACCGGCAAGGTGCGCAGGATACTGGACAACGCACCGCCCTGGGCGTTTTACCGGATGAAGCTGGGCTGCAGCTTCCTGATGTCGCTCAGCGCCCTGATGGAAGCCGGGGTATCGATCGACGAAGCATTGACCATCATTCAGGCGTCCAGCGGCAAGTGGCTCAACGAGCGTTTGTCGGCCATCGGCCGCGAGGTGCAGCTCGGGGTGGAATTCGGTCAGGCCATCATGCAGAGTGGCTATGACTTCCCTAGCCGCCGCGTGGTCGATTTGCTGGAAATGTATTCGCAAACCTCGGCCCAGGGTGAAGCCCTCAAGAAAATCGCCCTGCGCTGGATCGATGACAATATCGTATCGATCCAGAAAATCGGCAAGGTGCTCAATTTGCTGGCCATGTTGGTGGTCACCGCCGTGATTGGTCTGATGTATCTGGGCATGTTCGCCCTGCAACGTCAGGTGCAACAGGCACTGACCGGCAATTAAGTCTAACGGCGACGGCGCACTCCCTGCACCGTCGCCGCCGTATTTCCGCATTCCCCCGGCCCGTCACGGGCTCTCCCCTGCCGTCCCTTTCCGACATCCTCCAGTTTAGGAATGCTCCGATTCATCCAGAAGGCGTCAGACGCGACACTACCCCCATCACGGAAAAACCTTCGTTTCAGGAGCCCTTACCAAATGAGATCCGCCTCACTTTCTGCCGGTCTGCCGCTGGCCTCGCTGTGGATGATGCTGGCCTGCCATCCGGCCGCCGCCGCCACCGCCGACCAGCCGCCGGCCGCCTCGATCGCCGCCACACCGGCTCCGGCTGCAACCGCTGTCGTTATCGCCGACGCCATGAATCAGGCGCGCCAATGGCACGTTTCGCCGGACCAGCATTCGATGTCGGACGTGCTGGATCGTTGGACACGCGAGGCGGGTTGGACCCTGAAGTGGGAAATTCCCTACTCCCTGAGCATCAACGCAACGGCAGACGTTCCCGGCACCTTGCCCGAAGCCGTCGCCAAGCTGCTCGATGGCGTTCACTCCACCGATGACCCGATCGCTGCCCAGTTCTATCAGGGCAACAAAGTGCTGCGCATCTTCGTGGAATAACCCTCTTCTCCTGACTTACGAGCCAAATCATCATGAAATATTCTCTTGCCGGCGCGTCACTGATCGCCGCCGTATTGTCCGGATGCGCAACACCCGGGATGAACCAGCGAATCGACAACGCCAGCCGCACCGCGGACGGCCTGATGAAATCCCAGTCCGACAAGGTCGATGCCACCACCCGGTTGGGGGGCATGGTCAGTATCAAGAAAGGCTTGTTCCTGGATGACAGCCAGACCGCGAAACGAGCGGCCCGCGTTCCCGCGCTGGAAAGCAAGGTTGAATTCAACCGTTCGTTCGCCAGTCTGCAAGCGGTCGCTGACCGCATTACCCAGGTCACCGGCATTGCCGTGCGCCTCTCGGCAGACATCCAGGATGCGGCCGATGCAGCACCGATGCAAATGGCCTCCGCCGTCATCCGTGCCGGCAGTGCCCTTCCGGCACCGAACGGGGCCATGATGGACACCGGTGGCTTCAGCATCAACTTCAGCGGCCCGCTTAACCAGCTGCTCGATGACGTTGCCGCCCACTACCACGCAGCATGGGAATACGACGGTCGCCAGATCAAGTTCTTCAAACTGCAGACCCGCTCTTTCGACATCAGCGCCCTGCCGTTCCAGGACTCGGTCAACCTGAACATCGACCTGACGCCGGTCACCACCAGCACCGATGGCTCCTCGGGCAGCAGCTCGTCCAGCGGTTCGTCGGGCTCGTCGGGTTCCTCGGGCAGCAGCTCCTCCAGCTCGGGAAACAGTAGCTCCGGCAGCAGTTCGGGCACCAGCGACAGCACCACCGGCGCCACGGCTCAAATGGACATCAACAAAGAGTTGATGGATACCGTGAAACTGATGCTCAGCCCGTCCGGCAAAGCCTCGGTCTCGCCGTCCACCAGCGAATTGACCGTCACCGACACGCCGGAAGCCCTGGCGCGCGTCGGCAAGCTCATCAGCGCGCTGAACAACAAACTGACCCGTCAGGCCATGTTCAACGTGCGCATTTACTCGGTGGAAACCGACCGCTCCGATGACCTCAACGTCAGCCTGTCACACATTTTCATGATGAAAGGTCTGACCTCGACACTGGGCGGCACCCCGTTCGCCAGCACCGCGTCGCCGTTGCTGACCATTGCCTCGCAAGGCGAGTCGCAGAACAAACTGATTTTCGATGCGCTGAGCACCGAAGGTAAAACCACGCTGGTGACCTCGGCCACCGTGGTCGCGATGAACAACAAACCGGTACCGATTACTGTTTCGCACCTGATCCCGTATGTGTCGTCGATCACGTCGCAGATTTCCCAAGGTGACAGCAATACCGTCATCCTGCCGCAAATCCAGACGGCCTATGCCAATAGCGGCCTGACCATGCAGTTGATGCCATCGATCAGCAACCACCGCGACCTGTTGTTGCACATGGCTCTCAATATGAGCCGGGTGGAAAGCATCAAGACCTTCAACTCCACGGCCGTCACCAGCGGCAACAGTGGCAACAAGGACAAGAAAAACGATGCCGATGCCTCCAGCCTGCCCGAGTCGGTCAGCATTCCGGAGCTGACCCAGCGTCAATTATTGCAGGAAGTCCGTTTGCACTCGGGTGAAACCCTGCTGCTGACCGGTCTTGACCAGCAAAGCGATTCCAGCAGCGAGAGCGGTGTCGGCACCCCGGGCATGCACTTCCCGAACGGTGGCCACAATGACAAAAGCTCCCGCGACGTACTGGTGATTTCGATTACTCCGGTAGTGATGTGAATATCATGACTGAAGGCCAAATCCACGTTTTCAAGCACAAGGGTCGGCGCTATGCCACCGGCCTTAGCTGGTTGCCGGTGGCCAGTGACGTCACCAATGAAACGCTGGCGCTGGAACGCGCCCGCGAATTGGCCGGCGTACAGCAACCGCCACTGAATCGCCACATTATCCAGAACGACCCCAAGACCCAGCGTCCATTGGCGGTCGGGCTGGGCTACCTCAAGAGTGGCTCGGCCAGTTCGTTTGCCCTGACGCTGATCCGCGGCGTGGCATTGAATGCACCGGCCCGCAGCTGGATGTCGTTGACCGCCGTTCCCGGCAAAGAAGACCAGTTTGTCTTTGTCGCCGTTCTCAACGACGCGGTCATGCCTGGCTCAGACCGGTTGTTCGGTTTCGACGAAGCGCTGGAATGGGCCCGTCAGCGCCTCAGCCTCGGCGTATGGGAAGCCGTCTTTGTCGACCCGAGGTTTGTTGCCGAACTGAACGATGCCACGGTCCGCGAAGCGACGCTGGACAGCCTGATTGCCGGACTAAAGGCCAAAGACTGTCCGAAACTGCAAAGCCAGGGGCGCAAACTGCCGCCCAAGGTCCGCAAATACGGTCCGTTCGCCATTGGCGCCGTGGTACTGATCGGCGCGGGACTCGCCGGGCTGCATATCTGGCAGCAACGAATTGCCGAACAACGGGAGGCGGCCATGGCGGCCATCCACCCGCCGCCACCGCCGAAGCCGTGGCTGTTCAACCCTGCTGCGCACACGGTGCTGCTTGAATGCGTCAAAGCCTTGAGCACCGCACCGGTAACCCGCAGCGGCTGGAGTTTCGACAGTCTCGACTGCCAGGTATCGGGCAGCCAATTGACCACCACGGTCAACTGGAAGCAAGGCAAGGGCGAACTCGCCGACTTGCTCGCCAGCGAACCTGCTGTCCGGTTCGACGCCAAAAAAGGGCTGGCCAGCCTGTCGCACACCGTCAAGCTGGCCCCTCGCCGCGACGACGCGATGGTGCTCAACAGCACCGCCGCGGCCATTCGGCTGGATGACCTCGGACAACGCTACGGCATTACCGAGCTGACGGAAGACAAGGACATCAGAACCGTACTGGCATCGCTGGACAAGAGCCACTGGCAAAGCAAGACCCAGCACCGGATGAGTTCGTTCAAGACATACACACTGAAGTTTGTCCGGCGCAACCCGGTATTCACGCTGTCACAACTCGATAGTTTGTTTACCAACCTGCCCGGCTTGCGTTTCGACAACATTCTGGTGGATCGCACCGGCCAATTTACCGTGACAGGAAAACTCTATGCCTACCAATAAGCGCATGGCTAGCCGTTTGCTCGGCAGCTTCCTTGCCCTCGCCCCGTTGACGACCAGCCTGATTCCGGCAACGGCCTCGGCAGCCGCTCCGGCGCCCCTTGCCAGCACCCCCTTGCCGCCTCCGGGCGCCTCGGGCCAACTGCTCGACCAGGGGAACCAGATCGACTACCAGATCCGCAACCTGCAGAAAGAGTTGCAAAAGTCCGATCTGGAAAACCAGTTGCAGAAGTCGCAAACCCGCCCCGGCGATGCCAATGCTTCCCTGCCTGCCGTGATGGCCATCGAAGGATTCGGCTCGACCCGTCTGGCGACCTTGCTTTACTCGGACAACAGTGAGATCCAGGTCCACACCGGCAGCTCGCTGTTCGATGGCTGGCACGTCAGCCGCATCGAGTTCGGCAAGGTCACCGTTGTCCGCAAAGGCAAAAGCACTGCTCTGACCAACCTGCCTGGCGTGGCCTCTGCCACTCTGGCCCCACAAAAGTAACGGTTATGAACCACCTCGATATACAAGGCGTACTGTCCGGACAGCTGCAAATTCTGACCGATGAACACGGCCCGGCTCACGAGCTGCTCGATCGTTCGCTGGACGATGCGCTCTGCCTGCTGTCCGACGGTCGTCTGTTGATCGATGTGGGACATATGAGCGAACCCGGCGCGTTCCGCTTCGTGGAACTGGTTCGCGCCAAGGAACTGGTACCCGATGTCCGGCTGGTTCCCAGCGACCGCAGCCAGATCGCCACCTTGCGTCAAGCCTACCGGCTGCATGAAGGCGGAGCGGCAGACAGTCGTATGAGTCAGGCGCTCAGCTCGGTCGGCAACATTTCGACCAGTGCCGTTCAGCAATCGGTGGTCAGTCTACTGACCCATGCGCTCGAGCAACGCGCCAGCGACATTCACATTCGCGTTGGCGAGACCAGTCAGGTGTTGTATCGACTCAATGGCGAAATCCAGCTGATCGAGTCGCCCGAACGCAACAAGCTCGAAGCGATGTGCCGCTGCCTGTACGCCACCATGTGCGATGTCAGCGAGGCCGACTTCCGGCCGAACGAGACGCAGGATGCCAAGATGGACCGCAGTTTTCTGCCGCCCAGACTGTTTGGCGTTCGCGTCGCCACGGCTCCGCAGGTGGGCGGTTTTTTGATGGTGTTGCGCTTGCTGTATGCCAGCACCGGCAATAACTTGACCCCCGCCAAACTGGGGTTTCAACCCGAACAACTGGCGATTCTGGACGAGCTGACCGAAGCCTCCGCCGGCATCACCATCATTGCAGGCGGTACCGGTTCCGGCAAGTCAACCACCTTACAGTGCTTGCTGGCCAATGCCCTGACCGCCTCGGAAGGCAAATTGTCGGCATTGACGGTGGAAGATCCCCCGGAATACCCGATCCCCGGTGCGGTACAGATTCCGGTCAGCAATGCCTCGACCGAAGAAGAACGACGGGCGGCCTTTGCCCGGGCGATCAAGGCCATGCTGCGCCTCGACCCGGACATTTGCATGATCGGTGAAGTCCGTGACGGTGCCTCCGGCAGTCTGGCCATTCAGGCCGCCATGACCGGCCACCAGGTATGGACCACGGTCCACGCCAACAGCGCAATCGGGGTTTTGGCCCGCTTTGCCGACCTGGGGGTCGACCGCAGTCTCTTTGCCGACCCGGAAATCGTGCGCGGCATGCTGTTCCAGACCCTGGTACAGACGCTGTGCCAACACTGCAGCACCCTGTTCGATCTGCGCGTCCCCTTGAGTGACGCCCCCGCAGGGCTGCAACCGTTCCTCGCACAACTGCAGGGACGCCATGCAGGACAACTACGTTTACGCGGCAATGGCTGCGACAAATGCAAGGGCAAAGGCATTTCAGGCCGAGCCTTGCTGGCCGAGCTCGTCAAGACCGACGCCGAACTGATGCGATTATTTTTGGCCAGCGACAAAATCGGCCTGGCTCGCCATGTGGCGACCCTGCCCAACTATCTGTCGCTGGCTGACGTGACCCTGCGCAATGTGCTGCAGGGCAAGATTGACCCTCGCGACGGCGTACGTGCCGTCGGACGTTATTTTGAAATGCCGCAGGTACGGGCGCGCTGGCTTGATGAACGTGCATAACGAACTCGCCGCTACCCCTGACCAGACTGTTGAACAAGGAACCATGACCATGACTACCACCGTAAACGACAACCGCGCTTGCCTCGCCGATCTCAACTTCATCGACATTTACGTCGGTGCAGGAATTTTCGATGTCAAGGTGCCCACGCCGGAAGGTATCGTGCGTCAAAACGTTCCCGAAATTTACCTGCCGGCAGCGCATGAACTCTTGAAATGCTGTCTGGCACGTCTGGAAGAAATGAAGACCCCGGACTTTGCCATCCAGTTCGATGGTGTGATGTTCCGTAGTTCGCAGATGACCGATACCTTCGGAGAGCGCTTCTTCGTGTTGCGTCGTATGCCCAAAATCGTCAAGACCTTCGATGATATCGCTCTGCCGCCGTGGTTGACCAAAATCCTGCTGGAACCGGATCTGCGTGGTCTGGTCGTGGTTGCCGGAGAAATGGGTACTGGTAAGACCACCACGGCGGCGGCAACAGTATTGACGCGTTTGCGGGATCTTGGCGGGGTTGCCCTGACTCTGGAGGATCCGCCAGAGCTGAACATGCACGGTCTGCATGGCAAGGGCCGCTGCATCCAGGTTGCCGTTACCGCCGAAAACGGCGGGTACAAACAACAAATGGTCCGGGCGATGCGCTCAGCGGCCGACATCATCATGATCGGTGAAATTCGTGAAGAAGAAGTGGCGTTCCAGGCAATCCAGGCCTCCCTCAACGGTCACCTGGTGATTTCCACCACCCACGCCGGCGACATTCGACAAGCTATCGAACGTCTGGCCACCTTTGCACGCCCCAGAGTCGAGAACGTGTCGGAACTGTTGGCCTACGGCCTGACCGCCGTCATTCATCAGGAACTGCATCGCCGCCCCGACGGCTCTGCGGTGCCCAAGGTTTCCGTGCTGTCGATGTTCGGCAATGAAGGGCAAAGTGCGCGCTCCAGCCTTCGCCAGGGCCGTACCGACCAGCTGATTCACGAGATCGAGATGCAGGCACGACGCCGCTTCGCCGGCTCCTTGTCTGCGGCTTCCTCGCACTGATGAAAGACGCGATCATGTTTGCACGCAACCCTGGCAAACGCTGGCTTGGTGCCGCGCTGCTGACCCAGACATTACTGGGTCTCTCGGCACCTGCCCTGGCCAATACAAGTTCGGTCGTCGAGCTGGACATGCCGACACTGCATCACCTCTGCAACCACGCAGACAACACCGGCGACATGGCCCATCTGGCCAAGCTGCTTGCCGCACGCAGCCGTCACACGCCGCAGGATGCCGAATTGGCCCGTATCAGTTCCTTGCTCAGCAAGAATCTGCTGGCCGACAATGATGCGACCGCCACCCAATTGCGCAATGCGCAGCTGAACGGCGTGCCACGCGATAATGCCGCACAGTACGCGACGTCCGCCACGGCCGACGCCAAGCCCCGTGCAGCCATACCGTTTGCCAGCAAACATGACATTCCGGCGCCGCTGGCGAAGGCGAGCAAGAGCCTAGCGCCCGCCGCCCCGGCCGCCGGCAATCTCGACCTGCAGCTTGCCAGTGCCCTTGCGCATGCCAGCCAGAGAGACACTCCCGTGGTCACCGCCACGGGCACCCCTGCTGCCCCGGTGGTAGCGGCTCCCCTTATCGCCACGCCGGCGCCAACGGTGCTGCACAAGGTTCAAGTGCGTGCGGTCATTCATTCTCCGGTGCTGCAGCACTCGGTGGTGTATCAGCCGAAACACATCGTGCATCATCGCCCGGCCCATGCGGTGAAACACACCGCGGCTCATCTGCCGAAGCACATCGTGCACCATGCTC
>JAGLBD010000043.1:5099-8168 GCA_018260425.1 Pseudogulbenkiania sp. | reverse complement strand
CGGCTCATCTGCCGAAGCACATCGTGCACCATGCTCCGCGCCAGCATCGCCCGGTGCATGCGGTGAAACACACGGCGGCTCATCTGCCGAAGCACACTGTGCACCATGCTCCGCGCCATCATCGCCCGGTTCATGCGGTGAAACACACCACGGCTCATCTGCCGAAGCACATCGTGCATCATAAATTACCCGGCCATGCTCGGCCCCGGATAAAACCGGTTGAGGTACCGGCTCGACCCAAGGTCGTAACGCCCCCGGACGGCGACCCGGATATTGTCACCAGTCTCGAGCAGCAAGGCAGCATTCCCTCGCTGGAAGCCGCGCACAAACTGGACCCTGACAATCATCAGGTGCTGCAAAAACTGACCGCCGGCTATGCCAACTCCGACCGGTTTGCCGAAGCCAGCAACCGCTTGCTGCAGGCCATGGAAAAGGACAATGAAGAAGGCATGAAACAGTTTCTTGCCGCGCAGCAACAGGCCGCCCAGACCTTGACCCGCGAGAGTGAAGCCTTGCAGGGCAGCGACGCGCCGTCCGGATCATGACCGGGACAATTTTTGCCGGCTTCATGGCCGGTGCCGCCCTGCCCTTGCTGGTGCTGGCCTACCTGAACACCCTGAACGCGGCCAACGCCTCGCTGTGGCGTAGCTATTGCGAAACGGTACACCATCCGTGGCGCTTGCTATTGACCAGTAGTCTGGTGACGGCCTGCGGTTTCTGGCTGTTCTCGACCGGAACCACGGCGCTTGGCGGACCGCTATTCTTTTATGCCATGGTCTGGCTCGCCTGGGTCGATCTTGAAGTCATGCTATTGCCTGACTGCGTGACGCTCCCCTTGCTGCTGGCCGGTCTGGTCCTGCACGCGCTGATACCGGCCGTGCTGGGCGCTGCCAGCGGCTATGGCTTGCTGTGGCTGGCCAATCGCCTGTTCCGTTTTGCGGGACGGGACGACCCGCTTGGCGGAGGTGATCTGAAACTATTGGCGGCGGCAGGCAGCTGGCTGGGTTTGACCGGCGCCGGCGTCACCTTGCTGATCGCCAGTGTGCTGGCCGCCATCATCAACACACTCCTGACCCGCTCAGGACGGTTGCAGCGTGGCCAGTGGGTTCCCTTCGGCCCCTATCTTGCGGTAGGTTCCTTGGTGGCATACCTGATCAAATTTAATAATTTGGTTTATATGCCCTATCATTTATGGTGAAAACACCGCTTGTTTGTTCACGGAAAGGCCTGCCATGCCGATTATCAAGGTGATAACGTGTGATGATCACCCGCTCATCAGTACTGCCCTGAAAAATGCCCTCGAGCGTGACCCGGAGTTTCGTATCGTGGCGCAGCTCGATTCCGGCAGCAAACTGGTCCAGACCTTGCGCAATGAGTCCTGTCATCTATTGGTGCTGGACTTCTCGATGCCGGGTGAAATGGATGGCCTCGCGCTGCTTTCCTATATCTCCCGGGTATTTCCCGATATTCGCATTGCCATTCTGACCGGCACGATTTCGTCCGGCATGGCCAGCCAATGCCTGAAAAAAGGGGCTCTTGGCTTGCTGCGCAAGAGTCTCGACATGGATTTGATTGGCGCCGCTCTCAAAAAGGTGGCGAATGGCCGCCAATACATCGACCCGGATTTTCAGTTGGAGATCCGCCATGCCGACTCGGCCGAAGAAGGCTTGATGCGCCTGTCGCCGCGAGAATTGACCGTGGTACGCTTGCTGGTGGCAGGCAAATCGGTCACCGAAATCGCCAACCAGCTCAATCGCAGCATCAAGACCATCAGCACCCAGAAGCAGACTGCCTTTGAAAAATTGAGCATCACCAGCGATGCCGAATTGTTCCGCATGGCCGCCGAGCGAGGAACCGACCTACTGTAAAGACGCCCTCCATGTCGACACCCTCCGCTGACATCCGGAAACTGCGCACCTACCGTACCGCCGGTCTATTGATCCGCATCGGCGGGATAGCCGTGCTGTGCGCCGTACTGGTGATGGGCCTTGCCTTGATCCGGTTCAGCTACAGCAACGCGATCAGCCAGAAACACCTGGCGGTAATCGGCACCTTCAATGCCGGCAGGGAAATCCTGGAAGCGCGTGCCTCGCGCCTTGCCGTATTTCACCGTCGCCTCGCCAAATGGGATCTGGATACCCGCACCCTGAACATGACCGCCGGAAGCACGTTCCAGGCGGGGCAGACTCGCTATGCGGGAATGGGGTTAAAGCATCTTGGCCGCCATAAAGAGGTCGCTGGCGAACTGTTTTTTGCAGAGCCGGCCGCGCCGCAGCTGCACGACCGTGCCCTGCTGCAGCGGACCTTGTCGCTGCTCTACCTCGGCATGGACATCTGGTATGCCGAACGAGCCTACAGCCATACCTATCTACTGTCGGATCAGGGCGACCTCATCGGTGTGACGCCCCGACAAAGCAACCACGATGTCCTGATCCGATTGCTCGGCCTGCGCGAATCCTTCCGGCAGATGACCCGCGACGGTTCGGTCTGGACCATCCTGCGCCTGCAGGACTGTGCCAACTGCACCGACATGGCGCTGGTTTCACGCATCCTATTGCCCGGTGACCGCCTGGCCTACTCGGTCACCACCGTGTCCTTCGACCTGTTGAATCACTGGTTGAATCAGCCCGGATACTTTGCGATACGTGATGGCAGCACCCTGCTGTACCAGTCGGCAGGCTTCGACACCAGCCTGCTCCCGGCCCGCCCGCCCGAGCTGGCCAACGAAGCGGCCAGCGTCTTTCATCCGCGCCTGCATCTGCTGGTGGTCCAACGCTTCAACACTCTGCCGTGGACACTCTATTATGCGCCGACCAACCAGCACCAGACCGGGGTGGAATGGGATGTCATGGCGGTTCACGGCATACTGGTCGTACTGTGGTCGGCCCTGCTCTTGCTGGCCTATTTCAAGGTCCGGCAGCGCATTATTATCCCGGTCGAGGACGGACTGGCTTCACTGCGCCGTTTTCAGCGCGATCTTGCCGCCAGCAATCGCGAGTTAACGCAAGCCAACCAGCAAGTGGTGCAAGCCATGAGTGCCCGCGCCATGTTTCTGGCGGCCATGAGCCA
>JAGLBD010000043.1:0-4999 GCA_018260425.1 Pseudogulbenkiania sp. | reverse complement strand
GTCGAAGACCACCCGATCAACCGGGTGGTGCTGACCGAGTTATTCGGCGAGCTGGGCATCGAGCACGTCATTACCGACAGCGCCGAACAGGCGCTTGACTGGCTGGCACACTGCGCGGTGCCGCCGACCCTGATCATTAGCGACATTTCCTTGCCGGGTATGGATGGCTATGCCTTTGCCAGCACGCTGGCCGGTGACAGCCGCTGGCAGGGCATCCCGCGCATGGCCTTCTCGGCTCATGCCTTTGCCGATGAAATCTCCCGCGCACTGGACCGACACTTTCAGGGTTATCTGACCAAACCGGTCACGCTGGCAAAACTGCAGACGGCGCTGAGCACCATCGTGTCCGATGCCGGAATCACCGCGCTGCCGGCACCCGAGCAGGCTGCACCGGTTGACCTTGCCGGATTCGTCAAGGTCTTCGGCACCAGCTCCGACGCCTTGCACAAGGCGCTAGACCAATTCATGGCCTGTGACAGTGCCGACCTCGCCACCCTGAACGAAGCAGTGCAACGGGGCGAACGCGATACCATTCGCCGCGTGGCGCATCAAATGGCCGGGGCCGCCATCTATGTCGATGCCGGTTACGCCGACCGGCTGCAGGAACTGGAAGAGATCGCCATGGAGGCGGAAGCCGCCGAACTGGCGACACTGCTGGAAGAAGTGACCGACTATAGCCGGCAGGTCAGAGAAGCCTGCCTCACCATGAAAAATGCCGCCCCACTGGATAGCGGGACGGCATAGGTTTCAGCAAGAACTCACTCAGTCGAGTTTAGCCAGCTGAGCGGCGATCTTGGCCAGACGTTCATCCAGATCGGCCAGTTGCGCCTTGTCGCGTTCAACCAGGTGTGCCGGAGCCTTGTCGACATAGCCCGGCTTTTCCAGTTTTGCCGTCAGTTTTTCACGCTCGGCCGTGGCCTTGGCGGCATCCTTGGTCAAACGGGCCTTTTCGGCGGCACGGTCGATTTCCACCTTCAGCATCAAGCGTGCTTCACCGGCAATCGCCACCGGGGCATCGTCTTCCGGCAGGCGGGCAACGATGCTGGCATCGCTCAGCTTGGCCAACGGTTTCAGGTAGGGCAGGAATTCGGCGAAGATGTCGCTGCCTTCCACGAACAGCGGCGCCTTGACGGCCGGGCCAAGGCCCATCTCACCGCGCAGGTTGCGCACTGCATTGACCAGATCTTTCAGGCTGTCCATGCGCGCTTCGGCCGCGGCATCGATCTTCTCCTGATTCGGCACCGGCCAGGCAGCGATCATGATCGACTCGGTATGGCGGGCATTGGCCAGCGGGGCCACGGTCTGCCACAGCTCTTCGGTGATGAACGGCATGATCGGATGGGCAAGACGCAAGGCGACTTCCAGTACGCGCACCAGCGTACGGCGGGTAGCGCGCTGGGCGGCTTCGCTGCCGGTCTGCATCTGTACCTTGGCCAGTTCGACATACCAGTCGCAGTACTCGTTCCAGACGAACTCGTAGATGGACTGTGCCGCCAGGTCAAAGCGGTAGGTTCGCAGGGCTTCCGTCACGTCGGCTTCGGTTTTCTGCAAACGGCTGGCGATCCAGCGATCCGCAAAACTGAACTCCAGCGGCAAGGTTTCGTCCTGACCGCAGTCCTTGCCGTCCAGGTTCATCATCACGAAGCGGGTGGCATTCCACAATTTATTGCAGAAGTTACGGTAGCCTTCGCAACGTTTGAAGTCGAAGTTGACCGAGCGGCCCAGCGTTGCATAGCTGGCCATGGTGAAGCGCAGCGCATCGGTACCATAGGCCGGAATGCCGTCCGGGAACAGCTTGCGGGTTTCGGCGATGACCTTGGGGGCCTTTTCCGGGCGACGCAGGCCAGTGGTCCGTTTTTCCAGCAACGGGTCCAGGGAAATACCATCGATCAAGTCGACCGGATCAATGACATTGCCTTCCGACTTGGACATCTTCTCGCCTTCGTGATCGCGCACGATGCCATGGATGTAAACGTCGCGGAACGGCACCTTGCCGGTGAAGTGCGTGGTCATCATGATCATCCGGGCAACCCAGAAGAAAATGATTTCGTAACCGGTCACCAGTACCGAAGACGGCAGGAAGGCCTCCAGCTCGGGAGTCTTTTCCGGCCAGCCCATGGTCGAGAACGGCACCAGTGCCGAGGAGAACCAGGTGTCCAGCACGTCTTCGTCGCGGGTCAACGGCTTGCCGCCGGACTGCGCCAGCGCTTCGGCTTCGGTGCGCGCCACATAGACCTTGCCATCGGCATCGTACCAGGCCGGGATCTGGTGGCCCCACCACAGCTGACGGGAAATGCACCAGTCCTGAATATTCTTCATCCACTGGTTATAGGTATTGACCCACTGTTCAGGCACAAAGCGGACTTCACCGCTTTCCACCGCGTCGATGGCCTTCTGGGTAATCGACTTTCCGGTCGGATCATCCTTGGCAACACGGTTCATGCCGACAAACCACTGGTCGGTCAGCATCGGTTCGATCACCGTACCGGTGCGATCGCCACGCGGCACCATCAGCTTGTGCGGCTTGACGTCCACCAGCAGGCCTTGCGCATCCAGATCAGCCACGATCGCCTTGCGGGCGGCGCGCAGATCCAGACCGGCATAGGCGGCCGGCAACTCGATATGACCGCGTACCGAGCCGTCGAAACCGAACACTTCGGCCTTGCCCAGCAGGGTCGCTTCCAGCGTCATGACATTGATCAGGTCGGTCTCGTGACGTTTGCCGACCTGATAGTCATTCAAATCGTGAGCCGGGGTAATCTTGACGAAACCGGTACCGAAGGCCGCATCGACGTACTCGTCGGCGATCACCGGAATGGTACGACCGGTCAGCGGCAGCTCCAGCTGCTTGCCCAGCAAGTGCTGGTAGCGTTCATCCGTCGGGTTGATGGCGACGGCAACGTCACCCAGCAGGGTTTCCGGACGGGTGGTTGCCACCACTACCGTGTCGTCGGAACCGACAACCGGGTAACGGATGTGCCACATATGACCGTCTTCCTCGGTGGACACCACTTCCAGATCCGACACGGCCGTCCCAAGCTTGGAGTCCCAGTTCACCAGACGCTTGCCGCGATAGATCAAGCCTTGCTCGTAGAGGCGCACAAACACTTCGCTGACCACGTCGGCACGGACACTGTCCATGGTGAAGTATTCACGCGACCAGTCCACCGAGCAGCCGACCCGACGCATCTGGCGGGTGATGGTGCCGCCGGAAATCTCTTTCCAGTCCCACACTTTGCGGATGAAGGCATCGCGACCGAGGTCATGGCGCGACAGGCCTTGTTCGCCCAGCTGGCGTTCCACCACGATCTGGGTGGCGATACCGGCATGGTCGGTACCCGGCACCCACACCGTGTTGTGGCCTTGCATGCGATAGAAGCGGGTCAGGCCATCCATGATGGTCTGGTTGTAGGCATGCCCCATATGCAGCGTGCCGGTCACATTGGGCGGGGGTAACTGAATGCTGAAGGACGGACGGGATGCATCCATATGCGGCTTGAAGTAGCCAGCCTTTTCCCACACATCGTACCAACGGCGCTCGATATCACCCGGTTCAAAGCTCTTTGCAAGTTCCATGATTTTGGTATTGGTTTTTTTGACGAAATTGCTCCGATTATACCTGAAAATCTTGCGTGTTCTTGCATGCCGCTCGGGCTTTTGCACCCGTCACGACAAAAGTTTCCGTCACACGCCAACCGACCCGATAGTTTCTGTCAGGCAAACCACCTTGCCAGACCGCCGGCACGGCGCTCTTCACTCCCGGACCAACTGCACAAAATAAATAATTAATCGCATGTTTATAGTCTTTTCACCATCTGTTTACAGTAAAAAAATCGTTTGATAGCGTAGTCCCGATCATTCGATCGACAACCCTACCCTGTCAGGAACAAACATGCCCTTACCCACCCCGAATCACGACACCAACAGCCCGGTAGCGTACGCGCGCTATCTCGTGCCGGAAGCCCCTGGTAATGCCCATGAAACCGAGACTCTCCGGCAACGACTGCTGACCGACGCCGGACAGGCATTGCCGGCAGCGCAGCCTCTTCCTGCACTGGACTGGGGAGCAGGCCGCCCGCAGCAGGAGGCCATGACCGAGCTGTTCGGCCACACCGCCGGCGTGGTGCTCAGCGATCCGGGCCGTCAGTCGGGAGGACGGCCCAGCGCTCAGGGAACGAGTTGGGGCCCCACTTTTCTGGCAGCCACACTACGCCAACTGCATGGCCTTGGCCTGCGCACCCTGTATCTGGATCGTCTGGTGGCAGAGTACGACCAGAGTCAGCTGGATGCCCTGCATGACGGCACCCGCCAACTCCCGGAAGCCTTCCTGAAACGCATGGCGGCACTAGATGCCCCGGACCTGACCTCCGGCAAAAACCCTCCCCCGCTATCCACCGCCCATCTGCTGCAGGTTGCCCGTCGCGAAGGCATCCGCGTCGTCGCGCTGGACAGTTTGATTACCACGCAACTGGCCGGACTACCGACAGAAACCATCCATCAGGCCTTTGGCCACTTTAGCCGCCGCGGTCATCCAGCACTACCAAAGTCTGCCCGGCAGCGGTAAGTGGCTGGCACTTATCGGCGGACCGCACGGCAGTCAATTCAAAGGCCTGCCCGGGGTGGCCGAACGCCTCCAGACCTTTAGCCTGCGCCTTGAAAAAGGCATTGAGCAATTGCCGAACGTGATGTTGGCCGATAGCGGGCAAGTCCTCGGCGCCCGCAACGATCACCCCGGCTGGTGGGGCATGGCCGATCTGGCACTGACCGACCGCCCGGCCAAAATCCTCAGTGACGAAACGCTGGACAAAACCCTGACCCCGGACAAATTCGTCATTCGCCGCCTTGCCGACCGTCAAACGCTGGAGTTGCGCTACGGCAAGGGCGACACGGTTCGCCAGCTCCCCATCCAGCGCGACGGAGCCCGTTTCTACCTCGAGCACTCCGACTGGCCGGAGCTCGCCACACTACGCTTCGATGACCTGTCCGAGCTGGCCAGCCA
>JAGLBD010000111.1 GCA_018260425.1 Pseudogulbenkiania sp. | reverse complement strand
ATGGGAAGAGGGCGTGATGCGACAGCGGATCAGGACCGGGATGACGGCGATTCTTTGAGTGCGACGGGCGGTAATGGCTTGTAGGGTCGGGGCATGGCTGGTGTGGGAGATAGCGCCATGCTGTGTTGACAGTGTTAAGTGAATGATTGAATATCATTGCGTCACTTGCTATCAAGTGATCCGGGTTTGACGACTCGGTAGGCAGTGGTCTGTGCGGTCACATTGATTTGCGTGGCTGCTCATTCCATCGGCGTGTCATGCAATGGCGAGCCGTGACGGGGAGATCTTCGGATCTGCCGGTGCTGTCCCGGTTCGTCAATCCCGTCATGCGCTCGCCCCCTCCCGATTCATTGGCGGGCGCTCCACCGATCAGGAGATGCGCCATGTCCTACCAGCTTCCCCGAGTGTTCCTGCCTTCCCTTGTCATGCCTGCTGCCCATGCCGGGAGCCCGTCATGAACCCTTGCATCCCCGTTGCTGTGTTTGGCGATATCCTGCCCCGATTGGGGACGATGGTCGATGCGTTGCCTGACCCCGTCGAACGTGTCGACTGGCAGGAGCAGCTTGGCGAGTTGCATGCCTGGCACGAAAGCCGTCTGCTGGCCTTGTCGAGACAGGTGTTCACCCTGTCGGGCGCCAATGATGGATTGGACGGTTTGATCGAGCTGTTGCGGCAGTCGGACGAACAGGCTGTTCCAGCTCACCAGTTGTGCGGTTTGCTTGAGTTGCTGCAGGTTCAACTGCAGCAGGTCTGCGAGCGGATGACGGTCATGGTGGTGGAGGGCTGAGGTAGGGGGCGTCTGAAGATACACGGGTCATCAGTTATTTGTCCATGGGGCGGGGAGATTCCGATTTGACTTCCCGGCTGAGGCCAAATGCCGCGAATTGATTTGATGATCCGGTTGGTTTTTGTTTTAGTCGATGGGGCGACAGCTTGGACGAGGAAGTAGGGTTGCAACGTGAGGCCGGTATATCTGCTCTGTGGACAGTTCTTCGGCCTTCACCGTCACTTATACCCTTGTGCTAGCATGATGGCTTCGGGCCCGATGAATCGCCACTGGTTGTAAAACTTATCGAAGTAATCGAACGCATTGTGCTGGGCCTTTGATCTTGTTGCATTCCGAGCGATTCAATATGCATCGCAACAGGATGAATGGTAGATTGAGCTTATGAGATTTCATCCAAATGGACCATCCATTCCGGATATCCTTCTAGATCGCTGTGATTCTGGGCGTGTCGTTTTTCTGTGCGGTGCAGGAGTCTCAGTACCTTCTGGAATGCCAGACTTTGTTAAGCTTACACGGCACGTCATAGAGTTTTTTGATCCGCCTCCCGACTCGGACATCATGACTGCGTTTCGACCGTGGCTGGATGATAAATCAGACAAGTCTGCAGCCAAGATCCCACTCGACCAGATCTTCAACCTCCTTCACCTTGAGTACGGTAAGGATGAGGTTAACGCCTGCGTCACCAAGCGGCTTAGTGAGCAGCTCACAAGCAATGATTGTGGGCGTGAGCACAATCTGATCAAGCGGATTTCCTCGAGCCAGAACGGCGTGCCGCAGGTTGTCACAACGAACTTCGATCGATTGTTTGAGGCTGGACCGAAGATAGAAGGCTTGGTCTGTTATGAGCCCCCGGCTTTTCCCGATATAAATTTCGGATCGACGATAGAAGGAATCACGTATCTACATGGACGTTTGGTGGACGTTGACGCTGAAAGTCATGCCTCCTATGTGCTGAGTAGCGCAGACTTTGGGCGTGCCTACCTCTCGGAAGGTTGGGCGACCAATTTCATCCGACATCTCCTCGAGAGATATACCGTTGTTCTGGTGGGCTACAAGGCAGAAGACCCGCCAATCAAGTACCTTCTTCAGGGTCTTAATCACGATGGCTTGTATGACCGGTCCCGACTGTATGCTTTTGACCGTGGACGTCCCGAGGAGATTGAGGCCAAGTGGCGAGATCGAGGCGTCACCGCCATAGCCTATTCTGATCACCTGGACTTGTGGGAATGCTTGGAGGCCTGGGCTGAGCGTGCCGTTGATCCCCGCAAGTGGCGTGCGTCCGTAATTGCTAAAACTCAGCAAGACCCAAAGACGCTCACTGCGCATGAGCGCGGCCAGGTTGCTCATATCCTCCGCACCGTACAGGGGGCAAGAGTGTTTTCGGAGTCTGAGCCAATTCCTCACCCGGAATGGGTGTGTGTGATGGATGCAAATGTTCGCTCAGCCAAACAGAGTCACATTTTTGGCAAAGGTGCCGAAGTTTTCGATCCTGCCGCTGTTTATGGACTCGATGATGATCTGGATGAAATCTCAGAGGATGAGCTTAGACCGGGCACCAGTAACGACAATCTCCTTGTCTGGCGTCATGGAGATGATAATCCGCATGATTCGCATCGATTGGGAGGGCGGCAGGTTGAAGGCTATGAAGAGATCCCGAAGAGGCTTGTACATCTCATCTCTTGGGTCAGTAAGTCCATCCATAGCCCTGTAATCGCATGGTGGGCCATTCGACAGAACGGTCTGCATCCAAGATTACTGCACGAGATTGAATGGCACTTAGAACATGGGAAGGGATTTCACGGAAGCGCACGTCACACTTGGCTTCTGATCTTGGAACACCACCGAGACTCCCGCAACCGACAGCGGGGAGACGCATGGTTCTACCTGAAGAGCCGGATCGACGCGGAGGGGTGGACCGCCAGCACACTCCGTGAATTTAGGCGAGTCACGACACCCAGAATTGATATCAGGCCACCGCTTGGCGAAGAAGAAGTCAAACCACCTTCTTCAGCCTGGGAAGAGGTTCGTCTCAGTGCACTCGGCCAGTTTGAGCTCAAGTTCTTTAAGTGGCATAACGAGGATCTGGAAGTCCCTGACGAGATGTTGCTCAAGGTATTCGTTATTCTACAAGAGCAGCTAACAATCGCCTCCTGTCTTCTTGCGGATATTGAGCAAGTCTATGTTCAAACCCCAACGTGTTATCCAAACCGTGACATCGATGGCACTGAGCGTTTTACTGAAAACGTAAAGGCCATAACTTGGATCGTCCAGCTTTTCGACCGAATAGCTGCCAAGTGGCCCAAACTAGCGAATGCATATGCAACCACTTGGCCAGTGGCAGCCCCGTCCCTCTTCAGGAAGCTCAAGTTGTACGCGTTCAATAAAGTCGATGTTTTTCCGGCGGCCCATATTGCTGAAGAACTCATCGACTTAGACCAGGAGATATTTTGGGACATTAGCGTAGTGAGAGAACTTCTCTTCTTGCTGGAGGATCGATGGGGAGATATCTCTCCAGAGGGGCGGGATCAACTTATAGGCCGTATCCTGAATGGTCCAGATCAGCCTTCCCATTGCTCCGATGATGATTTTCCTCGGTTTCGCAATGAGTTCGCTGCCAGATATGCTCGGTATCTGGAATTACGGGGTTGCGAGTTGACTGCCGTGCATAGTGAACGGCTTGCCGAGATGATCAAAAATATCCCTGGCTGGAGCGATGGTTGGGCATCCTCGATAGTAATTGAACACGGCTCTCATGTGGGTTGGGTCGGTAGAGACGAAACTCCTGATGCGATTTTGAACCTACCCGACAATGAGGTCGTTGCTAGGGCAAAGGAAGACCAGAAGAGAAACTTTGGCAGCTTTATCGAGAAGCACTCCTTCACCGGATTAGTGAAATCCAATCCACGAAAGGCGTTGTCTGGGCTGACTATTGCAGGGAAGGCTGGAGATTACCCGGAAGCATTCTGGGCTGACATGATCGCTGAACTTCCTGCAGACATCAGCCCAAGGCTCAGGAGGGTTTTCTTGAATCGAGTGGCACGGCTTCCGCATGAGGTCATTGTCAAGTTGCGCCATGCATTGAGTCGATGGCTTATGCAGCATTTGGTCAAGGTTCTTGCTTTTGATGAAGATCTCGGTTGGGCTGTCTATGATCACATTGTCGATGGCATCTTGAGCGGAGGAGTGGATGCCACGAAAAGTGTTCTTGGCGAAGTACACCGAGGA
The DNA here is from genome assembly GCA_018260425.1 of Pseudogulbenkiania sp. GTDB lineage: Bacteria > Pseudomonadota > Gammaproteobacteria > Burkholderiales > Chromobacteriaceae > Paludibacterium. Next base: position 2,710 of record JAGLBD010000111.1, on the reverse strand, counting down.
GGAAAAGTAATTCAACGATCTCGGCGTACTCTCGGTCATGCGTTAAGCGGTCCTCTTGGCATGTGTGCAGACAGCCTTTTCCAGGCGATCTCAGGAGAAAAGCAGGAGGCTAATTCACAAGTCCCAGAACACATCAAGTCTCGTCTCGAGCACCTTTTCGCCGTGCCGGGAGAAGGTGCAGACCATGTGGTATCGATAACGATGCGTAACCTGGGGCAGATCATGCTTATCGATCCCTCCTGGACTGAAGAACGTCTTATTCCCCTCTTGGCATTCGAGCACCCAGCTGCGGAGCCCGCATGGAACGGGTTCCTGCATAGCTATCGACAGCTGCCTTGCCAACCGTTAGCAGCGAAGATAAAACCACTCTTGCTTAATCTTTTCCCGTGGATCGAAGGATTTTCTTGGGAACGCGACCTGTTGAATGTTGCAGCTCAATGGCTAGGTTGGTTGCGTATGTTATACCCTGATGATGTTCGGAGCGGCCTGTCGCAAGGCGAGATGCGCTCAGTTTTGCGAGCAATGTCTGACGAGACTCGGAGCCAGTTCATTTATTGGTTGGGCTTGGTTGGTCAGAAAAACGAAAATGGTTGGGAAAAATACGTCATTCCATTAATCACTGACAATTGGCCGAGAGAACGTCGATACAGAACCTCTGCATCCGTCAAAGCATGGATTGGCTTACTAGATGATACCGGTGATTGCTTCCCCGACGTCTATGAAGCAGTGAAGAAGTTATTGGTGCCATTAGAGACTGACAATCATTTGTTCTACCATTTCACCCGCACGGTAGGTGATGTAAGGCCGCTCACTGTCCAGTTCCCTGAGACGACATTGGATTTGATGAGCAAAGTGACACCTCAAACACTTAGCCGTACACCATACGAGTTGCCAATTGTGCTAACGCTGATTGCAGAAACCATGCCAGAGTTGGCATTAGATGCACGTTATTTGCGCCTTATCGATCTTGTCGAACGAAGCTAGAAAGGGTTCGAATCGGGCCAAGGCCCCAATTCCAAAATTACTGAAGGGTTTATTGTGGCTCTGGCTGCTACGCAAGGTAGATATGTCTGTGCTCGGCCGAAACCGATTGTTATGTCATCACGGTAGGGCGGGAGATGTACGCTGTGCTTGAACCTCATAGTTATTTTATTACGCGCCCTAAACATGTAACTAACACCATGGCAACCGTTATGTCGCTTCCCCCGGAACTTGATTACATTCGCACAAAGGCTCTAAACGCGCTAAAGGATGTTCAGCCGGCCGGGCCACCTCGTTCTAGTGCTGAGAGTAAAGCGCTAATGCTTTCGGCACAAACAGATGGAGGTCACAGTCTACCTGCATACTACTTGGTGTACTTTTTATTGGTCGATCTTCTTGGCTACGAAGACCTTGGAAAGTGGGAAAAGATAGCGTGGGTTATACCTATACGGTACCAAGAACGTCTTTACTCGATTGAGTATCGGAAATTGCGCCCAGGGCGCCCGCGCCGGCCGGCAGCCGGGATCAGACGATAGGAATCGAAAATGGGTATCGAATCGAAGCTGGCTGTTGAAGGGGCAGAAGAACAGCACCGTGAGGACTGCGCGAGACTGATTGCGCGGGCGGCGGCACCACTTGTTGCCGCAGGCGATATGGGCCGAGTTAAAGCTGTCCAAGCGGCCACCGAGTGGGTGCGTCGGGAGAGTGAGGCAGAGGGCGATGTAACTGGAGTCATTGCCGTTGAGAACAAATTCCCGACCCCAAGTAAGGAAGTTGACTCCAAACAGATTGCCGCGATTGAGCACAAATTGATGGACGCGGCTCGGGCGGCAGCGGATACCCTCTAGGCAGCGGAAAATCGTCATGAAAATCTTTAATGAGTTTAGATGCATTGCTTCGGATGACGCGCTATCTGCGTTTCTGAAAGTGTATGCCTTGGTTCAAGATTCGCGACCAACCAAGCCTCAGACTTTTGGAGTCTATGTCGGTCGGGTTGAAGGCCGGGCGATTACTGTCACACATTGGTGGTATGACCCAAGCGGTCCATTCCAGAATGAACCGGACGTCCACAAGGCAAAACTTGAAGTGGAAGGCTTTGACAGTCTGGAAGTGGATTACAACGGGTAGCGGAAAACTCTCAAGGAGCATGTAATGACAACTCGATTCGTTCACAAAGATGACTGCTTCATCGAGCGACGTGAAGATGCGTTGCAAGGCAAAGTAGCAGACTTGTTCACTGCAGACGGGGACAAGTTGTGGACGTTCCCCGGTGACATGTCTGATCAGATGATCATGTCTGCGGTTGCCTTCGGAAATCACGCATACGCCAAAGACGTTCAACAAGGTGAGGCTGCCAAGGTGTATGAGATCAAAGCGTGCCTGGGTATCTCTCAATAGGCCGGAAAATAATTATGAGCCATAGCGTGACTCTTTACTGCCAAGAAACGATGCACATGGTCCATGTGGCCGAACAGTCATCGAGCTGGTTTCGTGGCGCAAATAATTCAGCGGTTGTCGGGGCTTTCTGTTTGGCCCATGCAGGTAAAGAATTGCGTTCGACGTTGATGCAACGTAAGCACCCGGGCAAGACCGTCTTGCCGGGTGCGATGACTTGCTGAAGACTGTTACGCAGAAGGGGAAGATGTGGCGTCCAGGGAATTGGCCAGATTCCAAGGCAGTAGATCGGCAATCTGATTCACCCGGTAGTCGGCTATCACGCTCAACACCT
>JAGLBD010000110.1 GCA_018260425.1 Pseudogulbenkiania sp. | reverse complement strand
CATGTCAAGGTGGTGCTCTAACCAACTGAGCTACGTGCCTAAAGAGAGTGACATCATACCTGACACGCGGTAGAAACACAAGAAAAAACTGCAATTCTCTATAAATCTCTGCCTGGGCGTGGTGCACGCGAGAAGCTGAAAGAGGTAAAAAAGTAGTGTCTCTTAGAGAGAATGACGCCCATCGAGCTTTGATGGGCGCTCTTGTCATAAGGACATCACCGCCACCGCGCAAACGGCATCATCGCCCCCCCTCACTCCCACTCGATTTCATGCTCCGCCTGACTGAGGCTTCCCACACCTTTGATCTGTCGCAATGAGAAGTCGAGGAGTGGGTCGATGAAGCCAAGCGACGCCCCGCCCCCTCCGCATACCTATTTAAAGCCATGCTGGCCTTACGGCGCCCTAGAATTGCGCATGACTATAAAATAGTCGCCTTCAGACTTATGAACAACACCAATAGCGTTGGTTTTGCATTCCTCGGCATAGGATGCGTGACTGAGGTTGACTGCTTTAGTTTGATGCTCCTGAGCATAGACATTAGATGCCAAACCAAAGCCAGCAGTCCACCAGAAATCATCCGGATAGTAAGGATCTGATTTATCTCGTCTGATTAAATCATCAGGGACTAGACAAAGATCTGATGGCAGAGAAGGAATTGCATAGACTTTACCGATAAAGTCTCTAGAAGGTGATTCACCCTGAAGGTTAACACGGTTAACAAAATCGACACTTGACTCCATTGACAACGAAGCAAACACCGTCAGAACCACACACACCATAGCTAGCGCAACTGAACACCTCTCCTGCCCCTCCACGCTTGCTTTAAAAAAATACAATCGAATACAATTAACAACAAAATAAATAATTGGAATTCCAGCCAAAAACACAAGATTTCTAAACAAAAAAATATAATACGGATACCTTTGCAAGGTTTGAATTAAATAAGGCACAAGAGAAACACCAGCCATACCCACCAAAGAAAATATCAGTTTTTGGAGGGAAGACACATCTGAAAAGTCCACAAAACCAGATACACCCAATGCCCTTTTACCCTTAAACCTCACCAATAACGCCGCAAACAAAAAAACCAACTCCATGCCAAAAATATCGAACACTACACTATCGATCGAATAATAGTAATCGAAATTCTTCCGAACAACTCCCCAGGAAAAACTTGTATAGTATGGAGAACCCTTAGTGGCATAAACAGGAACAGCGTGCCTGTAGATCAAAAACATAATCAATGCAAAACCTATCAGCGCACAAAAACCAAAAAACCTTTTATTCACAGACTCGTTTTCAAACCCAACCCATATTAGGCAACCAAATACCGCAACCAAGAAATATCCAACATTACTAAAGACCAATAGCAATCCAACAACCAGGGCAGGAAACCATAAATCCGAGCTACGCAAACTATCATTATTTATTAACAGTGACAACAAAAACAAATACACTGAAAATATAAAGAACGGTATGCTTGATTGGGTGTTAGAAACCCAAGAAAGTAAATCCAAAGCCACTGGGGATAGCAACAAAATTGACGCGAAGCACACTACCGTAATTGCGACGGTCAAATATAGCCCTACACGTTTATTAACAGAAGCCTTTTTAAAGAGCACACCTACAGTCGCCAGAACAATCGCGAGGACCGAAAAAAAGGTTCCAATCAGAATAAAACCCGTATGAATTGTGTAATAGCAAGAAAACCGAAAATCACACATGTAATTAGATGACCACCAAAAAAAATTCCTCGTCACTGGCCTGAAAAAATCATCCGAAAGCAACCAAACAACGCCCTTACCAGTTAGCAACTCCGGGAATATAAATTTCCGATATCGGATTAAAAAAGGAAAATCATCATTTCTAAACCAACCATGCAATGCCTCTGGCGAAAGATAATAATGACCAATCAAAACAAACAGGTAAAGCAATGCAAAAACCAATACCAACAACAGCCCTAGATCATTGCCGTTTCTCTTGTAATAATTTTCTTGACTCATAAAAAACGCCCATTGTACAAAGCATAAATAAGACGTAATCAATATAGCGATTTCTGGTGCTTCACGGCACCATCAAAAACCATACTGACATTACCACGAAAAAGAGAGAAAAATCATTACCGCCAATCCGATTACATCGTACGAGCGAATTTTAATAATCGATACCCTCCTCGTGATTAAAAGCACACGCAACCGAAACTTTATTTACCCTTATCGGCCGACAATTATGGCCTACATTGCTAAATATAAATCATATTTTTAGTCTATTGAAAACAAAAGCAGGCAGATGCCGAATAATCATCATTATTAACCACCACCGCCCCGGAACGTAGATAACTGGACTCCGCCCCTCCACCCCTTTAACAATCTGCTTAGCCACGCTTTCAACTGAGGCTAACTTTGCACCGCGCGCCTTGAGGTGAGCTGTCATCGGGGTATCAGTTGGGCCCGGCTTTATCAGAACAATTTTGACGCCAGTTCCTGCAAAACGGTGCTGCAGCCCTTGCGCATAGCGTGTCACCAACCCCTTCGCCGCGCCATAAACATAATTTGACTGCCTCCCTCGATCTCCCGCCACTGATCCGATTAATACAATCGTACCGTGATTGACTTTTTCCATTGCACTTACAAAAGCCTCGGCATAGAGAACGGGTGAAATCCCATTTATCTCGAGTGCGTCACGACAGTATTGAAGATTGGATTGGCACTCAGTTTGTTCTGGCAGTGAGCCATGTGCAATTAGCACAAGATCAACATTGCCGGATTCAACAATCTCATTGACCGTCATGCCTATCTGTACCGGGTTCAAAAAATCAGCCTGTATAATATTGATATTCGATAGTGGGCTGCGTACTCGAAGATCAGTTGCCACACGCTCAATGCGTTGCGCATCACGGCCAACCAAAGTGAGATCAACCGGATGATTCTGCAACCAAAATCTGGCACAGTGTTCGGCAATGCTCGAGGAAGCTCCAATAATGACGATTTTTTTCTTGTTGCTCATTCAACTTCCCATCAAACGGCGTGAAAGACCAGAGCTAATACCTGGGTCCCGGTATTTCATGAATTCGCTCAGACGCGGATAGCCTGCTTCAAAAAGCCCTCTTGGCATCCGCGCATCCTTAGCCAAGTAAAGACGACCCTCAGCCTCGCGGACGATGGCATCCAGCCGCTCCATAAGTTTGTATGTCCGCTCATCATGATTCGGGAAGTCCAACGCTAGCGTGACCCCTGGCTGCGGAAAGCTCATCATACCGACGGACCGCCGGTTGCCAAAAGTCTTAAGAACAGCCAGAAACGAACCATCCCCCGAACGTGCGATTTCTTTTAGCATGGCCTGAACCGCATCTTGCCCGACTTCGCGTGGCACCACACTCTGGTATTGAAAGAAACCTTTCGGTCCATACATTCGGTTCCATTCGAGCAGGTTATCCAAGGGATAGAAAAATGACTCGTAATGCGAGACAGCTTTTCCGGCTCTCCATTTTTTCAAGTGGTAATAAGCAATATTAAAGGGGCGAAGCGACAGCCGATTGACTAACGAAACAGGCGGCACGATAGGTACTGTCAGCTTACGCCCGTTCGGCGCTGGTCGACACCCTACGTCGGTGGAATTGCCCCGCATGAATACACCACGCCCCCCCCCCTTCGAGATACAGTCAATCCATGACACAGTGTGCTCCCAATGTGCCTCAGAATCATCCGCCAGCAGAAAAAACTCGTCTAGGTTCGCATAGGGAACTGTCTCAGTAGTCAGCCACGGTCCAGCAACACGATTTAATTGGATCTCGGCTTGCACTATCACACCCGTCAACCCCAACCCACCGACAGTGGCAGCAAACCAATCTGTTTGCTCATCAGGTCCACAACGAATAGACTCCCCATTGGTTCGGATGATTTCAAGGCTCATGACATGATCACCGAAAGAACCATGCACGTGATGATTTTTACCATGCACATCATTGGCAATGGCTCCACCAACAGTCACCAATTGGGTTCCGGGAGTGACCGGCAGAATCCAGCCCCGCGGAATCACCAGTCGCTGAATATCACGTAGCAGTACCCCTGCCTCGCACACCAGTCGGCCGGTAGCATCATCAAAGGCTACAAAATGGTCTAGCTCCGTAGTCATCCAGATAGTACCCTCTGGATTCAGCCCGACATCGCCATAACTGCGCCCCATCCCATATGCCACTCCGGGATGCGGCCCATTGCAAATAAAAGCCCTAGCGCTTGATGGATCACGAAGACTAATGACCCGATGTGGGTGAGCACTAAGGCGCCCCCAGGCAGATATTGGTTTCACAGGACCTCTCTTCGAAAAACGTAACGCTTGTCAAGGTAGTACTTTGTCAGGTAGCCAATAGCAAGGCCGATGACCCCACCCACATAGCGCATCTCTTTGGTTTCAAATATGTAATTGGAACCAAATTCGAACCCCCAGAAAATGACTGTGGTAGCGATGCCCATGACCGAGTAAAGAACAAAGGTCTGAGTATCATGGACAACACTGCGAGCACGAAAGCAGAAAATGTAGCGTTTGTCTAAAATATACTTGACAATCAGGCCACACCCTGTACCAACAAGGACCGAAACTAAAATATTTGATGCTCCACTGTACAAACGAGTAACAATATCTTGAGCACCAATGTTTGCGGCTGTTGCGATTAGTGCGAAAATGCCATAGTTAATCGCCAACTTAGTTGAGGTGAACATTTGATGATTCAACCGGAGTTCTATATAAATGCATGATACCGTAATCCCTAGCTCGCCTCTAGCGCAGACACAAGGGCTAATCACGCTAATGCGCCCAAAGCAGTGGGTCAAGAACGGATTCGTTTTGGCTCCGCTATTTTTTTCAGGAGAGTTCCTAGAACCTAACGCAGCCATCCATGCACTGCTTGCTATGATAATGTTTTGCGTAGGGTCATCTGCGACTTATGTAATCAATGACCTGCACGACATCGAGCGAGATCGCCTGCATCCCAAGAAGTCCAAAACTCGCCCTCTAGCTGCAGGTGTCGTCTCAGTGCCCGCAGCACTGATCCTGTTAGTAACGCTTTATTCACTACTATTTTGTGCTTGGTTCATTGCACCAAAAGTTGTAATAGTCATTGCCTCGTATTTGATATTGAACGTGGCCTATACGTTCGTACTTAAGCATCTGCCGGTGGTGGATATATTTACGATAGCGATTGGCTTTGTCTTGCGAGTCTACGCTGGTGCGATGGCATTGGGTGTCCCGGTCTCATCGTGGATGTTCATCACTACGTTGTGCTTAGCGCTATACTTAGCTGCTGTTAAGCGGCGCCAAGAATTGAGCCAGAGCGGTACCGAGGGGCGCAAAGTGTTGAAGAAATACTCTGTATCACTAGTAGACCGCTACGCTGAAATGTCCGCAACGGGTGCGCTACTGTTTTACAGCATGTTCGTAATGTCGGCCAAGCCTGATTTAGTCATCACAATACCCTTGGTTTTATTTGGCCTGTTTCGTTACTGGTTTGTGGTAGAAGCCCTTGATGGTGGTGAGTCTCCAACGGATGCGTTGTTTGCAGACTGGCCACTATTGCTCACGGTTGTACTATGGGTAGCCACATGTAGCTGGGCACTATGGCCTGCGCGGGGTTGACCATGGATTACTCATACACGCTCACCCCCTTCGTCGCTTGGTTTGTCGCCGGAATCATGAAGTTCACAATTAATAGCATAAAGGCCAAACAGTTAGCATTCGGCCTCATCGGATACGGCGGCTTACCAAGCAACCACAGCGCAATTGTGAGCAGCATAGCGGCGCTGATAGCTTTGAAAAACGGAATTGGTCATCCAGTCTTCGGGGTTGCCGTGACGTTAGCGTTTATCGTGATGCTCGATGCAAATAGCCTACGTCGGCAAGTAGGTCGGCACGCGGAGGCTATTAACAAGTTGGCACTGGGTGAGTCAAACCATCAGGTGCTACGCGAGCGTATGGGACATTCACGTGTAGAAATTGTAGCAGGTATTGCCGTAGGTATTGCTGTAGCAACCGTAATTCACGGGCTTCTGTAATGACTCACTGGCACTCTTCTCAGAGTCATAATCTTCACAAGAGCATGCGATGATTAGACCAGTAAAGACAAAGTCAAGCGTTAGTCTACCAAGCATAAAGCCGCACAGGATTGGAACTCACTCATGGCAAGACCACGCTAGCCAAGGCTTCGAGTTCCTTCTATTTGATGCCATCCGAAGTCAAGGAATGGGTCGATGAAGCCTCGCGCAGCATGGGGAATACCTTGCAGGAGCTGCACGAGCAATCAAGGATTGAATCGTCCCATTTTTAGCTGTTGGCAAGTAGAGGCAATCTGGCTGTATGCCAGTTTCTGTTTCGGGGTGATGTCGCCGAGCGCCATATTCGGGTGTTCGTGATTGTAGGTCCAGATCCAGTCGCTTGCATATTCTTGCACTTCGGCGATTGAATCGAACAGGTAATGCCCGAGTCAATCGTAACGTACGGTTCGGTTGTATCGTTCTACGTAGGCATTTTGTTGAGGCTTACCCAGCTGGATATGTTCCAGGCGGATGTCGTGCGTTTCGGCCCAGCTCATCTGCGTAGCTCCGATGTATTCTGGCCCATTGTCGCTGCGAATCACATTGGGCTTGCCACGCCATTCAATGACCTGATCCAAGACTTTGTAATGACCCACTGAATCTCTGCTCAGGTCATAATTCACACAGGAGCATGTGATGAGTGTAAGCACCCGGGCAAGACCGTCTTGCCCGGGGCGATGATTTGCTGAAGACTGTT
>JAGLBD010000109.1 GCA_018260425.1 Pseudogulbenkiania sp. | reverse complement strand
ATGTGCCGGGGGCCATCAACCTGCCACACGGCAAGCTGGTGGAAAGCAAGCTGGCCCAATGGCCGGCCGACGTGCTCTTCGTCACCTACTGCGCAGGCCCCCACTGCAATGGGGCAGCACGTGGTGCATTGCGGCTCGCCAAACTGGGTCGGCCGGTCAAGATCATGGCAGGTGGCATCACCGGCTGGATCGACGAAGGCTTTGCGCTGGCGACGGCAAGCGAGCCAGTCTGAACACATTCCGACACACGCGCCCCCGGTATCGTGCATTGACCGGTCTTTGCGACACAATCAGCTTTACTGGCGGCAATTCGGCCGGAGCGGACAGTCGCGCGCCCGACTCAATGCGTCCGCTTGGAAGCAAAAACCGGACATCCACTCATCTTTTGGGCGAATGTCCGGTTTTATCTTTTGGTAAGGGCCGGAATCGACCCGTTGCAGACAGTTGAGGAGTCCCCTAGTTGTAGGGCAAAGCAGGTTTTACAAAAATCCTCGGCGCTAACGAGCTAATACCCCTTATCTCTAGTAAAGCTGAGAATGTTATGGCTTATCCCGTAACATTCACAATTTGTCCGTTTTTTATGTCAATAGTTGCACGGCTCATTTGACTAGGTGGTACGGAACTGGTGCCGAGTGCAAGTGTGTATACCTTAGAACCGTAAGAGAATTTTATAGTGCCATTTTTAGTGTGGCACTCTTTAACGACGTAAATACCGTCAGTAAGAGGATGGGGCTCAACAGATTTGGCAGTTAATGATTGCGAAATATATTTTTCGCGTATTTTTTGTTTCAGCAAATCCAGCAGAAGTGTCGTCTTCTCTGGAATCATATTCTCATCTCGTTTCAGGTTTGCCGACTTACAGATGCGCACAAGCTCGTCGGAAACAGCTCCAGCCTGTTCATTTATCTTGTTAACCATCTGAAGAACGGTGCTGTCCGTTAACTTGTCGTGCAAGTTAAGCTTAATTTCCAATCGTTTCTTTAGTAGCAAGGCAAGATGATACGTCCAATCGCTTGGCTTTATTTTGTTCCGGCTAGCTATCTCTTTTGCTTTCGTGACCAGTAAATGGGAAACAAAATACAGACCTGGGTGATGTGTTTCTTCAAAGAGAAGTGTTGACTTATCAGTGTTGTAGTCTCTCAATATCTGTCCGTAATAAAAGTGCACCTTGTGCGGCTCCTCTATAACCACAGATACAAACGACTTGATTAACAACGGTGCAGATACTATTTCACTATTAAGAATTCCCTCGTAGTCATCGAACTGATGCGGCCGCCGCTCGTAATAGAAACGATAACCTTTTGAATTCATTGCCTTAAAAAAATCTTCCAACTGTTTATGATATGGCTTAATGGTTGCGAAGGCTTCCTTCATGACTAGTGATTGACTGTTTGTTGCCTTGATTACACTGCTCGTCAAATCCACATCATTCGTCTCGATTAATTTGACGGTAATGTACATATCATCTGTTACAGCATCCCTGTTGTTGAAGAGAACGTGGCTTGTTTGACATCCATTGACGACTTGAAAGCCTGATACTTCAAAAACATCTCCAGATGGCACCACCTTCTTTGCCACCACCGTAACGCCATTATTAAGTACCGAAAACAGATTTCTCTCTGAAGTGCTTTTAATCGTCTTCTCAATATCTGCATTTACTGGATTTGTCGAGCCTAAATAATCGCGCACATTGTCGTAAAAAGCCCCCTTATTTATCTGTCCATCTTGATTTTTTAAGATTTCGATATAATCGAGACAGCGAGCCACACCCAGATATGCAGCAGAGGCGGAGGATAACTTTGGCAGTGCCACGTGCCGCTGAAAGTGTAGCCGCTTTGTTGTGCGATTCAGCGTTTCTTTATAACGGTCGGCGAGCTCATTTGCACCAACCAAGTTGCTTTCAACGACCGAGAAAAGATACGGAAGACTCTGGATTGAATTAGCCAGCGAATCAACCTGGCTTTTGAACGTAGGATTATCGATTTTACCGGAGCCTGTGTACACATAGCTCATGGTCAATTTTGGCATGTCGCGGAATCTTGATGCCTTGGCGTAAATATGAGACTTGATTAGATAGGCATCCTTTAGTTCAGATGGTTGCTCTTCCAGTGTTCCTGTAAAAAACAAATAAACAGTTTGCAAGAATTTTAGATAGTCACCCAAATCTAAATTATTCGACGTCTTTGTTTGAATAAAATTAAATCGACCATCAAATTGTCCGTTAGTGTAGTTTCGCGCCTCTTGCTCTGTGTAGACAAGGACGTCACTAATTGAAATCGCTACCGCATCCACACCGACACAATCACCTGTCGATACGCGCTCAGCGTCAAATGAATCATAGTAGTCATTAGCTAGCATGGAATAGCTAACAAATCTCTCGAAGCTCAGAGATTCAGTCACCGAGAGCTCACTCTTCACAGAGAACTCCTGAAGCATGCTCTTTAGTGTGATGTTTTCCATGTTATTTTTCTCATAATAATTTCGGAAAGTTCTGGCTGGAGAGTTACGCAATTACATTGCGCCGGCTCTGCTGTTGGTTTGACTGTTCTCAGCATAACCTTGCGGTATGCCAAATGCAATTAACGCTATACCCGGTGCGCTCCAATGCCGACAGGAGCAAGGTACCAAACTCGATGATTCGGTAGCTTTTCCATTGGAGCGGCCCTAGATGTGTCTGGCCTTTAGAACAGGTGAACGACTGGTTATGGCCGATTGTACGCGTACGGCATGACAGCGGAAAGCGGCCGTTCGCAAAAATATGCACGACCGCTGACATTGGTCAGATCTCTGTTTGCTCGGAAATCTCCAACGCATCGTCTACCTCAATGCCGAGGTACCGCACCGTACTTTCTAGTTTGGAATGGCCCAACAGCAGCTGAACCACTCGTAGGTTCTTGGTCCGTTTATAGATCAGCGTGGCTTTGGTCCGCCGCATCGAGTGGGTTCCGTAGAGAGATGAGTCCAGCCCAACATCCTCGACCCAATGATGGACGATCCGTGCATACTGGCGCGTGGAGATATGGGACGAGCATTTGACTCTGCTCGGGAAGAGGAATTGATCTGCGCCCCGCAGATGTGCTTTTTCTATCCAGGCCGCAACCGCAGATCTTGTTGGCTCTGTTAGTTCAAATTGCACTGGGCGCTGCGTTTTTCGCTGAATGACCATGGCACGAGAAAGAATCTGAGCTCCATGGCAGATGTCTCGTACTCGCAAGTTGACCAGATCGCAGCCTCGCAGTTTGCTGTCGATTGCCAAGTTGAACATGGCCAGATCACGCATGGAATGGGTATTTTGGAGGTGAATACGGATAGCCCAAATGTCTTTTAGCTTCAGTGGCGGTTTCTGCCCGACGAGCTTTCCCTTGTTCCATGCTTCACGCTTCTGAATCGTTTCCATAACAGACCCCTAGGTTGTTGTCCGAAGTCTGATTATTCGATGTTGTCGGGGTTGTCTGCTCAGGAGTACCATGCCTAATGAGTGCTATCGACCAGAAGCGGTCGGTCGTTGGTAAGAGCCGAAAGCGGACATCCGCAGGGTGCCGAAGGGAACAATGGAGCAAAGCGGAATTGCGCCGTACGCGGTACAGGGAGTGCCGCAGGGGATAACTCAAGAAATGACGAAATCAAAAACTGACATCGCTCCTGCTGGACCAAACAAACGAGAGTGGCATGGAACGCATCACCCTTGGCGCTTCCGGTCACAAGCCTTTCGTTGGAAAGGAGAGCAAATTTCAGGTATTAATTTCTTGCCACTAGCGACTGAGATGCGAGCGTGGATGTTGCGACGGGGGCAACTTTCTCTCATGCCACCTTCGGCGCCGCCATGGAATGACGGTTTCACCAACCCATACTCAGCCAACGGAATCACGCTTGCGCTAATCATGAGCAGCGTCATCATTGCATTCCACGAGTACGCCACCACAGCAACTCCGGGTCACGACGAAATTGCTGCAGAAATTGAACGGCTCCGTTTGTATAACGAAGTTCTCCTTTACTCAGCAAGGTTCTGCGAAGTTGCCATCAAGCAATTGCTTTACTGCACCGAAATTCGAGAGTCTTGGTATAAGCGTAAGGCATTGGGCGAGTTGCTAGAGTTACCTTGCCCTGAGTGCAAACGCAAGAGTGGTCAAGAGCCTCATCGTATTTCGTTGGTTGGCACACTGGCATGCCCATATCACTTGTGCAGGGAGTTTGAGCATTGCGCAATGGACCACATGGATTTGGTAAACAAACTGCGCAACTCGCAGGCGGCACATTCTGGAATTCAGGCTCTAAACGTCAGAGGTGTTGATGCTTCAAAGGAACAGCTTCTGCAAGACAGTGACGAGGCGCTTAGCGGTTTTGTGCATATGCTGTCCCACTTTGAGGACTTGGAGCAGCAGATGCTGAGGGACCTTGTGGAAAAAGGAGAGGAAATCAACCGGCTGAAAAGAAATGGTCTTTCAGCAAAGGATTGCAATTTCAACTTGGAGCCTGGAAAGCCGTTTGTTTTCACACCCTGTGCCCAAGGCCGTGACGTTGAATAACGATATCTACCGCCATCACGCTCCGAGCGTTCGCTTCCAAATTTTCCTACTGCCCGCTAAGGGTCGGTAGCCGCCCTTGGTTCTGGCAAATGCAAATGACTGCTCCGGCCGACAACCAGTCGTTGCCAACGATCATGGCCTTTATGACTTCTTTTCGGCCTTAGCGGCCGTTGGTGGTGCTAGTCCGATGCGGCAACAATGCAGCAGTTAGTTGACGCAGCAGTAATCAGGCACTCTTATACCGAGTGCCATGCAACGGCAGGCCAATTTGTAGCGTCGCCTGGTTCGAGTTCCAACAGCACCTCGCCGCTATTGTGTGCGTCGACCGCCTTGGGGTCGTACTTTTGCACGATCCGAACTTTGTATGTTCCTGGGGCGACAGAGACAACAAGATCCTGCTCCGATTTGTCCGGGATTCCGTACTCGGGAAACTGTGCTGCCATCGTAAGAGCCGTATACGACGCCAAATGCAACTCCCCACCAGTCACCACGATTTGCCCAGTAATTTCTCTATGGCCGCCCTCGGTCGTGATTCGATCTCGCACCTTGATTCGATAGTTGTTTCCGCCATCACCACAGTCCCACACCAGAAGAGCGTTCCGCTGCATCTGACTTGCGAAATGACTCAAGAGCTGCTCATAGGTCCAGTCTTCGCCAACGAAGGTCGAGTACGACGTGGCGTCGACGAGACCAAGCAAACCAGAATCGTCGAACAGAGCGAGTTCAGTTTCCATCGGTATAACACCTGAATTAAGCCGCGCCGCGGAGCGGCATCGGCTTGAATGAATTGTTAGGCCCCATACCCAGGAACCCAAGGGTGCGACTGGATAGCTGCGATGTGTCCGCAGGAAAGAAGCCGCCAAAGGTCGAGTGCGTGCTGCGGCGAAGGAAGCCGCGTGTGCCACGGGCCTTCACCGGTTTCAACGTTCTCAAGGACGACGAGGCCGCTACCGAACACGCTCGCGCACCATCCAGACTCGTGGCTGAGCGAGACGTCGGGATGTTCGGAGTCCGGCGTAGCGAGGGATCCAAGCAGCTCGGACATTGCCGCCTCATCTGGCGAGATGACCGTGCTTCCCATTCTGTCGTATGCGAAATAGCTCATATGTGGCCTAACGTTTGACATGAGAGGCGGCACCCGGCTTGCCGGGTGACGTCCTCTCGATGGAATGGTTAGGCATCTGCGTACCTCCGCTTGCTTTGGTATTCAATGAAGTCTTGAGCCGACTTGCGCGCGCTGTCTCTAGCCGCTGTGTTGGCTGCTGCAGACGCTAGAACTGACAGCAGTGATTGGCCCTGGATCTCTGTGACTCCACCATTTAGCAAACGATTGACCATAAGAAGATTGAATTCAGCAGGAGTGTGAATCACTGATTCGATGAGTGCTGTTTCATACTCTTCGCAAGCTTCGAGGCAGTGCACGATTGACCAGAAAGTCTCGTATCCGTCGTCTTCTGGAAAGCGCTCGAATACGCTCAGTAGTGCTCGGATCTCGCGTTGCCCAACATCTTCAGGCTTTATTGAACAGATTGCTTCATCCAGCTGCCGAAGTTGAAGCTCGTCTTGGGCAGAGGTTAGCTGTTCAGTAGCGGCGATGAGTGCTTCCGACATTCTTCAGATGCCTAACGTTTGACTTAAGCGGCGCCGTCAGGCGTCCGCTTGAAGGAAGGATTAGGCACCTGGTGTGCATGCGCTCTCCACAACTCTTCGAAGGTGAGGCTGGTGATGGGCACGCCGCGAAATTCTGGATCTTGGTTGATCTCCTCCAGTGGAGGTACTGGTACCTCACCAAGTCGCGTTCCGTGAATCGACACGTCCAGCGATGCAAAATCGACCTTCCCATTAGAGAAAAACTCAAGCTTTCGAGTCTCCATTCGATCTCGATTCAGCTCTGACACGAGGCGCGTCGGCTCTGACTCGTGCTTGTGCAGCCAAAGTACATCGATGTATTCCATGGGGCCTAACGTGAAATATACACATGTGCAGGTGCATATTTGGTTTGTTTGTGAGTACAACCCATTAATGCTATAGGCATTTTACATTGTTTTACAAGCCATTGGAGCTGCCAATGAATCGCCACTTGTATGCTAGATACCTTTACGGCAGCTTCCAAGACGGAACCGGACGTCGCGGCTCTTGGTAGATACTGTCCGCTTAGGCCGAATTGCCGCCAGACGCCCTATTGGGCAGTGGCTCGTCGTGTTCAGCATCGCAGGCTCGAATGTGTAGGGCAGGCGAGGTGTCCGGAATCCCGTGGCGATCCACACCGTCAGCGCAATGCACCATTCACCAGCCAGGTGATGGCGCGCTCCAGATGCTGTGATGCGGCAGGTTCGGGGGCCAGCGAGGCTCCGAACAGGTAGTCAACCAGAATGGCGTGCAGGGCCTCTCGTG
>JAGLBD010000108.1 GCA_018260425.1 Pseudogulbenkiania sp. | reverse complement strand
AAAGAAAAAGCCCTGCTTGAGCAGGGCTTTTTGCGGAGTACCGGACGATTACTTGGCCGGTTGCTCTACAGTCACTTCTTTCTGGGTGTCGATGTTCAGCTCGACACGGCGATCGCCTTCGATGCAAGTCTTCAGTTCGGCGCGCTGTTTCTTCAGCTTTTTCCATTTCGGGAACTTGGCCGAGCATTCTTCGGTGAACTTGGCTTCTGCCTTGCCCTTGCCAACGGCGGTTACCTTGCCGGCGTCAACACCAGCGGCAACGAAGTAGTCTTTAACGGCATCGGCACGACGCTGGGACAGGCTCAGGTTGTACTTGTCGGTACCCATGAAGTCGGTGTAACCGTCAACTTCAACAGCCTTCAGGTTCTTGTCGCCCTTCAGACGATCAACCAGCGGATCCAGTTCGTTCTTGGCATTGGCGCTCAGAACGGCCTTGTCGAAGTCGAACAGAACCTTGGCGGACAGGACAACTTTTTCTTTAACGGTGGTCAGGACCGGAGCCTTGGCAACCGGAGCTACCGGCTTGGCAGCTTCTTTGTCGCCACATTCAACCAGACCGTCTTTGGCCTTGTCAAAGAAGGTGGATTTCCAGCACTCGTTGTACGAGTTGCGGGTCACGGCATCGGTAGTCTGATCAGCCACATAGCCCGGCTTTGCAGCAAAGGCACTTGCGGAAACCAGCAGAGCCGCTACCAGAGCGCTCAGTTTCAGCTGTTTAGTCATTTTATTCCCTCTTTTCAAAACGAAATCCATGCGATCGTAAAGGCGCAAAGACGCACTAACAAGATTACTGCAAACAACAGGGTGTATGCTCAAGCTGTGTCTATGCAGTTAATCGGCACTATAGGAATGCAGCAACCCCCTGTCAACAACAGGGGTGAGGCAAAAATGCAAAGGTGTGGCATAAAAACCATTAAATCCGGGTTTTACCCCACCAATGTGTAACATAAAAGCAACAATCATTGGTTACTTGATGCCTCGACGAAACAGTGGTTCGGGCTGTCGCCAGGTTGACTGGTAATGGCCCGTGAAACTTTTCAGCGCTGCGAGGGCATCCTCGACAGGCTTGCCATGCTTGATTTCAAATGCATTAAAGCCCACTTGCCAAAGGAATGCCAGCTGGTCTTTCCAGACATCGCCGATCGCCCTTAGCTCACCGGCATAATTGTATCGTTCGCGCAACAAGCGCCCGATGCTGTAACCGCGTCCATCGGTAAATGCCGGAAAATCCACCGCCACCAACGGGAAGTCATTCCAGTCGCCGGGGAAAAGGTCCGGTGCCTCATCGGCGCCAAGCCAAACCCCGGTTCGTCCCGCCGTTCTTTCCCGCCATTCAGCCGAGTCGCGCCACAACGACAGGGGAATGATCACATCGGCCTGTTCTGCGGCATCCGGCGCAGGCGCCGGCAGCCCCTCTTTCAGCCGCATCAGCAACCAGCCATCGTCGATGATCTCGCCATCCTTAATGATGTGCGGCATAAACCTTCTCCTTGAACGGGGCGATACCCGTCCGGTGCACGGTATCGACAAAGCGTTCTCCTTCCTGCCGGAGTGCGACATAAACTTGGAGCAACTCGGCAATCACCTCGGGGATGCGTGCCCGGGCGAAGGAGGGACCGATGACTTTTCCGAGCGCAGCCTGCTCCCCCTGTTGACCGCCCAGAGTGATCTGATACCACTCCTCACCATTCTTATCGACACCGAGAATACCGATATGGCCGATGTGATGGTGGCCACAGGCATTCATGCAACCTGACATATTCAACTCGATTTCACCAAGATCATGCAGATAGTCCATATCGGCAAAAGTCTGCTGGATCGCCTCGGCCACCGGAATCGACTTGGCATTGGCCAAGGAGCAGAAATCGCCTCCCGGACAGCAAATGATGTCGGTCAACAGTCCGATATTCGGCGTAGCGAAACCCGCTTCCCGGGCCAGCAGCCAGAGCGCGTGCAAGTCGGCCTCGCGCACATCGGGCAAGACCAGATTCTGCTCGTGTGTCACCCGCAACTCGCCAAAACCGAAGCGCTCGGCCCAGTCGGCGGCCGCCTCCATCTGTTCGGCGGTGATATCGCCGGGCGGCACCCCGGTTTTTTTCAAGGACAACACCACGGATCGATAGCCCGGCTCCTTGTGGGGACGGGTATTGCGCTCCAGCCAGCGGGCAAAACCACGATCTTCGCCGGCTTGTTGCGCGAGATCACCGTGCGCTCCGGGTTTGAGGTGGTAGTCCGGGTCAACGAAGAATGATGAAAAATGAGCGATGTCTTCGGCCCGCAAGGTCGAAGGGCCGTCTTTCAGATGCTGCCACTCGTCATCCACTTTGGCGGCAAAGCCCTCCACCGTCATCGCCTTGACCAGAATCTTGATCCGCGCCTTGTATTTATTGTCACGGCGACCAAAACGGTTATAGACCCGCAGCACGGCATCGAGGTAGGTCAACAGGTGAGGTGCCGGCAGGAACTCCCGGATCACTTCGCCAATGACCGGCGTGCGCCCCAGACCGCCCCCCACCAACACCCGGAATCCGGTTTCACCGGCCGCGTTACGCACCACCTGCAAGCCGATATCATGGACTCGCGTCGCCGCGCGATCCTCGACGCTGCCGGACACCGCAATCTTGAACTTGCGCGGCAAGTAGGCGAATTCCGGGTGCAAGGTGCTCCATTGGCGAATGATCTCGCACCAGGGGCGTGGATCCAGTAACTCGTCAGCGGCGACCCCGGCAAAGGCATCGGTGGTGGTATTGCGCACGCAGTTGCCCGAGGTCTGGATGGCATGCATTTCGACCGTCGCCAGCAAGGCCAGAATATCGGGCACATCGGCCAGCTTCGGCCAGTTGAACTGGATGTTCTGTCGCGTGGTGAAGTGGCCGTAACCACGGTCCCAGCGCCGGGCAATCTCGGCCAGAGTCCGCAACTGCACACTGTTCAGATGGCCGTAGGGAATGGCGACCCGCAGCATCGGTGCATGGCGTTGGATATAGAGACCATTCATCAAACGTAGCGGCCGGAATTCCTCGTCGTCCAGTTCGCCGGCGAGGAATCGTTCGGTCTGGTCGCGGAACTGGGCCACCCGTTGATCGACCAGTTCCCGGTCGATGTCGTTATAACGATACATGCTCAGATCCTCTTCAACGGAATCGGCGTCGCGGCAACATGAAGACCGCACTCTTTGGTTTCAGGGTTTTCCCACCACCAGCGCCCGGCACGGAGATCCTCGCCAACCGTGATGGCGCGAGTACAGGGTGCACAGCCGATGGACGGGTAATGCTGCGCATGCAGCGCATTGACCGGAACGTCATGGCCTTTGATATAGGTCCAGACATCGCTGTCGCTCCACTCCAGCAGCGGGTTGAATTTGAGCAGACCGTGGTCGGCATCATGACTTTCTTCGGCGAGATCCTGACGGGTTGGCGATTGTTCGCGACGCAGCCCGGTGATCCAGCCTTGCTTGCCGGCCAGCGCCCGCTGCAATGGCACTATCTTGCGGATGGCACAACAGGACTTGCGCAGCTCGATCGAATCGTAGAAGGCATTGACACCGTGGCGCGTGACCCAGGCTTCCAGCGCCGCGGCCTCGGGGTAGTAATAGCGCACCGCCACCGTGGGATAACGGTCGCGCACCTGCTGCATCAGGTCGTAGGTTTCCGATGGCAGGCGACCGGTATCCAGACTGAACACCTCGATAGGCAGCCCCAGTCGTGCGACCACATCCAGCAGCACCATGTCTTCGGCACCGAAACTACTGGCCAGCGCCAGCGGCGCCACACGCGAGGCGATGGCTGCGAGGCGTTCGTCGAGTTGGACAAATCGCTCTTGTGACGTCATCGGACACTCCAAATGATCATTAACTTAAGGCATCATGCTACATAATGGCTTTTATAAAGCTAAAGAATATTGTGTTAGTATTTAATTACTTCTGGTTTTATCCATCCGGGTCGCCACAATCATGAAGCTTCAACAACTCCGCTATCTGGTCGAAGTGGCCAAACAAGGTCTCAACGTTTCCGAGGCCGCTGAAAAGCTGCACACTTCCCAACCAGGGATCAGTAAACAGATTCGTCTGCTGGAAGACGAACTGGGTATTCAGGTATTCATCCGCAATGGCAAGCGTGTCGTCGCTGTCTCGGACCCAGGCAAGGAAGTGCTGCGCATTTCCGAACGCATCCTGCGCGAAGCACAAAACCTGAAGCGTGTCGGTGACGAGTTTTCCAGGGAAGAAGAAGGGGCACTGACCATTGCGACAACGCATACCCAGGCCCGCTATGCCCTGCCCAAGCCCATTACCGATTTCGTTCGCCTCTACCCTAAAGTGCGTCTGTCCATAAAACAAGGCAGCCCGACCCAGATCTGCGAAATGGTGGTCAGCGGCGAAGCCGACCTGGCCATCGCCACGGAAGGGATTGCCCTGTACAAGGAATTGGCGATGCTGCCCTGCTATGAGTGGAACCGCAGCATCGTCGTGCCGCAAGGCCATCCGCTGCTGTCGCTGGGCCGCCCGTTGACGCTGGAAGACATCGCTTCGTGGCCGATCGTCACCTATGACTTTGCTTTCGCCGGCCGCTCCAAGATCAACAAAGCCTTCTCGCAGGCCGGCTTGACCCCGAATGTGGTACTGACTGCCATTGATACCGACGTGATCAAGACCTATGTCAATCTGGGTCTGGGCATCGGCATCATTGCCAGTATGGCTTTCGAGCCGGAGCGCGACAGCGGTTTGGCCAGCATCGATGCCAGCCACCTGTTCGAGTCGAGCACCACCAAGATCGGTATCCGCAAGGATGCCTACCTGCGCGGCTTTGCCTTCACCTTCATCGAACTTTTCGCACCCCACCTCAAACGCCGCGATGTCGAATCGGCCTTGCTGGCCGGTGGCGACGAAGAATAATCCCGCCATCCACGCAAAAAAACGCCACGTTCCGCTCGGGAAGGTGGCGTTTTTGTTATCCGGCAGCGTCGCTCAGAGCGTCAGGCCACCAGTTACTTCGATGGCGGCGCCATTGATATAGCTGGCTTCGTCGGACGCGAGGAAAGCATACACGTTGGCAATCTCTTCCGGACGTGCCATACGCTTCATCGGCACACGGTCTTCCATGGCCTGGATAACCTTTTCCGGCATGGCCTTCAAGATCGGGGTAGCCACGAAGCCCGGGCACACCGCGTTGGCGCGAATGCCTTTTTTGCCCAATTCCTTGGCCCAGGTCTTCACGAAACCGATCACGCCGAACTTGGTTGCGGCATAGTTGGTCTGGCCAAAGTTGCCATACACGCCAACCACGCTGGATGCGTTCAGAATAACACCGCCCCCCTGTTCGACCATGGTATCGACCACGGCACGCGCGCAGTTGTAAACGCCCTTAAGGTTGATATCAATGACCTTGTCGAACTGCTCTTCGGTCATCTTGATCAACTGGGCATCCATCACGATGCCGGCATTATTGACCAGCACGTCGATGCGGCCAAAACGGGCTTTCAGATCGGCAACCATGCTGGCGA
This sequence comes from Pseudogulbenkiania sp., assembly GCA_018260425.1. Taxonomy (GTDB): domain Bacteria; phylum Pseudomonadota; class Gammaproteobacteria; order Burkholderiales; family Chromobacteriaceae; genus Paludibacterium. The sequence goes on along the minus strand of JAGLBD010000108.1, from coordinate 1,440 downwards.
TTTCTTCGCGGTTCGTCACGTCGACCTTATACCCCACCGCCTCACCGCCTTGAGCCTTCAACGCTTCAACCACCGCACCAACAGCCTCGATGTTTACGTCACAGACCGCTACGATGGCGCCTTCGCTGACGAATTTCTCTGCAGTGGCCTTGCCGATACCACTGGCACCACCGGTGATAATGGAAACCTTCCCTTTCAAGCGCATGATTCTTCCTTATATGAGGTAATAGGCAGTCTGGAGAACAGTGATTCAACCTGACAAAACCGATAAACAACCCACTGTTTTGATTGTATTTTTCTTGTTATAGCAAACTTTTCCTACAGTTTGTGCGGCGCACTAGCTGCATTGCACAAATTACCCCGGAAATATACGCCAAGCATCTCTTTCCGTAAAGCAATCACTCTATCCTGCCAACGGAACATCAGCTCGCGAGTGAAGAAAACCGCTGGGCCAGTCCCTCCAGCACCAGGCGGGTTTTCCCCGGCAACAAACTCCGGTTCGGGATCAGCGCCGTCGCAATGAGCGGCATCAACTGCCATTCCGGCAGCAGTGGCAACAACAGACCGGCTGCCACGGCCTCTTTGGCAAAGTTGTGCGACATGATGCAGACCCCCTGCCCGGCAATCGCTGCCTGCCGGCGCAAATCGGCATTGGCGGTTTGCAGCCGCAGCGGGGGATTGACCTCGCTGCTTTGCCCATCCGGGTGGGTAAAACGCCACGGCATCGAGGCGGCGGTGCCCAGCAACGGCCATTGCAGCAAGTCCTGCGGGTGGGTCGGCATACGCCGTCCAGCCAGAAACGAGGGCGCGGCAAACAGACCTTGGGTCACGGTATACAAGCGTTTTCCCATCTGCCCGGAGTCCGGCAAGGGCTGGCTGGTGATGACAAAGCTAAGGTCATGCCCCGAGCTGCGGGGATCCAGCTGACCGGTCACCACATCGATTTCGATTCTCAGTGCGGGATGCTCGGCCATGATCGTCATCACGATCGGTGTTAAATGCGCACTGGCGAACTCATAGGGCGAGGCGATCCGGAGCGTTCCGGACAAGGGAGCATGCAGTTGGCCCTGCAAGTGATCCGCCACGTCGTCCAGCTTGGAAAACAATGGCGCAATGTCATTGAGAAACATCAGTCCGGCTTCGGTCAGGCGCAAGGAGCGGGTACTGCGCTCCAGCAAACGCACCCCCAGACCGGCTTCGAGCCGGGAAATGGCGGTGCTCACCGACGACTTGGGAATGGCCAGGCGTTCGGCGGCACGACTAAAGCTGCCAAGGCGGGCGACCGCGCAGAACAGGTACCATTGACATCCTCCCCCACCTCTCGCTTACGCTCACCGGCCTCAAGACCGGCAAGGAGGGGGATTCCTACGGTGCTAGACGCTGAGCTGTCTAGTCACTTCGGTGGGGTCCTGGCCCGACGCCCTGACTTCAGGCGAAGTA
>JAGLBD010000042.1 GCA_018260425.1 Pseudogulbenkiania sp. | reverse complement strand
CATTGCTTAGATTTGAGCCTTGCGCTTGAGCTGGCGGCGACGTGCCAGCACGGCAACGATGCCCAGGCCCATCAGGGCGTAGGTTTCCGGTTCGGGAATCGCGGCCGTCGGTGCGACGGAGACATTGAGCATGCCCGACCACGGGTTCTGGTTGGTGAACGCGAGGTAGAGGCTGTACTTGCCCGGGTTCAGGTCCATCGTGAAGGTGTGATGGTAGCTGCTGCTGCCCAGGTTGCTGAAGTTCGACTCACCGAGGGTGCCGCCGGTCAGCGAGGAGAGGGCGTTCTGCAGCGAGGCAATCGAGCTGTTTTCATAGCCCTTGGCCGGCGTCAGGTCGAAGGTGATGTCGTACTTGCCTGCCGTTGCGATGGAAAACTGGGTTTTACCAAAAAAGGGAGTCAGCTGGTTGCTGCTCCAGGCGCCGTAAGACAGGACCTTGTCGTTGACCAGCGGTGCCTCGATGGCCTTGGCGGATGCCAGACAGGACAGCGCGGCAAAGGCGATGGCGGCAAGGATGCGGGTCAGTTTCATGGATTTCCTTTCTCATGCGGTAGCGGGCTTGCCAGTATATGAATATGGCAAACTTCTTGATGTGAAAGTATTTTCACACAAACCGGCCGGGTTTGTCTTGCGTAGATTTACTAGGCTTTGTGATGAATGATTCTGCGTTGACTTTAAACAAACTGCACGGGAACGTAGAAATCCCGGCCGGGACGGGACACCAAAACCCGGGGTTGTCCTTCGATCACCGCCCGGAATGCGCGGGGCAGGCGACGCCAGTCGGCAAACTTCATTTTGATCAATGTGTCGTTGTTCATCGCAGATCTCCTTAGTCAACCGTGTGTATGACGCGGGTTACCACACCCCAGATCATGAAATTCGACTCGGGGGAAATGTCTATCGGCGCGTAGTCCGGGTTTTCCGGGAGCAGACGCAACGACGAAGCGGTTTGCTCCAGACGTTTGACCGTGACCTCGCCATCGACCACGGCGACGACCACTTTGCCGGAGCGGGGTTCGATGGAGCGGTCTACCAGCAACAAGTCACCGTCCTGAATACCGGCATCCCGCATGGAGTGACCGCGGACCGTGACCATGAAGGTGCTGCCGGGGCGGTTTACCAAGTGGGTGTTCAGGTCGATGTCGGCTTCTTTCATATCATCCCCGGCGACCGGGGCGCCGGCCGGAACGCGACTGGCGAACAAGGGCAGGGACATCTCACTGAGGGTTTGGCCCAGCGTGAACAGATTGCCAATCTCGCCTCCGGTAATGGTGCGTAGCGTCCGGTATTCGTTAAGCCACGTGTCGATCAGTGGCTTGAGGGGTTCCGGAACGCGCATGGCGATGGTTTTGTCGCCGCCGAAAACCGATTTACGCCCGGCACCGGCCCGTTTGCCGCCTTGAGTCATGGCGTTGCTCTTTCATATTTGTTTTTTGATTTTGTACTTAATCAATCGGAATGGCAAGCGGCAGGTGATGTCGATGCAACATTGACGCAACAACGAGAGTGACGTGCCCGTGCAGCAAGCCCTGCAGTGGGTATCGGTTTTGAGCGGGAGCAAATAGAGCGGCAACTTGGCAGTATTTCTGTTGACGTGTCATCGTGGCACTATACAATTCAAACATCCAGCACTCATCTGTGCCCCGCCAGCCGGGGTACACACTCGATCAAGGTCGACCATGGCACCCAAAGCCCCTTTTCTGATATGTCCGCATTGCTGCTCGACTGATGTCGAGGCGCCTGAGCACCCCTCTGAACAGGATATGGTGGTTTGCCATCAGTGTGGCAATCAGGTCAGCTATGGTGCCATGCGCGATCAGGTGCGTCAGGCGTTTGAAGGTGCGCTGCGCATGATCCGTGAACAAGTGGCCAACAAGGTTCCCCAGTTGTTCCAGTGACACGGGTACGGGCAGGGCCTTCGGCCTTGCCCGTTGCCGTTTAGTCTTCGCGATAAAAGCATTTTGCGCATACCGCCCGGTAACGCGCATCTCCCCCGATTTCGACCTGCGGTCCTTCCTTGACACGGCGGCCGTCCGCCATGACCCGGATGTGCATGGTCGCCTTGCGGCCGCATTGGCATATCGTCTTGATCTCTTCGACATCTTCGGCCAGCGACATCAGCCAGGCCGCGCCGGGAAACGGCTCGCCCCGAAAATCCGAACGCAAACCAAAACAAATCACCGGAATATTGTCCAGATGGGCCATGCGATGCAGCTGGCGGATCTGCTCCGGGGTCAGAAACTGGGCTTCGTCAATCAGGATGCAGTCGATGCCCCGATGCTGCTCGGCGAGAAAAGGGGTCGTGGCGTTGAAGGTTTGCGCTTCGCGCTGGATATCCAGTCGTGAAGTGATCATGCCGACGCCGAAACGATCGTCGATTTCCGCCGTGTACAGCGTGACGCGCTTGCCCATGCTTTCATAATTATTTGCAATTTGCAGCAGCTGGGTGCTTTTGCCGCTATTCATTGCGGCAAAGCGGTAAAACAATTTGGCCATGTGGGGTTCCGGCAATCGACGGGAAAGCCGCTATGGTAGCAAATACTGCGCCAGCCGTGCGTATCGGCCCGATGGCGTCTTGCCTTGATAATCCATTTATCCTAAACAGAATGATGATAATCATGCATTTTGCTAGATAACATGACCCCAGGAGTCTGAGTGGACACCACGCAACGTACCCCGTTGCCGGCCTCGCTGACGCTGGCTTCGGTGCCGGAGGCCCATGAGGAGCTGCTGGCCGGACTGGAGCAACACCCGTTCATCGAGCTGGATCTTTCCGTCGTGGAAGAGATCGACACCGCTGGCGCGCAATGGCTGGTCTGGCTGGTTTGGCAGGGCGGGCAAAACGGGCATCCCGTGGCCTTGCTGGCGCCCAGCGCGCCGGTCCGGCGGATATTCGCCACGCTGGGGCTGCCCGGCCTGCCGGAAGAGGATCGGTCATGAATCTCGATCTGGCGCTCAAGGCCTTTCTGGAAGAAGCCGACGAACTGCTCGAGCAGATGGAGTCCTTGTTGCTGGGGACCACTCAGGCCGCCTTGTCCGGTGACGATCTCAATGCCTTGTTTCGCGTCATGCACACCCTCAAAGGGTCGGCCGGTATTTTCGGTTTCGACTATCTGGTCGGGTTTGCGCATGAGGCGGAAAGCGTCCTTGACCGTGTGCGCGAGGGGACCCAACCGCTGGATGCCTCGTTGGTCGCGTTGTTACTGGCATGCCATGACCACGTCAAAGCGTGCATTGCGGCCTGGGTGAGCGGGCAGGCCATTGATGAAGAAGAAGGGCGGCCGCTGCGGCAACGCTTGTCGTTTCTGTTGGAGACGCCGGAGTCGGCGCCGGTCGTTGACTCCGCGACTGAACCGGCGCGCCGCTGGCGGATTCAGGTCGGGTTTGGCCCCGATATCCTGCGCGACGGCATGGAACCCACTGAAATCTTTGCCTACCTCGGCTCGCTGGTCAGTATCGAGTCCATCGTCGCTGACTTGAGCGGTTTGCCGGGCCGGGACAGTTTCGACCCCTGCCGCTGCTATCTGGGCTTTGACTTGCTGGTTTCAGGAGAGGTTGACGAGCCCACCCTGTCCGGGGCATTCGGCTTCGTGCAGGACTGCAGTAGCGTGCGCATCAGCCCGGTAACGGACAGTGACGCTCCCCCGCAGGATGAGCCCGCCGGGGATGATGGGGGCGATGACCTTGCTGCGGTACCGCTGCCGATAGCGGCCAAAGTGGCGCAGGGCCATCGCATGGTCAAGGTCGAGGCCAGCCGGATCGACCAGATGATCGATCTGGTCGGGGAGCTGGTGATTGCCAGTTCGGCAGCCAGCTTGCTGGCGCAGCGCCATCACGATGCCGAGCTGGGCGAGACGGCCAGCCAGATTGCGGTATTGGTCGAGGCGATCCGCTCGCGGGTGCTGGGCATGCGCATGGTGGAGATCGGTGACATTTTCGGGCGCTTTCCCCGTTTGGTGCGTGATCTGTCCGTTGAAACCGGCAAACCGGTGCGGCTGGTCGTGCACGGTAGTGAGACCGAACTGGACAAGTCGATGGTGGACCGGCTGGGCGAGCCGCTGACCCATTTGCTACGCAATGCCATCGATCACGGTATCGAAGCGGCCGAGGTTCGGGCGGCCGCCGGCAAACCCCTTGAAGGAACCGTTACGCTGTCGGCGCGCCATGAAGCGGGCAGCATCGTGATCGAACTGACCGATGATGGCGGTGGCATGGATGTCGGCAAGATTCTGGCGCGGGCCCGGGAGCGTGGCCTGATCGGTGCAACGGAGATTGTGTCCGAAAGCGACATTCTGGCCCTGATCTTTTTACCGGGTTTCTCAACGGCGACGCAGGTGACCGCCCTGTCAGGACGCGGCGTGGGGATGGATGCGGTGCGTCAGGCCATCGACGACCTGCGTGGCACCATCGACATGACGACCCGACCGGGCGCCGGCAGCAGTTTTCGGCTGCGACTGCCCCTGACGCTGGCGATTATCGATGGTTTTCTGGTGCGGGTGGCCGGCAATGCCTTTGTGGTTCCTCTGGACCGAGTGGTGGAGTGTCTGGAAATCCGCGCCAGTGACGTTCCCGAGGAGGCGTTTGGCTATATCGAGTTACGTGGCCGGGTGTTGCCACTAGTGGTGCTGTCGGGGTTTTTGGGTCTGGAGAGGAGGGCGGTGCGCAGACGCAATGTTGTTGTGGTGCGGTTTGGCGAGCGGCAGGCGGGACTGGTGGTGGACGATCTGGAGGGGGAATGCCAGATCGTGGTCAAGCCGCTAGGAGGACTGTTCCGCCATCTGAAAGCGCTCAGTGGTTCGACCATTCTGGGAAATGGCGCCGTGGCACTGATTCTGGATGTTTCCGCATTGATCGATGCGGCAACGCATGATGCTGCGCGCAGGGCAGGAGGCAGTGCCATTCGCGGCACGGCCAGCCCATTGCAGGAACAAGGGGGGGGATGACCATGGCACGAAAACCCATGACGGTGGCGGGGCGACTGGGGCTGGGGTTTGCCGGCATGATCTTGCTGATGGTGCTGAGTGTCTGTGCGGCATTGTTTGCGCTGACGACCATCCGCAACTCGGTGGACTCGATGCATGTCAATAATGAAGAGGCGCGGCTGGTCGGTGCCATGCTCGATGACAGCCAGGAAATGAAGTTATCGGCCCGCTCGACTTTGCTGTTTCTGGATACGACACAGAAACAACGCGAACAGACTCGCTACACCGAGTACCGGCAACGCCTCATCACCCAATTCCAGCAATTGCAGGGCATTTTCCGGGACGATCCCGCGACCACGGATCGGGAGCGTGAATTACTGGTCCGGGCGCAGGAAGCACTGGGGCCCACGCTGGCCGCCACGGAAAAGATGATGTCGGAGGCCCTGCGCAACGAGTATGAGCAGGCGCTTAAAACCCAGGCGTCGGAGGTGATCCCGGTCTCGCAACGCTTGACGACGGCGCTCAAGGACATTGCCGAATTCGAGAATGGCCTGAACAACCATGCGGAAGAAAACGTTGCCCGGATTCTGGACTATGCCCGGCTGGTGCTGATCGGTCTGGTGGTGGTGTCGGTGGCGCTGGCCGTGCTGATCTCGCTGGGTTTGCTGCGCTACCTGATGCGCCAGCTGGGGGGCGAGCCGGCCTATGTGGCCTCGGTCATGCAGTCAATGGCCGAGGGCAAGCTGGACATCACCATGGTGGTGCGCCCCGGCGACAGCACCAGTCTGGTCGCCACCATGGCACGCATGCTGGACAAGCTCCGCGAAGTGATTACCCATGTCAAGGCGTCGGCCGATAGTCTGGCCTCGGCGTCGTGGCAGGTCAGTGCGACCTCCCAGGCCTTGTCCCAGTCAGCCAGCGAATCCTCCAGCGGTCTGGAGCAGACCACCTCGTCGCTGGAAGAAATGACTGCGTCGATCAGTCATACCAATGACAATTCCCGCATTACCGACGATATGGCCAGCAAGGCGGCGCGTGAAGCCGGCGAGGGTGGGCAGGCGGTCAGTCAGACCGTCATGGCGATGCGCCAGATCGCCGAGAAGATCAGCATCATCGACGATATCGCCTATCAAACCAATTTGCTGGCCTTGAATGCCGCGATCGAGGCGGCGCGGGCCGGAGAGCACGGCCGGGGGTTTGCCGTGGTGGCGGCTGAAGTGCGCAAGCTGGCCGAGCGCAGTCAGGTGGCGGCACGCGACATCATCGATGTCACCGAGGGTAGTGTCGAACTGGCCGAGCATGCCGGAGAGCTGTTGGGCGAGATCGTCCGCTCAAGCATGAAAACCGCCGATCTGGTTCAGGAGATCACGGCGGCCTCCAATGAACAAACCACCGGGGTTTCCCAGATTACCGCCGCCATCCAGCAGTTGAATGCGTCGACCCAGCACAATGCCTCGGCCAGCGAACAATTGGCCGCCACGGCCGGCGAGATGAACAATCAGGCCGAGCACCTGCAAGCCATGATGAGCTTCTTCCATCTGGGACGCAGGGCCGAGGGCGCCGGAGGGGACGATGGAGTCGCATGACATCGTTCGGGAGGGGACGGATCAATATCTGACCTTTCAGTTGGGGCGGGACATCTTCGGGGTAAATATCGCCTGGGTGCGGGAGATTCTCCAGTATGTCGAACCCACCGGCGTGCCATTGACCCCCGACTTCATTCTCGGTGTCATGAATCTGCGTGGCTCGGTGGTGCCGGTCATTGATTTGTCGCGACGGTTTGGCCTCGGGCCGACGCGGGTGCTCAAGCGCAGTTGCACGGTGGTGATGGAACTGCCGGATGGCGAGCAAATCCTGCAGATCGGCATTGTGGTGGATGCCGTCCACGAGGTGCGCGACATCCTGACCACGGACATCGAGCCGCCACCTCAGTTCGGGGCCGGGGTCCGGGTCGACTTCATTGCCGGGATGGCCAGGCTGGACGGCCGCTTCATCATTCTGCTGGCGCTGGACAAGGTCATGTCGCTGGAAGAAATGAGCCTGCTTGCCGAAGCCTGTGCCGGAGAGGGGGGAGTATGGCCAGGTTCTCCCTGAAAACCCGGATTCTGGTGGTGTTCGGCATCCTTGCGCTGGTGGTGGTGATGTGTGCCTGCTGGTCATGGCAAGCGCTGGGGCAGGTCCGGTCGACGGTGGTCGAGGCCAGCTGGGTCAGGAAGGTGCCCATGCCGCAAGTGGCGGCCATGCGGGCCAGTCTGCTTGCCATGCGCGGCAGTTATCGCGATGCCGCCGTCGAACGCGACCCGGCGAAAGTGGCGGAGGCCGCCGCACGTTACCGGTCATTCCGGCAACGTTTTGTCCAGTCCGGCATCGCGCTGGAAAAGCTGACCGCCGATGAGCCGCGTCTGGCAGCGTGGCATGCCGACACGCTGGCGATTCGCGCCGCCAGTGATCGTTTGTTGCCCTTGTTCGATGAGCTGGTGGCCGCCGCGGAGGCCCGGGAGCATGAGCAGGCGCGCACGCTGTTCCTCACGCAAGTGCTGGGCCAGAGTGCCGCCTTGTCGACGCCCTTGAAGCATCTGGTGGCGCAGGCTCAGGATCAGGAGAAGGCTTCCTTGCAGGCGGTGGCCGAGGCACGGCAGTTGTTGGCCGTGCAGCTGGCGGTATTGTTGGCCAGCGGCATCCTGTTCGCCTTGTTTGCCTGGTATCTGGTGCGACGTGCCCTGCTGGTGACCCTGGGGGCCTGGCCCGAGGAGGTCAAGGTGACGCTGGAGGCCTTGTCGTCCGGGCAATTGGAGCCGCCATTGCCGGTGCAGTGCGCGGAGGGGTCGGTGATGGCGTCGGCGCGGCACTTGTCCGGGACATGGCGGCAGGTGGTCGACGATTTGCGTTGCACGGTTATCAGCGTGACGGCTGTGGCAGACCAGTCTGCCGAAGCGGCCTGCGCCATTCAAAGTGCCACGGCGGCGGGAACCGCCGGTTTGCAAGACGTGAGCACCGCGCTCAATCATGTCTCGCGTTCCTTCGATTTGTCGCGGGAGACCCTGCGCGAGGGGGCGGTGATGGCCGATGAGGCGGCACGGCGGGTCGGCGGCGGGCGCGATGCCATCGAGAATACCCGGACAATTCTGCAGGACATGGCCGGGCACATCGCGGTGATCGCCAGCCAGGCCCGTCAGACACATTTGCTGGCCTTGAATGCCGCGGTCGAAGCCGCCGGGGTCGGTGCGGCGGGTGCCGGTCTCAAGGTGGTGGCGCAGAGTGTCAGGGAGTTGGCGGAAAGTTCCAGTCAGGCGGCCCGCGAAGTGGATGAGCTGATGAACGCGACCCTGCGCAGCGCCAGCCATGCCGCCGAACGTCTGGAGCAGGGCTGTCTGGATGGCCGGGCGCTGGCCGGGCAGTTGGTCCTGATGGAACGCAATGGCGTGGCACAAGGGGATGTCATTCGTCAGCTCGAGGAGACGCTGACGCAATTGGTGGCTGCCGCGCAGCATAATGGCGACCATGCCGCCGGCGTGCGTGACATGGCGCGCGAGCTGACCCGGCAGGCACGTGAGCTCGGGCGTGAATTGACTTACTTCAGCGGTGCATGACGGCACCAGACAAGGATGTGGCGATGACTATCAACGTGATGGTGGTGGATGACTCGGCCGTGGTTCGCCAGGTGTTGAGCGAAGTGCTGGATCATGCGCCGGGGATCAAGGTCATCGCAACCGCGACCGACCCGATCATGGCCATGGAAAAAATGAAAGTGCAGTGGCCCGATGTCATCGTGCTCGACGTCGAGATGCCGCGCATGGACGGTATCACCTTTCTCAAACAATTGATGCAAACCCGTCCGACGCCCGTGGTGATCTGCTCTTCGCTGACCCAGAAAGGCACGGAAACCTCGATGCAGGCGATGGCGGCCGGGGCTATCGAGGTAGTGGCAAAGCCGCAGAGCGGAGTCAAGCAGTTCCTGCAGGATAGTAGCAACACGCTGGTGAATGCGGTACGTGCCGCTGCACTGGCGCGCATGAACCGGATTCGCACCTTGCCGCCCACCCCGGCACCTGGCACCAAGCCGCCGCCGACGCCACCGTCCGGTTCGATGGGGTCGATTGCCGAAGCGCGGCCGAAACTGTCGGCCGACGTGATTCTCGAAGCGGCCACCGGCGGACAGTCGATGGTGCAAACCACCGAGCGTATTGTTGCGATAGGGACCTCCACCGGTGGCACCCAGGCGCTGGAAGTGATTCTGACCGCCTTGCCACGGACCTGCCCGGGCCTCGCCATTGTCCAGCACATGCCGGAAAAGTTTACCGCCTCGTTTGCCGACCGGCTCAACCGCCTGTCCGAGATCGAGGTCAAGGAGGCGGCCAACAAAGACCGTATCCTGCCGGGACGCGCGCTGATCGCCCCGGGTGGCAAGCACATGATGATCAAGCGCAGTGGTGCCTACTACGAAGTCGAAGTGGTGGACGGGCCGCTGGTCAGCCGGCACAAACCCTCTGTCGATGTGTTGTTTCGCTCGGCAGCGCGCTTTGCCGGCAAGAATGCGCTGGGCATCATTATGACCGGCATGGGTGACGACGGGGCCAAAGGCTTGCTGGAGATGCATCAGGCGGGGGCCCGTACGGTGGCGCAGGACGAAGAAAGCTGTGTGGTGTTCGGCATGCCCAAAGAAGCCATCAAGCTGGGGGCGGCCGATGAAGTGGTGGCGCTGGAGCTGATGGCGCAACTTATCTCGAAGTCCCGCTAGGGAGAACCCCATGTCGATGGCACCCTTCGCCTCGGTATTGATTGTCGAAGACAGTCGCGCCCAGGCCATGTTGGGCGAGGCTGTTTGCAGAGAGTTGGGAATGGAGCGTGTCTACCATGCCGGTAACGGCAAGGAAGGACTGGATATCATTCATGCGCTGGATCCGGCGCCGGACCTGATCTTGCTCGATCTGGAGATGCCGGTGATGGATGGTGTCGAAGTGTTGCAGTATCTGGCGAAGGAGTCGTTGGCCATCCCGGTGGTGGTCACTTCCGGCAAGGATCTCCGGCTGCTCGGTACCGTGGAGATCATGGGGCGCGAGCTGGGCTTGCCCTTGCTTGGGGTGTTGAGCAAACCGGTGTCGGCCGGCACGCTGGGGGATCTGCTGGGGCGGCGCCAGCGGAGTGATCGCCTCGATTTGCTGGAGGTGGCCGAGGTGCGGGCGGCGCTGGACGAGGGGCGGGTGATGGCCTGGTTCCAGCCCAAGGTTGATTTGCAGACCGGGCAGACCAAGGGCTGCGAAGTGCTGGCACGCATGCAGGCCCGGAACGGTGAGGTGATCCCTCCCGACCGGTTTGTGCCGGTGATAGAAACGCAGGGCTGGGGGACAGAGTTGACCCTGCTGATGCTGGATCTGGCGCTGGCAGAGTGGAATCGCTGGTCGGCGGTGGGCAAGGAATTGATGCTGTCGGTCAATCTGTCGCCGCGCTCGCTTAGCGGCACCCATCTGGTCAAGGAGATCGAGGGCAAAGTCCGGCGCGCCGGCGTACCCCCTTCGGCCATCCTGTTTGAAATTACCGAAACCGCCGTGGCCGATAACCTCGCGGAAGCGCTGGCCATCACCGCCCGCCTGCGGCTGGCCGGCTTCGGTTTGTCGATCGATGACTTCGGGACCGGATTTGCCACGGTGCAGCAATTGCGCCGCTTCCCGTTCACCGAGCTCAAGGTGGACAAGTCGCTGGTGACCTCACTGTCGGACAAGCCCCACCTGGCCGCCATTGTCGATGGCGTCGTGCAATTGGCGCGCCAGCTATCGCTGACCTCGGTGGCCGAGGGGGTGGAAACCGAAGCGGATTTGCTGGCGCTGCGCGAAACCGGTTGCCAGATCGGGCAGGGCTACTGGTTTGCCCGCCCGATGCCCGGCGATGCCTTGATTGACTGGTTGTCAGCGTGACGGGGCGAAGATCAGTCTCAGCCCCAATGCAATGAACACACTGCCGGCCATGCGGTCAAGCCATTTGCCGGCGGAGGGACGGCGGGTCAGCCAGCGGCCGACATGACCGGCAAAATAGCCCAGTGCGCCAAATACAACGGCACCCTGCAGCGTGAACACGGTACCCAGTACCAGGGTCTGCACGGCAAGATGGCCCTGGGCCGGGGTGATGAACTGCGGCAGGAAAGCCAGGAAGAACAGCACCACTTTGGGATTGATGGCATTGGCAATCAGGCCGCGGCGGAAATAGCTCCAGGCGGACTCGGTCGGTGCGCGCGAACTCCCGGTGGCGGAAAAGGTGCTGCCGTTGCTGCGAATGGCTTGCCAGCCCATATACATCAGGTAGGCGCCACCGGCCATCTTGAGCGCAGTGAAGGCCAGCGGCGAGGCGGCGATCAGCGCACTGACGCCCAGTGCGGCCAGCACGGTGTGGTTCAGGCAGCCCATGGCGCAGCCCAGACCAAACATCATGCCTTCGCGACGGCCGCGCGAAATGCCCAGGCTGAGCACCATCAGGTTGTCAGGGCCGGGGGACAGGGTAATGACCAAAGCAGCGGCCAAAAATGCCATAAGGTGTTCTGGTGTAACAGGCATGCGATTCTTTCCATTCCTTCAGGGTGTTGGCTGGCGCATCATGGTGAAATATCTGTCATCTGGCCAGACCCGCAGATGACAAGACGGTCGGCTGGCACTACAATTCTCCGGCACTAATCAAGTAAGGAAATACCTGCCATGCCGTCGTTTGACATTGTATCTGAAGTCAATATCGTTGAAGTGCGTAATGCGGTGGATCAAGCCTCCAAGGAAATTGGCACCCGTTATGACTTCAAGGGCAGTGATGCCCGTGTCGAGGCTGCCGAGAAGGTACTGACTGCCTATGCCGATGCCGAGTTCCAGCTGGATCAGGTCAAAGACATTCTGATCGGCAAACTGTCCAAGCGCGGTGTCGATATCCGTTGCCTCGAGTATGGCAAGCTGGAAAAAGTGAGCGGCAACAAGGTCAAGCAGACCATCACGGTTCGCGAAGGCATCGAAACCGAGCTGTCGAAAAAAATCGTGCGTCTGATCAAAGATTCCAAGATGAAGGTTCAGGCCAGCATTCAGGGTGACGCGGTCCGGGTGAGTGGCGCCAAGCGCGACATCCTGCAAGAGGTCATTGCCCTGATGCGCAAGGAAATCCAGGACTTCCCGCTGCAGTTCAATAACTTCCGCGATTGACCCGTCCCGAACGGTGGCTGGCGTTGTCGTTCCGGCGACGCCACCCCGTTTCATGCGTTTCTTTATCTCGTTGCGTGCCGGCAAGCCACTGTTTTTACGTTAAATAAGAAAACACTGATGTAGATTGTATCCATTTGCGTTACATCAAGCCCGCCGTCGGTGGCCCGGCATAGACTGCGGGTATCGCATCCTCGAAATGATTCTGTGAAGCTCTCCACCCGTGGCCCCTTGTGGCCGATTATCTGCCTGTCGCTGGCCATGCTGTTCTGGGCCAGTAATGTCGTGATTGCCCGTGGTTTTCGTGCCGACCTGCCGCCGATGTGGCTGGGATTCTGGCGCTGGGTGATCGGCTCTGCGGTGTTGCTGCCTTTCCTGTGGCGGCCACTGTGGGAGCAGCGCAAAGTGGTGTGGAGTTTGCGTTGGCACTACCTGTTGCAGGCCGGCATCGGTATCGTCGGGACCTCGGTGTGCATCTATCTCGGGGTTGCCACGGCCAGTGCCACCAGTGCCGCCGCCCTGCAAACACCGACGCCGGCATGGATCCTGCTGATCGCCGCGGTACTGCATGGCAAACGGCTTAGCCTTAATCAGGTGGTGGGTGTCGCGGTGTCGATGTTCGGGGCCTTGTTCATTGCCGTAGAGGGCGATATGGCGCGGCTGGCCCTGCTAGAATTGGGGCGCGGCGAAATGTGGTTGCTGGCCTCCAGCGTGTGCTGGGCCATCTATACCCTGTCACTGGATGCCATGCCCAAGAAGGTGTCGACCAGCGTGTCCATGCTGGTGCAAATGCTGCTGGGGGCGGCGATACTGCTGCCGATGGCGCTGTATGCCGAGCCGGGTGCCCCGATGCCGGGCAGTCAGTCCTGGTCGGCCTTGCTGGCCGTGCTCTATCTGGGGATTTTCCCTTCGGTGCTGGCGTATAGCCTGTATAACATCGGCGTGAACCGTTTGGGCTCCCAGACCGCCGGCAGTTTCGATAATCTCATGCCGGCCTTTTCCAGTTTTCTGTCGATCGGTTTTCTCGGCGAGTCGCTGATGCCCTTCCACTTGTTGGGATTCCTGGCCTGCGTGGTTGGCGTGACCCTGACCAGTGTCGACTGGCATCCGTTCCGGCGCCCGGTGGAGCATTAATCCCGCCTGTCTCTGTCCTCTGTCATTCGCTGGGCTATTGTTCAAGAAAGCCATCATGACAGAGGTCGAGCATGCCGCTTCCCGTTGCGTATGTCTGGTTTATGTCCCATCCGCTGTGGGTGCTTATCACCGTGGCCTTGCTCGGGGTGGTCGCTCTGCGCGCGTCGGAGAGTCGTTCCCACGTAGTTCGTTCCGTGTTGTTTGCCGCCGTGTTGCTGGCGGTATCGTTCTCCCTGAGCTATACGGCCGCGTGGCTGCCGGCGCAGATTTCTCCAGCACTGGCGGCGGGCTTGCTGGATATCGCCTTCGGTCTGCTGTTCATCCGCATCTGGGGCGGTATTTTGTTTCGGCTGATCCTGCCTGCGCTAACCGTCTCCCCACCCGGCATCATCGCCGATATCGTCATTCTGCTCAGCTACGCCTTCTGGATCGCGCTGGGTCTGCATCGCGCCGGTATGGCCCTGGGCGAGATTGTCACCACCTCGGCGGTGATCACCGCCGTCATTGCCTTTGCCTTGCAGGACACGCTGGGAAATCTATTGGCCGGGATCGCCATTCAACTCGACAACTCGGTCAGTGTCGGTGACTGGATTCAGCATGAAGGTATGGCTGGACGCGTGTCGGAAATCAACTGGCGCGCCACCAGTCTCGAGACCCGCAACTGGGAAACGGTGGTCATCCCCAATAGCCTGTTGCTGAAGAACCGTTTTGTCGTGCTGGGTAAACGGCGCAAGGCCCCCTTGCAATGGCGTCGCTGGGTCTGGTTCGATCTGACGCTGGAAACCCTGCCATCGCAAATTCTCTCCATGATCAACAAGTCACTGGCAGAGACCCGCATCCCGCATGTCGCCCGCGCACCGGCGGCCAATTGCATCCTGATGGACATCGAGCATGGCGTGGCACGGTTTGCGGTGCGCTACTGGCTGACCGATCTGGCAGAAGACGATCCGACCGACTCGGCCATCCGCACCCTGATCGATGCCACCTTGCGGCGTAACGAGCGGCGCTTGACGCCACCGATTTTCAATGTGCTGATGACCAAGGAAAAAGAGCAGATCCATGCCCGCCACAAACGCCATACCAATGAGCGGATTGCCCATCTGCAGCGGCTGAGCCTGTTCGGCATGCTGGAAGAAGACGAGCTGCTGTCGCTGGCGGATAGCTTGAAGTTCGCCCCCTATGTGGCAGGCGATACCATGTTGGAGCAGGGGGAGGTGGCGCAATGGTTGTTCATCATTGTCTCCGGCGAGGCCGAGATGAAAATGAAGGACAGCGAGGGGCGCAAGCTGGTGCTCGGGACACTGGGCACCGGCGAGGTCTTTGGCGAGATGGGCTTGCTGACCGGCGAGGCCAGCCTGTATTCGGTCAAGGCACTACGCGATGTGGAATGCTACCGGCTTAACCGGGAAATGTTCCAGAGCATTTTCATGAAGCAGGAAGAGTTGGTGCAGCAACTGTCCAATGCCTTGCACTATCGCTTGCGCGAGCAGCAGCTGTTGCTGGAAAACATGGCGGTGGAGGTCGACCGGCCGCCGGTGGGGGATTTGATGGCCAAATTGCGGAGTTTTTTCAGCGTAGATTGACGTTTGCATCAGCTTGCCATGGCTGGAAATGACATAGGGACAACCAGAAGGGTCTGGATTTGGGTACACTGGCGGACGTTGCAACTCCTGCAGGATTGTGTGATGAGCCTTACCCCTACTGATCTGGCCCGGGCCTTGACCGAACAACTCGATGCCGGGAGTACAATCCCGGCCCTGTCGCAATGGGCCTATAAGCTGCATGCCGAGCACGCCAAAGGACTGGCTCCCGACTTGCGTGACCTGTTGCTGGAGTTGGGCGGGATGGAAGATGGCCCGGCCTTCGAATACAGTCGCGATGAATTGTATGCGCTGGCAGCGGAACTCGGCGCCGCGGGCTAAGCCGGTGTGGTGAACGGCTGGCGGCCTGGCTCGCCAGCCGTGGCCTGTCAGAGCTTGATCAGGGTGCTCTTCAGTTCGGTGTACTTTTCCAATGCATGCAGCGACTTGTCGCGACCGTTGCCGGATTGTTTGAATCCGCCAAACGGGAAGTTCATGTCCCCCCCCTCGTCGTAACAATTGACCCAGACGGTACCGGCGCGCAAGCGGCGTGCCACTTGATGCGCGGTGGACACGTTGGCGGTCCACACCGCGGCGGCCAGTCCGTATTCGGTGTCATTGGCCAGCGCAATCGCTTCCTCCAGGGTGCGGAAGGTGAGTACCGACAGCACCGGTCCGAAAATCTCTTCACGACACACTGTTACCTGCGGGTGCGGGCAGTCAATGACGGTGGGTTCGATGAACCAGCCGCCGCTGTCCGTGCGTGCCGCCGAGCCGCCCAGCAGCACCGTTGCGCCATCGGCCTTGGCCGAGCCGATATAGGCCATGACCTTGTCGAACTGCCGGCCGTCGACAATCGCGCCCATGCTGGTGGCCGGGTCCAGTGGATCACCCGGCGCCCAGCTCTGTGCGGCGGTTTTCAGTTCGGCGAGGAAGGCATCGCGAATTGCCTCATGCACCAAAAGCCGTGAACCGGCCGTGCACATTTCCCCCATATTGAAGAAGATCGCCGCCGCAGCGGTACGTGCTGCCTTGGTGATGTCCGGGCAGTCGGGCAGGATGATGTTCGGCGATTTGCCGCCCAGTTCCAGCCAGGTGCGTTTCAGATTGGATTGGGCGGCGTAGCCGGCAATCAGTTTGCCGACCTGGGTCGAGCCGGTAAAGGCGATGCAGTCGACGTCCATGTGCAGCGCCAGTTGTTTGCCGGTTTCACCGTCGCCGGGCAGTACCTGGAAGATACCGTCGGGGATGCCGGCCTCGCGGGCCAGTGCGGCAAGACGGATCGCGCTCAGCGGAGACTTTTCAGACGGTTTGACGATGACGGCATTGCCGGCGGCCAGTGCCGGGGCAAATTTCCAGCTGGCCATCAGTATCGGGAAATTCCACGGCACGATGGCGCCCACCACGCCAATCGGCTCGCGGGTCACCAGTCCCACCAGTTTCGGGTCGACCGGCGCGACTTCGCCCGGTGTCTTGTCGATGGCTTCGGCGTACCAGTCGACACAGTAGGCCGCGCCGGGGGCGTCGATCGTGCTCGAATCCCCGATGGGTTTGCCCATGTCGAGTGTTTCCAGCAAGGCCAGCTCGTCGTTGTGTTCGCGGATCAGCGCGGCAAAGCGTTTCAGAATGGTGGCCCGGGCACGCGGCGCCAGTCCGGACCAGTCGCCGCTGTCGAACGCACGGCGTGCCGCGGCCACCGCCATCTCCACTTCATGATTGCCCGACAGGGCAACCCGGGCAAGCACGGTGCCGTTGGCCGGGTTGACGCAGTCGAAGGTGCGTCCGTCGCGGGCCCCGACATACTGTCCATTGATGAAGGCTCTGTGCTCGAAGTTCAGTTCTGTTGCGCGTTGCTTCCAGTCTGGTCGGTGGTCGGCCATGACGTTCTCCCGGAGGTAGGTCGTGCGGTCGTGTCGGGTGGTGGTCCCGGTCTCAGAAGGTGGGTGGCGAGCTGGCGCTGACAACTTCGCACGGCTCGTCGCCCGGATTACGAAAACGGTGTGGCAGGCGGCTGTCGAAATAATAGGCATCGCCGGGGCCGAGCAGACGGGTCTCCTGGTCGACGGTGACTTCGACGTGTCCGCAAATGACCACGCCGCCTTCCTGCCCGTCGTGGGCCAGCATGTCCGGCCCGGTGTCGGCGCCGGGGGCATACCATTCCTTGAGAATGGCGATGTCGCGCTTGTCGTGGGCGGTGCCGACCAGCAGCAATTTCATGCGTTCATCGCCAAGATTGGGCAATTCGCCCGACGAATAGAACACGCGGGGCATTTGCGGTTCGGCATCGAAGGTGAAGAACTCGGCCAGCGTGATCGGCAGGCCTTCCAGCACTTTTTTCAGCGAACTGACGGAAGGGCTGACGCGATTCTGCTCGATCAGGGAAATCGTCCCGTTGGTGACGCCGGCCCGTTTGGCCAGTTCCCGTTGCGAGAATCCGAAGCGCTCGCGCACCATTCTCAGTCTTGCTCCAACGTCCATGCTTGGCAGTATTCCTGAACGACATTGTTAATAATAATAGACGCATGCCACGGCAAACCGGCCAATGGCGGTGCGGGCGTGCTGCGCCGCAAAATCAAATTTCTTTGCATGACAGGAAGTTTATCGTCAAAATCAATTGCAGGCATCAGTGGCGTGTAAATTTTTTTAAACGATGCTGTCGTGCTGCATCGTGGTGGATTCCTCGAGGAGACAAGCATGCTTATCGGCGTACCGAAGGAAATCAAGAATCACGAATACCGCGTTGGCCTGACGCCGTCCGGTGTCAGGGAACTCATCGCTCATGGCCACAAGGTGCTGGTGCAGACCCAGGCGGGTTTGTCGATCGGCTTCACCGATGAACACTATATCCAGGCCGGGGCGGCCATTGCCTCACGGGCCGAAGACGTGTTCGCCAAGTGCGAAATGATCATCAAGGTCAAAGAACCCCAGCCGGTGGAATGCCGGTTGTTGCGTCCCGGCCAAATCCTCTTTACCTACCTTCATCTGGCACCCGATCCCGAACAGACCCGTTTGCTGATCGAGTCCGACGCCGTTGCCATTGCCTATGAAACCGTCACCGACGAACGAGGTGGCCTGCCGCTGCTGGCGCCGATGTCCGAAGTCGCCGGCCGCATGGCCGTGCAGGCGGGTGCGCACGCACTGGAAAAGGCCCAGGGTGGTCGTGGCGTGTTGCTGGGCGGTGTGCCGGGAGTCGCTCCGGCGCGGGTGGTGGTGATCGGTGGTGGTGTGGTGGGGCTGAATGCCGCACGGATGGCGATGGGGCTGGGTGCCGATGTCACTATTCTCGATCGTTCCCTGCCGCGTCTCAAGGAAATCGATATGGTGTTCCATGGACATCTCAAGACACTGATGTCCAATACGGCCAATATCGAAGAGATGATCCGTGAAGCCGATCTGGTCATCGGTGCGGTGTTGATTCCGGGGGCCGCAGCGCCCAAGCTGGTCACCCGTGCCATGCTCAAGCACATGAAGACCGGTGCGGTGCTGGTCGACGTGGCGATCGATCAGGGCGGCTGCTTTGAAACCAGTCGTGCCACCACCCATCAGGAGCCGATCTACGAGGTGGACGGCATTGTGCACTACTGTGTCGCCAATATGCCGGGCGGCGTGGCGCGCACCTCCACCATGGCGCTGACCAATGCCACCTTGCCCTATGCGCTGGAGCTGGCGGACAAGGGCTGGAAAAACGCCTTGCTGGACAATGCCCACTTGCGCAACGGATTGAACGTCTGTCGCGGCAAGGTGACCTATCAGGCGGTTGCCCATGATCTGGGGTACGCCTATGTCGACGCGGTCGAAGCGATTCGCTCGGCCCACTGAACTGCGGAGTCCGTACATGCATTCTCCTGTTATCGGCATTCCCTGCGATATCAAACGGGTGGACGGTGCACCCTTCCATGCCGCCGGCGACAAATATGTCACAGCCATCGCCGACGGCGTGGTGGCCACGCCCTTGCTGATTCCGGCGCTGGGTGGCCAACTGGACATGGAACAGATCCTGTCGATGGTCGACGGCGTGCTGCTGACCGGTTCGGTGTCCAATGTCGAACCGCATCATTACCGGGGCGAGCCGAGCCGTCCCGGTACCCTGCATGATCCCCGTCGTGACGGCACTACCTTGCCGCTGATCGAGCGCCTGCTGGCCGATGGCATTCCGGTGCTGGGGATCTGCCGCGGATTTCAGGAGATGAATGTGGCGCTGGGGGGCGAGCTGCACCAGCACATTCAGGAGTTGCCGGGATTTCTCGATCACCGCGAGCCGGACTCCGAGGATCCCGAGGTGTTGTATGCCCCGCAACACCGCATCCAGTTTACCCGGGGCAGCTGGCTGCAAAGCTGGCTCGGGGAGCCGGACGCCATGGTCAATTCCTTGCATCAGCAAGGTGTGCGGCGTCTGGCAGACTGTCTGGAGGCCGAAGCCATGGCCGACGATGGTCTGATCGAAGCCTTCCGGGTGCGCGACGCCAAGGCCTTTGCCTTTGCCGTGCAGTGGCACCCGGAATGGCGACATGCTGAAAATCCGGTATCGCGTGCCATTTTCAAGGCATTCGGCGACGCCTGTCGTGCACGACAGCGACAGCGAATACGCTGATGACCTGACTCCATCCTAAGAGCTGTCAAGCAGCCGGGACATACAAAGGAATAGAGCATGAACCAAGATGTGAATGACTGGTTGCGAGAGCACCGTATTACTGAAGTTGAATGCATTCTTCCCGACATGACAGGTTTGGCACGCGGCAAGATCGTGCCGAAGGACAAGTTTGCCGGCGACCCGGAAATGCGTTTGCCGGAAGCCGTGTTGATCCAGACGGTGGCCGGCGACTATCCGGATGACAGCCATCTGGACCTGACCGATCCCGATATGGTGCTGTACCCCGATCCTTCCACGCTGCGTTTTGTTCCCTGGGCCTCCGACCCCACCGCCCAACTGATCTATGACTGCTATCGTTCGGATGGCACGCCGGTGGATACCGCCCCGCGCAACGTGCTGAAACGCGTACTGTCACTCTATGACGAGCTGGGTTGGTCGCCGGTGGTGGCGCCGGAGATGGAGTTCTACCTGATCTCGCCCAATCCGGACCCGGATGTGCCCCTGGCGCCGCCGATCGGCCGTACCGGCCGTGCCGAGTTCGGGCGTCGTTCCTACTCGATCGATGCGGTGAACGAGTTCGACCCCTTGTTCGAGGATATCTACGACTACTGCCACGCGCAGAATCTGGAAGTGGATACCCTGGTGCACGAGGTTGGCACTGCACAGATGGAAATCAACTTCCTGCACGGCAATGCGCTGGAGCTGGCCGATCAGGTGTTCCTGTTCAAGCGTACCGTGCGCGAGGCGGCGTTTCGCCACACCATGTACGCCACCTTCATGGCCAAGCCGATGGAGAATGAGCCGGGCAGCGCCATGCATATCCACCAGAGCGTGGTGGACAAGGTGACCGGCAAAAACATCTTCACCCTTGACGACGGCTCTCCGTCAGAGCATTTCTTCCACTTTATCGGCGGGCTGCAGCGCTACCTTCCCCAGTCCATGCCGCTGTTCGCACCTTATGTGAACTCGTTCCGCCGCTTGTCGCGCTACACCGCCGCGCCGACCAATGTGGAGTGGGGTTACGACAACCGCACGGTAGGGTTCCGCGTTCCCCATTCGCCGCCACAGGCACGCCGGATTGAAAACCGGGTGGCCGGGGTGGATGCCAACCCCTACATCGTTATGGCCGCCACGCTGGCCTGCGGCTATCTCGGGATCGTCAATCGCATTCCCTGCACCGAGCCGCGCCAGACCGATGCCTACGAATTGCCTTACCAGTTTCCGCACAGTACCGAAGAAGCCTTGCTCAAGCTGGCCCAGTGCCCGGAGATTGCCGAAATCCTCGGTCCGCGTTTCGTCAAAATGTATGTGGCCATGAAGGAAAAAGAGTTTTCGGAATACTTCCGGGTCATCAGCCCGTGGGAACGCAAGTTCCTGCTGCTGCATGTATGAGCCGCTAGCACACACACTCAGGAGAGACAGCATGACCCGTCAGCGTACGACTCAGGAATGGCGCGCTCTGGATGCCGCCCATCACCTGCATCCGTTTACCGATACCCATTCGCTCAATCAGCAGGGCGCGCGCGTGATGACGCGTGCCGAGGGCGTGTATCTGTGGGACTCGGACGGCAACAAGATTCTCGATGGCATGGCCGGACTGTGGTGCGTGAACATCGGCTATGGCCGGCATGACCTGACCCAGGTGGCGGCGCGGCAGATGGATGAATTGCCGTTCTACAATACCTTCTTCAAGACCACCCATCCGTCCGTCACCGAATTGTCGGCGCTGTTGGCCGAGGTGGCGCCGCCCAGCTTCAATCATGTGTTTTACACCAACTCGGGGTCGGAGTCGGTGGACACCATGATCCGCATGGTGCGGCGTTACTGGGACGTGGCCGGCAAACCCCAGAAAAAAACCCTGATCGGGCGGTGGAACGGCTACCACGGTTCCACCATCGGCGGCGCCAGTCTGGGGGGGATGAGCTATATGCACGCCCAGGGCGACTTGCCGATCCCCGGCATTGCCCATATCGAGCAGCCGTGGTGGTACAAGTTCGGCAAGGATATGAGCCGTGACGAGTTCGGTTTGATGGCGGCCCGCTGGCTGGAAGACAAGATTCTCGAAATCGGTCCCGACAAGGTGGCGGCGTTCGTGGGCGAGCCGATTCAGGGTGCCGGTGGCGTGATTATCCCGCCGGCCACCTACTGGCCGGAAATCGAGCGTATTTGCCGCAAGTACGATGTGCTGCTGGTGGCCGACGAAGTGATTTGCGGCTTTGGCCGTACCGGTGACTGGTTCGGCTTCCAGCACTTTGGCTTTACCCCGGACATTTTTACCACCGCCAAAGGGCTGTCGTCCGGTTATTTGCCGATCGGGGCGGTGTTCGTCAGCGACAAGGTAGCCGCCGGCATTGCTGCCGGGGGTGACTTCAATCACGGCTTCACCTATTCCGGCCACCCGGTGTCTGCGGCCGTGGCGCGTGCCAATGTCCAGGCTTTGCGCGACGAAGGGATTGTCGACCGGGTCAAGAACGATACCGGGCCATATATGCAACAACGCTGGCGCGAGGTGTTCGGCAAGTTCGCGCATGTCGACGACGTGCGCGGCGAGGGTTTGATTCAGGCCTTTACGCTGGTCAAGGACCCGGCGACCCGCGAGCTGTTCCCCGAGTGGGGGGAAGTCGGCTTGCTGTGTCGGGACATTTTCTTCCGCAATAACCTGATCATGCGGGCATGCGGCGATCATATGGTGTCGGCGCCGCCGCTGGTGATGACACGGGCCGAGATCGATGAAATGCTGGCGATTGCCGAGCGTTGCATGACGGAATTCGAGGCAGAATTGGTCAAACGCGGGCTGGTGTGACGGCGGGTTCCGCAGAATCTTGCCTGCGGAATTGCTTTTTGCCGGGAAATAAGCGAATTTGGTACAATCCAAATTCGCTTTTTTCATTAATAATAACGTTAAGCGCGCAGGCGTCGTGACGACGCAGGCACAAAAAATACATAACTACAGGACCCGGACATGTTTGTAGGTATCGGCTACGTCATTATTCTTGCGTCAGTCTTGGGTGGTTTCGTTGGAGCAGGGGGGCACATTGCGGCTCTCATGCAGCCCCTTGAAGTATTGATGATCGGTGGGGGGGCGGCAGGCGCGTTTGTGGTCGCCAACGGTGGCCCGGCCTTGAAAGCCACACTCAAGACCTTGCCCACCGTGTTCAAGGGCACGCCTTACAACAAGGCCTTCTACATGGAGCTGTTCACGCTGCTGTTCGAACTGCTCTCCAAAATCCGCAAGGAAGGTTTGATGTCGGTGGAAGCCGATGTCGACAATCCGGAAGCCAGTCCGGTGTTCTCCAAATATCCAGCCGTCTTGCATGACCACCATGTCGTCGAGTTCATTTGCGACTATCTGCGTTTGATGGTCGGCGGCAACCTCAACCCCTTCGAAATCGAGAACCTGATGGATGTGGAAATCGAAACCCACCATCATGAAGGGGAGGTTCCGGTGAATGCGGTGAAGGCCATTGCCGACGGGATGCCGGCCTTCGGTATCGTGGCGGCGGTGATGGGCGTGGTGCATACCATGGAGTCGGTCGGTATGCCGCCGGCCGAACTGGGCATCCTGATTGCCCACGCGCTGGTGGGTACCTTCCTCGGGATTTTGCTGGCCTACGGCTTTGTCGGTCCGCTGGGCACCATTCTCGAGATGCGGTTGGGTGACTCCACCCGGGTCTACCAGACCATCAAGGTGACCATTCTTGCGAGCCTGAACGGCTACGCGCCGCAGGTGGCCGTCGAGTTCGGCCGGAAAGTGCTGACTTCCTATGACCGTCCGAGCTTCAAGGAGCTCGAGGACCACGTCAAACAGGCCAAGGCCAAGTAAGGACCGAGCATGGCAGACGAATCACAACGCCCGATTATCGTCAAGCGCATCAAGAAAGGTGGCCATGGCCACCATGGTGGTGCCTGGAAGATCGCCTATGCCGACTTCGTGACGGCCATGATGGCGTTCTTCCTGTTGATGTGGCTGCTGGGCTCGGTGTCGCAGGGTGCGCTGAGCGGTATCTCCGAGTACTTCAAGACCCCGTTGAAAGTGGCCTTGTCGGGAGGGGATGGTGCCGGTGACGCGACCTCGATGATCAAGGGGGGCGGCAATGACCTGACCAAGAAAGCCGGACAGGTCAATAAGGGCAAGGAAGCCGCCGCGGAAAAGCAACGTCTCGATAACCTGGAGAAAAAGATCCAGGAAAAAATCGACAAGAGTGAATTGCTCAAGCAGTACAAGAGCCAGCTACGACTGGAGATGACGCCGGAGGGCCTGAAAATCGAGATCGTCGATGAACAGAACCGTCCGATGTTCGACTCGGGTAGCTCCAGCATGCTGCCTTATACCCGCGAACTGCTGCGCTCCCTGGCGCAGGACCTCAACCAGACGCCTAACCGTTTGAGCATTTCCGGGCATACCGATGCCAAGCCGTTCAGCGCAGGGCAGGCGGGTTATAGCAACTGGGAATTGTCGGCGGACCGTGCCAATGCGGCGCGGCGCGAGATGATCGGCGGCGGGCTCGATGAAGGCAAAGTGTTGCGCGTGGTCGGCATGGCGGCGTCTATTCCGCTGATCAAAACCAATGTGTTCGCCCCGGAAAACCGTCGGATCACCATCATCGTGCTGAATCACGATGCCGAGGAAAATATCCTGAACAACGGCGTCAAGCCGCAACTGAACCAGGAGAGCATCGGGCCGATTGCTCCGCCGGAAGGCACACCACCGGCAGAGGCTCCGGCAGCAGCGCAAGGAGCGAAGAACTGATCGGCGTGGTGTTCCGCGCCGTGCTGATTCAGCTGGCGGGGGCATTGGCGGCCTGGTATTTCGTTGCGCCACTGGCCGCGCCTGCGGTGTTTGCGGCGTTGCAGGGCTTGTTTGCCTGTGCCATCGCCATCGGCGTGCGCCAACGGCGTGGCATGTGCCTGATCCATGCCGTGTTGCTGCCCTTGGGCGTCGTGGCCTTGTCGGCGGGGGTTCCTCCCTGGGTCTACCTGCTGGCCTTGCTGGTGACGCTGGCGTTCGGTCGCAATGCCGTGGGCGAGCAGGTGCCGTTCTACCGCTCCTCGCAAGAAGTCGCTCCGAAACTGGCCGATCTGCTTCCTCGTGGAGCAAAGCTGTTGGAGGCGGGGGCTGCGGATGCCCGTCTGGCCTTGTCGCTGGCACGGCTGCGTCCCGATGTGCGGATTCTGGCCAGCGAGTCGTCCTGGGGGAGTTATGCCGTGGCGTGGCTGAAATGGCAGCTTGCCGGCAAACCCGCCAATGTGACCGTGACGCGGGAGAGTTTCTGGACGCTTGACTGGTCGGCGTTCACTGCCGTCTATGTTTTCTTGTCACCGGCACCGATGCCGCGGATTTGGGCCAAATTTGTCGCAGAAAGTGCGGGTGACGCGTTATTGGTGAGCAATACCTTCGCCATACCGGGGGTTGGGCCGGACCAGAGCGTGGCTCTGGCGGGTCCCCTGCAAAAAGAACTTTTGATTTGGTGCCGTCCTTATGGAACTTGATACCTGGATCCGGTCCATCGGCGAACGACGCTGGCCGATTCTGCCGGATACACTGCTGGCGCTGAATGACCAGATTACGCGCCATCCCGATCTTATCCGCTTTACCGACCTGGCCAATCTGACCTTGTCCGATCCCTTGCTGTTGTTTGATCTGTTGCGGGTCATCGGCGGCTCGCGTGCCCTGCAGCGCAATGAAACCATCCCGTCCATCGAACAATCGATGATGCTGATTGGCCTGGAGGGCGTGGTCAACCGCTTTGGTCGTTTGACGCCGCTGGATGCGTCGGACGGACGGTTTTCCGATGAGGTGCTCGAAGCGGTCGGCATGTGGCTGGCGCGCGGACGCGTGGCGGCACTGGTGATCAAGGACTGGCTGTCCATCGATGGTGAACACAAGATGGAAGACTGTTTCGTTGCGGCACTGGTGTACAACCTGCCGGCGTGCTTCTATCTGCTGTACCGCAACGAAGTGCCGGTGGGCCCCTTGTTGCTGCAGGTTGCCGGCAGCTTCGAAACCGATTACCCGAAAGTGCTGGACCGTTTTGTGCGGGACATGCCGCTGCCCTCGGGCTTGCAGCAACTGCTGGGGCCGGGCGCACCGAGCAAGCGCAAGCAATTGCTCAAACTGGCCGTGGCGACCGCCAATGGTCTGGAGCAGGGGCACTGGCGCTCGCAGTGGCAAACCGGCGTCGATGCCGCGGCACGGCTGATTGGTGCCAGCTACGACGAAGCCTATCAGGCGGTGGTGATGGCGACACTGCAGGTGGCCCGGCATTCCCGTGCGCCGGGCTACGGTTATCCGGCCCGCGAGTTGCTGTGGCTGGAAGGCGAGTACCATCGCATTGCCCCGACCGCAACGGCGGCCCTGCCGGTGGGCGCCTCGGTGGAAACCTTGCTCAAGGAGGCGATGCGCCATCTGGCCAACGACCTCAAATTCGAACGCATCCTGTTCCTGCGCTATGACAAGGCACAGCATATCCTCAAGCTGCGCTATCAGGTGGGGCTGGCCGAAACGCATCCCTTGCGTAAAATGCCCATCGACCTGGAGCCCGGCTCATTCTTTGCGCTATTGACCAGCAAACCGCAAAGTTTTCATGCGCCGGCGCAAGTGCGCGCCAAACTGGTACGCAAATATCAGGATGCCTTCTTTACCCATTTCGGCGATCAGGAATTCGCTGTCATGACTGTCTTTGCCGAAAACACCCTGCTGGGGGTGTTTTACGTCGATAACGGCCTGAGCGGACAACCTATCGACGAAACGGTCTATCACAAATTCAAGGAACTGGTGACGCGTCTGACGCATCATGGCTGACATGCAACACGATTACACGATTCTCTCTTCCTCGCACAACGAGGAAGTCAAAGCCTTGGTACGCCTGCTGGACAGTGCCCGCGAACGACGCAAAAACAGTGCGATGGTGATCGAAGGCATTCATTTGCTCGACACCTGTCTGGGCAAGGGCGTGCAATGCCGCGCCTGCTATGTCAATGAAACGGCACTGAACAAGCGCGAGGTGCAGGCCTTGCTGGCGCGCGTTGCCGCGCTCAAGGTGCCGGTCGTGGTTCTGGCCACCGGCTTGTTCGGTAAAGTGACCCGGCTTGCCTCGGCACCGGAAATCCTGGCGGTGTGCGAGCGCCCGGTGGCGCAGGACGTTGCCGCCGGGCAACCCTGCCTGATGCTGGAAGACATTCAGGACCCGGGCAATATGGGCACGCTGTTGCGCTGTGCGGCGGCATCCGGCGTGCGGACAGTGTTTGCCGGCAAGGGTTGCGTCGATGTGTACTCGCCCAAGGTGCTGCGTTCCGGCATGGGGGCGCATTTTGCCTTGTCGCTGTTCGAAGGCGAGGATCTGGCGGTACGGCTTGCCGCCTGGGAGGGCCCACGGCTGGTCACGCATTTGGCCGGCGCCAGTTCGCTGTACGACGTGGACCTGACCGGCCCGGTCGCTTTCGTGTTCGGCAATGAAGGCTCTGGGGTGTCCGATGAACTACTGGCGCTGGCCGACCGGCGGGTGTTGATCCCGATGCCCGGCGAGGCCGAGTCGCTGAATGTTGCCATGGCGGCTACGGTGTGTTTGTTCGAACGGGTACGGCAATGTTCGCTTGAGGTAAATCAATAAGTCAGTGCGCCAAACTTGCCAAGTGGGTGATTGTCTTTCAATGTGTCTGACAAATGCATGAGAGAAACGACACCGAAGGGACTGGAATGTTTGGAAGCAAAAAAAGAATCGAACAACTGGAAGCCCGCATTCGTGAACTGGAGGCGGCAGAACGTGCCAGTGCCCAGGAGTGCGAAGCCTTGCGGCAACGTGCCGACAAGCTGGAGCAGGGGTGGTCCGCCGACCAGCGTCTTCACGAGCAGCGCAGTGCCTGCCATGAAGGTTTGCAGTCGACCCTGAGTGCGACCGACGAGTTGCGAACTTCGTTTGCCGACATGGCGCTGATGCTGGAAAAGGAGTTTATCCATGCCTCTGACGCCACTGTGGTTATTTCCACCGCGCGTTCCGCGCTGGATACCATCATGGCCGCCTTTGAACATGTCACCGAAAAGCAGATGAGCACTGCGACAGCGATGGACGAACTGGCCACCAAAACCGTGGAAATCCAGCGTTTCGTCAGTCTGATCCGCGATGTGGCCGACCAAACCAACCTGCTGGCGCTGAATGCCGCCATCGAGGCCGCCCGGGCCGGCGAACAAGGTCGCGGCTTTGCCGTGGTGGCCGATGAAGTGCGCAAGCTGGCCGAGCGCACCGCGCAAGCCACCAGCGAGATTGCCCTGTTGGTCAGCGCTATTGATAGCGCATCCCAAAACACCCGTGAGCAATCGGCCACTGCAGCGGCCGAAGCCCGCCAGTATCAGCAGGAATCGGCCGGTGCCAGTGGTGTCATGGCACGGCTGGGCGAAATGACCGAGGGCATGGCCCGGGTGATCGGGACCTCCTCGCACATGAGTTTTGTGGAAACGGTCAAGTTCGATCACATCATTTTCAAACTGGATGTTTACCGGGCCATGCTCGGCTTCAACCATCTGGATCCGGCCAGCTTGTCCGAACATCATCATTGCCGTTTGGGTAAATGGTATTACGAAGGCCGTGGACGTCAGGAATGTACCGGCCACCCGGCATTCCCGCGCATCGAGGCGCCGCATGCCGATGTTCATCGTCTGGCGCGTGAAGCGCTGGTGGCCTATCAGGCCGGCGATTTTGCGACGGCCCGCACCGCCTTGCAGAATATGGAAAAAGCCTCGGCCGCCACGACCGAGGCACTGATCGCCCTGGAGGTCGAGCCCTGCCGTCGCTGATGACGGTGCAGTATTTTGGCAAGTGTCCGACAAAAAACTATGGCATAACCCCGGCATTATCATAGAATGACCGGGGTTTCTTATTTTCGGATCATGCATGAATCGTTGTCGGGATGTGTTGGGTATCGTGGTGTTATCGGGAAGCGGGCCGGAACGCCTGTCACACAGAAATGGCCGGCGGTTTTCTCGCCAGACGATGTGGCATGGCGGTGAGGGTCTTGCATGATGGGCGCTATTATCGAATTCTGGAATGACAATCCCCGCTTGCGCAGTCGTGTCGTCATGACGCTGGTGGCCGGGATGGTATTGCTGGCCGCCGTGCAGTTTCAGTCGGTCATGGCACAGGTAGAGCGGGTGTCGCAAGCCGATACCAGCGACAGTAGCTGGCCGCCTTCGCAATTGCAGGCCGAATTGTTCAAGTTTGACCTGGCCCTGAAGGAGTTTGTCGTCAGCGGCCACAACCGCAGCAATCTGGATGCGCGGGTCGATCTGCTCGCCACCCGCGTACAACCGGTCATGCAGCTGTCGTTTGCCTGGCCGGAAGGTACCCGTCAGGAAATCACCTCCATTCGCGACACGATCGACCGCTGGGCGACTCAGGTGCATGGTTTGCCCCAGTCCCCCGAGGCGGCGCGCGAGGCCATGCTTCGGGTGTCGATGGAGGTGGAAAAGGTTCGCCCCAATCTGCAGAAGCTCACCCTGCTGGTGCATGAACTCCAGTCGCTGGATGCCGATGAGAAACGCCATGATCTGGTGAGAACCTTCCGCAGTCTGGCCGCTACCGTCGGTATTCTGGGTCTTGGCGCGCTGGCAGTGATGATCATCCTGTTTCGTCGCTATGAGCGCGAGAACACCCTCACGAGGCGCCTGGAGGAGTTGAATGCGTCGCTCGAGGTCAAGGTGGTCGAGCGTACCCGCCAGATTCAGGAACAGAAAGAATTGCTGCAACGCATTCTGGCCGCCAGCCCGGTTGGCGTGGCGATGCAGGATCTCAACGAGCACCATACCGTCTTCATCAACCAGCGCATGAAGCAATCGCTGGGTGTGAAAGGTGCCAACTCCTTGTTGGCCCTGCGTAATTATCTGGTGGATCCTGCCGTGGTCGATCGGCTGGCGGGCGCCTTGGCCCGCAATGAGACCATCGATGACCTGGAGGTGGAAGTCCGCGGGGTGTCCGGTCCTTTCTACGGCCTGATCAGTGCACGCCGGATTAATCTGGAAGGCCGGGCGGTGGTGCTGTTCTGGCTCTACGATATCAGCGCGCGCAAAACCCTTGAAAACCGCTTGCGCAGTCTGGCGCAGCAAGACTCGCTGACCGGAGTGCTGAACCATGGCTCATTCCGCGAGTCGCTGAACACCTCCTTGCAGGACTGTCAGGCGAATGCGCGCGAGCTGTCATTGGTCTTGCTCGACAT
Source organism: Pseudogulbenkiania sp. (assembly GCA_018260425.1). Classification (GTDB taxonomy): domain Bacteria; phylum Pseudomonadota; class Gammaproteobacteria; order Burkholderiales; family Chromobacteriaceae; genus Paludibacterium. Next base: position 2,067 of record JAGLBD010000042.1, on the reverse strand, counting down.
CGATCACTTCAAAACCATCAATGACCGTTTCGGCCATGCCGTGGGGGATCAGGCCCTGAAGTCGCTGGTGGCCGTGCTGCGTCGCGAATTGCGCGATAGCGATCTGCTGGGGCGGCTGGGTGGTGAGGAGTTTGGTATCGTCATGGACGGTGTAGGGCGTGCCGAAGCCTTGCTCATCGCCGAACGACTGCGCCAGTCGGTGGATAGTCCGGCCGAAACGAGCGACATGCCGGCCTTTACCGTCAGTATGGGGGTGGCGGTGCTGGATGGGGCGGATACGGCGGCCTCGCTGATGCTGCGTGCCGATGCGGCCTTGTATCAGGCCAAACGCAATGGCCGGAATACGGTAGAGTTTTCCGGGAGAGATGAAGCTGGCGGCGAGGGCGCTGTTTCGCACATTGTGGATCTTTGAGCCGGACGGATCCTGTCATTTTGGTGTTTCCCCACTCAGAACCACCCCCGATCTCGTGTGAAAAACACCCCGTACATGTGGATAGCTGTTTCGGTAATCCCCCCCACCGGTATTCGGGATCGCACCATGCTGGAAACGCTCTACAGCACCGGCATGCGCCGGCTGGAACTGATCGGCCTCAAATTGCACGACATTGACACCGAGCGCGGCACCGTCATGATTCGCCAAGGCAAAGGCCGCAAGGATCGCATGATCCCGATTGGTGAACGCGCCTTGGCCTGGGGCGACAAATACCGCCACGCATCCGGGTAAACCGATCCGGTCGCGTCCATCCAACCCGAATTCAAGCGACGCAGATGCTGTGGGAATCGAACCCACCGCATTAGAAAGCTTGCTGGACGAACTGGAACGGGAAGCCAGCGAAGAAGAAGGTTTGGCGTAACGCTCAATTAGAATGCTATACTTGTATAGCGTTTAAAAAAGGAGAAACGATCATGCTTGCCATTCGCTTGCCGCAAGATATTGAAAACCGGCTGGAAGCGCTGGCCCAGCGCACAGGCCGGACTAAAACCTTCTATGCCCGCGAAGCCATTGTGGAACATCTGGACGATTTGGAAGACCTGTATCTGGCGGAATCCCGCCTACAGGCACTGCGCCGTGGAGAAGAACAAACGGTATCTCTGGACGACATGATGAAGCGCTATGACTTGGCGGATTGAGTTTGCGCCGGGTGCGGTCAAGGAACTGGAAAAGCTGGACGGGCAAGTTGCGCGGCGGATACTGGTCTTCTTGCACGACCGGGTAGCGCAACTGGAAGACCCGCGCAGTGTGGGAGAAGCGCTTAAAGGCAGCAAGCTGGGTGAGTTCTGGAAATACCGAGTGGGTGATTACCGGATCATCAGCAGCATTGAAGACGGCGCATTGAAAATCATGGTGGTGAGGATCGGGAACCGGCGAGAGGTATACCGTTAGAAGAGGCAAACGCAGAAACCCGCATCAGGGTTATCTCGGCTAAAATGCTGTGAAATGCGGGTGAAGGAAGGCTGAAAGCCGCGTATTTGCTGGGTTTGAAGCACATCGGTATGACAAGGTGCATAGGCGTGCTTCAAAGTCGCAAACAGGGGAGCGGCAAATGCAACGCCGCTCACGTATGACATTTCTAAATGGGGAGAATATGGCCTTCCCTCTGATGGCACATTTGTACGTACCCTGACACCGGCACAATACCGTGATCTTACGGCGGGTCGTCCTATCCAGTTCGGCGGTGGCGCCCAACCTGAGTTTGGCTACCCAAATGGAATGGGTTTTATCGGCTCAGCAGAAGAAGTACGAGGTATTAATACGGTTGCAGGCTATCGTGAGGCTTTGAAGCTCGATTATGACCCAAAATTCGTCATGGAATTTCAACTGCGCGACCTTGCAGGTCTGCAAAACGTAGTTAAAGCTCCGTGGGAAGAGTTTGTTTATGGTGGCAGAACTGGGGCGAGATATTCGGAGTGGAATTATCCTGGCATTACTAGTGGCGACATCGTTAATCCAAAAGTGAGGGTATTGAGATGATGCCTTGTTCATACACCACGCTTCGTGGGCAGCAAGCTACCCCCCTGTGTCAGGATAGTTGTCGCGTCGGTTGATTTGATCTGAATGAAGATCTG
>JAGLBD010000107.1:4853-7220 GCA_018260425.1 Pseudogulbenkiania sp. | reverse complement strand
CGGTCAGGGCTTTCGTCATTGTGCGCCGCTGTGCCGTATTGAGCGGTACAACATCGGTTAAGATGTTGCATAGATTTTCCGGGACGCTTGATGAACCTGATATTTGATCTGGACGGTACGCTGGCCTTTGCCGGCCAACCCGTCAGTCCTGCCATCTCCGATACCTTGCACCGGCTGCGTATGGCCGGTCATACCATCGGTTTTGCCTCTGCACGACCCCACCGCGATATGTTGCCGGTGCTGGATGAACGCTTTCATGATGCCTTATTGATCGGCGCGAATGGGGCCATGACCAGCGAAGGTGGCAAGCTGCTGCGCCTGAATTGCCTGCCGCCGGAAACCTATGGGTCGTTGCTGGAACTGGCCGAGCGTTTTTCGGCTTCCTACCTGGTGGATCTGGAATGGGACTACCACGTGGGGGGCGAAGGGAATCACCCGTTTTTTGCCATGATCGATCCTGGCGGTCTGGGAAAACGGGTGGATGTGCAGGCGATTGCGAACCCCGTCAAATTTCTGGTGACGCACTGCGATGACGATGAGGCCTTTGCCGCGCGTGTCGCCGACTTGCCGGTTGCCCTGCACCAGCATTCGGATATGCAGTTGCTGGACATGACGCAGCTAGGAGTGAACAAGATGTCTGCGCTCGAAGCGCACGGCATTGCGGCAGGCCAGTTCATTTGCTTTGGCAATGACTTCAACGATATTCCAATGTTCCGTCACGCCGCGCATTCCGTCATGATCGGCGACCATCCGGAGTTGATGCCATTGGCCTCGGAGCGACTGGCCTCAGGCCCGGATCTCGAAGCTCGCATCATCGCCGTGCTGGAACGACTGGCACGCTGATCCCTACCACGTGCAGCCGGAGTCGGTGACGGTGTCTTTCAGCAGGATGGGCAGTGCCAGCAAGCCGGCTCCGGCGTAGGCATTGCGGCAGTCCTTGCGCCGGCTGCGTTCAATCTCTTTTGCCAGACGGGTTTGTGGTACGGACTCGGGCTCGGCTTTCAGTGCAGCAGGCAAGTCATCTTGCCGCTTCAATGGAGCTCTTTGCTGTGCCTGGATAGCGCTGCGGATACTTTCCCGTGTGATGACGGGGGACTCGGTTTCGGCGGCCTCCGGTGTGCTTATCTTGGGTTCCGGCGTGCTTTGATGTGCTTTGGCTCGTTTGACCGGCGGTTCGACTCTGGCGGTTGGTGGAGCAGTGAGTGTGCTGTGCGTTTCAGGCAATGGCGGGGGAGAGGCATGCCTCACGGTGATACGCAGTGGCTGCGGCTGTGCCGGGGGCTCGTATGCCACCGGCCACACCATCAGCAGCGCATGCAGCGTGAGCGAGAGGAGCAACCATCCTCCCGCTCGTGCTACCGGGCCAGTGCTGGCATATACCACGGCGTAGCTCATGGCAGCTGATTGGCTTTTGCCGGACGGACCGTCTCGGGCGTTTCCACCGGGGTGGGTTTGCCTTGCCAGTAACCGGCCAGCATCGAGCCGGTGATGTTATGCCAAATCGAGAAGATGGCGCCCGGCAGTGCCGCGACAGCGCCGAAATAGGTCTTGCCCAACTGGGCAGCCAATCCTGAATTCTGCATTCCCACCTCAATGGCCAGTGTTCGGCATACCGACTCGTTGAAACCCAACGCCCGTGCACCCCAATACCCGGCAAACAAGCCGATGGCGTTGTGCAGCACCACGGCCAGCATGGTCATCATGCCGATATCGGCAATATGCTTCTGGCTGCCAGCGACGATAGCCGCTATCAAGGTGATGATGGCGATCATGGACAGCAGTGGCAACAGCGGTTCCACCTTGCGGATGGCGGGTTTGGCAAAGCGGCAGACCACCAGTCCGAGGGCAATCGGTGCGATGACGATCTGCAGGATGCTGAGCAACATGGCCGGAATATTGACCGCAATGCTGGCATCGACATAGAGCCGGGTCAGCAGCGGCGTGGCAAATACCCCGACCAGCGTGGACAGCGCGGTAATGGTCACCGAGAGGGCGACATCACCCCGAGACAGGTAAATGATCACGTTTGACGCCGTACCACTGGCCACGCTGCCCACCAGAATCATCCCGGCGGTCAGGTCGGGTGGCATGGCAAACAACTTGGCGAGACAGAAGGCTGCCAGTGGCATCACCAGATAATGCAGGCCGATGCCGGCGATCACCGGTGCCGGGCGTAGCAAGACGCGTTTGAAGTCGGCAACGGTCAGGGACAGTCCCATGGTAAACATGATCAAGGCCAGCATCAGGCCGGTGAAGGGCAGCACCGGAACAAAGTAGGCCGGATAGGTATAGGCGATCATCGACAGCAACAGTGCCCAGACCGGGAACAACCGGGTGATGGAGGAAATCATGTTTTGTCCTGTTTAT
>JAGLBD010000107.1:0-4753 GCA_018260425.1 Pseudogulbenkiania sp. | reverse complement strand
TGAAGAAGCCGGCAAGGCCGAAGAAAAGTACACGGCGGCACGACAACAAACGGGAGCTTTCCATGCAATTTGAAGCGTTTGCGCACTCGCAATCTGCTTTGCGAGACAGTGTTACGGCCGCCTATCGCCGTGACGAACGAGAATGTGTCCAATCCTTGTTGCCGCAGGCGGCAATGTCGGCCGAGCAACTCGGTTCGGTACAGGATCTGGCGCGCCGTCTGGTGTCACAGGTGCGTGACAAGCGTACCCGCTCCAGTGGTGTCGATGCGCTGATGCACGAATTCTCGCTGTCGAGCCAGGAAGGTATTGCCCTGATGTGCCTGGCCGAGGCACTACTGCGTATTCCCGACCGTGCGACCGCCGACAAACTGATTCGCGACAAGATCAGTCGTGGCGACTGGAAGTCCCATCTGGGCAACAGCGCTTCCCTGTTCGTCAACGCCGCGGCCTGGGGGCTGTTGGTCACCGGCAAGCTGGTATCCTCGCATAGCGAAGACGGTTTGTCTTCCGCCATTACCCGTCTGATTGCCAAAGGCGGCGAGCCCTTGATCCGCAAAGGCGTGGATATGGCAATGCGCATGCTGGGTAAACAATTCGTGACCGGCGAGACGATCGAAGAAGCGCTGGATAACGGTCGCGAACGTGAAGCACGCGGCTACCGCTTCAGCTACGACATGCTCGGCGAGGCGGCGATGACCGAAGCCGATGCCCAGCGTTACATGGATGACTACGTCACCGCCATTCACGCGATTGGCAATGCCTCGGCTGGCCGTGGGGTCTATGAAGGCCCGGGAATCTCGGTCAAATTGTCGGCCATTCACCCGCGCTATTCGCGTGCCAAGCACGAACGGGTCATGGGCGAACTGCTGCCGCGACTCAAGTCCTTGTTCATGCTGGCCAAGCAATACGATATTGGCCTGAACATCGATGCAGAAGAATGTGACCGTCTGGAAATCTCGCTGGATTTGATCGAAGCGCTGGCGCTGGATCCTGATCTGGCCGGCTTCAAGGGTATCGGCATTGTTGTGCAGGCCTACCAGAAGCGCTGTCCCTACGTCATCGACTACCTGATTGATCTGGCGCGCCGCAGTGGCCACCGCTTCATGATCCGTCTGGTCAAAGGCGCCTACTGGGATGCTGAAATCAAACGTGCCCAGCTGGATGGTTTGTCGGGATACCCGGTGTTTACCCGCAAGGTGTATACCGATGTTTCCTATATTGCCTGCGCGAAGAAATTGCTGGCGGCACAAGATGCCGTCTATCCGCAATTCGCTTCGCACAACGCCTATACCTTGTCGGCCATCTTCAACCTGGGTGCCGGCAAGGACTATGAGTTCCAGTGCCTGCACGGCATGGGCGAGACGCTCTATGACCAGGTCGTCGGTGCCGACAACCTCGGCCGTGCCTGCCGTATCTATGCCCCGGTAGGGTCGCATGAAACCCTGCTGGCCTATCTGGTGCGTCGCCTGCTGGAAAACGGTGCGAACTCCTCGTTCGTCAACCGCATCGTTGACGAATCCGTCTCCATTGACGAACTGGTCGCCGACCCGGTGGTCGAGGCCTCCCGTCATGCCGGAGAGCCGCATCGCAAGATCGCCTTGCCGCTGGCGCTTTATGGCAACGAACGTCGCAACTCGCGTGGTCTCGACATTTCCAGCGAACATGTGCTGGGCATGCTGGAACGCGGACTGGCCGAATCGGAAAAGCAGCCGTGGGGCGCCTTCCCGATGCTGGGCGATGGCGATGTGACCCATGGCGTGTTCCGCGATGTGTTCAATCCGGCCGCACCGACCGATCTGGTCGGTAAAGTGCTGGATGCCTCGGCTGCCGAGGTGTCCCGTGCGCTGGAACTGGCCGAAGCCGCACAAGCCGCCTGGGCGGCGACCCCGGTGGATGCCCGTGCCCGTATGCTGGACACCATGGCCGACTTGATGGAAGACGATATGCCGACCCTGATGGGGCTGGCGATTCGCGAAGCCGGTAAAACGGTGTCCAATGCCATCGCCGAAGTCCGCGAAGCCGTGGATTTCTGCCGTTACTATGCCAGTGAAATCCGCCGTCACTTCAACAATGCGACCCATACCCCGCTGGGGCCGGTGGTCTGCATCAGCCCGTGGAACTTCCCGCTGGCGATCTTTGTCGGCGAAGTGGTTGCCAGCCTGGCCGCCGGGAATACCGTGCTGGCCAAACCGGCCGAGCAGACCAGCCTGATTGCCGCCCATGCCGTGCGTTTGCTGCACAAGGCGGGCGTGCCGCGCGGCGTGCTGCAGTTGTTGCCGGGACGTGGCGAGGTGGTGGGCGCCGCCTTGACCGCCGATCCGCGTGTCAAAGGGGTGATCTTCACCGGTTCGACCGAAGTGGCGCAAATCATCAATCGCACTCTGGCGGCGCGCGGCGGTGATATTCCCCTGGTGGCCGAGACCGGCGGTCAGAATGCCATGATTGTCGATAGTTCCGCCTTGGCCGAACAAGTGGTGGCCGACGTGCTGTCTTCGGCGTTTGACTCCGCAGGTCAGCGCTGCTCGGCATTGCGGGTGCTCTATCTGCAAACCGATATTGCCGACAAGGTGCTGGCGATGATCCGCGGGGCCATGGATGAATTGACCGTGGGGAACCCGGCGATTCTGTTTACCGATGTCGGCCCGGTCATCGACGAAGAAGCCCGTCAGGGTTTGCTGAGCCATATCGAACGCATGAAGGGCATTGCCCGTTCCTTCCATCAGACGGCGGTTCCGGAAGGCCTGGAAGGCACCTTTGTCGCCCCTGTCCTGTTCGAGATCGACCGCTTGTCGCATCTGGAACGCGAAGTGTTCGGACCGGTGTTGCATGTGTTGCGCTTCGAAGCCGGCGAGCTGGATCGGGTCATCGACGAGATCAATGCCACCGGTTATGGCCTGACGCATGGCGTTCACAGCCGTATTGACGAAACCATCAACCATATCGTTGCGCGCATCAAGGCGGGTAATGTGTATGTCAATCGCAACATCGTCGGTGCTGTGGTCGGCGTTCAGCCGTTTGGTGGCGAAGGGAAGTCCGGGACCGGCCCGAAAGCCGGTGGCCCGTTCTATCTGTATCGCCTGACCCGTGCTGCCTGGGAGCCGGATCTGGAGATTAGCCCGCGTGATACCGACTTCTCCGCGCTGGATCGCCTGCTGGCCGCCTTGCCGGAGTTGTCCGGGGACAGCTCCTTGCGTCAGCGTGCCGACGAGGTGGCACGCATGTCCAGAGTGCACAGTCCGCTGGCCGGCGAAGTGCTGCTTCCGGGGCCGACCGGAGAACGTAATAGCCTGTACTTCGCTCCGCGTGGTACGCTGGCATGCCATGCCAATGATGCCGGCGACCTGATCGTGCAAGTGATCTCGGCGCTGGTGACGGGCAACCGTGTCGCGCTGGCGGATAACGAGCTGGCCCGCAAACTGGCGGCCTTGCTGCCGGATTGGGTGGAAATCGTCAGCGATGTGCTGGCGGCCGAGGTCTCGGCGGTGCTGTTCGCCGGTGACTTGGCCGCGGCCGATGACGCCCGCCGTCGCCTGGCTGGCCGCAGCGGGGCACTGGTGCCGTTGATCGAAGCCGATCAAGGCAACTACACGCTTCACCGGTTGGTGGTCGAGCGCGCAGTCAGCGTCAATACCACCGCCGCAGGCGGCAATGCCAGCCTGATGAGCATCGGCGATTGAGTTGAGGCGGCGCGGGGCAGGGAATCCCGCTTCGCGCCGTTCAACACGGTTGCCTGCAGTACTACCGGCTACCAAGAATAATGGCCGGATCCCTACAAAAATGGAGAGGAACCTAGAATGAATCGAACGATGAAGCTTACTTCGCTGGCGGTGCTGACGGCCGTTGCGTTGGCCGGTTGCGGCAAGAAAGACGAGGGTGGCGCAGCCGCCGGCACGGCTTCTGCTCCCGCTGCCGATACCGGCGCAGCCGTGGTCAAGATCGGTTTTGCGGCTCCCCTGACCGGTCCGCAGGCTCACTACGGCGAAGAGTACAAAAATGGCGTAACGCTGGCCATTGAAGATGCCAACAAAGAAAACCCGACCCTGGGCGGCAAGCCGGTTAAATTCGAACTGGATGCCCAGGATGATCAGGCCGATCCGAAAACCGCTACTCAGCTCGCGCAGCGTTTTGTCGATGAGAAGATGAATGGCATCATTGGCCACTTCAACTCCGGCACCTCGATCCCGGCCTCCAAAATCTATTCCGATGCCGGCTTGCCGCAAATCGCCATGGCGACGGCCCCGGCCTTCACTTCGCAAGGCTTCAAGACCACCTTCCGTTCGATGACCTCCGATACCCAGCAGGGTAGCGTGATGGGCAAGTACGTGGTCGAGAAACTGGGCGCCAAGCGGGTGGTGATCGTGGATGACCGCACTGCCTATGGCCAGGGTCTGGCCGACGAGTTCGAAAAGGCCGTCAAGGCCGCAGGCGGTGAGGTGGTCAAACGCGAGTTCACCAACGACAAGGCGACCGACTTCGCTGCCATTCTGACCGCCATCAAGGCCGCCAAACCGGACATCATCTACTACGGTGGCGCGGATGCCCAATCGGCTCCGATGGCCAAGCAAATGAAGCGTCTGGGCATCACCGTGCCGCTGGCATCGGGTGAAATGACCAAAACCCCGGATTTCCTGAAGATTGCCGCCAAGGAAGCCGAAGGCACGATCGCCTCGCTGGCCGGGCTGCCGCTGGAACAAATGCCGAAGGGCAAGGATTACGCGACCCGTTACAAGGCACGCTTCAATATGGACGTGGC
>JAGLBD010000106.1 GCA_018260425.1 Pseudogulbenkiania sp. | reverse complement strand
ATCCAGCCATTCCAGCCGGCTGTCCTGCCCGGCCTGATAGCGCAACCGGGACAAATAGCTACGCCGCCCGGCACTAGTCACCACCTGCTGCTGTGCCGCCAGCTGTCGGCCATAGGTTGCACTACCGGCCAAGCCATCGGCCACTTCCCGGAACGCTCCCTGAATGGCCTTTTCATACTCGACGACCGCCACCGACTTGCGCACCTCCGCCAGTCTGAGTTCGGCACGCAGCCGTCCCCCCTGGAACAAGGGCTGGGTCAATTGCGGCGTGAATGACCAAACCCGTTGGTCACCTTGAAACAAATTGCCCATCGACGAACTGGCAAAACCCAACGAAGCAGTCAGAGACACGCGCGGAAAAAAGGCCGCACGCGCAGCGCCGATATCGGCATTGGCCGCAATCAAAACCTGTTCCGCCTGGCGGATATCCGGCCGGCGCACCAGCAGCTCGGATGGCAAGCCGGCAGGCAAGCGTAGTTGCACGGCCTGCTGCTCCAGAGGCAAGCCGTGCGGCAAAGTGTCTGGCAACGGACTCCCGACCAGCTGCACCAGGCGGTTGCGCGCCTGCAGCAAGGTCCGGGTACGCAGTGCCAGATCCGCCTCGGCGACCGCCACCTGACCTTCCGCCTGGGCAAGATCCAGCGCATTGCCTTGCAGGCCTTCCTTGAGCTTGCGGGTCAAGTCCAGCGACTGCTGCCACCCCTCAAGCGTTTGCACGGTCAGGCGCTGCTGTTCTTCCGCCAGACGCTCGGCGAAATAGGCTTCGGCGACGGCAGCGACCAAGGTGATATGGGCAGCACGTTGCCCGTATTCACTGGCCATATACCGGGCAAAGGCCGCCTCGGACAAGGCCCTGACCCGACCGAACAAATCGACCTCAAAGGCGGTCATCCCGAGATTGACCGTCGACTGGGTTTGCACCGTGCCCGGGAGTCCCGCCTCGCCGGCCGTGCGCTGACGGACACGGCCGACCGAAGCCTCAAGCGCAGGCAAGCGGTCGCTGCGTTGTATCTGGTACTGCGCCCGTACCGCATCGACATTCAGCATCGCCAGGCGTAAATCGTGGTTATTGGCCAAGGCCAGCTCGATCAGGGCCTGCAGGCGCGGGTCACCGAACATTTGCCGCCACCCCGGCCCATTCTCCTGCCGTCCGGCCTCAACCGCCCAGGAAGGATAGCGCTCGGGCAAGGACGGCTTGGGCATCACCAGTGCCGGCGTCAGCGAGCAACCGGTCAACATCACCAACAGGGCCGCCACGGCCGGGTATTTGATTCGTTTCATCATGTGAAAGACTGTCATTGTCAACGCTCCGCTGCCGGGGCACGGTTCCGTCGCCAGGCCGCCAGACGCTCGGACGCACCGAGAACCACCACAAAAAAGACCGGCACGAAGCCCAGGGCCAGCACCGTCGCGCTGACCATCCCGCCAAACACGCCGGTACCGATGGCATGCTGGGTTTCAGCACTGGCGCCACTGGCCAGCATCAACGGCACGACACCAAGGCCAAACGCCAGCGAGGTCATCAAAATCGGCCGCAGTCGCAGCCGGGAAGCGGTAACCGCCGCATCGACCAGCCCCTTGCCTTCGGCGCGCAATTGTCGGGCAAACTCCACGATCAGGATGGCGTTCTTGGCGGACAGACCGATCACCGTAATCATGCCGACCTTGAAAAACACATCATTCGGCATCTCGCGAATCACCACGGCCAGCAATGCACCGACCAAACCCAGCGGCACCACCAGAATGACCGACAGCGGAATACTCCAGCTCTCGTAGAGCGCGGCCAGCACCAGAAACACCACCAGAATCGATAACGCCATCAGCATCGGTGCCTGTGCGGCTGATTGCTTCTCCTGCAGAGACTGCTCGGCCCACTCGACCGCAAAGCCCTTCGGCAGTTGCGCCGCCAGCCGTTCCATTTCTGCCATGGCATCACCACTGGACACCCCGGGTGCTGCACTGCCGCTGATCCGTACCGCCGGGTAGCCCTGGTAACGCACCATCTGCAGTGGCATGTCGGCCCATACCGGCCGGACTACCTCGCCGAGCGCCACCATGCCTCCCGCCGCATTCCTGACCCGCAGCGCCAGCAATTGTTCTATCTGCATGCGGGCCGGAGCGTCCGCCTGCACGATCACTTGTTGCATACGACCGCCATTGGGGAAGTCATTCACGTACAGCGAGCCCATGGCGGCCGACAAGGTGTCGCTGATGGTGGCAAACGCCACCCCCATCGCCTCGGCTTTCTGCCGGTCGATGTCCAGACGAATGCTACTGCCGGGAGGAAGGCCATCCGGGAACACGCCAGCCACCACCTTGCTGTGCGCCGCGAGCGCCAACAGCCGGTTCTGCGCGGCCTGCAAGGCGGCATCGCCCTGATTGGCCCGGTCCTGCAGGCGCATCGTGAACCCGGTGGAATTGCCCAGCTCGTCAATCGCCGGGGGTTGCAGGACCATGACCCGTCCTTCGTGCGCGCTGGACATGGCGGCCTGAGCCTTGTTGACCTCTTCCAGCGTTGTCACGCCATGCCGGTTTTTCCAATCCTTGAGCATGGTAAACGCCATGGCGGCATTCGCCCCGCTCCCGGAAAAGCTGAAACCGAGAATCGACAGGTTATCGGCGATGCCGGGACGTTTGGCGAGATGGTTTTCCAGGGTATTGACCACCGCCAGGGTTCGCTCGGTGGTGGCATCGGCCGGCAATTGGATCGACGTCAGGAAATAGCCCTGATCCTCAACGGGCAGGAAATCGCCCGGCAGCTCCCGAAACACCACCACCAGCACCACCAGAATCGCGCCAAACAGCGCCATCATGCGTCCGCTACGCTTCAACAGCTTGACCACACCAGCTTCATAGCGCCGGGTAAGCCGCTCGAACAGCCGGTTGAAGCCACCAAAGAAGCCGGTTTTTTCATGATCGTCCGGTCCAACCGGGCGCAGCAAGGTGGCGCACAGTGCGGGCGTCAAGGTCAGTGCCAGCAAGGCGGAGAAGAGAATGGACACCGCCATCGAGAGGGAGAACTGCCGGTAAATCACCCCGACCGAACCGCTGGCCAGCGCCATCGGAATAAACACCGCCGTCAACACCAGCGTGATCCCGATGACGGCACCGGTAATTTCCCGCATGGCTTTCGAGCTCGCGTCCCGTGGCGACAAGCCTTCGGTGACCATCAGTCGTTCCACGTTCTCCACCACGACAATTGCATCATCGACAATAATCCCGATCGCCAGCACCATCCCGAACATGGTCAGAACGTTGATGGAATAGCCGGCAAGCAACATCACCGCGAAGGTGCCACACAAGGCAATGGGCGCGACAATCGCCGGAATCAAGGTGTAGCGGATCTTCTGCAAGAACAGGTACATCACCAAAAACACCAGCACCATGGCCTCAAGCAACGTCGTCGCCACTTTTTCAATGGAAATCTTGACGAAGGGCGCGGTATCAAAGGGCGTCGAATAGCGCATCCCTGCCGGCATGGCACGTGACAACTCGGCCAACCGGTCCTTGACCGCGCTGGCGGTCGACACGGCATTGGCACCCGGTGCCAGCTGGATGGCCAGCGCTGTGGCGGCCCGACCATTGGCACGAATGGAAAAGGCCGAACTCTGTGCCCCCAACTCGACCCGGGCAACATCTTTCAACAGTACCCGCGAACCGTCCGGATTGGCGCGCAGCACGATGGCGGCAAACTGCTCCGGCGACTGCAGCTGGCCTTGCACGGTCAATGGCACCGTGACACGCTGCCCCGGCACGGCAGGCGAATCCCCCAGCCGCCCGGGGGCAATCTGTACGTTTTGCTGGGCAATGGCGCTGCTCAAGTCCCCGAGGGTCATGCGGTACGAGGTCAGTTTTGCCGGGTCAACCCAGATCCGCATCGCACGCTCGGCACCAAACAACTGCACCCGGCCCACACCCGGAATCCGCCGCAATTCATCCACCATATTGCGCGCCATGTAATCACTGAGCGCCAACTCGTCGAATTGACCCTGAGTACTTTCCAGACTCACCATCATCAAAAAGCCCGATGACGCCGACTCGACCGTCAGGCCATTCTGCCGCACCACCTGCGGCAAACGCGGTTCGACGGACTTCAAGCGGTTTTGCACGTCGACCTGCGCCAACTCCGGATCGGTGCCCGGCATAAACGTCGCCTTGATTTGCGCCGACCCGCCGGTATCGCTCACCGACTCGACGTACAACAGGTTTTTCACCCCGGACAACTCGCGTTCGATCACGCTGACCACCGCGTCGTTCATGGTCTGGGGACTCGCCCCCGGATAGGAGGCGTAAAGGGTGACACTGGGCGGCGCCACCGGTGGATAGCGGGCAACCGGCAATTGGGGAATCGCAATCATCCCGAACAACACGATAAAAATCGCCAACACCCAGGCAAATACCGGGCGATCTATAAAAAACTGCGGCATGGACGTTCTCTCCGCCTTAACGCTGTGAGAGTGAGGCAATGGCGGGCTGCCAACGGCGCGGAACAACCTTCATCCCTTCCTGCAAGGCCTCCTGCCCCTCCACGACGACCGACTCGCCGGCCTGCAGCCCCGAATTCAGCACGTAGTCCTGATTGACCACACTGCCGACCTTGACCGGACGCAGACTGACGGCATTGCCGGTGCCCAGCACCCAGACCCGGGCTTGCTCGCCGCTACGCAATACGGCTTGCTGGGGCACCCGCAGTGCCTTGTCCACCGCCGGGCGTGACAAGCGGGCCCGCACAAACATGCCGGGCAACAATTCGCGCCGCGGGTTGTCGACCAGAATGCGCAACAGCACATCGCCGGTGCCCGGGTCGACATTGATCCCGGAAAACATTTGCTTGCCCGTCAGGGAATACGGCGTCCCGTCGGCACGCAGAATGACCGCCGCCGCACTCCCCGCCGTCGAGGCGGACGCCGCACGCCGGATCTCTTCCAGCATGGCGGCCGGTTGCCGAACATCGACATAGACCTGATCGATCTGTTGAATGCGTGCCAGGGGACTGGCATCGCTCAGGCCGACCAGTGCTCCTTCGGTCACCAGCTCCTCGCCGATGCGGCCGGAAATCGGTGCCCGCACCGCGGCAAAGCCCAGATCCAGCTTGCGACGCGCCAGACTGGCACGGGCTTGTGCAACATCGGCGGCGGCCTGGTCATACGCCGAAACCGCATCGTCGAACACCTGACGGCTCACCGCATCGGCCTGCATCAACGGTTGCAAACGCTTGACCTGCAGCTCTGCCCGAGCCGCTACCGCTTGCGCGCGCAACAGCGCCGCAGCAGCCGAATCGGCATCCGCCTTGAAGGGAGCCGGATCCAGTTGAAACAACAGCTGGCCGGCTTTGACCTCCGCACCCTGAGAAAAAAACCGTTTGCGCACGATGCCACCCACTTGCGGACGGATCTCGGCATTCCTGACCGCAGCAACCCGACCGGGCAGCTCATCGGTCAAGGTCAGCCGCGCGGCTTGCACTGCAAGAACGGACACCGTGACCGGAGCCGCCCTGGTCTCTGGAGCCGCGGAGTCGCAGCCGGCCAGTCCGCCGAGTACGCTGGCGGCCAGCACCCCCGACACGATAGGTCGCAACACCCTTTGAATTAACGCCATAACACGTCCCTGCTATCCCGACAACTTGTCAAAGCGTCAGTCTAGCGACCCCGGATTGGCTTTCCGTGGGGGAACTATGGAGATATGATGGAGATACCTGCCACCGTATCCGCACTCTGGCCATGCCCTATTCCATCAAGACAGACAGCACCGGGTCACCCGCTCCGGAAAGCAACACGCTCGTACTCATTGCCGAGGACGAGCCCGAGATCATGGCCATACTGAAAGCCTATCTGGCCCGCCATGGCTTGCGCAGCGCCCACGCCCCGGATGGCCGTGCCGCCCTTGACATGCATGAGACACTCAAACCGGACCTGGTGCTGCTTGACGTAAAGATGCCCAAACTGGATGGCTGGCAAGTCCTTGCCGAGCTGCGCCGTCGCGGTGACACCCCGGTCATCATGCTGACGGCTCACGATCAGGACATCGACAAACTCATGGCGCTGCGTATCGGTGCGGATGACTATGTGGTCAAGCCGTTCAATCCCGCCGAAGTGGTGGCCCGGGTCACGGCGGTACTGCGCCGTTGCCAATCCCGTCCCGAGTCGGCAAGCACCCGCCTGCTGCGACGTGGTCCGCTGGAAATCGATCTGGACAGCTATCAGGTCACGGTCGATCAGAGTGGGCAACGAAGTGCGGTTCCCTTGACGCTGACCGAGTTCCGGCTGCTCACCCATCTGGCCCGAGCGCCCAAGCGGGTGTTTAGCCGGGAAGAACTGCTGGCGGCTTGCCTGGCGGAAAGCAATGCGCTGGAGCGCACCGTCGACAGCCATATCAGCAAGTTACGTAAAAAACTTGAATCGGCGGGCGTGTCGGACATGCCGGTCAGCCTGCGCGGCGTGGGTTACCGACTGGAAGGACACGACTGATGCGCACGACAGGAGTGAGTCGCCAGATTGTCCTGACCATGAGCGCCGTTACCCTTGGCATTATCCTGATGGTGCTGGTGGGGTCGACCATCTTCTACGGCATCATGCTGGAGTTGAATCCGGACTTGATCAGCAGTGTCACCGACATGTGGCAACCGTCCGGTCTGGAGTGGCTCTGGATGGCCTTCATCACCCTGGCCGGTTTGGCGATCGCCGTCATCGCCGCGGCACGACTGGCCGAACGCATCCTCGCGCCATTGAACTCGGTGGTGGAAGGGGTACGGCGTGTTGCAGAAGGCGATCTGTCGGCACGTGCGGTGGCCGGTGACCGCTCGCTGGGGGAAACCACCTTGCTGGTGGATGACTTCAACGCACTGGCCGAACGCCTGCAGCGCATGGAGCACGAGTTCTCCGCCAGCAGTGCCGCCATCGCCCATGAATTGCGTACCCCGGTCACGGTGCTGCGCGGCAGCCTGCAGGGGCTGGCAGAAGGCGTGTTCGAACCCGATGAACGCCTGTTTCGCAGCCTGTTGCAACAGGTGGAGGGACTCTCGCGGATCATCGATGACTTGCGTACCCTGAGCATGCTCGACAGTGGTCATCTGCCGCTCCAACTGACCGAAACCAGTCTGGCGGCAGAAATACAGGAATTGGCGCAGCTACTCTCTCCCGGGCTGACGGACGCCGGCTTCGAGGTAACGCTGCAGTTGACCGCTGAAACGGTGTTTTGCGATACCGCACGCATCCGGCAAGCGCTGCTCGCCTTGCTGGACAATGCCCAACGTTATGCCAACCCGGGGCCGCTG
>JAGLBD010000105.1 GCA_018260425.1 Pseudogulbenkiania sp. | reverse complement strand
GGGGGCTGGACTACCACCACCAGCTACAACGCCGCCAGCCAGCCGCTTGCCATCACGTATCCCAACATGCTGGCGACGGCAGCCAATCCGGCCCCGGGCGGCAACCCCACTCAGGTCGGCTACGGCTATGACCGGCTGGGGCGGCTATCGGCCGTCGGCGGCCTGCCAACCAGTGCGGTAGTCGACCCGCTGAACCCACCCTCGGCGCAGGACATGTCCTATGCCGGATACGCCTATAACAGCCTGGGTCAGCTCAGCGCCGCCATCTACAACACAGTCGGTCCCGGCTCGGCGCTGAACACCAGTTTTGTTTATGATGACAACCAGCGGCTGCAGCAGATCGTCTCACCTTATTTCCAGCAGGTTCTGGCTTACAACAGTACCAACACCGTCAGCGGCTACGACTATTTCAAACCGGCTGTTGTCAGTGCCCAGAACAACTACCCGGGCAGCGCCAAGGCGCCGCAGCCGCTTACCAGCTATACCCAGCGCTGGACCTATGACAGCTATGGCCGCCTGCTCACCGCCTCCGACGGCCTCGCGGCAAATCTCGACATCACGATGGGGTCGGGCAGCCCTGCCAACCCCGACGGTTACGATGCCAACGGCAACATCATCGCCAAAACCGTGGGAGCCAGCACGCTGACTTACGGCTATACACCACCGTCATCGCAAAACACCTGCAACCGGGTCACCAGCGTCTCGACAGCTACCGCGGCCACGGCCAACTACACGCTGGTGCCGCCGGTCGCCCAAGGCTGGATTTACCAGGCCAATAACGGCCTGACCACCAGCACGATCACCACCGCCAATCCGGTGGATGGCAAAACCCAGGTGCTTAAACTGGCGGGCGGTTCATCCGGCCATTACGAGATGCTGAGCCTGTCGACTTTTCTCACCCCGGGGGTGAGCTACACCATCAGTTGGTCGGCCGCCACCGATGCGGCCTACCCCACCTCGCCGGGCCGGGATGCCAACGGCGCTTGCTGGTATGCCGTGCTGCACAATGCTGCTGGCCCGGTGGCGACGACCCCGCTGGCCACCATCGCTGCGTCCCCTACCAGTTGGACCAGCGGCACCGCCTCCTTGGACTTGACGCCCGCCGGGGTCACGGCCATGGTGGGCTATTTCACGGAGATCGTCTGGGTCGACCTGCAATTGCGCAATTTATGCAGCGGCAGCGGCGGTTCGGCCGGCGCAGCGGTCTATATCAAGACCGCAGGCGTCGCCACCACACAAACCAACGCGGTAGCCTCGACCTATAGCTACGATGCCGACGGCAATGTGAGCCAGGCGACCGGACGCATGCTGCAAACCATCGGTTATGACATCAGCACCGGGCTGACCACCCGCCTGTCCATGGGGGCCGGCACCTCTGGCACCACCCTGCAGACCTTAGCCTACGACGCAGCAAACCTTCGCAGCCGTTCGACGGTGACGCCACCCGGCAGCGGCATCACCGTCAAGACTATCACCATTTATGGCCCGTCGGGCCAACGGCTGGCCACCCAGACCATCAACGGCTCGGCGGTCAGCGCCGCCTATTACATCAATGGTGCCGATGGAGCGCTGGCCATCCTGCCCGGTTCGGGCAATGTCGCCTATCTGCTGCGCGACCGGCAGGGCAGTCTGCGAGCCACCGTCGATGGTCCCAGCGGAAACCTGCTGTCGGCACTGGGCGACAGCAGCTTCGGCACCACCGTGGAAAGTGCGGGCTCGACACCCACCGACCTCAATTTCACCGGCCAGCGCCTCGATACCCTTGGCGGCCTTTACAATTACAATGCCCGACTCTACGACACCCTGCTCGGTCGTTTCTACGCCACCGATCCGGCGCGGCACTATCCCAGCCCTTACGCCTATTGCGGCAATGATCCGGTGAATTTCATCGACCCCAGCGGAGCGATCAGAGTGAACTCCTGGATCACATGGGGTTTGGTGCCTATCGTGTCTTACCTATGGCTGGGGCTTCCAGAGATGTATCGGGGACTACGGACCGAGGGGGCCAGGGAATGGGCCGCACAGTGGGCAGAAAAGGACACGGAAGGCAGTTGGCCAGCCAACTATTATCCAAAAACACGGAAAGCCATTGCCCAGATGGTGAAGAACGTTTCGCCCGAGGAAGTGGATGTCATCTGCTTCCATAATGCGAAGTACACCGGGCGTATCATTTGCCCTCCCCGGCTGCTCGTGACCATATGGTTCGGCTATCGCAACATCCCGCGCGACGTCAACGCAACGGGATCCTGGGAGCAGGTGCCGGAAGGAAGCGTTTATACCCAGTTGGAAATGGCCAATGCCGCCCGTCATGTGAGCTTCGTCTGCCGCAACATGCGGCTGCCCCTATTCGGCAGTGCCAGCTATGCTCTGGCCATCGGTTATGCCCACGAAGGACCGCCGGCCAAGGGGGATAGCAAGGCCTTGCTGGATGCCGTCAGCGACAAATTGAACAACGCCATCACCGTTTATCTGGTGAAGACATACCCGGACAAGAGCTGTGTCGAGCTATTCAAAAACGAATGGGGCAGTGGGCCAGGGATTTTCTCACTCAACAGCGAGGACCGGAATTGGGATGACCCGGTTCAACTCAATATCACGCTTGACAGCTTCAGGCGATCCATTGCCTTCCTGGGGGAGCACAACCAGTCACTGCCTCACTTCACCGGGGATGAACAGGCGTATGTCCCCCTAGACCAAGGAACCCGTTCATGATTCTTTTGCGATGACGTGTGGCTTGCGAGGACACTTCTCTTCACAAGCCACACAACCGCCACACATGCACCTTGCGCCCGGGCGCTTGCCCGGCAATCCGTATCCGGGCGCGGGGGTTCAGCTGTAGCACCGGCCTGACACCATCCACCAGGTGGGCTGCACACAAGGTACAGCTTTTCACCTCATCGAGCAGGGTTGCAACGTGTTTTTGAGCAGGCATGCATTATCCCCTTTGGGTGAGACCGCGCCGGGCTAGCGCTCAAAAATTCCCAAGCGTTCTTCGCGCTCAGGCTTGCTACCTTGGGCTTATCCTTCGCCAAGACACTTGGCAGGTGTCTGGCTTTAACCAATGGACAGCCGCCAGTTAAACCGATCGTGACGGTCCGATCCGGCCGAACAACTCACACTACGACAGGCAGGCGGCTAATGGACTAACCGTTTCACAGGCCCTGCACACTCTCTTTCAGCCATCACTCGACAGCACACCCTGTTCATGCCGCGCGCCATGTAGCGAAAAACACCAAACAACACTCGCCATGAGTAATACGCTCGCCGTCATTTCCATCGCCGTAGGCAGGCGCCATTCGTGGAGGAAGGAATAGAACAACGCGAACAGTGTTTCAAACAGGATCATCTGCCCGGTCATACTCAGGGGCAACAGACGACTCATCCGGTTCCAGAAAGCATTCCCGATGACCGAGGCAAAGATGGCGATGCCCACGGACACACCGGAAAAGCGCACCCATGCCTCAGGGGTATGCGCGCCAGCACCACTCATCGCAGGAAAAACCAGCAACAGCGATTCAACTCCCGTGACCAGCCCCAACAACAGGCTCCAGTCGCTGGAACTATAGCGCTGCAGGCGCGACAGCCAGATGCTATTGAGCACCGCAAAAACCGTCCAGGAGGCTAAAGCCCCGAAAGCGCACAGCAAACCGATAAGTTTCGTGGCCCCACTGGCGGTCGTTTCGGACGACAAGGCCGGCCAGGCGATGCACATCACGCCGGCCAGTCCCAGGATCAGGGAGGGGGTCAATCGTAAAACGGATATGTTTTTTTGTCGGAAACAGCCGACGAGAGTCACCATGACCGGCATAAAGCCGATCACTAACGAGGTCATGGCGACCCCTCCCATCTGCACGGCTGAAGCAAGCAGCACATAGTAAAAAAGGTTACCCAGCAGACTCAGCCACGCCAGAACACTCCATTCTTTCCTGCTGACGTGCGGGATGACGTCCTTCCAGCGCGGCAAGAGAAACAGAACAGCACACACGCCATACGCCAGATAGCGCCCGGCGGAAAGTTGCAGTGGCGAAAAGTCAGGCACCCACACCGGAGCCATGAAAACAGAGCCCCACAAAGCCCCGGCAGCCATACCGCAAGCCACTCCATAGCGAGTTTGATTCATGATACAAAACCTCTTCAATGCGTGACGAAGAAGTATCCATTCCGGGGAGTTGGCCGTCTTTGCCGAAGCTACGGCCTTTTGTGCACAGACTATTGTGTCAGCTTGCGGTAGGCAGAGGGTGTCTGATGGTAAAGGCGGGTGAACGCACGCGAGAAGGCACTCTGGTCGGCATAGCCGCACCGGAAGGCGATTTCATTGACAGGAAGCGCCGTCTGTTGAAGGAGATTGCAAGCCTGCTTTAGCCTTAATCCGGACAACCATTGCTGCGGGGTGCAGTTCATTTCGCGCCGGAAAAGCGCATGCAGGTGGCTGATACTGACGGAGGCCTGCTCGGCCATTTTTGCCGTTGACCATGGATACCCGGGGTTGTGTTCTATCGCATGAAGCACCGAAACCAGCCGCGTCGCAGGCTCATGCGGGCTCGGCCCCATGGCATCAAGCAACAGTCGGGCCCACAGCTGCCGGTTGCCCGCCGACAGTCCCCCCTGATTCAAGGAGAGCACCATGAAATCCACCAGCTTGCCTGCCGCCACAGGAAGGGCATGAAACGGTTTGTCGAGTAGTCTTTCGGCACCGCAATGGTTCAGACTCTCCGGTGAGATATCGAGAATCAGAGAACTGTTGGCAATACTGGCTGCCTGGGTATGCGGAGCCCCTTGAGCGACAAGCGCAGTTTGCCCCACCGCCAAGCGCCCCTCATGACCATCGACTTCAATCAGCAATGTCCCCCTGATCGGGATGACTAATTGATTGAACCGGTGTTGATGAGTGGCATGGTGGGTGCTGTATGAGCGGACAGTCAGATCAAGAAGCGGCGTCTCCATGAAGCGCACTATAGCATGGCCGAAAGTGGCTGGATGATGCAGCCTGATGGCCCCGCTCGCTAACTATCGAATACCGTTTCCTTAATTCATGCGACCATAATGTCATTATCGCAATCTGATGCTTTTCGATTACTTGAGCAGGACCACAGTTGCCAAGACGATACCTTGCGGTAAAACAGCCCCTGGCAGGAGCCAACCGCCCTTCGGAGTTTTCATGAGCAAAATTGATTTCAAGAAGGAACTGAAACACCTTTATCAGCCCTCCAGCAAAGAGGTGACAAAGATTAATGTTCCGCCGACGCAGTATTTGATGGTAGATGGCCACGGCGACCCCAACACCTCGCCGCAGTATGTTGAGGCCGTGGAAGCGTTATATGCCGTGTCTTATGCGATCAAATTCATGGTCAAGAAAGGAGCGCTGGCCATTGACTACGGCGTGATGCCGCTTGAAGGACTGTGGTGGGCGGATGATCCGGCCAGCTTCACCAGCGGGGACAAATCAAAGTGGCAATGGACCATGATGATCGCGCAACCCCCATTCGTCACGCCTCAGCTTATCGAACAGGCCCTTGCCGAGGTTAAAAAGAAGAAGAATCCTGCGGCAATTTCCCGGCTGCGTTTCGAATGCTATGCAGAGGGAGAGTGCGCGCAAATCATGCACATTGGTCCATTCAGTGAAGAAGGACCCACGATCGAGAAGGTTCATCAGTTTATTGATGCACTGGGACAACGCGTGGGCAAACATCATGAAATTTATTTGAGCGACATTCGCAAGGCCGCCCCTGCCAAATGGAAAACCATCATCAGGCAACCAATGAAATAAGGGATTAATAGCCCGAGCACTTCCCTGACCGTCGACACCCGATTCAAGCCACTCTTTATGAGGCCATTGATTTTCCAGACCTTTCTTCCAGCAGGCAATCCGGACAGGAACTCTTAGCCAACACGATGTAATCGTACTATAGAGTGTTATGTGCCCGGCATTACCAACACACTCATTTCGTTGCGACTACGCATACTACACCCGCGGGGATTGGCACCCGGACCGGCGACTCGCCACCGCTGCCGATGGCAAAGGAGCCTCTCCATGAAAACGCAAACAACGCCCGTCATCGTTGCCTTGCTTGTTTTCGTGGTGGGTTGTGGAATTGCCTTATACGAAAGGGCTCATCTTTCTGCTGTCCAACACGCTGAGAAAACCGAGCGTTTCGAGCGCCTTGCCCAACGGGTGATCAAACAACTGACCCAACGGATGCAAATCTACGAGTATGGTCTGCGCGGTACGCGTGGCGCAGTCATGACCGCCGGCAGCGAAAACATCACACGAAAAAAGTTTCGCGATTACAGTGAGTCACGTGAACTGGATCGAGAATTTCCGGGGGCGCGCGGCTTTGGCTTCATTCGTCGCGTTCCCGTTGGCATGGAGGCGCCATTCCTCGACAAAGCTCACTCCGAGGGAAAACCAGCCCTTCGGATCAAACAGTTATTGTCCAATCACGAAGAACGGCTGGTTATTCACTACATCGAACCCGAAGCCAACAACCGCGAGGCTATCGGTCTGGATATCGCCTCCGAAACCAATCGCCGTCAGGCGGCCATGGAGGCCCTGCTCAGCGGCAAACCGACCCTGACTCAGCCCGTTACACTCGTGCAGGCAAGCGGCAAACCGCGGCAGGGTTTTCTGTTCCTGCTGCCGGTTTACGACCCGGACAAACCGCTCCATACGCCTGAACAACGCCGGCAAGCGAGCTATGGACTGGTCTACACCCCCCTGCTGATCGAAGAAGTGCTCGCCGACTTCAATTTGGCCAGGAGCGACTACTCGCTGAGCCTCTACGCCGTTGAGAAAACGACTGAGCCAACGCGATTTTATGCGTCGACCGGCGCGGATCAAGCCGTGCTGGACGGGTTGATCCGCAGCATCCGGCTGCCGGTGTACGGCAGAGACTGGATCATCGAGGTCAAGGCCCGGCCCGAGTTTATCAGCAGCCTGAACCACACAGACCCGAACAAGATCGCAGCAGAAATCACGGCGGCATCCGCCCTGCTCGCCATGATGTTCTATCTTGGTCTACGCAATATACAGCGCAGCCGGCAATCGGCCCTCGATCACGCCAAACTGGCGGCGATTGTCGAAAGCTCGACGGATGGCATCATCGGCAAGGATCTGAATGGTGTTGTGACCAGTTGGAATCAGGCGGCAGAAACGATCTTCGGCTATCCCGCTAACGAAACAATTGGACGAAAGCTAAGTGAATTAATTATTCCTCCTGACTTGGAACAGGAAGAACACGAGATTCTGGCGTTGATAAGCCAAGGCAAAAGCGTGCCCCATC
>JAGLBD010000104.1 GCA_018260425.1 Pseudogulbenkiania sp. | reverse complement strand
CACGCGGCACCGACATCGACAAGCCGCGCAACCTCGCCAAGTCGGTCACGGTGGAATAAGCCGCAAGAGAACCGCGACGGTGACGCTGTTCGGTTTGTTCGCGGGGATCGAGCGGGATCAAATTTCGGAGCGAACGCGAGATGGGTGAACCGTCTCGCGTTCAACAATCCCTTACTGTATCAGGACGCGCGGACGCAAATGAAAGCGTACATAACTTGTTTTAGATTTAAAGCATAAAAATTGTAATATTTATAACAAATAAATTTATTTAGCATTTTTGCACGAATTCTTGCGGCCACCCACTTCCCTTCCTATACTCACTGCGCATATCACGAAAGCATAACAAAATGGTTTACAAACCCCTCGGCGTCATGTCATTCGGATAACAAGCCGTACAGTCCGATTAAGACGTGCTTCCGGCTACTGCAAGCACTTAATCAATAGGTTGGGAGCATATGAAACAGCATATCCGTGCATATCTGGCGTCGTTGGCCGCCTCGGCAGCACTTTGCTTGATGTCGCTGACCGCTTTCGGCGCGACGCCGACACCGCCGACCAACTACGACGGTTTCTATGACCTCAGCGACCCGGCCACCCAAAGCTATATCACCCAACAGCTGAATGCAGCGGGCATAACCGCTGGCAGCTTTCCCTCACTCTTCAGTGCCATCAGTGGCTCGCAGGCCATCTACAGCACCGCCGATGCGAAAGGCATGGTAATCCCGGCCCTGTTCAACGCGATCGAGGGCTCGGCGTTGCAGCCGGTAATGCTGCTGTCCCCCAGCTATTCCAGCCAGAGTTCGACGGTCCAGGCCACCAACACCACTTCAGTGCCCAACAATCCGACAGCCGTAGTCAATACCATTGCGCTTTACAACGGATCGACCGCACTGGGGAACCCGCAAGGCGGTGTCGTCATCGGCGGCACGGGCGTGGTGAGCAGCACGGCCACGGTCAATGTGGTCAGCGGCGTCAAGGAGTATGTAGCGAACGGCATCGCCGTCTATGTCTACCCGGCATCGGTGCTGGGGGCCGCTATCGATGCGCAGCTGAACGTTTCGGGAACGACCTCCCTCGCAGTGGCCATGCCGCTGGCCGGGTCGGTTTTGGCCACCAACGGATCCACCAGCATCGACAATGTGGCTCCCACCACCGTCAAAGGAAATCCGCAGATCTATCTGTGCTTCGGCCGCAACAACACGAACTGCGATTATTATTACCCGACCGGTGTCATCCAGATGCCGCAAATCGGCAGTGTTACCTTCCCCAACATCATCAGTGCCGACCCGACCACCGGCGTGCCCTTGAACGCACAGATCTCGGCCTCCATCTCGCTACCCGATATCGGCGGCGGCTGCACCATGCCCAACTCCGCCATCGGCAGCCAGGTACATGCCAACGGCAATACACTGACCTGGAACATCGATCCGGCGCAATTCGGTGCGCTGTGTACGGCCTACCAGAGCAGCCAGCCCTACTACGGCACCACCGTTACCGCCAACTACACGTTCGCCATCGGAGTCAAGGACACCTCTGGTGCCACCATGAATGCCTTGATCACCACGAATCAGGCGGTAACACCCGGCAATGGCACGCTGGTTCTCAACCCCATGGAGTTCATCTACGGCTGCCTGCGCGAGGGCACACTTATCACCATGACCGGCAAAGGCAAGCATCAGAAGATCGAGACCGTGCAGGCACATCAGCAGGTTCTCGGTCCCAACGGCAAGGGGCTTCAGGTGCAAGCCTATTGGCGCGGTAAGGAACAGGGTGGCATGTATCAGATCACCACCGCCAACAAACGCACGGTCGAAATGACCAAAACCCATCCGGTGCCACTGGTGGACGGCCAGGTCAAACAGGCACACAAGCTGGCTCTTGGCGACGTCGTCACGACCGACAAGGGCCCCTCCAGGATCGTTAAAATCACCCTCCAGCCCTATGACGGCAGGGTGTGGAATCTGGATCTCGGTGCGCCCCAGTCCATCCACGCGCCCGTCGACATGGCGACCCATTCCTTCTTTGCCAACGGCATCCTGGTGGGGGATGGCCGCGCTCAGAACCACCTCGCCCGCGCGGTGAAAAAAAGCCCCGGAGACGTTCTGTCCACCCTTCCCCGGGAATGGCACCGCGACTTCATCAGCGCGCAGGAATACATGGCCGTACGCAAGTAATAGCCATAACTCTTCGATCATGTGTTAGTTCCGCGCAAACGAGGTCCGCCCCCCGGACCTTGGTTGACGTGACGCTACCAGGAGGCTTCAACCATGACAGCGTCGCCCACCATCTCTTCGGTCCAGTACACGATCAAGAACGGGGCAGGACTCATCTCGGTTTTTTGGAATGCCGATGGCGGTAACGCGTTCAGCCTCAAGGTTAGCGACACGACCGCGGGAACCTCGACTCTCTACAGCGAGGCGGGGTTCTTCGCCACTATCTCCACCACGCTTAACGCCTCCCACGCCTATACCATTGCCGTCGCCTGCACCGATAGCGGCACAGGACCTTACAGCACCGCCATTCCCATCCTCACGGGCAGCCCCACCATCACCTTGGCGCAGAACCAGGTCAGTTCAGTTCGGGTGAACTGGACCGCGCCGGGCGGTTATACCGGAGAATTCGCGGCGACGCTGCAAACGCAAGGATCAAGCTCGGTCACCAATACCACTTCAGCGCTCACCACTTCGTTTGCACAGCAAACGCCACTCAGCGGCACAAGCACCACCATTTCCGTCCAGCTGCAAAACACCGTCGGAGGAGCCACCTCAACCGGACCGGCGTCGCAATACACCATCATCACCGTGGCACCTACGCTGACCTCGGTGGACTATTCCAGCGGCACCGCTCTGGTTCTGACCTGGTCGCCGCCTGCGGGCTACTCCACCTGCATCGCCTCGCTGGTGGCTTCGTCGGGGCAAACGATCAACACGTCATCCACCAGCGGCAGCACCTCCTTTCCCGGCTTGACGCCATCCGTCACCTATACTGCCCGCGTCGCGGCATCGTCGGCAGACGGCGTCTCTCAGGGGCCGCCCAGTACCAGCTACCAGGCCATCACCGTCGCACCGACCATGACGTCGGTGGTCAATACCGGGGCAGCGCTGGCGCTGAGCTGGCAGGCGCCGGCCGGATATACCGGCTACAAGGCCTGTAAACAGGTGACAGGCGGGGCCATCAATACGGTGATGGTGACCGGCAACAGTTACAGCTTCAACGGCCCGCTCAGTACCAGTGCCACCACCACGTGCTGGGTCTGCTGCGTGGGCGGCGGCGGTGTGGTCACCGGCCCGCCGTCAAACGTCTACACAGCGCTGACCGCCAGCCCGGCCTGGGTGGTGGTTGCCTACGACTCGGGGCAGATGAACCTGACCTGGACGGCGGTCACCGGCGGCACGGTCACCGGCTATCTGGTAACCGTGAGCGGGATTACCCAGCCTTCCCATGCAGTGGGCAATGTCACGACGACCACCATCGCCGCCACCTTGACGCCTCACAGCCCCTACCCCAGCGTCGTGGCCGCCACCAACGGCATCGTGCAAGGGCCACCCAGCCCGACCTTATTCCCGCTGACAGCGCCTCCGGTTCCGCAGAATTTGGGCTACACCGGCACCAAGCTGCAACTCGCCTGGGGATCGTCGGGAGAAAGCGGGGTGTCCAGCTATGTCACCGAACTGCTGTCCAATGGCAGCAGTCCGGAATCCACCACCGCCACGGCATCGCCGCAAGCTTATGTCACCTCCTTCGCTTCGGGGGTGGTCTATACGGCCCGGGCACGGTGCTGCGGCACCGCCACCCTGGGGCCATGGTCGCCGGTGGTGACCGGTCCCTACCAAGCACAGATCACCTATACCTACGACTCGCTGGGCCACATCCAGACTGTCGCGTGGGCTGCCGGCTTTACCGAATCCTACCAGTTCGACAGCGCAGGCAATCTGTTGTCCGCCGCCTATACCCCCACTCCGTGACGAGGTGAATCGTGCCCATACCAACTATCACGAACCTTGTCTTTTCTTATCGGTCGAGTCTCACGGCACCGGCAACGGTAGCGTCGTTCAACGGCGCTTCGTCGATCCGACAGACATTGCCCTCGTACCCAAGTCAGGGCACAACCGTCGAATTCTGGATCAACAGCGCCCAGACCACCGCCGGTGCAGTGATCTTCAGTTATGACGACCAGACCACGGGGACACCCACCCGACTGTGGATCAAGTCGCCTTCCAACCTGCAGGTGGGATTCGGCCCCAACGCCACCGCGGCCACGAACCTGTCCGTGGCCGACGGACAATGGCACCATGTAGCCGTCACCGTACAACCGGCTACACCCACCACGTTGGCCGTCGCCATCTATGTTGATTCGGCACTGGCCTGGAGCGCACAGGGCGCTATCTCCCGAAGCGCCAATGCATGGCCAAGCGCCTCGGCCGACCTTCAACTGGGTGCAGGCATCAGCGGCGAACCGGGACTTGCCGGCCAGCTCAGTCAGTTCCGGCTGTGGAACAGCGTACTGAGCAGTAGCCAAATTACCACCAACATGGCACTGCAGCTGCCGCCGACTACCGCCGGCCTGACGGTCGACTGGCCGCTGGATAGCGCGCCCACCGCAGCAACGCTGACCTCGGTGTCTTTCCAAACCGGCGTGCCATCGCTGCAATTCAGCAGCAACCGCGCACTGACCGCCGCCTGGGACAATGCGGGTGCCGACATCACCTACACTCTGGCTATCACGGGCGGCGACACCTGGATCGCCCCCGTCTCAGGCCTTACCTCGCCGGGTTATGCGGTCCCCGCTTTCCAGCTGAACACCCGTTATACCGTCAGCGTCTACGCCGTTCAGGGCGGGCAAAGCGGCACAACCTCCACCGCCGCGGTCACCACCATCGATCTCAACGGCCCCAACCCCGTGCCGGCATCGGCTTCGCCCGGGGTATTTTCCGCCAACTGGCACACCATCGATCAGGCTGGCGGCTATACCACTACCCTGACTCCAACATCGGGCAGCACCGCGACGGGAACGACCACCGCCACCAGCCTGGACCTAAGCTCGGCGGCCTTCGGCAGCAACACCTGGACCTACACGATTGCCGCCACCAACGGCACCATCACCGGCCCGGCGTCCATTGCGCCCGCCATGTCGTCGCTGACGGCACCTGCCGTATCCATGCGCTATGACCAGCCGGCAGCGCCACCCGGCACACTTAGCGTATCGCTGACCAACACCGCTGCCGACAGCCCCTATCTGCTTAACGTCACGCAAAGCGTTGGCAGCGCCAGCACAACGGCGGCAACGCCGCTTTTGCCTGCCGGCACCACGACCTGCACGGTAGGCAGCTACACCCCGACCAGCAATCCATCGACCGCTTTCACGGCCAGTGCCCGGCCCACCCCCAGCGGTGCCATCGGGCCTCTCGGCAGCACGGCGACAGTGACGCTCTACGACCTCACGCCGCCGGTGGTGAATTCGCTGGTGGCAACATCCACCGGCACCACGGCTACCTTGAGTTTCACTCCCATGGCGGGGATGCCTGATGGCACAAGCTATACCACCGAATTCATCATCGGTGCCAACCCGGCGATCACCACGAATAACGTGACCTCGCCACAGGTTCTCACCAACGCCAACATCGTCGACGGCGTTACCGTCCAGGCCCGCGTACGCGCCGTGGCGGGCAATGCCTACTGCCGCTGGTCCGGCTCTCAGACGGTGGTGGTGGGTGCTCCCGCCGCGGTCACCGTGTCAGGCGCGCAGTTCGATGCCAATTACAACATCACCGTCAACTGGATAGCGCTCAATCCGTTCTCGGGGACCTATACCGTCAAGGTCTACAAGGACAGCACCCAACTGGTCGATACCGTGACCGGCCTGACCGGCAGCACCGCCACCCTACCGCAAAGCGGCACCGGGGCCGGCTCGTCAGGCAGCTATTTCGTCACTGTTACTGCGGTCAGCCCGAGCAAACTCAGTGGTCCGGAAAGCAGCAAAATCACCGTCGCGGCGGCACCTGCACCTCAACCGACCACCGAATCGGATCCGGTGGACGTGACGTCCGGAACCCTTGTCTACACCTATAGCGATCTGGTGGTTCAGGGCGCAGTGCCACTGATCTTCACTATTCGCTATTGGGGTAATTGGAAGACCCACCAGGAAAACCCTATCATTCCGCCGTCACCGCTGGGCAACCGCTGGACCCACAGTTACATGATCCAGCTGGTTCAGTCGGGCGGCTATAATTACGTCATCTTCCCCGACCATACGATCGAGACCTTCCAGATTCCCGCCTCGATCTCCGGGATGCAGATCCCGGTCAGCATCACCGCCGGCTCGACCCTGATTCTCAACCCCGGAAATACCTTCACCTTCAGCCGCCCCGACCACACCACCTATACCTTCGCCGCCAACGGGCTACTTGGCACCATCACCGATCGCTGCGGCAATATTGTTCAACTGACTTACAGCAACAACGTGCTGCACACAGTGACAGATATGGCGTCGGGGCATGCATTAACGCTGACCTATAACGCTCAGGGGATGCTTCATACCGTTACCGACCCCATGAATCAGGTGGTAACTTATACTCAGGACGGGTCGGGTAATCTGTACTCGGTCGTGGATGCCTGCAACCATACGCGTACCTACCGTTACACCGATGCTGCGCAAATGGCGTCGGCGGTAGACGGAGTCGGCAACACGATTTTCATCAATACCTACAGCAACGGCCAGATCAGCAAGCAGCAGGATGCACGCGCCATCAAGGCCGGGGCCAGCTATGGCACAACTTTCACCTATACGCCCAATACCGGGGCCACGCCGCCAGTGATCGTTACCACCGGCCAGGATGCCGGGGGGAATGCCTTTTCCTACACCACAACCACCTCGGGTTTGTGTCTGGCCTATTCCCTGTCGCTCGGCAGCGGACGGATCTATACCGAACAGCGCAGCTACGATGCCTTCAACAACCTGCTCAGCCAGACGGTCTATTCCGGCCCGACCTCCGGCCATACCGCCAACAGCGGCAACACAACCAGCTATACCTATGACGGCAACGGCAATTGCCTGACCGAGGTAATCGCTCTGTCCGCAACGACCATCCGAGCGACTTCGCGAAGCTATGATTCGTCCGGCAACCTGTTGAGCCAATCGATCTACGAGGGGGCACAGGCCACCTGGACAGCAGGAGCGGGCAACACCTGGCACTTCACCTATAACGCCGACAATAGCCTGGCCACGGCGACCAATCCGCTGCGGCAGACCATGACCGTGACGTATCAGGCCAATGCGCTGCCCCATGTGGTGA
>JAGLBD010000041.1 GCA_018260425.1 Pseudogulbenkiania sp. | reverse complement strand
AGAATAATAACGATCAAGCCCACGGTTTCCCATGGGCTTGTTCAACAGCCTGAAAACAGCCGCTTTAATGAAGCGGCTGTTTTTTTCACGATTTGCCGTGAGCCAGTCTGACCAGACTGCCTGTTGCGAGGGAGTAAGCTCCGGTCACGATCGGCAACAGGAAAAAGTAAGTCAGCGCCAGCAGAATGAGGGTTTGCATATCAAGGATAAGAGAATTTTAATATTGCCATTATCCATTGAAAAACAAACCCTTGTCGTTCATTTGTCCGACTCGCTTGTCCGTGTTTGCGACGTGCGGCTCAGATATCCTGTCCTTCGGGGATACCTTCATGGCTGGCCGCCGACTTGGGCAGAATCAGATTGAGCACGATGGCCAGAATGGAGCACAGCCCCACGCCAGCCAGACCCAGCGAACCGATTTTCAGTTCCAGACCGCCAATGCCGGCTGTCAGAACCACCGAAATGATCACCAGATTACGCGGTTCCATCAGGTCGGTACGGTCTTCAATCAGGGTCTTGAGGCCGATCGAGGCGATGGTGCCGAACAATAGCACCATGATGCCACCCATCACCGGCATCGGGATGGACTGCAGCAGCGCATTGAACTTGCCGAAGAAGGCCAGAATGATGGCGAACACGGCGGCCCAGGTCATGGTGACCGGGTTGAAGTTGCGGGTAATCATCACGGCGCCGGTCACTTCGGCATAGGTGGTCACCGGCGGACCGCCGATCAGACCGGCCAGGCACACGCCGAGGCCGTCGCCAGCGAGCGTGCGGTGCAGACCCGGGTTGCGGGTGTAGTCCTGACCGGTGACGCCGCCAATGGCCATGACGCCACCGATATGTTCGATGGCCGGTGCGATAGCCACCGGCAGCATGAACAGGGCGGCGGCCCAGTTGATCTCGGGCTGGATGAAGTGGGGAACGGCAAACCACGGGGCAGCGGCAATCTTGCCGAGGTCAACCTGGCCCAGGAAGATGGCCAGGACGTAACCGACCACGACACCGGCCAGAATCGGCACCAATTTGAAAATCCCCTTGGCGAACACGGCGACCACGATGGTGGTGGCCAGCGAGGCGCTCGCCAGCAGCATGGCGACCTGATAGTCCATCACCTGATGGCCATTGACCCGGGCCATCGCCATATTGGACGCCGCGGTGGCAACCGACAAGCCGATGATCATGATGATCGGGCCGATAACGACCGGCGGCAGCAAGCGGTTGACCAGCCCCATGCCGCGCAGGCGAATGATGGCGGCCACCACGAAATACATCAGTCCGGCACAAAACAGGCCGAACAGGGTGGACGGCATGCCCCAGGTCTGCACCGAGTAAATGATCGGGCCGATGAAAGCGAACGACGAGCCCAGAAAAATCGGCACCTGGCGACGGGTACAGAGCTGGAACAGCAGGGTGCCGAGGCCGGCGCCGAGCAGGGCCATGGCCGGGTTGAGGCCGGTCAACAGCGGGACCAGGACCAGTGCGCCGAATGCGACGAACAGGATCTGGGCGCCGGAGACGGCTACCTTGATTTTATGCAGCATGGTGCGAGATTCCTCATTGGTTTTTTATGTTGTAAAAACGCCGCTGGAATCAGCGGCGTTCGGGAAATCAGAGGTGTTTGGTGCCGAAGATCTTGTCTCCGGCATCCCCGAGTCCGGGGATGATGTAGCCTTGCTCGTTGAGATGGCTGTCGAGCGATGCGGTATAGATCTGCACGTCCGGATGGGCTTCATTGACGAGTTTCACGCCTTCCGGTGCCGCAACCATGACCACGGCCTTGATGGTTTGGCAGCCTTTGCGCTTCAGCAGGTCGATGGTTGCGATCATCGAACCACCGGTGGCCAGCATCGGATCGATGATGATGGCGATACGCTCGTTCAGGCTGTCGACGAATTTGTCGAAGTACGGTTCCGGTTCCAGGGTTTCTTCGTTGCGCGACAGTCCCACGACACTGATCTTGGCTGACGGCACCAGATCGAGTACGCCGTCCAGCATGCCGATGCCGGCGCGCAGGATGGGAACGACGGTGACTTTTTTGCCTTTGATTTGCTGGATTTCAATCGGGCCGCACCAGCCTTGAATGGAAACGGTTTCCAGTTCGAAGTCCCGGGTGGCTTCATAGGCCAGCAAGCGAGCCAGTTCCTGAGTCAACTGACGGAACTTCATGGTACTGATGTCACCCTCACGCAACAAACCCAGCTTATGCTGTACGAGAGGATGATTGACGATGGTGATATTCATTGCGGACCCCTACCTTGAGAAAAAGCAGTTTTTCGCGAAGGGCGAAAAACTGCTTCCTGTAATGCGTGCAACAGACGGTCGCCAGACGACCGCCTGCAGGTATGGGACGGTATTCTAACCTGAAACCCACTCGGAAATCCACGAGATAAAACTACTTTCCGGTAATGGGCGACTGATAGCGTATCCCTGTATCCCATTGCAACCCAAAGAGCATAGTAATGGCAGGTCGTTTTTGTCCTCCAGACCCAGTGCAATCAGACGCAGCTGTCGCTGCTTCGCCAACTCGGCGGTATGACGCAACGCGGCATGGGTTTCCGGCTGCCGGGCAAGGCTGGCGGTCACCTTGCGCGACAACTTGACCGAGGAAAACAGGTCAGGGTCGAGCTGCGCTTCCATCGGGCTCCCCGGCGTGAATTCGTCGACGGCAATGCCGAAGCCGCTGCTGCGTAGTTCGTGCAACACCGGACGAGATTGTTCCAGCGTATCGAGCAGGCCTTCACTGTTCAATTCGATGACCAGATTGGCGGTCGGGACGCCGGCGATACGTGCCCGTTGGGCCAGTCGTTGCGCAAGGTTGGGAACCGCCAGTGCCGTGGTGGAGAGGTTGACGCCGACCTTGATATCGAATCCCAGATCACGCCAGTTACTGCAGGCATACAAGGATTTTTCCAGCATCAGCTCGGTGAGCTCTTTCATCATGCCCTTGTCGGCCATGACCGGGACAAATGCCGCCGGGGGGAGCAGTCCCTGCTCGGGATGTTTCCAGCGCGCCAGTGCCTCGCAACCGATAACGTGTTGATCAGCGGGGTCAATCAGTGGCTGGAAGTAGGGTAATAACTGGTCATTGGCCAGTGCCTCAAGAATGGCAGTCGGGCTTTGTGTTGCTACGGGCTTGCTGGCGCTGACAGACGGAGCAGTCATGCAAGAGTCCTGATCGGGAGACGGATATAGTTTAATTGTATATCGTCTTTATCCTGTGTGCTCTGGTGCTTTTACCTCTCACACGACATCCTGAAAAAACAACGGGGCCCCCGTCTGAACGAGGGCCCCGTGTGAAGCGGGTGCTGCGGCTTACGCGTTGGCGTAAGGCTTCAGCAGCTCCTGCAGTTCGCCGTTCTGGTACATCTCGTACATGATGTCCGAACCGCCGATGAACTCGCCGCCGATGTACAGTTGCGGAATGGTCGGCCAATTGGCGAATTCCTTGATGCCCTGACGGACTTCCGGATCAGCCAGCACGTCGACGGTCGTGAAGCGGTTCACGCCACAGGCTTTGATGATTTGCACGGCACGACCGGAGAAGCCGCACTGCGGGAATTGGGCCGAACCCTTCATGTACAGGACAACCGGGTTTTCGGTGACGGTCTTGCGAATGACTTCCTGAATATCCATTGCTTGCAAATCCTTAATCTGGTGCGGGCAAAATACCTGACTGTTTCTATCGGTTATTCTACGTGCGTGATGCGGTGTGGTCAATTTCACGGCGCGCTTCCCGCTCTCTTTGCACGTTGAGATACAGCCGGGCCTGGGTTTCATACAGCGAGTGCCGGCAGATGACGCGTGAAATGCCTGCTGCGATCAGGGCGGTCAGCATCAAGGGAAAAATCATGCTCGACGAGTCGGTCATCTCCATCACGATGACAAAACCGGTCATTGGCGCCCGGGTCATCCCGGAGAAAAAGGCGACCATGCCCAGCATGATCATCGCCGTGTGCGGGTAGGCCGGGAATAGCGTTGCGACATTCAGGCCGATGCCGGCTCCCACCGCCAGCGACGGAGCAAAGATCCCGCCGGGCGCACCACTGATATAGCTGATGAACAGGGTCAGCAATTTGAGAATGCCGTAGCTCTCCAGTCCCCCGGCCCCTTCTATGATGTCGCGGGCACGCCAGTAACCGGTACCGAAGGTCATGCCGTCGGCCGCAATGCCGATCAGGGCGAGAACGATCCCGCAACCCACCGCAAAGCCCACCGGAAAACGGCTGCGCCAGCGGTGCAGCGGGCCGGGAAGCTGGTGGGTCAAACGGATAAAGAGTCGCGCCGACAAGGCACCGATCAGGCCCGCGATCACACCGCAAACCGGAATGGCCAGCCAGCTTTGACCCGGGTCCAGCGTGACGAGGGCAACCCCGAAGTAGTTGTAGTCGCCATTGATGCTCATGGCAGTCAGGCCGGCCAGAATCACCGAGAGCAGAATGGTGCCGCTGGCGCGCTGGTCAAAGGCCCGGCCCATTTCCTCGATAGCGAACACAATGCCGGCCAGTGGGGCATTGAAGGCCGCGGCTACCCCTGCTGCACCGCCAGCGAGAATCAGGCTGCGCGTCACGCCTTCATGATGGCGCGCCGCCGCACGGCCAAGACTGTATTTGATTGCGGCGCCGACCTGTACGATCGGTCCTTCATAGCCAAAGCTGGCGCCCGACGCGATG
Organism: Pseudogulbenkiania sp.; assembly: GCA_018260425.1. GTDB lineage: Bacteria > Pseudomonadota > Gammaproteobacteria > Burkholderiales > Chromobacteriaceae > Paludibacterium. Next base: position 27,780 of record JAGLBD010000041.1, on the reverse strand, counting down.
CTCAGCGTACAGAGAATGATCTTGCCGATGGCGGCTCTCAGACTCAGGATGCGCTCGCGCAGCGTCAGGGTGCCCGGCTCGAGCATGGCGATGGCCTGAGGGATGCCGCCCCCGGATGAACCACTGAAAAAACGGTTCATCAACCATACCGACAAGCCCAGTCCCAGCGGGGTCATCAGCAGGGCCCAGAGCGGCGAGTTGTCGTAGGCCTTGTAAAACAATTCATGCGACAAATGACTGCCTTGCGCCAGAATCACCGCCATCAAACCGATCAGGATGCCCCCCATCCACACCGGCGCCCGGCGTCGCCATAGCAGGCTTGAGCGATGCAGGAAGCGCATGCGTCGCTTCAACCAATGCTGCGGGTTTTGCCAGAGTGTAGTGGTAGGCATCGTTCAGTGCTCGACCTTGTCCGGAGAGTGGGGGCGCTAATCGTTAGCGCACAAAGTTACAACAGATAGTTTAACCGTTATTACGCACCATGACAGCTGCAAAGAATCCATCGGTATCATGACGATGCGGAGCCATTTCCAGATACTCACCCACGCTCAGTTCAATGCGTTGTTCTGCAAGCAGGGTATCGACCGGGATCAAGCTGAATTCCGGGTGCGCTTCAAGGAAGGCGGCCACGATATGCTGGTTTTCCTGGGGCAGGATGCTGCAGGTCGCATAGACCAGTCGTCCGCCCTTTTTCACCAGACGGCTGGCCGCGTCGAGAATCGACGCTTGTTTCTGGTTCAGTTCATCGATGCTTTTTGCGTTCTGTCTAAATTTTAGATCAGGGTTGCGGCGCAAGGTTCCCAGACCCGAGCAGGGCGCATCGACCAGTACGCGGTCGGCTTTGCCAGCCAGACGTTTGATCTTGATGTCGTTCTCGTGCGAGATCAGTTGCGGATGGACATTGGACAAGCCCGAGCGCGCCAGACGCGGTTTCAGGTTGGAGAGTCGTTTTTCCGAGATATCAAAGGCGTAGAGTCGGCCGCTCGAGGCCATTTGCGCGCCGAGCAGCAAGGTCTTGCCGCCCGCTCCGGCACAGAAGTCCACCACCATCTCGCCACGGCGTGCCCCGGTCAGCAAGCCCAACAGTTGGCTGCCTTCGTCCTGGACTTCCAGTGCACCTTCCTTGAACAAGTCGTGGCGATTGATGGCCGGTTTGCCTTTCAGGCGGATACCGATCGGGGAGTAGGGCGTAGCCGTGGCTTCCAGGCCGTCGGCATTGAGTCGTGCCAGCGCTTCGTCGCGCTTCATCTTCAGCGTGTTGACGCGCAGGTCGAGCGGAGCCGCACGCATCAGACCCTGACCCAGGGCGAGGATATCGGCTTCACTCTTGCCGTCCAGCCGGTCGATGACCCACTGCGGCAGTTCGGCGGAGAGGGTCAGGCTGGCATCGACTTCTTTGCCCTTGAGCGCAATGACCCAATCGCGTTCGCCCTCTTTGAGCGCATCGGCGAATTCTTTCAGGTTGATATTGCGGATGCGCGCCAGCGTTGCCAGGGCCAGACGGCGCGCCGTGACCTTTTCCGGGGCGATCAATGCGGTGGCCAGCGTGTAGCGGCGCAGGCAGGCGAAGGCGGTTTCGGCAATCACATGACGATCTTGTCCGCCCAGTTTGGCGTGTTCCCGGAAATAGGACGACAACACGGCATCGGCCGGACGGTCGAAGAATGTCATCTGGTAAATCACGGCCTCGATATGGGCCAGTTGTGCTGCATGGATCATTTACTTGGTTTCCGTTGTATGGGTGGGGACTGCTTCCACACCGTCGTGCCGTTCAGCTCGATGCGGTTGATGCGCAAGTCCAGATTCAGATTCTTGTCGGTGCGGCGGACGCGTATCGGCTGGTTGGCGTACTCGGGGGCCAGCCAGAATTCGGTCAGCGAGTCAGCGTCCTGCGAGCGGATCACCACGGCATGGATCGGTCCGTCCCGGGTTTCCAGCTCGGCTTCGCCGCTGGGGGCCACCGGCCGGTCGCGCACCTTTTTGCCGGTGGTGACCTGAATGGCATCGCCATCGGCGCCGGCACCCTTGAGTGCCAATTGGTACATCACGCTGAAGACATCCTGCGCACCTTTGCGCAGCTCGGCGGTTTGCGGCTCGTTTTCTCCATAGACCAATTGCCGGCCTTGCCAGTCGAAGCTGGCTTTTTCTTTTGGTGTTTCGTTGCGGTACGCGGCAAATGAACTGGGTTTCAGTCCCTGCGGCGTGATTTCACCTTCCGAAACGTAGCGTAGCACCATACCGGTAAAGGCGACGGTGATACGGCTGTCTAGCCGGTAGTGCCGGCCTTCGCGCTGCCAGTCCACCACCGCGATACCGGCCATGAACGCCCCGTAATAGGCGTCATAGGTCAAAACCGCCCGATCCGGAAAACGTTTTGGCAGCAGTTCCCCGACCGGTGCGCTGGCGATAAGCGCCGGCTCCGACGCGACCGGTTTTGCCTGCGGTGCCGAAGCCACGAGGTGGTGCAACGGTGCGCTGGCCTCCTGTGGTGCCGAGGCGGTTTTGCGTGCGGCACGCGGTTTGGCCGCTGCCAGGGTCGTCACCCCCTTGGCTGGCGGCGGCGGACTGGCCGGCTGGCTGTCCAGCGCCATGGCGCGCAGGCGTGCCTTGAGCGGTTTCAGCGGTGTCTCGTCCTGAGGCACCGGAAATAGTCCGTAGAGGCTATCGCCGACACCGACCAGCAGATGCACGGTCAGCGACAGCATCAGGGCAACGGCAAAGGTTTTGGCAGGCGAGAGGCGCATCGGTCGCGTTTCAGGGAGCCGGAACCATCATGGCAGCGTCGGCACCGGCGAGGTCGGCCAGGCGGACGCGTGCGCCGTCGATCGACAGGCGTCCTTCCGCAAACCAACGTACTGCGGCAGGGTACAACTGATGTTCGAGTTCGAGAACCTTGGCCGCGAGGCTGTCCGGTGTCTCGTCGTCGGCGATGTTGACGACGCCCTGGCTGACGACCGGACCATGGTCCAGTTCTGCCGTGACGAAGTGCACGGTACAGCCGGCAACCTTGCAACCCGCCTCAATGGCCCGTTCATGAGTATGCAGCCCCGGAAAGGCCGGCAGCAGGGACGGATGGATGTTCAGCATGCGTCCCTCGTAACGTGCGGTAAAGCCGGGGGTGAGAATACGCATGAAACCGGCCAGCACCACCAGATCGGGGGTGAAGGCATCGATGGTGTCGGCAAGCTGTTCGTCAAATGCCTCGCGCGAGGCGTAAGCCTTGTGGTCGAGTACCCGGGTCGTGATGCCGCGTGCGGCGGCCCAGGCAATGCCTGCCGCATCCGGCCGGTTGGCAATCACCGCCGCGATCGTGACGCCCGGCAGGCCAGCGTCGACAATGGCCTGCATATTGGAACCCCGTCCCGAGATCAAAATGACAATGTTTTTCACGCTCTATCCTTGAAAACAACAACGCCGCCGTGCGCAAGCCCGGCGGCGTCTGGTATGGCGGCCGGGCCGCTTACGCTACGCGGGTCTGGTGCTCGTCACCGGCGCGTGCACGGATATGACCGATCTGCCATACCGTTTCGCCTTCGGCCGCCAGCAGGGCCATGGCGTCTGCGGCATGCTCGGCGGCCACGATCACGACCATGCCGATACCACAGTTGAAGGTGCGGTACATTTCCTGCGGGTCGACATTGCCGGCCTTTTGCAGCCAGGCAAACAACGGCGTGGTCGGCCAGGTCGTCGCATCGATCTCGGCGACGACGTTGTCCGGCAGGACGCGCGGGGTGTTCTCGGTGATGCCGCCACCGGTGATGTGCGCCATGCCTTTGACCGGCAGGGTTTCCATCAGTTTCAGCAGTGGTTTCACATAGATGCGCGTCGGAGCCATGATAGCCTGTCGCAGTGTGGTTGCGCCATCGAACGGGATGTCCAGTTCCGGTTTTTCACGTTCGAGGATACGGCGCACCAGGGAAAAGCCGTTGGAGTGAACGCCATTGGACTTGAGGCCCAGTACCACGTCACCCGGGGCGATGTCGCGACCGCTGATCACCTTTGACTTCTCGACCACGCCGACTGCAAAACCGGCCAGATCGTATTCGCCTTCCGGATACATGCCCGGCATTTCAGCGGTTTCCCCGCCGATCAGTGCACAACCGGATTGCTCACACCCTGCGGCAATACCCTTGATGACTTCGGTGGCCTGCGGAACATTCAGGCGGCCGCAGGCAAAGTAATCCAGAAAGAACAGCGGTTCTGCACCTTGCACCAAAATGTCGTTGACGCTCATGCCCACGAGATCGATGCCGACGGTGTCGTGACAGTTCCATTCGAAGGCGAGTTTGAGCTTGGTGCCCACGCCGTCGGTGCCGGAAACCAGCACCGGCTCACGGTATTTCTTGGAAATCTCCACCAGTGCGCCAAATCCGCCGATGCCACCGAGCACTTCGGGACGCAGGGTCCGCTTTGCATAAGGCTTGATGTTTTCGACCAGCGCGTCGCCGGCGTCGATATCGACTCCGGCATCACGGTAACTGAGGGACGTGGTGTTCAAGGCCAACTCGCTTTCGTTACGAATAGTTTTACGTGAAGCTTTCACCTGTGCAAAAGCGCCTGTATTTTAACAGGTTTTCCGGGTTTTCGGCACGAATGGACACCTCGGACGCGATGTTCGCGGATCTGTGCTTTCACCCGACCCCCTGTTCAGCGTAAAATCAAGGCAAAACAACCTATTCGGATCTCGACCGCTCTCGATCTTGGACCAACTCGTACTAGACCTTGCCCCGACGCCGCTGCCTGCCTTCGACAACTTTGTTGCCGAGCGCAACCGGGAAATCATCACGGCACTGACCCACCACACCGATGAACGCTTCATCTATCTGTGGGGGGAGCCCGGCAGTGGCAAAACACATTTGTTGCAAGCCTGGATCGTCCACGCCGAAACGCTGGGTCGTGCCTCCATCTATCTGGACGGCAAGCTCGGGCCCTTGCCCGATTTCGCCCGCGAGGCCAGCTTCATCGCCGTCGACCATGTCGACGACCTGGCGCCCGACGACCAGATTGCGCTGTTTTCGATCTACAACTCCCTGAAGGAGTCCGGTGAAGGCCGTTTGTTGATGGCCGGCCGACAGCCGCCCATGGCATTGGCCGTGCGCGACGACCTGCGAACCCGGTTGGGCTGGGGGCTGGTCTTCGAAGTGAAAGCGCTGTCGGACGACGACAAACTGGCGGCGCTCAATGCCCATGCCGCCGAACGGCAACTCGCCATTCCCGAGGACGTATTCCGTTATTTGCTGACCCACTGGCGACGTGATCTCACCAGTTTGATCGAGATGCTGGACATTCTTGATCGCTATTCGTTGGCATTGCGTCGCCCCATTACTGTTCCGCTGGTCAAGAACGTCTTGCAAACCACCCGAGCCGACTCATGAATCTTGCCTTGTTCGACCTCGATCACACCCTGATCGCCGATGACTCCGATGTGCAATGGGCCCGTTTTCTCATCAAGCGCGGCTTGCTGGATGGCGAGACGCATAGCCGCCAGAACGATGCCTACTATCAGGACTATCTGAACGGCACGCTGGATATCAATGCCTACATGGCGTTCCAGATGGCGCCGCTGGGCCGCCATGACCGGGCCACGCTTGACCGCCTGCACGCCGATTACATGGTCGAGCATATCCTGCCGGTGATTCCTGCCAAGGCGCGCCAGTGTCTGGCCGCCCATCAGGCCAGTGGCGACCAGATCATCATCATTACCGCCACCAACCGCTTCATTACCGGGCCGATTGCCCGGGAGCTGGGGGTCGACGAGTTGATCGCCATCGAGTTGGAAGAAGACGAGTCCGGCAACTTCACCGGTCGTCCGCGCGGTGTGCCGAGTTTTCGGGAAGGCAAGGTCACCCGCCTGATGCAATGGCTGGAAGAGCGTGGCCAAACACTGGCCTCGTATGACAAGACCTTCTTCTACAGTGACTCGCGCAATGACCTGCCCCTATTGTCGCTGGTCAGTCATCCGGTGGCGGTAAACCCGGATGAGACCTTGCGTGCTCATGCCGAAGCGCAGGGCTGGCCGGTCATCTCGCTGCGGGACTGATCATGGATGAGCGCATCGAAGCGTTTCTGGCCCGTGCCGAACGGCTGATGGAGCGTCTCGAGCACATGCTGCCTCCGGTGCCTCCGCCGATTGACTGGAGCGCATCAGCCTTTGTCTGGCAGCAGGGGACGTTGCAGGCGGTGAACGAGCCGCACACGGTCGATGCCGACCACCTGTGCGCTGTCGATGAACAACGGCGACAGCTGTTTGACAATACCCGCCAGTTTCTCAAGGGGCGTCCCGCCAATCACGTGTTGCTCAGTGGGGCGCGAGGCACCGGCAAATCCTCGCTGGTCAAATCCCTGTTGCCGGCCTTTGCCGCAGAGGGCCTGCGTCTGGTCGAACTGGACAAGGCGGAGCTGGGGGCCTTGTCGTCACTGGCAGCGCTGGTCAGCGAACGCCCCGAACGTTTCATCGTGTTTTGCGATGATCTGGCCTTTGATGAAGAGGATGATGCCTTCAAGGCTCTCAAGGTGATGCTGGATGGCGGCCTGCGCCGGCGTGCTGCCAATCTGCTGGTGTATGCCACCTCCAATCGGCGCCATTTAGTACCCGAGTTCCATGACGACAATCGCGTGGTGGCCAAAGGGGGTGAGTTGCATCCTGCCGAGGCGATCGAGAGCAAGGTGTCGCTCTCCGAACGGTTTGGCCTGTGGTTGTCGTTCTATCCCTTCGATCAGGATGCCTATCTGGCTGCCGTTGGCAGCTGGCTGGCCACCTTCGGCTTGCCGATGAATGAGACCGCGCGCCGTGCGGCACTGCTATGGTCGCAAACCCGCGGCAATCGCTCGGGCCGGGTGGCATGGCAGTTCGCCTGCGATTACGCCGGCAAGTCCCCCAAACAACGCAATAAAACGTGATTCATGACTGAAGCAAAATTGATTGATGTCGTCGCCGGTGTGCTGCTGGCCGATGATGGCCGTTTCATGCTCGCCAGCCGTCCCGAAGGCAAGCCCTGGGCTGGCTGGTGGGAATTCCCCGGCGGTAAGGTGGAGCGCGGCGAACGGCTGCGCGATGCTCTGGTGCGCGAGCTGGAGGAAGAGCTCGCGATTCACGTGACTCACTGTGAACCCTGGCTGGTGCGCGAGCATCATTACGATCATGCCTCGGTGCGTCTGCATTTTTACCGGGTACGTGGCTGGGAAGGCGAGATAACACCGCAGGAAGGGCAGCGGGTGGCCTGGCAATTCCCCGGCGAGGTGGCCGTTGAACCGCTGTTGCCGGCCAATGGCCCGCTGCTGGCGGCCTTGGGCCTGCCGGAAATACTGCGCATTACCTGTACCGCCGAAACCGGCATCGCAGCGACACTGGCAAGCCTGGACACCCGCGCCGCTCCAGGACTGGTGATGGTGCGCGAACCCGGCATGAGTGCCGACGAGCGTGTGGCGTTCGGCCGCGAGGTGGTCGCGCGCATGCGTGGCAAACCGGGACGGGTTGTGCTCAATGGAGATATCGGGGAAGCCATGGCGATCGGTGCCGAGGGCGTGCATCTGACGGCGTCCCGTCTGTTGGCGGCGAACGAGCGGCCGGCCATGTCACTGGTGGGCGCGTCGGTGCATAACCGTGAAGAACTGCAGGCGGCGGCTCGTCTCGGTCTGGACTATGTCGTACTGGGTCATGTTCTGGCCACTCCGAGCCATCCGGGCGATGCCGGGCTGGGCTGGGACGGCTTTGCCCGCGTGCACGCCGAGGGGTGGCCAATGCCGCTCTATGCACTGGGTGGAATGGATGAAACCGCCTTGGCCATGGCGCGTGCCCATGGCGCACATGGCATTGCAATGATGAGAGCTGCCTGGACATGCTGAAGAAACTGAATAAACGTCAATGGGCCTTCATTGGTCTTGCCCTGCTGGTGTTTGCCTCCACCAAACTGATTCTGATCAAGTGGTATCTCGACCACCGCGAAGAGGCCCGGCCCGCCGTGCTGGACGTGAAGTGCGATCCCGGCAAGGCCTCCTGTGCATTGCCCGGCGGGGGGGCTGTCAGCTTTGTGACGCCACCTGCGCGTGACAAGGCCTTTGTCATTCGCCTGTCGGGCGTCGGCGACACGGCGCCTCAGGCAAGTTTTGCCATGCGCGACATGGATATGGGCTTTAACCGTTATACCTTTGTGCGGGACGCACAAGGCTGGAACGCCACCGTCACCTTGCCGGCCTGTGTGTCGGGAGGACGCGACTGGTTGATGACCCTGACGGCCAACGGCCGCGAGTATCGCCTGCCTTTGACCGCCGAGTAAGGGTCAGCGCAGCAGAAAATGCAGTACAACGCCGGCGAACAGCACGGCGCCGACGCGGTTGTTGTCCAGAAACACCTTGAAGCACAAGGCACGGTCGCGGGTGCGCAGTTCCCGGTATTGCTGGTAGATCAGTCCGACGCACAGCGCTTCGGCGATATACCAGGCGGCTCCGAGCCCGGCCAGAACGCCGGCTACGGTCATCAAGGCCAGAAACAGGCCGTGAAAGCCCATGACCCAGCTGACATCATGGTCGCCGAAGGTAATGGCGGAGGTTTTGATGCCGATCTTGAGGTCATCGGGCTTGTCGGCCATGGCATACGCCGTGTCGTAGGCGATGATCCATGCCCAGGTGCCCAGCATCATCAGCCAGGCGACCGGCGGAATCTCGTTGCGGAGCGTGGCGAAGGCCATCGGAATGCCGAACGAAAAGGCGATGCCGAGGTAGGCCTGCGGCACCGGGAAAAAACGTTTGGTATAGGGGTAGGTGACCGCGAGGAACAGTGCCACCAGACTCAGTTTGATGGTCAACAGATTGAGCTGCAAAACCAGCAGCAGTGACATCAGGCACAGCACCAGGGTCAGAGCCAGCGCTTCACGACCACTGACGGCTTTGCGGGCGAAGGGACGGTTGCGGGTGCGGTCGACATGGGCATCGAACTCCTTGTCGGCGTAGTCGTTGACGACGCAGCCGGCGGCCCGCATCAGGAAGGTGCCGGCAATGTAAATGCCCAGCACCGGCAGGGGCGGCATGCCACCGGCGGCAACCCACAGGGCCCACAGCGTCGGCCAGAGCAGCAGCAGGATACCGATGGGACGGTCGATACGCATCAGTTGGCTGTATACGACAAAACGATCCTTGAGCAAAGCAGTCATGACAAAAAAGTCTCCAGAGCGGGGAGAAAGACTTCACAGACGGTAAGCGCTTTTCCCTCAAGCAAAAAACGCGAGCGGCGTGCCGGATAACGTGCCGCGACATGGGGGTCATGCTGCCGGGCCAGCGCGTGCAGGGGATGCCCCTCGTGCAGCATGGCAAACTGCAAGGGCTCGCGCACGATGGCTGTCGAGTCGCCGAACAGGGTCAGGCCCAGCGAGCGGTTGCCGCGGTCCAGCACCGGAGTCCAGACCGGGCAGGCCGGACGGGACAGACTGCGGGCCACCACAACGGGGGTCCCGTCGAGTGTCAGCGCGACCTGCCTTGCCAGCAAGGGGGCCGGGCCGTCGAGGCCGAACAGCGCGAGTTCATCGTCCAGCGCGAGGTCGTCACCCTGCTGCACGACCGTGACGGCAAAGTGGTGGCCAGTGGCCATCAAACGCGCTGTCAGAGAGCCGGGTTCGGCGAGAAAAGGCTGAATCCGCTCTGCGACCGGTAAGGGTTCCGGTCGCCATACACTTTCATTAACCATGGCGCGCATTATGCCAAACGTGGCCGGTGCTGTCGTCACATCTGTTTGATACGGGGGGCGGTAAAGTGAGCCTGACTTTGCTGGAGGCGGCGATCTGGCTGATCGGATTCCAATTGCTTGGCGAGGCGGTGTCACGCTGGCTGGGCCTGCCGGTGCCGGGTGCCGTACTGGGCATGGTACTGCTGTTCGTGGTGTTGCTGGTGAGAAAAGGGGTTCCGCAGGCCTTGCGGGAAAACGTTCCGCCGTTTTTGAGCCATTTGTCCTTGTTGTTCATCCCGGCCGGTGCCGCGGTGTTGCACTGGAAAGATGCCCTGATCAAGGCGGGCTGGCCTCTGTTGCTGACCTTGTTTGTCGCGGCGCTGGCGACTTGGCTGGTGTCGGCGCTGGTGTTGAAGCTCATGCTGGGCAGGGGGGGCACGCATGAACACTGAGGACATGTTGGCGGCGTTGCGCCATTCTCCGCTGACCGGCTTGTTTCTGACCTTGCTGGCTTATCGGCTGGCGATTGCCGTCAATCGACGTTTTCATGGGCACCCGCTGAGCAATACCGTTCTGGTGGGCGCTTTGCTGGTGGTGGCGGCCTTGCTGGTGCTGGATCTGCCATGGGAAGCGTACCGGCAAGGGGCCGGTATGTTGCAGATGCTGCTCGGGCCGGCCACTGTCGCCCTGGCGGTTCCATTGTACAATGCCTTCGCCAAACTCAAACGCGCCGCCCTGGCATTGTGTGTGACGCTGGTGGCCGGTGGACTGACCGGCATTCTGGCCGGCTCGGTGATGGCCCGTGCCTTCGGCTTGCCCGAGGTGCTGGTGCTGTCCTTGCTGCCGCGCTCGGTGACCACGCCGATTGCGATGGGGATCGCCGAGCGGATTGGTGGCATTCCCGATCTTGCCACGGCCTTCGTCATCGTGACCGGCGTGATCGGTGCCGTACTGGTCAAGCCGCTGGCGCGTCTGGTGGGGTCGCAAGATGACCGGGTGGTGGGCTTTGCCACCGGCATTGCCGCACACGGTATCGGTACGGCCCGCGTGGTGCTGATCTCCGAAACCGCCGGTGCCTTTGCCGGTCTGGCCATGGGTTTGAACGGCGTGTTTACGGCAATCGTAATACCGCTCGTGCTAGGCTGGTTCAAGACTGGCTGAGCGGATGAACTTGAATAAGAAATGACTTGAGGGACAGTGTTTATGGATCTGATCTTGTGGCGTCATGCCGAAGCAGAAGAAGGCTCTGACGATCTGGCGCGTGCGTTGACCCGCCGTGGTCAACAGCAGGCCAACCGCATGGCCGCCTGGTTGCGTCCCCGCCTGCCGCGTGATTATGTGCTGCTTGCTTCGGAAGCCAAACGTTCCCAGCAAACCGCGGCATTCCTGAGCAAGGGCTATGGCATTCTGCCGGACTTTAATCCCGACCGTTCTGCCGAAGAGATCCTCAAGGCGATCAGTTGGCCGACACCGGGCAAAACCATTGTGCTGGTCGGCCATCAACCCTGGATGGGGTTTATGGCCTCCCGGCTGATGTCCGGTGAAAACCAGTTGTGGAGCATCAAAAAGGGCGCAATCTGGTGGCTTGCCCATCGCCAGCGTCACGAGATCGAGCAGGTGCGGCTGAAGGTCATGTTGACGCCGTCCATGCTGGATTGACCCGGGCAGACCGGGCCGCGAGGCCCGGTGCTGTCATTCTTCGCCGTTGTCTTCCAGATGCAATTCCTGAATCTTGCGCGTCAGGGTGTTGCGTCCCCAGCCGAGCAATTGAGCCGCCTCCACCTTGCGGCCCCCGGTGTGCGCCAGTCCGGCCCGGATGCAGGTTTCCTCGAAGCGGCGGGTCAATTCGTCAATAATGCCGGTTTCGCCTGCCTTGAGTCGTCGGGTCACCTCGTCAGTCAGACCGTTGGTCCAGACCGTCGTGTTGTCTTGACTGCCGGCCGCGCCGAGTTCATCCAGACCTTCCTGGACCTCCGGAGGCAAATCGGACAGTTCCACGGTTTGCCCCGGCGCCATGACAGTCATCCATTGGCAAAGGTTTTCCAGCTGGCGCACATTGCCCGGGAACGGGTAGTGCGCCAAGCGGTCCATGGCGCTCTCGGTGAGTCGTTTCGGCTCCACGCCGAGGCTGATGGCGCTCTTCGCCAAAAAATGCCGGGTCAGCAACGGAATATCTTCGCGGCGTTCGCGTAGCGGCGGCAGGCGCAGCCGGATGACGTTGAGGCGGTGAAACAGGTCTTCACGGAACAGCCCGTCGCGTACCCGTTCTTCCAGATGCTGGTGCGTGGCGGCAATGACCCGCACATTGGCTTTGATGGGCGTATGGCCGCCCACCCGGTAGAAATTCCCGTCCGATAGCACCCGGAGCAGGCGGGTCTGCAGTTCGGTTGGCATATCGCCGATTTCGTCGAGAAACAGGGTGCCGCCTTCGGCTTCTTCGAAGCGGCCACGCCGGGTGATCAGGGCACCGGTAAAGGCGCCTTTTTCGTGTCCGAACAGTTCCGACTCAAGCAGATCCTTGGGGATCGCCGCGGTATTCAAGGCAATGAAGGGGCGGGTGGCGCGAATCGAGTGGCGGTGCAAGGCTTCGGCGACCCGCTCCTTGCCGGTGCCGGACTCGCCGGTAATCAGCACCGTTACATGCGATTGCGACAAACGGCCGATGGCCCGGAAAACGTCTTGCATGGCGGGCGCCTGACCAAGCAAAACCGGCATCTCTGCCGCTTCGCTGTCACCCTGCGACACGGCACCGCTCTCGGCCAGTGCCCGTTCGATGAGTGCCACGGCCTGATCGACATCGAAAGGCTTGGGCAGGTACTCGAATGCCCCGCCCTGAAAGGCCGCCACCGCGGAATCAAGGTCGGAATGGGCGGTCATGATGATGACCGGCAGCTGGGGGTAGTCGGCTTTGACCCGCGAGAGAAACTTCAGCCCGTCGGTGCCCGGCATGCGGATGTCGCTGATGATGACCTTTGGCACCTCGTCGTAGAGGGCATTCAAGGCTTCGTCGGCACTGGCGAAACTGGTATAGCGGATGCCGCTGCGCGTCAGGGTCTTTTCCAGAACCCAGCGTATGGCCTTGTCGTCATCGATAATCCATACGGGAGTGGTCATGAGCGGTTGGCCTCGTAAGATGGTTCAGATTGGTTCAATGGCAGCATTACCGTGAAACAGGTGTAAGCCGGGCGCGATTCGAATTCGATGCTTCCGCCATGCTGGTGAACGAAGGACTGTGCCAGCGTCAGACCCAGCCCGGTTCCCTCGGCCCGGCCGGTGACCAGTGGATGGAAAATGTGGTCGCGCAACTCTTCCGGAATGCCAGGGCCGTTATCGATCACCTGTAATTTCAGTGCCAGTAGATGACGCTTTCTGGCCAGCGTGACCTGCCGGGCCACCCGGGTGCGCAAAATGACCTGTCCCTTGCCTTTCATGGCTTCAACGGCGTTCTTGACGATATTCAGCACCACCTGGATCAGTTGTTCCTTGTCGGCGATCAGCGGTGGCAGGCTGACGTCGTAGTCCCGTTGTATGCTCAAGCCGTGGCGATATTCGATCAGGACGATGCTGCGCACGCGCTCCAGCACCTCATGGATATTCAGCTCGCTGGCCACCTGACGGCGATGCGGTGCCAACAGCCTATCCACCAGCGATTGCAGCCGGATCGATTCTTCACGGATGACTTCGGTGTATTCCTTCAGATCCGGACGATCACCGAGTTCATGTTCCAGCAATTGCGCGGCTCCGCGAATGCCTCCCAGTGGATTTTTGATTTCATGGGCCAGATTGCGAATCAATTCCCGATTGGCTTGTTGCTGCAGCAACAGCCGCTCTTCATTGGCGATGCGCAATTGCTGGTCCAGCGGACGCAACTCCACCAATAGCCAGCTGTCCATACCACTCTCCACCGGGGTAATAGACAAGGCAATATGCAGGGGCAGGTCGTTATGGCGGGTCACCAGTTCGATATCGTGTTCGAGAAAGCTGGTGTTATAGCGCTCTACCGTGGTGAAAGCCTGAGTCAGCGCCGGCAAAGGATGAAACAGCTCGATGAAGCGATGGCGCATGAGCTCCTTCTTGCCCAGGGCAAGCAGGTTTTCACAGGCCGGGTTGACGTAGCAGGGCAAGCCGGTGTGATCGAGGATCAGTACCGGCGTATCCAGTAATTCCAGTCCGGCAAAAGAATGCGAGGTCATGCGTGTCGATCACCATATCGGGGGAGGGCGTATGACATCTAGCAAGAAGCGCGCCAGATTTCATGCCTTGTAAGGCCACCGTTGGTATCTTAGCGCACTATTTTGGTGCGGGCTTGTTCAGGCGGGTCAATTCGGTGCGAATCGCGGCACAATTTCGTTCACGTTCCGCTACCGCGTCAGCCAGACGCTTGAGACGATCGGCCGTGCTGCGGGCGTCTTCTCCCTTGAGCGGTGCCTTGCCGGCCGCGAGCGTGCGCTGCGCTTCCGCCAGGGCGGTTTCTTCATTGGCCAGCTCCTGTTGCAGAATTTTGCGCCGGCCTTCGTCACGCTGCGACTGGGTACCCTTGTCGACATCCGGATAGTTGCCGCTTATGGCGGAGGCGGCCGGAGCCGGGGTTTTTTTCGGAGCGGGAGATGCTGACAGGGCGGGGAGTTTGACGGGCACGGCGCCACGTACCGGTATGTTCGTATACGTGACCGCGCCAGTCGAATCGATATATTTGTAGACCGCGGCAGCCGCTGGTTGGACCAGTCCGGTTGTGGCAAGCAGCAAAAGCAAGCCGGGTAGGTGCATGGAGCACTCCCTCTGGTGATGACCCTTGAAGGGGGTATCTTAAGCAAAAGCCGCAGGTCCGTCACGGGGCAATGAAAAACGCCGTCCATGACGGACGGCGTGACAGGAACAGACCGGTTTAAAAACAGGTTTGTCTGATTAGAGGCTGTAGTACATCGAGAATTCGACCGGGTGAGTGGTCATGCGATGCAGATTGACTTCCTGCATCTTCAGTTCGATATAAGCATCGATCCATTCGTTGGTGAACACACCGCCACGGGTCAGGAACTCGCGGTCCTTGTCCAGGGCTGCCAGTGCTTCGTCCAGCGAGGCGCAGACGGTCGGGATCAGTTTGTCCTCTTCCGGCGGCAGGTCGTACAGGTTCTTGTCAGCCGGATCGCCAGGATGGATCTTGTTCTGGATACCGTCCAGACCGGCCATCATCAAGGCGGCAAACGCCAGGTACGGGTTGGCCAGCGGATCCGGGAAGCGGGCTTCGATACGACGGCCTTTCGGGCTAGCTACGTGCGGGATGCGGATCGAAGCGGAACGGTTTTTGGCGGAGTAGGCCAGTTTTACCGGTGCTTCGTAATGCGGAACCAGACGCTTGTAGGAGTTGGTGCCCGGGTTGGTGATGGCATTCAGTGCCTTGGCGTGTTTGATGATGCCGCCGATGTAGTACAGCGCGGTATCAGACAGGCCGGCATAGCCGTCACCGGCAAACAGGTTTTTGCCGTCTTTCCAGATGGACTGGTGAACGTGCATGCCGGAGCCATTGTCGCCGACGATGGGCTTGGGCATGAAGGTCGCGGTTTTGCCATAGCTGTGGGCAACATTGTGCACCACATACTTGAGGATCTGGGTCCAGTCGGCACGCTGGGTCAGGGTGCTGAAGCGGGTACCGATTTCATTCTGGCCGGCGGTGGCCACTTCATGGTGATGCACTTCGACCGGAACACCCAGCTCTTCGAGCAGCAGTACCATGGCGGAACGCAGGTCCTGGGAGGAGTCGACCGGAGGTACCGGGAAGTAGCCGCCCTTGATGCCCGGACGGTGGCCCATATTGCCGCCTTCAAATTCTTCGGAGGACGACCATGCGGCTTCTTCTGCCTTGATCTTGACGTGGCAGCCGGACATGTCGGCACTCCAGGTCACGGAGTCGAAAATGAAGAATTCCGGTTCCGGACCGAAGAACGCGGTGTCACCAATGCCGCTGGCCTTCAGGTAGGCTTCGGCGCGCTTGGCGATGGAACGCGGGCAACGGTCGTAGCCCTTGCCGTCGGCCGGGTCGATCACGTCACAGCTCATGAATACGGTCGGTTCGTCGAAGAACGGATCGATCTTGGCCGTTGCCGGATCCGGCATCAGCAGCATGTCGGACGCCTGAATGCCTTTCCAGCCGGCGATGGAGGAACCATCGAAAGCATGGCCGCGCTCGAACCACTCTTCACCGTCTTCCAGGACGATGCGTGCCGGCAGCGACACGTGCTGTTCTTTGCCGCGGGTGTCGGTAAAGCGCAGGTCAACGAATTTGACGTCGTTGTCCTTGATCAGTTTCAGTACGTCTGCAACTGCCATGGTGTTCTCCTAAATTAAGGCCTAAGTGCATCTAGAGGAAATGCTGTCAACTTGCTCTGCCTAGGATTAAGCAGGAAGTGTGCCAACACTGTAAACAACCTAAGTCATTGTGTCACAAGGCAGGGGATGACGTCACGGAGAATGCGGTGTGCCGCACTGGTGCATGACATTTGGTGATGCACCATTTAAGTGCATTGCGATTGCAGGTCCCCTTGGCCCCTCTCTTGGCGGACGTATCTGTGGCATGATAGGAGGGAATAGTGTGCAACACGGGCTGCCAGCCTGAAGGAAGGATGCCATGAGTCAACTCAATGAGATTCTCAAGCGTGCCCATGAGCGCGCTCATCAGCTTGGTCTGGCGTATGCGGGGCAACTGACCCCCGAGGAAGCCTTCTATCTGGCCGGGCATCTGGACAGCGCGGTCATCGTCGATGTGCGCAGCTCCGCGGAATGGCAGTTTGTCGGAACAGTGCCCGATTCGGTCGGAATCGAACTGAAAACCTGGCCGGGCATGCAGGCCAATCCGCATTTCGATGCCCAATTGAGCCATCAGGTCGACAAGGAAGCCGTGGTGATGTTCCTGTGCCGCACCGGGGTGCGCTCCGACGAGGCGGCACGCCGTGCTGCGGATCTGGGGTTTTCGGCAGCCTACAACATTCTCGAGGGATTCGAGGGCGGGCACGATGCCGAGCGCCATCGCGGGCAGCTTGAAGGCTGGAAGGCCAGAGGCCTGCCCTGGCTGCAACCCTGAGCGGGCTATTGAAGTTTTCAGTGCTTCACGGCAAAGTGATGCCTGACACTGTTATCGAGGTGTGGCCGGGGTGTCGGCCGCACGTTACACGAAATCCAGAAAGCTGATCATGACCGACCGTTACGCCGTAATCGGAAATCCTGTTGCCCATAGCCAGTCTCCGATGATTCATGCCGAGTTCGCACGGGCAACGGGTGAGGCGATTCGTTACGAGAAATTGTTTGCCGAACTGGGGCGCTTCAGGGAGGTGGTCGAGGGCTTCATCGCCGAGGGCGGCCGTGGTCTCAATGTGACCTTGCCGTTCAAAGGCGAAGCCTATCGCATGTCGGATGAAGTGACGGAACGCGCACGCGCGGCCGAAGCGGTCAATACCCTGACCTTCCGCGACGGCAAGGTCTATGGCGACAATACCGACGGTATCGGTCTGGTACGCGATATCGTCCAGGCCATGGATGTACAGCTTGCCGGCAAGAATGTGCTGGTTCTTGGTGCCGGGGGAGCCGTGCGGGGGGTGCTGGAGCCGTTGCTGGAAGAAAAACCCGCTTCGCTGACCATCGCCAACCGTACCTTGATCAAAGCGGAAGCCCTGGTGCACCATTTTGCTCCGTGGGGGGTGTGTCAGGCGACCGGGTATGGCGAGTTGGCCGGACGCGCTTTCGACGTGATTATCAATGCCACGTCGACCAGCCTGCATAACGAATTGCCACCGATTCCTGCCGGGTTGTTCAATGCCCGCAGTCTGGCTTACGACATGGTGTACAGCAAAGGTCTGACGCCTTTCCTGCGCCGTGCCCAGTCTGAAAACGCCGGTATGCTGGCCGATGGTCTTGGCATGCTGGTCGAGCAGGCGGCCGAATCGTTCTTCATCTGGCGCGGCAAGCGACCCGATACCCGTAAAGTGACGCATATGTTGAGAGAGCTGCTGGCCTGACCATGCGCATCCTCTTTCGAATCCTGGCGGTCCTGGTGGCCGCCTTTCTCTTGTATAACCTGTGGATCCTCGCGCATGTGCTGTATTGGCGCGATCACAATCCGTCGGCCAGCGCGTTCATGACCGAACGATTGGCGCGTCTGCAGGAGGACGATCCGGATGCCGAGCTGCGCCAGAAGTGGGTGCCGTATTCGGCGATTTCCCCGAATCTCAAACGTGCCCTGATTGCGTCGGAAGATGCCCGGTTTGTCGATCACGAAGGATTCGATTGGGACGGGATCGAGGTGGCGTTCGAGAAAAACCTCAAGCAGGGCAAGATTGTCGCGGGTGGTTCGACCATCAGCCAGCAGTTGGCCAAGAATCTGTTCCTGTCCAGCCAGAAAACGCCATGGCGCAAGCTGGAGGAAGCCCTGATCACCGTCATGCTGGAGAGCCTGCTGGACAAGCGGCGTATCTTCGAAATCTACCTGAACGTGATCGAATGGGGTAACGGCGTGTTTGGCGCAGAAGCGGCTTCCCGTCATTACTTCCGTACCAGTGCCGCGCGTCTGGGCGCCGGCCAGGCGGCCAAGCTTGCCGCGATGGTGCCCAATCCCCGTTATTACGATACCCACCGCAATGCCCAGGGGCTGGCCCGCAAAACCCGTATCATCCAGCGTCGCATGGCGCTGGTCGAGTTGCCCTGAACGAAGGAATTCCCCGATGTTGACTCTGGATGACGCATTGCGTCGCTATGCCCTGCCTCGTCTGGAGGCGCGTATGCTGCTGTTGCACGTGGTGCCGGGGCTGACGCATGCCCGACTGGTGGGCTTCGGCGAGGATATCCTTGACGAACAGGCCGAGCGGACCTTTTGTACCTTGGCCGAGCGACGTCTGGCCGGCGAGCCGATGGCCTACCTTATCGGGTGCCGGGAGTTTTTTGGCCGGGAGTTCCAGGTGAGCCCGGCCGTGCTGATTCCGCGGCCCGATACCGAGTTGCTGGTCGAGGCGGTGTTGCAACGTGTCCCGCCTAACGGGCGCGTGGTGGATCTTGGTAGCGGCAGTGGTGCGATCTGCGTGACTTTGGCGCTGGAGGCGGCGGAGCTGGAGGTCAGTGCCGTGGATATTTCAGCCGATGCGCTGGCGGTGGCCAGAGGTAATGCCGAACGGCTGGGTGCCGGCGTGATGTTCTATCAGGGCAGCTGGTATGATCCGCTGCCGCAGGGGGCCCGCTTTGATGTGGTGGTCTCCAATCCTCCCTATATTGCACAGCATGATCATCATCTGGACCAGGGTGATGTACGGCATGAGCCGCGCCTGGCGCTGACTGATGGCGGAGATGGATTGGCGTGTTTGCGCGAGATTGCCGCGGGTGCCTTGGCGCATTTGCAACCGGGAGGCTGGCTGCTGGTGGAGCATGGCTATGATCAGGGAGGGGCGACGCGGAGTCTGTTCGACTCTGCCGGACTGCTGGAGGTGGCGACACTGCAAGACCTTGCCGGTCTGGACCGGGTTACGCTCGGCCGTTCTCCCGTCGGGGACGAACGACCGGCGTAGGGCGGAGCCGGTATAACGGCTCCCGGCTATCGCTTAGTGGTGATGGCCGTGTTCGCCATGAGCATGGCCATGGGTCATTTCTTCTGCGCTGGCGGCGCGAACTTCTACGACCTTGGCAGCAAAGCGAACGGCCTTGCCTGCCAGCGGGTGGTTGCCGTCGACAACAATCTTGTCGCCGTCGATGCCGGTAACGGTGAAGAGAATGATGTCGCCGGTTTCCGGATCATCCGCTTCGAACATCATGCCGACTGCAACTTCTTCCGGGAAGATGTCTTTCGGTTCGATGCGAACCAGTTCTTCTTCACGGTCACCGAATGCGTCGTCCGGTTGCATCGTAACGTCGATGTTGTCCCCTACCGATTTGCCGTGCAGCGCTTCTTCGACCAACGGGAAAATGCCGTCGTAGCCGCCGTGCAGGTAGCTGATCGGTTCTTCCGTCTTGTCGATGAGAGTGTTGTCGCTGTCGAACATTTCATAATGAAGGGTAACGACAGTATCTTTGACGATTTGCATGGATATCTTCCGAAGAGGGTAAAAAAGCTTGACAGCGCAGGGTCGCATGAAGACTCTTCGCCGACAAGAGGGCGCGCAAATTCGTGCGCTTGCCTCCTATTGTAAACCATTGTTGCATTGAAAGACCGGGAAACCATGAAACCACATCCTCTGCTGGGTGGCCTGACACCAGAAGAATTCCTGCGTGACTACTGGCAAAAAAAACCGTTGCTGATTCGCGGCGCGATGAAGGACGTTGGTCCTGAGATTGATCGTGACTGGTTGTTCCGTCTGGCAACCCGTGACGATGTCGAATCGCGTCTGATCGAGTTTCGAGATCCGCAATGGCATCTGGAGAACGGGCCGTTCCGGCCGTCGCGCTTCAAGCGTTTGCCGGAAAGCGACTGGACGGTACTGGTGCAGACCGTGAATCACCATGTTCCGCATATCGACCGGATCCTGTGGCAGTTCGACTTCATTCCGTTCGCCCGTCTCGATGACCTGATGATCAGCTATGCGCCGCCGGGAGGAACGGTAGGGCCGCATTTCGATTCTTATGATGTGTTCCTGTTGCAGGTCGGCGGCAAGAAGCGCTGGCAGATTTCCTCGCAGGAAGACACCCGGCTGGTCGAAGGGTCGCCGCTGAAGATCCTGCAGACCTTCGAGGCGGAGCAGACCTTCGATCTCGAACCCGGCGATATGCTCTACCTGCCGCCGCGTTACGCTCACTACGGTGTGGCCCAGGAGCCGGGCATGACCTATTCGATCGGATTCCGTGCACCGACGGCCCAGGAAATGGCCAGCCAGTTTCTGGTGTACCTGCAGGATCGTGTCTGTGTTGACGGAATGTACGCCGACCCGGATTTGTCCTACTCGACCGAGCCGGCACGCATTCGCGACACCATGGTGAAACAGGTGGCCGGCATGTTGGGTAAAATTACCTGGAACGACGAGACTGTCGCCGATTTCCTTGGGCATTATCTGACAGAACCCAAGGCCCACGTTTTCTACGATCCTCCCGAGCAGGCCCTCGAGTTCGACGAGTTTGTGGCGCAATTGGCGACTGATGCGCTTGTCCTTGACCCTAGAAGCCAAATCCTCTACACCAATGACATGTTGTATTGCAATGGGGAGGTGTTGGACGACGAAGAGCAGGATGTGGGCTACTGGCAACAGTTTGCCAATGTGCGCCGACTGGAACCGTCCGGATTCAGCGAGACCATGCTTGACGTGTTGTACGAAGGTTATCTCTCTGGATATTGGCTTTTTGTTCCAGCTGTAGCACAATAGCCACAAAATCTGATCGTAACTGCGCAGGATCGTAGTTCGAAAACGCAGACACAGCCGTTCGGGGCCTGATTTGCCTCGTTCTGCTGCTTTGCATCAAGTTTTGAGCGCTCGCGTTGCATTTTTGAGCGTTTGAGGTCTATGCAGTCTTTTTTTTCGTGCTACAATTTGCGCACTGAAAGATTTTCAGCCGTTCCCATCTGTTTTAAGATGGCTGCGATTAAACTGACGTCTTGTTCAACTTATCTTCAAAGGTAAAGAAAAAATGAAACAGTCGCTCCTCGTTGCTGCCCTGCTGGCTGTAGCCCTGTCCGCTTGCGGTAAAAAAGAAGAAGCTCCGGCTGCCGACGCATCTGCTCCGGCCGTTGAAGCATCCGCTCCGGCTGCTGCATCCGCTCCGGCTGCTGACGCTTCCGCTCCGGCTGCTGACGCATCCGCTCCGGCTGCTGACGCTTCCGCTGCCAAGTAATTGGTACGAGTGGTGTAAAAAAACCGGTCTTCGGATCGGTTTTTTTATTGCCAAACTTGTTTCTGTGTATTCAGAAGCAAAAAAAACCGCCTGTTTCGACAGGCGGTTTTTCTTTTGGGCGTCGAGCCTTACTGCAGCTCGGTGGCCAGTCGCGACAAAGCGGTCTTGGCGAACTCGTTCGGCAGCGGCTTGCCGTTCTTGTCGGTAATGCGCAGCGTGGTGCTGCCCGGCGCCACTTCCTTGACTTCGACCAGCAGATCGTTTTCCGGGAGCTTGGTGCTGTCCTTGTCGTCGCTCTTCCAGAACGCCAGGCTGGACCAGAAGCCACCGCTGGTGGGTTCCTTGCCGTCGGCTTCGCCCTTGGCCGGCTTCACGTAGTACACACCCTTGGAGCGGTCGCGGTCGTTGACCACCAGTCCGATGCGGTCCAGTGCCAGACCGACACGGCGCCATGCGCGGTCGAATCCGTCGTTGAGGGTCAGTACGCCATTGCTGAGTGGCAGGGTCGGCGTCGTTTTGGTTTCCAGAGTTTTCTTGACCGAGTCGCGAGCCTGTTCTTCCGTCATGCCCAGACGAACCATGAAGCGCGACAGCAATTCGGCTTCCAGACCGGTGTCGGTCGGACGCGGCTGCCAGCGGGTATCGCCTTTGGTGTCGTTGGTGTACACCTCGGAGAGGCCTCGGTGCGAGAAGTACACTTCCGTGCCTTGCGCAGTCTTTTCCAGACGAATGCGGAACTTGTCGCGTTCGCTGGTGGAGTAGGCCGAGCCGAGGCCGACTTTTTCCAGGAAGTTGCGCAGCATGTCCTGGGGCAATTTGGCGCGGTTTTCTGCCCAATCGGTTTCCATGATGCCGACATCCGGATCTTCCTTGCCGATGGTGAAGCCGCTGTCTTGCCAGAAGGCTTTCAGTACCGGCCACAGTTCTGCCGGAGTCTTGCCATCGACGACCAGCCAGCGTTCGGTACCGGCGCGCTCGAGATGAACCTTGTCGGTGGTCACGGCGATCTGCTGGCTGGCGACCGGCTTGCCTTGCGCCATGGCTGCCGCGTTGGCGGCACCTTGCGGGATGGAGTACTTGTCCTGGATTTGCGGACGCGTCAGGTCAGGAGGGACTTCCAGCGACTGGCTGCTACGGGCCGGCGCGGTGGACTGGAAATCAATTTTTTTATCTGCCGTATTGCTGGTGCTGCAGCCGGCAATCAGACCGGTTGCCAGCAGAATCGCGGCGGGCGCGGTTCGTTTCATGCTTACTCCCATCAGGGGTTAGATAAGTTCAGCCTGTCGCATCGCCGCTTCCAGCGGCGGTATTGAGGCGTCGGTCAAAGGGGTGAGTGGCAAACGGATACCGTTTTGAATCAGGCCCAGGCGATGCAATGCCCATTTGGCCGGAATCGGATTGCTTTCGATGAACAACTCGCTGTGCAGGCCCTGCAACAGGTTGTTCAAGCGTCGTGCGTTGATCGTGTCTCCTGCCAGTGCGGCACGGCACATGTCGCTCATCAGTCGCGGTGCCACATTGGTGGTCACCGAGATGACGCCATGTCCACCACAGAGCATAAAGGCCATGCCGGTGGCGTCGTCGCCGGAGTAGAGCGCAAAAGACTCGGGGGCGCGACGCATTAAATCACAGCCGCGGCCGATGTTGCCGGTGGCGTCTTTCAAGCCGACGATATTGGGGATGGCGGCCAGACGCAGGGCGGTATCATTGCTCATGTCGGCCATGGTGCGGCCCGGCACGTTATAGAGAATGACCGGGAGGTCTGTCGCTTCCGCCACCGCACGGAAGTGCTGGTACATGCCTTCCTGGGTGGGCTTGTTGTAATAAGGCACCACGGACAGCGCCTGAGCGGCGCCCAGACGGGCCGCTTCGCGGGTCAGTTCAATGGCTTCCGCCGTTGAGTTGGCCCCGGTCCCGGCGATGACCGGAATCCGGCCTTTCACCTGTTCGATCACGGCCTTGATCACGGCGAGGTGTTCTTCAACCGGCAACGTGGCCGATTCCCCGGTGGTGCCAACAGCGACGATACCGTCCGTGCCGTTTTCAATATGAAAATCGACCAGGCGACACAGTGATTCGAAGTCGACCGTGCCATCCGCGTGCATCGGGGTGATCAGAGCGACCAGGCTACCTTTGAGCATAGTTGAGCCTATCTGGTGGGCATAATGGATAGTCAATGATTGTAGCGGAATTCACCGGATAGACAAATGGGGGGACAGCTTTCTTTGCAATATCCGGTTTTGCGGGGTTTTGTGCTAGAATTCCACGTTTTTCCGATACTTACGGCTTCTGGCTGAAGGATCCCGAGCGTGATTACCACTCAGAACATTACCATGCAGTTTGGCGCGAAACCTCTTTTTGATAAGGTTTCGGTCAAATTCGGCGAAGGCAACCGTTACGGCCTCATTGGCGCAAACGGTAGCGGCAAGTCCACTTTCATGAAGATTCTCGGCGGAGATCTCGAGCCGACCGGCGGTGAAGTGGCAATTGAAAACGGTCTGCGTCTTGGCAAACTGCGCCAGGACCAGTTCGCCTATGAAGAGCAGCGCGTCATCGACGTGGTGTTGATGGGCCACACCGAAATGTGGGCGGCCATGAGCGAACGCGACGCCATCTACGCCAACCTCGAGGCGACCGAGGACGATTACATGCGTGCCGCCGAACTCGAAGCGAAATTCGCCGAGTACGATGGCTACACGTCCGAAGCGCGCGCCGGCGAATTGCTGCTGGGCGTCGGCATTGCGTCCGAGTTGCATTTTGGCCCGATGAGCGAAGTGGCTCCGGGTTTCAAACTGCGGGTGTTGCTGGCCCAGGCACTGTTCTCCAATCCGGACGTGCTGTTGCTCGACGAACCGACCAACAACCTGGACATCAACACCATTCGCTGGCTCGAACATGTGCTCAACGAGCGCAATTCGACGATGATCATTATTTCCCACGATCGTCACTTTCTGAATTCGGTATGTACCCACATGGCCGATCTGGACTACAACACCATTCGCATCTACCCGGGTAATTACGACGATTACATGATCGCCTCTGCCCAGGCGCGCGAACGGCAATTGTCGGCCAATGCCAAGGCCAAGGAACGCATCCAGGAACTCCACGAGTTCGTGGCGCGCTTCTCTGCCAACAAATCCAAGGCGCGTCAGGCAACCTCGCGCCTCAAGCAGGTCGACAAGCTGAAATCGGAGATGGTCGAGGTCAAGCCGTCTTCGCGCCAGAACCCGTTCATCCGTTTCGAGATGGACGACAAGATGAAGCTGCACCGTCAGGCGGTGGAGATCGAAGGTTTGTCCAAGTCCTTCGACAAACCCTTGTTCCTCAATCTCAACCTGATTCTGGAAGCCGGTCAGCGCATCGCGGTCATCGGCCCCAACGGTGCCGGTAAATCGACGCTGATCAAGTTGCTGGCGGGTGCCTATGATGCGGCTCACGCCGAAGGCGTTACGGCAGATGCCGGAGTCATCAAGTGGGCGGAAAAGGCCCAGATTGGTTACTACGCCCAGGATCATGAAAAAGATTTCGATACCGATGCCACGCTGACCGAATGGATGCGCGAGTGGGGCCAGGAAGGGGATGACGAGCAAGTCATTCGCGGCACCCTCGGTCGTCTGTTGTTTGGTGGCGATGAAGTCGGCAAGGCGGTCCGGGTGCTCTCCGGTGGTGAAAAGGGTCGCATGCTGTACGGCAAGCTGATCCTGACCAAGCCGAACGTGCTGATCATGGACGAACCGACCAACCACATGGACATGGAGTCGATCGAGTCCCTGAACATGGCGCTGGAACAGTTCAAGGGCACTTTGATTTTCGTGTCGCACGACCGTCAGTTCGTCAGCTCGCTGGCGACCCAGATTCTGGAACTGGACGGCAAGGGTGGTTACGAGCACTACACCGGTAACTACGAAGACTATCTGGACAGCAAAGGTCTGGAATAAGCGGCGATACGGGAGAGTCATCCCGTGTCGGTGTTGCCAAAAGCCGGAGGTTTCCCCCTCCGGCTTTTTTCATGGCGTGGCATTAAGGTTGCCTTAAGTTTGCCATGTGACACTGGCCACATTGTTTATCCACAAGTGAGGCCGATTGCCATGCTGACCAATACCCGCACTTCCTACGGGCTTGCCGCCCGGGCTTTCCACTGGCTGTCCGCCATCGCCGTGGTTGCCGCGATTGCCTTTATCGAATTGAAAGGCTTCTTTCCCAAGGGCACTCCGCTGCGCGATGCCATGAAACTGGCGCATTTTCAGGCTGGCCTGATTGTGTTGCTATTGGTGTTGCCACGTCTGATGTGGCGTTTTACCCAGCGTGTTCCCGATATCGCCCCGAAACCGGATCGTCGTGTCGAATGGCTGTCGCATCTGGCGCATTGGGCCCTGTATGCGCTGATGATTGCCTTGCCGGTGCTTGGGATCGTCGCCTTGCAGAATTTTGGTCGCGAGATCCACTTTCTGGGCTTCACCTTGCCGACGTTCATCACGGTCAGTGAGGACACCGCCGGTGAGATGATGGAGCTTCACGAATTGCTGGGTAATGTGATTCTGTGGTTGTCTGTCCTGCATGCGGCTGCCGCTGTCTGGCATCACCGCTTCGTCAAGGACGATACCCTGACCCGCATGATCGGCAAAATGTCCTGACCCCGGGGTCAAACCAGTGTGCGTTGCCGCAGGGCCAGCAGCATGCAGATCCCGGCACCGACCGCCAGACTGATCAGGACATGGTCGCTGGCGATCAGTGCGGCCTGCTGGCTGACGTCGGCGGCCAATCGCATCAGAGTCGCCTCGTCGGCCTGCAGGCCGGCATCGAGCAAGTGTGCGGCATCCATGCGTTCGACCAGATAGCTATTTGCCTGCGCCGCTTCGCCTTGCCATTGCAGAACGGCAATGCCGGTACCCAGCGCACCGGCCAGTTCGCGCAGAATGTTTTTTAATTGGTAGGCGTGGGCAAAATCCTCTACGGTCAGGTCCTGATAGGTCAGTGCGGCAATTTGCATGACACCCAACACCGGGACCAGTCCATGCAAGGCAATGGCCGGGACCAGCGACTCCAGGGCGGCACCGGGCATGGCGGCGTGCGCCAACATCAGGCAGGAGAGCAGCAACAAGGCGAAACCCATGGCCAGCAGTTGATGGCGGCGTTGGCGGAAGTACTGGGCGATGCTTAGGTAGAGCAGGGCGGTGACGACGGTAATGGCTGCGCCGACGCTTAATAATCCGCCGCTGGTGATGCTGTCGAATCCCAGACCTTTTTGCAGCAAGCTGGCGACCTGCGTGGTCCACATGCCATTGAACACGTAGTACACCCCGTAAAATCCCAAGCCGGTCAGATAACGCCTGCCGGTCAGTTTCCCCAGATCCAGCCACGGGTCGGCGTGATTGAAAATGCGCCAGACGGCCAGCGCCACGAGTACGATACCTGCCAGTAGCCAGAGTGCGAGGTCGGGTTCGGCAGCAAAGCGCAGCAAGCGCACATCTTCCAAGACGTGCAGTATCAATAGTGCCCCACCCCCGAGCGCCACAACCGATAACCAGTCAAGCTCGCCGACAGACTGACGACTTGCGGCGCCGGCATGCCGTGGATAGCTTAGCCAGACCAGTGCCATCAGTGCCGGGGCATAGGCGGCCTGCAATACAAAGATGGCCTGCCAGCCCCAACTGCGCACCACCAGCGCCGACAGCCATGGCGACAGGGCCGACAAACCAAAACACCCCGCCAGAAAACCTCGCAGCAAAGGTTTGCGTTCTTTTGGGGCGGCAACGATTTGCAGCAAGATGCGCGAAGCGGTGAACAGGCCTCCGCCTCCCAGCCCTTGCAGCAAGCGTGCCGCCGCCAGTTGGTTGATCGAATCGGCCAGTGCCGACGCCAGACTGCCGGCCATGAATACCAGCAATGCCAGCAAGGTATAACGCCGGTAGCTGATCCGGTTCGCCACTTTCCCCAGCAACAGATTGACGACAATGGCGCCGACCGCGAAGGTGGTCAGCGACCAGAGAAACTCCTGGGGTGTCGCTCCGATGCCGCCGCGAATCGTGTCACTGGCAACCCCCATCATGCCGACCGCGACAAAATCAGCTCCGGTGACCAGACCCAGCGTCAGGCCGAACAGATGGACCTGCCACGCGGGGCATTCCGGGTGGGCGCAAAGCAGGGGAGGTAATGGAGAGGATTTCATCGAAATTAGGGATATCAAACGCTGAACGATGATCCTAACAGGAGTAAAATTCGGGATAAATGGACTATTTTGAAATCATTGTTCAATGACACGTACAAACAACTGGAATGATCCATTGCGCGGCAAACCTTGCCCTTCAGGGCGGGGAAGGATAGCGCGGACG
>JAGLBD010000103.1 GCA_018260425.1 Pseudogulbenkiania sp. | reverse complement strand
ATGCCGGGTGGTGTGGCAGGGGCGCGGTCAATGTTGACCGCCCCCTATGCCGATTTCAGGCCTGATTGTCGGCCGTTGCGACACGCGGGTCCTCCTGCCGTTCCATCCGGCAGGCGGCGGCAGTGAACAGTACGTCGGTTGAGCTATTCAGCGCGGTTTCCGCCGAGTCCTGGATCACGCCGATAATGAATCCGGCTGCGACCACCTGCATGGCCACATCGTTGCCAATGCCGAACAAGCTGCAGGACAGCGGTACCAGTAATAGCGAACCACCGGCCACGCCGGAGGCGCCGCAAGCCGAGACGGTCGCCACAATGCTGAGCAGCAGTGCGGTCGGCAGGTCAATGACGATGCCGGCCGTGTGGACA
The DNA here is from genome assembly GCA_018260425.1 of Pseudogulbenkiania sp. Taxonomy (GTDB): domain Bacteria; phylum Pseudomonadota; class Gammaproteobacteria; order Burkholderiales; family Chromobacteriaceae; genus Paludibacterium. The sequence goes on along the minus strand of JAGLBD010000103.1, from coordinate 7,352 downwards.
GCCGCCAGCGTCAGCACGGTAATCGTGATGGCGGCACCGGCCATATTGATGGTGGCACCCAGAGGGATCGAGACCGCGTAGGTGCTCTCCGGCAGATCCAGCTTCTTGCATAGGGCCATATTCACCGGAATATTGGCGGCCGAACTGCGGGTGAAGAAGGCATTCACGCCACTGTCACGCAAACACCGTAGCACCAGCGGATACGGATTCTTGCGCAACAGCACGAACACGATCAAGGGATTGACGACCAAGGCGATCACCAGCATCGCGCCCAGCAGAACCTGCAGCAAGCGGGAGTAGCCGACCAGAACTTCCAGGCCTTGATGGGCAATGCTGCCCGCTACTAGACCAAAGACCCCCAACGGAGCAAGCCGGATGGCGATAGCGACGATGTCGGAAACGGCAATCGCCAGATCATGCACCACCTTGCGGCTGGTTTCGCTGGCGCGATTGAAGGCCAGTCCCAGGGCCACCGCCCAGGTGAGGATGCCGATGTAGTTGCCGGAGGCCAGTGCCGCCAGCGGGTTCTCGACCATTTTGAGCATCAGGGTGGCAATGACTTCGCTGATGCCTTGCGGGGCGGCCACGCTATTGCCGGCTTGATGCAGGCTTAGCGTGACCGGGAACAGAAAACTGGCGGCGACTGCCACCACGGCCGCGGCAAAGGTGCCGAACAGGTAGAGGAGGATGATCGGACGCATGGCGCCGGTACTGCCAGGTTGCCGGTTGGCCAGTGCCGATGTCACTAACACAAAGACCAGGGTGGGGGCGATGGCTTTGAGTGAACTGACGAATAGCGTGCCGAGAAAGGCCACGGAATCGGCGGCGGAGGGGGAGTACAGTGCCAGCAGGATGCCGGCCAGCATGCCAAAGACTATCTGCAGGACCAGGCTGGTCGCTAACGCCGTCTTGAGCCGGGAGATCAGGTGAGTCATAAGTTTCATTTCTGTCTGGTGATCGGGGAAAAAATCCGTCAAACGCCGGCATTGTTATACCTGCTGCTTCGGTCGGTTTGATCGGGCAGGGGAGCTTTCATGTGCATGATGATCACTGTCGGACAGTATCCAGCGAGATCCGTTCATTGCCGGAAAACCGTACTGGCAAGAAGGATGGCCTTTGTCAGAAGGCGCGAACGTCGGATTGAACAGCGGAGGCAAAACTGACCACGTTTTCACGTGCGATGGAAGCTACCTTGCCGAAACAGCATACCACAGACTTTCCGGGAGCTCCCGTCGCGACCGGGGTTGGCATCCAAGACAGCAATATGTTATTGTCATTTGATGGACGGAAGATGATCCCGGTAGTCACTGGGGCCCGCTTTCTGGAATGGATCGATCGGTCAATGAAGAATAACGATAATGGCGCGGTGAACGAGGCCGGTGCCGCTCTCATCAATGCAAGTGGCAAAACGGTATGTTCGAGCCAAGGCGTGGATAAACGCCTGGCGTCATGGAATCCCCTTGACCCAGTGTTCATTGTCGAACACCCCGATGGGCAAGCCCATTCTGTATTGCATGATGACCGTTATTACCCGGTGGTGCAGGACGGGTTGCGAAAACAGTTCAAGACAACTCTGATCCTGCTGGTGGTCGCCTTGGTCTGGTGCGCGAGTGTGTGGTGGTACAAGCGCACGGCAAACTCGCTCAATGTCGTCATGCTGTTGGCCACGATCACCGTTTCGGTGTTGGTGAATCATGGCTGCATTTTCATGCGGCGGGGGGCATTGATCGAATTCACCACGCTCATCGTTGCGCTGCGCTCCCGGTTTGTTGCCCGGGCCCTTCCCTGGGGCGTGATGATGGCGCTGTGTGGCCTTGGCCAGATACTGTCGCAGAGCTATCTGGGGGGCTTTGACGCGCTAATGTGGAAGTATGGAATGGTGCACGAACCCATCATGAAGGGAGAGTTTTGGCGCTTGTTACCGGGCAGCAGCATTCATTCCGGCTTCCCTCACTGGTTTGGCAATGCCTTGATGCTGGTTGGTGTGGCTCCTGTCGCCACGTTTTTCTCGCGGCGAAACGCCGTGATGGTGTTTGTGCTGGGACTGATTGTCGGCGGATTGTCAGCCGTCTATCTGAATAACGCTGGCTACGACAGCACCGTCGGTTTGTCTTCGGGTATCTTTTGCCAAATGGGATGGCTTGCCGGTATCGCGATCCACAATCCGCGTGTGCCGCGGAGTCTATTCATTGTCGCGGTCAATTTATTGCTGCTCAGTACTCTGGCGGCCTACCTGCTGAATCCCAAAGCCTGCACGATTGCCCATCTGCTCGGCGGTGTTGCCGGGGTGATTCTCGGTTACCTGCAGCGTAACGGGGTGTTCGATTGTCGTGAGCTGTCACTTGAGGCTCTGCTGGATAAGGTCGTACGCAGCAAAAACGCTGTCCACTGCCAAGCGTGATAACTACTCACGACGCGGTATTGCCACCACTTGGGAATATCGACACGGTTTTGCTGGCGGGGCACCAGGGGGACGAAAAAGGCCCAACTCGCCATCGAGGTCCAAAAAGGGCAGTAAGGCGAGTGACATCAGAAATGGCGAGATGGCCAGGGAGCTGCGCACGACCGGCACGGTGACTTTCGCGTTGCAGCAAGGGCAAGGACGGTAGGCCGCCGGGCCGTATGGCAGCAAAAACAATGCATGACAATCAGCATGAATCCTAAGATTTTTTTGCTTATTGGGTTAATGGTCAATAGTGGCAATTTTTTTGATTTTTCATAGGGGAGTCGTGATGAGAAAAGTGTTGGTAATCGGCGCTGTTTTGGGACTGCTCTCAAACCTGACGTTTGCGTCCACGGCGCACTGCTTGAAATCTTATCAGGATCATGTGCAAACCGACATGAAGCTATCCCAGAAGGATTTCGACGGAAACTTTAACGGTGGTTTTCGAACATTGGCCCATGAGGGCTGTGAGCTTGAGGCGGCAATCCTGATTGACGACTATATGAAGTTCAATAAGACGGATGATTCAATGCTGCATTGGCATGCCGCACAATTGCGGGCCATAGCGGAGGATGTCGATGGGGCGGTCAAACATGCAAAATTGTCGTTGTATGACAATCCTGATCCGGTAAGAACCGGGCGCTGGAATGATTATGTCTTGGCCACGGTCGCCTTCCTGCAACGGGACCGGGAAACGTTGGTGTATCACCGCAACAAGCTGGCAGAGGTCAAGGACATGTTTTGGGGGAATGCCTTGAATTTAAAACTGATCGACGCGTTGATCCAAAACTATGACAAAAGCTATCGATATGTGATTGAACATGTCAACGATGATTCGTGATTTTATTGCCTGTGTCGCTTATTCATAATTAATATAATATACGCAAATACACTATACGATAGTGCGACATTCATAATTTTGCTTTCTTATAATCTAATAAACGTCACCATGAAAATGGTGGCGTTTATTAATTTCGGTAAAGATGAAGAAAATTAATAAATTTCACGTGCTAAGAAATGATGTTTTGGGGAATATCACTATTGAGTGATTGTTAACTTTAGATTTTTTGGTCGGAGGAGATATGCAAGCCGTTATCGCAGGTTGCTCCAAAATGTTTCGTGTCGGTTTTCTAATCGGTACTTTGGTTTTGATCATTAGTCCCGAAGCGCGTGCCGGATGCAGTCCGGATGAACAGCGAGAGATCCTGATTCCGCTGGGGAAACTCGACCAGCAGGTGCGCAACAACCCGGCTAAAGAGGTTACAGATGAGCTGCGCCGCACCGATAAAGCCAACCAGGTGGCCCTCATTGCCTTGGTCGAACGCTGTGGCTGGCCAACCGTGGATCAGGTCGGTAGTAAAGCGGCGGGGGCTGCATTCTTGATCGTGCAGCACGCCACCCCTGAATTGCGCTCTCGTTATTACCCTTCCATCGAAGCCGACTGGTCGCGCCATCCCGAGCATAGGGAAGCCATTGCCTTGATGCAAGATCGTATGCAGGTCGAACAGGATCGCCCCCAACGCTATGGTACGCAGCTCTATAAGCAAGGCGATACCTATGTGTTGTTTCCGATCGAAGATGTAGAGCACGTCAATCAACGCCGGGCACAATTCGGTCTACCCGGTATGTGCGAGTATCTGCGCATAGTGAATAAGCATGGCACACCGGTCGCAGAAGCAACCGTTAGGGAGTTTTGTAAACCGTGAGGAAGATGGTAGGGAGTTGCCCCGGCTGGAGGTGAGTTCACGAGACTGCCGGAAAGAAGTATGGCGTTACCGCTTGGGCCTGCGCCACTGTTCATTTTTTCGCCGCCTCTCATGTCTTTGCCGGCGGGTTTCTGGCACCTCATTCATCACAACTCCGTATGCATTAAAAATGCATTAGCGGCACACGAATGGACGATGCTATAGCGGCACTGTTGCCAGACAGCAAATACCCGCAGAATCTGCCTTTTGGACACGTGAGTGGCAGAATCATGACCACATGGGCAGCAGACGAATTGGGGGCAGCAAACTTGGGAGACAGCCGTCTTACCCGACGCCTTGTCTCACTGGCCGAACGCTTTGGCGCCAGTCCTACCGCCAGTATTCCCGGGTCGTGTGCCGATGGCGCCGAAGTCCAAGGGGCCCACCGTTTCTTCGAGCAGGCCCATGATGACCGGCGTGGGCTGGGTTGGCAGGATATCCTCTCGCCGCATATCGCCCGCACCGAAGCCCGCATGGCGCAACATCCGGTGGTGCTTTGCCTGCAAGATACCACTGAACTGGATTTCAATGGCCAGTCGATGGACGATCTGGGACCCTTATCCTTTGAAGCCCAGCGGGGCATGTATCTACACCCGACCTATGCCGTGACGCCGGATCGGGAAGCACTGGGGGTCACCGATGCATGGATGTGGTCACGAGAGCCCAGGGACGATGAGGGGGTACGACCCGGCGTCAAGGAAAGCCGGCGCTGGATAGAAGGCTATGAACGCCTGGCCGAGACGGCCCATCGACTGCCCGACACCCGATTGGTCTATGTGGCCGACCGGGAGGCCGACATTCTGGCGCTGATGCAGCGCGCCCATGTCCTGAAGACGCCGGTCGACTGGTTGATCCGCTCGCAGCACAATCGCAGCCTGCCTGATGGAGGCAAACTCTGGGAAACGGTCATGGCCAGCCCGGTGGTGGCAGAGATTGAGTTTACCTTGGCCCCCCGGCAGGGTGCGAGGTCACGCAAGGTTCACCAACAGCTCCACGCCTTGCGTATTTCGCTGCCCGCCGGGCACGGCGGGGAACGACTTTATGTGACCTGCCTGATTGCCCGGGAAATCAGCCCTCCAAGCGGAGTCAAAGGGATACGCTGGTGCTTGCTGACCAACCGCGAGGCCGGTAGCGTCGAAGACTTGAGTCAGTGGATCGATTGGTATCGGGCTCGCTGGGAAATCGAAATGTACTTTCACGTGTTGAAGAATGGTTGCCGCGTGGAGGCGCTCCAGTTGGGCAGCCGCAGCAAAGTGGAATTGGCCTTGGCCATCTACATGGTTGTGTCGTGGCGGATCGCCCGTTTGATGCGTCTGAGCCGTACCCGACCGGAAATGAAGGCCGATCAGGTGTTCAGTCGGGAGGAGTGGCAAGCCGCCTATCTGATGAAGCGCAAGGTCTTGCCCAAAGAGACACCCAGTCTACGCGATGTGGTTCGCCTGGTCGCGATGGTGGGCGGTTTCATGGGGCGCAAGAACGACGGGGAGCCTGGTGCGCAAACGCTCTGGCAAGGGCTGGAGCGGGTCAGAACGTTTGTGGAGCATTTTGATTATGCCAGAGGAGTTATTGGCGACATAAAGAGTACTGACCTATGAGGTGCGTTCGATGTGGACGGATTTATGAAGATGTTCCGTACCCAATATGATTTTTTTCGACAACAGATCGACACATAATAACTATGACTTTCAAGCCCCCATTCCAACGTGTGCTGATCATCGGTGATCCGCGTACTATTCCGACATCTTTGTACCGTGTCTCACGGACTTGGTTCGCAGTGGCTAAGCCGGAAGAACTCACAGGCTGTACGCTACCGTTGGAGGACGTGCTAGCACTGAATTTCCCTCCCGAATTCAATATTAATGCCTATGACAGCCATATTGAGGACATCGCAGCATGGATGTCACAACTGGTGCAAACACATGGTTCTTTTGACCGGATCGTTGCCCCTACCGAGTACACAATTCAAATCGGTAGTCGCCTACGTGCTCGCTTTGGTGTGCCAGGATGGACGCCAGAATTGGCGGATCGGGTACGAGATAAAGGCGTGATGAAGGCACGAGTTAAAGCGGCCGGTATCGCTACAGCAGAATTCCTTGACCCCGCAGTGATATCTGATTCTGCTGAGATTGCTGCTTGGATAGCAACGCGCCCAGGTCGCCTTGTTCTCAAACCAAAGACCCAGGCTGGCAGTCGTGGACTGCACATATTCGATGACGCGAAAAGTCTCAACGCCACACTCGCGGCGATGCCCATCGAAGTACGCAATTGCCACTTGGTTGAAGATTTTTTGCCCTGGCCTTTACTGCATATCGATGGTTTAGTCCGTAACGGCAAGCTTCGATTTGTTGCTGGCTCACGTTACCTAGCCCCGTGCTTGTCGTGGCTTGCTGACGGCAGCGCAATGGGATCCGTATTACTGACACAACCCGAAATGCTACGTAGGATCGTTGAATTTGCGCAAGAGCTTGTTCAAGCACTGGGTCTAGAGGATCTGGTATTCCACCTGGAAGCATTCTTCGATGGCACCTCTCTGCATTTCTTAGAAATCGCGGGTCGTCCCGGAGGGGCGGCGATCGTCCCACATCTTCGTAGTCAGTATGGCATTGATTTGCAAGCAGAAATGATTCGTTGTGACTTGGGTTTGCCAGCCGGCTCGGATGCGGTTGGGCAGTTGCAGGCCGACACCATACCTCGCTGCGGCGGCTGGATTGCTACGCAAATGCCAACCAGCGCTGCGTGCAAAGTCACTGGCATGCTCGGCTTAGACGACTTACCATCATCCGTTTTTGATGCAGATTTGCCTAAGATTGGTGCTTATTTCAACTTGCACGGCGACGAAGGCTTACCTAGTGGCCGATTCCATGTCCGTACAGTATCTGAAAGTGAAACAGAAGCAGCGCTCAGTGCTATAGCTGAGCGTTACAAGTTGTTGGTAAAAATCTTAGACCCAGCGCCGAAGTAATACCCCCTGGCGGCGCATACTTGATGAGTACCTTGACGTAGCCAAGTTTTCCTCAATTTTGCGCACCGTCGGTTTCAATGTAAGCACCCGGGCAAGACCGTCTTGCCGGGTGCGGTGACTTGCCGAAGACTGTTACGCGGAAGGGGAAGATGTGGCGTCCAGGGAATTGGCCAGATTCCAGGGCAGTAGATCGGCAATCTGA
>JAGLBD010000102.1:4329-7734 GCA_018260425.1 Pseudogulbenkiania sp. | reverse complement strand
ATTCCAGATACCCGGCCATCAGTCGGTCAAGGTTGCCCTGCGCCTGGAGGATCAGCTCACACAGCTCGCGTACTGCGCCCTTGCCGCCGGCTGCGCCGGTAACATAATGGGCATGCTGCCGTACCAGAGCCGGTGCGTCGGGAACGGCAACCGCAAGACCCGAACGCAGCATGACCGGCAAGTCGACTACATCGTCGCCAATGTAGGCGCAGTCTTCTCCGGTCAGCCCGGTTTCATCGAGCAGGCTCTGAAAGGCGGTACGCTTGTCGTGAATGCCCGCGTAGTAATAGTCGATACCCAGTCCACGCGCCCGGTGCTCTACCGAGGGAGCGGCGCGGCCGGTGATAATGGCCAGTTTGACGCCGGTGGACTGCAACATTTTCAGTCCCAGCCCGTCCAGCGTGCTGAATGACTTGAGTTCTTCGCCCGAGGCGGTAAAGAAAATGCGTCCATCGGTCAGAACGCCGTCAACGTCCATGATCAGCAGACGAACCTTGCGGGCCAGAGTAGTGATTGCTTGCATGGGATTCCTTAAATGACGCCGGCCCGAAACACATCGTGCATATTGAGTGCGCCGACGAGATGCCCTTTGTCGTCAACGACCAGCAAACCGTTTTTCTTGCGTGATTCCATGACCTGCACGGCCTCGGTGGCCAGACACTCGGCTTGGATGGTGACTGGCGATCGGGTCATGACCTGATCGATGAGCAAGCCGGCAAAGTCCTGGGTGTGATCCAGCGTGCGGCGCAAATCGCCATCGGTGTAGATGCCGGCAAGACTTCCGTCGAGATTGATGATGGCCGTCATGCCCAGCCCCTTGCGGGTCATTTCCAGCAGGGCATCCTTGAGCGAGGTGCCCAGTTGCACGCGCGGCAGGTCATCGCCGCTGTGCATGATATCGCGCACATGCACCAACAGGCGGCGTCCGAGGCTGCCGGCCGGATGGGACATGGCAAAATCTTCGCGGCCAAACCCCCGCTCGTGCATCAGGCATACCGCGAGGGCATCGCCCAGCGCCAGTTGGGCCGTGGTGCTGGTGGTCGGCGCCAGACCCAGCGGGCAGGCTTCTTTGTCGACATGGGCGTCGAGGTGAATGTCGGCCAGTGTCGCCATGCTGGAGTTTTCACGGCCAGTCATGGAAATGATGCGGATACCTTTGCGTTTGAGGGCGGGCCAGAGTGCCAGTACCTCATCGCTTTCGCCTGAATTGGACAAGGCGAGCACCACGTCACCCAGTGCAATCATGCCCAGATCGCCATGCGCCGCTTCGGCGGGGTGCATGAAGAAGGCGGTCGTTCCGGTACTGGCCAGTGTTGCGGCGATCTTGCGCGCAACATGACCCGACTTGCCCATGCCGGTGACCACAATGCGGCCCGGGCAGGCCAGTATCAGGTCCACTGCCTCGGTAAATGCCCCGTTGAGGCGGGCAGACAGCGCCTGAATGGCTTCGGCCTCAAGGCTGAGGACTTCCCTGGCACGTTCCAGGCGTGTGGAGAGGTTTGCGTTTTCCATAGGTAGCAGAGTATATCAAACTAGATCATGGTATGACTTCAAGGCTGGTGCAACTTTTGCTTGTCCGCTACAGTCAGTCATTGATATTAACGCTTTTATCACGGAGATCCCGCCAACGATGCATTCCATGGCCCCGATTGTTCTTGTCTTGCTGGCATCTGTCATCGTTGTGGCCTTATGCCGCACGGTAAGGGTGCCGCCCATGCTGGGCTATCTGGTCGTGGGGTTTCTGGCTGGCCCCGGGGTCGCGCACTTGATACCTGAAAGCGAGCAAACCCATTTTCTGGGTGAAATCGGTATCGTGTTCATGATGTTCTCCATTGGCCTGGAGTTTTCCTTGCCCAAGCTCAAGGCCATGCGTCATCTGGTCTTTGGGATGGGGGCCGGCCAGGTGGTCGCTACCCTGGTGATCGCCGGAGGGACCATGGCGGTGATGTCGGGCAGTTTTCCGCTGGCGCTGGCGATCGGCGGGGCGGTGACGATGTCTTCGACAGCCATTGCCAGCAAATTGCTGGCCGAGCGGCTGGAGCTGGCCCAGACCCATGGACAACTGGCCATCGGGGTTTTGCTGTTTCAGGATCTGGCCGTGGTGCCCTTGCTGATCTTGCTGCCGGCGTTTGCCGGTGGCGATCACAATCTGCTGGCAGAACTGGGTCTGGCCGCCGTCAAGGTGGTGGTGGTGATGGCCCTGCTGCTCTCGCTCGGACAGCGCTTGATCCGCCCGTGGTTTCATATCGTGGCCCGGCGTCGTTCCGGCGAACTGTTCATGATCAACGTGTTGCTGGTCACTCTCGGCGTGGCCTGGCTCACCGAATTGTCCGGCTTGTCATTGGCATTGGGCGCTTTTGTCGCCGGGATGTTGATCTCGGAAACCGAATATCGTTATCAGGTTGAGGAGGATATACGGCCATTCCGCGATATCTTGCTGGGATTCTTCTTTATCACCATCGGCATGAAAGTCGACGTGTCGGTGCTGTTCGAGCGCTGGCAGGATGTGCTGTTGATTTTTGTCTTGCTGGTGCCGGTCAAACTGGCTGTCGTGTTCTTTCTGGCGAGACGATTGGGGCACAAGCCCAATGACGCTTTGCGCGGTGCCTTGGCGTTGGCGCAGGGCGGGGAGTTCGGCTTTGTCCTGTTGGCGCTGGCCGGCAATCTGGGGCTGATTCCCGCTGCGCTGGAGCAAGCCGGTATTGCCGCCATCCTGTTGTCGATGTTGCTGGCACCGTTCTTGATCATGCATGCCGAGGCGATCACCCGCCGGGTGATCAAACAGGACTGGATGATGCAGGCGCTGGACTTGCATCACTTGTTGATCGAAGGCATGTCCAAGAGCGACCACGTGTTGATCTGCGGCTTTGGCCGGACCGGTCAGTCGCTGGCGCGGCTGCTGGAGGCCGAGTCGATTCCGTTCTTCGCGCTGGACATGGACCCGGAGCGCGTGCGGGAGGCCTCCGAGGCCGGTGACCCGGTGGTATTCGGTGACGCCATGCGCAAGGAAGTGCTGATGGCGGCAGGTCTCGCACGTGCCAAAGTGATGGTGGTGACCTTCTCCGATACCCACGCTGCGGTGCGCATTCTTCATTTGGTGCAGGATTTGCGCCCGGATTTGCCGATCATCGTCAGAACGCTGGACGACACCGATATCGACGAGCTGCGCAAGGCCGGTGCGGATGAAGTGGTGCCGGAGGTGCTCGAGGGTAGTTTGATGCTGGCCTCGCAAGCCTTGATGGTGGCCGGCGTTCCGCTCAACCGCATCTTGCGGCGCATCCGCTCGGTGCGGGAAGAGCGCTATGACTTGTTTCGCGGCTTTTTCCGGGGGGCCGGCGATGATGGCGACCTGGATGAGGTCCAGTCGCGGTTGCTGAGCATCGCGGTGTGCGAGGGCGCGGCGGC
>JAGLBD010000102.1:0-4229 GCA_018260425.1 Pseudogulbenkiania sp. | reverse complement strand
TGGATGAGGTCCAGTCGCGGTTGCTGAGCATCGCGGTGTGCGAGGGCGCGGCGGCGGTTGGCTTGCGGCTCGACCAACTGGATCTGGACCAGCTTGACGTTGAACTCAAGGCGGTGCGCCGCCGGGGGTTTAGGCGTCATGACATGACCGGCGATTTTGTTATCGACAAGGATGACGTGCTGGTCTTGCTGGGACGTCCCGACGCCTTGGGGCGAGCAGAATACCGCATCCTCAACGGCTGATAGCGCCTGTTGGTTTTCCCCCTGATGGCTATAGTGTGATTAAGCTCGGGGAGGTACGGCTATGGGGCGTATCGTGGTGTTGATCATGCTGGTGCTCGGGGGCTTGCAGGCATTCGCGCTGGACCTGCATATACCCGGAGATAGTCCTGTCCGGCAGGGCTATTATCTCTCGTTGTTGCGGCAGGCATTGAGCGATGAGGGTGTCGAAGTGCGTTGGCGCAGTTTGCCGGCCATGAGCAATGAACGGCTGCAGAACATGCTCGAGAATGGCGATATCGAGGTCTACTGGTTCTTGCGCTCCGCCGAACGTGACCGGCGTTTTCTGCGGGTGGATGTCCCGTTGACAGACGGCATGATCGGTCGGCGTATCTTGATGGTGCGCCACGAGGACCGAGAGATGTTCCGCAACGTGACCACGCTGGGCGGGCTACGGGCCAGCGGCAAGGTCGCGGCATTGGGCAAAGGCTGGCTCGACAGTCAAATCTGGGAGCGCAATGGCTTGGCGTGGCGGGAAATGCCGACGCCTGTCGAGCAAATCTACCGTCTGGTGGCGGCCGGTGCCCGCAAACTGGATTACTTCCCGCGCGGGGTGACCGAGGTGGCGGCCGAGAGTGGCATCGACGCCGGTCTCGAACCCGAGCCCTATCTGTTGTTGGTGTATCCGCAGGATTTCTACTTCTACGTTTCCACCCGCAATCCCGTATTGTTTGCACTGCTGAAAAACGCCTTGAAACGTGCCCAGGAGCGGGGGCTGCGCGCAGCCTTGTTTCAGCGAGAGTTCGGTACCGACCTGGACCGCCTGATGCTCTCGCGTCGCCGGGAAATCCTGCTGGCGTTGCCCGGCGAGTGACATCTAGACTGAAACACGGAAAGTCAGATCTGGGAGAGGGCGCCATGCGTGTATTGCACAGAGTCGGGATGATCATCGTTGCCTGCGCGCCGAGTCTTGCGAACGCCGCCGGGCTGGTGCTGCTGACGGAAGAGTATCCGCCGTTCAATATGCAGGAGAACGGCAAAGTCACCGGCTTGTCCACCGAGATCGTGCAGGAAATGATGAAGCGCGCCAAGGTGCCGGTTACCATCGAGGTGCTGCCGTGGATTCGTGCATTCAATCGGACCGTTATCGAGTCCGGTACCTGCGTCTATTCGACTACGCGCACCGAGTCACGCGAGCATCAGTTCAAGTGGATCGGGCCGCTGGTGGAAAACCCCTGGGTACTCTATAGCCGTAGCGACTCAAAACACACGCTCTATGGTCTGGACGAATTGCGCCCATTCAAAGTGGGGGGCTACAGCGGGGATGCGGTATCGCAATACCTGATAGACCGGGGCTTCGATGTCGATCTGGCGTCAACCGATTTACAGAATCTGCGCAAGCTGGCAGCAGGGCGCATCGATTACTGGGCCACCGGGAAATACTTGGGCGCCTGGCTGGTCAGCCATGAAAAGGTCAATAACCTCAAAGTGGTGCTGACCTTCAATACCACCTTCATGTATCTGGCCTGCCACGCGTCGATGCCGGATGCCCGGGTGCACGATCTGAACGAGGTATTACGCGCCATGCAGAAGGACGGCACGATGGCACGCATCACGGCCCGCTATATCACTCACAAGGAGTGAGCCGGGGAGAGCAGGGCGCTCTCCCGTTGGTCAGTACTTGGGCAGGATGGTGGTGATCTGCTTCTTGAGTTCCTGCTTCAAGGCCTGCTGCTTTTCAGACTCGCTCTTTTTACCCTTCACCAGCGCATTGAAGTCCAGCGCATACACCGGAGCATTGATGGGGCCGGTGATCTTCAGCGGCACATTCACGCCTTTCAACCGGGAAAACTCTCCCGGATTCGCCTGAACATCCAGCGTGTAGTCGATAATGTTCTGTTTGAGGTCGATCTTGCCGCCGCCGCTGACATTCATCAATTGCGAGGCCAGTTTGAGATCCTGATTACGAGCAATGCCGTTCTCCAGCTGAATGCGCGCCGACAGCGAGGAGAAGGTGGTTTTCTGGTCCGACTGTGCCGGGCGATTCCATTCCTTCAGTTCGGCCGGCAGGTTTTTCAAGGCCGAGACCAGGTCGATACCGGTCAGTGCGCCCTTGTTCAGGCTCAGGGAAGCGGACCCGCTCAGGGTATTGCGCAGGTCGGCAAAGGAGTTGCCGGTGGCCTTGACTTCAACCTGCCCGTTGCCATTGCCTTCCAGCCGGCCAAAGTTGAACAGGTCGATCAACAGCGGCCGGATGTTCATGCCCTTGAGATTTTGCCGGACATCCAGCACGGCCTTGTCACCGCGGGTAAGACGTACGTCACCCTGAAGGTGTCCATCGTAAATAGCCACACCGAGATCGCGGACTTCAAGTGCCTTGGGAGTGGCTCTCACATCGGCGCTGACGTCGCTGACCCGGAAACGTCCCACTGACAACTGGCCGATCCGCAGTTTGCCATCCAGATTGAACAGGTCGAGCCAGTCCAGCGGGATCGGGCTGGTGTCCTGGAAAATCGCGACCGGGTCGCCCTTGCTTTCCGGCAAATAGCGGTTGAGGTCGAGCTGGCCGAGCGTGACGGTCGCTTCATGGCGCGGCTTGAGAAAGCCGAACTGGCTGACGGTCACGGCAATGTCCGAGCCGTCCAGTTTGCCGGCAACGCGCAGATTGAGCCTGCCATCATCAATGACGCCATCCAAGGCGCCGGCCATCGACGAAATCAGTTTGCCGCGCGGCAACAGCGGGGTAATGGCCTGGGCGGTGAGTGCCAGAGGCTCCATGCGGAACTGGTTGAGGTTGCCGAGCGTCAGGGGCGCCGACAGGGTGAACTTCATGCGATTGTCGCCCACCAGCCAGTTCAGTTCGCCGCTGAGTCGTTCGGCAGACAGGTTGTTCTGGCGGAACTTCAGTTCATTGAGGGTGGCCTCGCCCTGAAAGCGGCTGCGGCCGTAATTCACCGTGGCTTGCAGCGTGCCCTTGGGCAGGCTGATATCGGTCAGGCTGGCCGAGAGCTTCGGGACGGAAAGGTGTACGGTGCTGGCCGGGTTTTCCGAGGTGAAGGTCATGGCGAGATCCTCGCCCACGGCGTTCAGTGTGGCAAAGTTGAGCTGGAACTTGCCTTGTCCGAGCAACTTGGTTTCCCCGAGTTCCGGTCGCGCCAGAATGGCAATGGCTTCGAGATGGCTGAGGGAAACCTGATCATCCTGAATGGTCAGCGGCGTGGTGATGGCCAGTCGAACCGGTTGGCCCTGGCTATTGAGCACCGCCCCTGCCGACAGGGTCGCATCGCCATTGAGGCCTTCGGCATCGAGACTGATCGAGTCGAGACGTCCGGCAATCGGATTGGCGGTGTCCTGATAGGTCATCTGGCCTTCGCGTAGCGTCAGTTTGTCGAGCTTGAGGGCAAAGCCGTCCTGGGGGCGGCGCATGAACAAGTCGGAGATCGACAGGGTTCCGTCGGCAAGACGGGTGATGTGGGCGTCAAAGCCGGTCATCGCGATGGAGCGGACTTCATGACTGCCCAGCAGCAGCGGCAACCAGGTGAAACGGGCGCGCAGCTGGTGAATTTTGGCAAAGGGGGTACGACCATCGGGTTCGGTGATGGTCAGGCCTTCGAGGTCGAGGCCCGGGAATGGAAAGACCCGTGGCGTCACGCTGCCATCAATGCTGACCTTGCGACCGGTATCCTTGAGTGACTCGCTGACGGCACGACGCACCCCGGCCTCATCGAACTGCCAGAGGATCAGTGATTGGGTCAGGACAAACAGTCCGAACAGCGAGAGCAGGCTGTAGACAATGACGCGAAGCCAGAGCCGGCCGGAGTTCCATTTCATAGTGGTGTAGTTCGGAGAAGGCGTTCAGTGCCATTAGCAGATCGTTACGGCATGATAAAGCAGCCAGAGGTCTGGGAGTATACCAAAAAGCGCGCGGGACGGTGAAGCAAGGGAAATGCCGGGACTGGAGCGGGTGAAGGGAATCGAACCCTCGTCGTAAGCTTGGGAAGCTTCTGCTCT
>JAGLBD010000040.1 GCA_018260425.1 Pseudogulbenkiania sp. | reverse complement strand
GGTGAACTATACGTCCCCGAGCCAAAGTCGTCAACACCTTCACCGACAAAAAACCCCTAAAAACCCTGACTCACCCCCACCCTGCGATCTAAGGTATTGATGAAAAACAAACTATGTAAAAAGGGTTTTTACCTGCCGACCCCACACCGCCGCCACACACCCCCAAACACCCTGCCCAACAGCACACCACCCCCATTGCCCTGACGGGCAACAGGGGTGGTGACAGACAAAAAAGACAGGCTCAGGCAAAAACAATGTCAGGCATGGCGATCCCTACTGCCGACAGCGCCTCTCGCAAAGCCTTTGCCTCCGGAGGCGACGCGATAGGGTTACGCCGGTATTCTGCACCATCGGCGGTACGGGTCAATACCCCCAGGCTAATCAGGTCGCGTCGCAACATGGCGTAATCGCCAAAGCCATGGCGGGCATCGATCAATTGATTGATCTGCTGCTCGCGATAGCACGGCCCTGCCGGAATGCCCTCGGCGATCAACCACAGGCAGGGCAACTGCCAGGAGCGCTTTTTCGGCCAGTGGCACAGCCGACCTTGTGCGTCGTAATAGCGCACCAGTTTGGCCAGCGGGAGTGTGCTTGCCTCTTTCGGTGCGGTGACGACACTCACCTCGGGCGGAACCTGCCGTGCCGCGAGCCAACTCTGGTAATTAGAGAACGCGCAGGCGCGCGCGAGCATATTAAGCATCGCTTGATGTCCCGGCGACATGCCGTGCTCGGCCAATTGGGTACACAGGGAGCGGGACAGGCGCGAAATGTCTTCGGCCTGAAAAGGAAATACAGTACGGGTCACGATGATCCTTCCAACGTGCCACCCTGACAGCGGGTAGTGGTAGTCGCCCTTCCAACGCGGCACAGAAAGTGAACGCATCGTCATCCATACAGCGGGATGTTCCAGAATTGCCGGCAGGTTCAGCGTTTTTCGCGCCAGCGCGAAAAGGCGACGTCTGGGTGAACTGCAGACCCATTAACACAATGACATCCCCTGCCGGTCACGTCAAGCACTGCGCCGACTACGCGGAGAACCCCGATTCTGGTACGCTAAAGCCTTTCGCATATTGATCCGGTCCTTCGTGGACGAAATACACCATGCTAAAGTTTGACGTGCTTATCATTGGTAGCGGCCTCGCCGGCATGACGCTTGCCCTGTATCTTGCCGAACATTGCAAAATCGGGCTGATCACCAAGCGGGACCTGCTGGAGGGCAGTTCAACCTACGCACAAGGTGGCATTGCCGCCGTGCTGGATACCGGAGACTCCGTCGAAGAACACATCCGCGACACCTTGATTGCCGGAGCCGGCCTGTGCAACCCGGACACCACCCGTTTCATCGTCGAACACTCCAGGGAAGCCATTGAGTGGCTGATCGATCTTGGCGTTCCTTTCACCCGGGACGGCTCGCACCAAACCGGTTTCCATCTGACCCGGGAAGGCGGTCATAGTCATCGCCGCATTATCCATGCTGCCGACGCCACCGGCGCAGCCGTCACCTCGACCCTCGGCCAGAAGATCAAGGCCCACCCGAATATCACCGTACTGGAAGACCATATCGCCATCGATCTGGTCACCTCCCGCAAGCTTGGCGAAGAAGGCAACCGCTGTTATGGTGCGTATGCTCTGGACAAGCAGGCCGACGAAGTCATCACCATTGCCGCACGCCACACCATTATTGCCTCCGGCGGCGCAGGCAAAGTGTATCTGTACACCACCAATCCCGACACCGCCACCGGTGACGGGATTGCCATGGGCTGGCGTGCCGGCTGCCGGGTCGGCAATATGGAGTTCATCCAGTTCCACCCGACCTGCCTCTATCATCCGCACAGTAAATCCTTCCTGATTTCGGAAGCGGTTCGCGGCGAAGGCGGGATCTTGCGTCTGCCGGACGGCACCCGTTTCATGCCGAACCATGACCCCCGCGCCGAACTGGCTCCGCGCGATGTGGTCGCCCGCGCCATCGACTTTGAAATGAAGAAACACGGTCTGGACTGCGTGCATCTCGACATTTCCTATAAGCCGGCCCATTTCATCAAGGAACATTTTCCGAACATCTACGCGCACTGCCTGGAACTGGGCATCGATATCACCCAACAGCCCATTCCGGTGGTTCCTGCCGCTCACTACACCTGCGGCGGGCTGGTCACCGACCTTGCCGGGCGCACCGACGTGGAAGGACTGTATGCCGTAGGTGAGGCCGCCTGCACCGGACTGCATGGCGCCAACCGGCTGGCCAGCAACTCGCTGCTGGAGTGTCTGGTGATCGGCAAAGCGGCCGCCGCCGACATCCTGTCCGCCCCCGTCAACCCCCTGCCGGCCATTCCTGACTGGGACGATAGCCGTGTCACCGACCCGGACGAAGAAGTGGTCATCTCCCACAACTGGGACGAGTTACGCCGTGCCATGTGGGACTATGTCGGCATCGTACGCACCAACAAGCGACTGGAACGCGCACTCAACCGTATCCATTTGCTCGAAGAAGAAATCGACGAGTACTACAGCAACTTCCATATCAGCAATGACCTGATCGAATTGCGTAATCTGGTCCAGACCGCCGAACTGATCGTCCGCTCTGCGCTGTCCCGCAAGGAAAGCCGCGGACTGCACTTCAGCCGCGACTATCCGGAGACCCTGCACGAGAGCCAGGAAACCGTGTTGGACCCACGGCAAACCTGACCACACCCGATGCGGAATGGCCTGCGCATCCATGACAATGATGTTACGATGCGCAGGTCCCTGAGCCATTTGGCGCAGCGCGGTTTTTGTCAGACAGAACGTAGCCCGAACGCGCGATAGCCCCTATAATGGCTGCTTAAAATCCAAAACCAATACCAATCCAGAACCACTCAGGAGCTCTCGTAATGGACGAGCAATTGCGCCAAAGCGCACTCGAGTACCACCAATATCCCAATCCCGGCAAGATTCAGGTTGCGCCGACCAAGCCCCTCGCCACACAGAGAGACCTCGCGCTGGCCTACTCCCCCGGTGTAGCCGCTGCCTGTGACGCCATCGTGGAAGACCCGCTGAATGCCTATAAATACACGGCTCGCGGCAATCTGGTTGCCGTGATCTCCAACGGCACGGCCGTGCTGGGTCTTGGCAATATCGGTGCGCTGGCCGGCAAGCCGGTCATGGAAGGGAAAGGCGTTCTGTTCAAGAAGTTTGCCGGCATCGATGTGTTCGACATCGAAGTCAACGAACTGGATCCCGACAAGCTGGTGGACATCATCGCCTCGCTCGAACCGACCTTTGGCGGTATCAACCTTGAAGACATCAAGGCGCCGGAGTGCTTCTACATCGAGAAGAAACTGCGCGAACGGATGAAGATTCCGGTCTTCCATGATGACCAGCATGGTACGGCCATCATTACCGCTGCAGCGGTGTTGAACGGCTTGCGCGTTGTCGGCAAGAAAATGGAAGAGGTCCGTCTGGTGACCTCGGGTGCCGGCGCGGCGGCCATCGCCTGCCTGGAACTGCTGCTGTCGCTGGGCATGAAACGTGAAAACATCGTGGTTTGCGACTCCAAAGGGGTGATTTTCGCGAACCGTGACGAAAAGATGGACGAATCGAAGAAACGTTTCGCCATCGCCGACAACGGCATGCGTACCCTGAAGGATGCCATTGCCAATGCCGACATCTTCCTGGGACTGTCCGGCCCGAATCTGGTGAGCCCGGAAATGGTCAAGAGCATGGCCGCGCACCCGCTGATTCTGGCACTGGCCAACCCGGAACCGGAAATCCTTCCGCCGCTGGCCAAGGAAGCCCGCCCGGATGCCATCATCTGTACCGGCCGCTCGGACTTCCCGAACCAGGTCAACAATGTCCTGTGCTTCCCGTTCATTTTCCGTGGGGCACTGGATGTCGGCGCCACGACCATCAACGAAGAAATGAAGCTGGCTTGCGTTCGCGCCATTGCCGATCTCGCCATGGCCGAACAGTCCGACGTGGTGGCTTCGGCCTATGGTGACCAGGAGCTGTCGTTCGGCCCGGAATACCTGATTCCGAAACCGTTCGACCCGCGCCTGATCGTCAAGATCGCACCGGCTGTTGCCCGCGCCGCGATGGAATCGGGTGTCGCTACCCGTCCGATCACCGACATGGATGCCTATGTCGAACAGCTGGCCCAGTTTGTCTACAAAACCAATCTGTTCATGAAGCCGGTGTTCTCCCAGGCCAAGAAAGACATGAAACGTGTCGTTCTGACCGAAGGCGAAGACGAGCGCGTGCTGCACGCCACCCAGGAAATTGTGACCCAGGGTCTTGCCCTGCCGATCCTGATCGGTCGCCCGAGCGTGATCCAGAAGCGTATTGAAAAGCTCGGTTTGCGTCTGGAAGCCGGCAAGGACTTCGAACTGGTCAACAACGAATCCGACCCGCGTTTCAACATCTACTGGCAGGAATACTATGCCATGATGCAACGCAAGGGCGTATCGAAGGAACAGGCTCGTCGCCGCGTGATCGGCAACACCACCCTGATCGGTGCACTGATGGTACGTCGCGGCGACGCCGACGCCATGATCTGCGGCACCTATGGTACCTACCGTCAGCATTTCGACATCGTGCGCGAAGTGGTTGGCTACAACAACGACAAGCAACTGGCCGGTGCGATGAATGCCCTGATGCTGCCGAACGGCAACATTTTCATCGCCGACACCTATGTGAACTCGAACCCGACCGCCGAACAATTGGCCGGTCTGACCCAGATGGCCGCCACCTCGATGAAGCGTTTCGGCATCGTACCGAAGGCGGCACTGCTGTCCAATTCGAGCTTCGGCACCATCGCCTGCGAATCGGCTGAAAAGATGCGCCAGGCACTGGCACAGGTGAAGGCCGCTGCACCGGATCTGGAAATCGAAGGCGAAATGCAAGGCGATGCCGCTCTGGTCGAGCACATCCGTCAGCAAGCCCTGCCCGACAACACCCTGAAAGGCTCGGCCAACCTGCTGGTGATGCCCAACGTGGAAGCCGCCAACATTTCCTATAACCTGTTGCGCGTATCTGCCGCTGACGGCGTCACCATCGGTCCGATCCTGATGGGTATTGCCAAACCGGTTCACATCCTGACCCCGATTTCGTCGGTACGTCGTATCGTGAACATGGTGGCACTGGCCTGCGTGGATGCACAGGTCGCCGGTTAAGCCTGCTTCTGGCTTATACTGAAAGGGTGGCAATATGCCACCCTTTTTCTTTTCATGGCAGAGACAAGGAGACCTCCATGAGCGCCGATTTCAACCCGGGCGATCCGTTCGCCATGTTCCGCCAGTTCTGGCAAAACGCGACACCCGCGGGAGCACAGCCCTTCCTGCCGCCGATGAGCGAGGAGGAGATCGAACGCAAACTCGCAGAATTGCGGGTCGTGGAAGGCTGGCTTGCCATGAATATGGGGGTGTTGTCGATGCAGATCAAAACGCTGGAAATGCAAAAAGCCGCGCTGCAGGCCATCAAACCCAAGGACAACTGAGACAGGCAAGACGAGGACCGGCCAACACGCTACAATAGTCGGCCTTTTGAACCGGTCCTCCTTCCCGCATGAGCCACCCGACGCCCCTGTCCCTGCTGATCGACCTTGCACGCGGAACGTTTTCCGGCAAGGACGGTTTCAACGAATTCAAGCATCGCTTCAAGTTTGCCCTGCGCAGCCTGTTGACGCTGCCGGCCACTCTGAGTTGGCTGAAGGTGCTGTCGGGCAATCCGGTCTTGCTGGATTTTCTGCGCAACAATCCACGTATCGCCTGCAAGCTGCATCGCCCCTACCTGCAACAGCAACTGGACTCCGCCGGCAAACTCTCCCTGCTGGACGCCCATTACCGGCTGGAAACCACCCGCATGGCGCCAGGCGCACTCGATGCCCTGCTGACGACCGAACAGTTGACGCTGGCCACCCTGACCGGCAAGGACGAGAAACCCTATCGCCTCATCCTGACCCATCAGCACAGTTTCGACAAAGAAGGGGAACTGTCGCTGCAGATGCTCAATGCCGAAGACATCCCGCTGACACTCATCACCTTCACTCTGGGTCAGGATCGTCAAGGGGAGGTGCTGTATATCGGCGGCCTGCAGGGCCCACGCAAATACCACGGACACGACTGCATCAAGGAAGCCACCAAGGCGTGCCATGGGCTGTTCCCAAAACGCGTGGCCATGGAAGCCCTCACCGGCATTGCCGCCACACTGGGCATCCCGCGCATCCGGGCCGTGTCCAAGGACTTGCATATCTACAATTCCTGGCGCTACCGCAAAGACTTCGAAGCCGATTACGACAGCTTCTGGGAGACGCTGGAAGGGGTGCGTGACGGCGCGGGATTCTTTGCTATTCCCTCTGCCATTCCACGCAAGGGAATGGAAGAGATTGCCAGCAAAAAACGCGCGGAATACCAGCGCCGCTATGCCCTGATGGATGACCTGGGCACACAGGTGGCCGCCACCCTGACGGACGGCGCCACCCTCCGCCCTTAAGCCGCGGAATTACCCTGTTTGGTCGCCCTTAACTGTTGGGCCTCCTTGGCCAGCCGAGCTTGCAGCTTCTTCGTCACCCTCTCACTCTGGCGCAGAAGTTTCTGGTAGCGACGCTCGGCTCGGTACGCTTCCCAGCGAGCACCCAGCGTGATAAAGGCTCTTTCCACCGAATGACCGGTGCTGGCGAGACTTGCCAGTACCGCCCCGCCCACGCCATAGGTCAGCAAGCCGGAACCGCCAATCAAACACACGATGGCAAGAACTTGCGCCGACGGCAAGGCCATCGCCACCAGCCCGACCAGCGACAGCCCGCCCCCCAACACCGTGGCAATGCTGCGCAGCGGCCCCTTGAACGACAGCCCTTTCACAAAGCTCTTGAACGAAAAGGGTTGTTGTTTTATGGTCTTGAGCGCATGTAGCGCCTCGGCTTTTACAGTGGCAACGGCTTTGGCATGCGCTAACTTATGCTCGGCCGATTTCTCAGGCTCTTTGCTCATTTTATTGCGCAACATTGCCTCCAGCTGATTCGTGGCCTCGTTTTCACGGGCACGGATTTGCCGGGCAAATTCAATTTTACTTCCCGCAGAAATCGTCTTCAGACCGTTGCTGAATGAGGCGGCCAACCCGTCAAGGCTATCGTCTTGACGTTGCGCCAGCTGCACCCTGTTTTCTTGCAACTGCCGCCGAAGCGCCATCTTCATTGGCTCACTTATCGGGAGCCGGTTGACCACGTCCCCGAAGGCCGTATGCAATTGCTTGCTCTCGTTATCATCACCGGCAAATGCCTGATCCACCTTATCCTGAGCCGCCTGATACTTGGCTGGCTTCTTGATTTTTCCTAGCTGCGAGGCAGAAAAAGCCTGCTGCGAAGCCTCCAGCCGGCGGGCAAACTCGGATTCGGCGGCATTAGCCCACTGCCCATAACGATCACCCCATTTCACCTGGAAGGCCTGAAGCAAGACATCCTTCTGCTGCGGCAAGCGCTGCGGGTGAAGGTTTTTCACCACGGGAGAGTTCGACTTGTGCAACTCGCCAAACAATCTTTCGAGCATATCGAGGAACCTGTCCGTCCCCGTCCCCTGACGGACAAAGCGATTGGCCAGAGCAGCGAGACGCTCCCGCTCCAGGGTGATCTTCTTGGTGCGACTTCTCACTTCTTCAGAGGTGCGATGTGGGAGAAAGCCTAATCTGCGCCCGTAGTGAATTTTCCAATCGTCAGGACGGTAGTTTTTGCTTAGCTCCTCGTCTACGCCAAGCCGTGCCATTTCCTGATCAGCATAGGCAGACACCAGGGCGACAATCTCCGGGCTATCCTCGCTCAAGGGCGCCCCTGACAGCAGCTGTCGCAGGAAGTCCTGAATGGCATTTTTCAACAGAGGACGGGACGTCACGTTACCGGCGATCCTGCCGATGACTTTTTCGTCAACGCCAACGGCAACCCCCGCTTGGCCGAGAACCTGCTGCAATCCCGGCAACAACCGTCCTTTGTCGCTATGCCCTAATGCCCTGCAGCCATTGAACACCTCCTTCAGATCATCTGCAGTGGGGGAACCCGCCCACGTCACCCGCGGACCTTCCACCCGAATAAACTCCCCTAGCCTCCGTTCAACCCCATCACGATCAATCCAGCTCTTCGAGAAGTCCTGCTGCAGGCGCTGGCGCCCCTTCGGGGTCTGCAAATAGTTCTCAAATACTTTCAGCGCTGATGTGTACGGCCCGGCATTGACCGTCCCCGCCAAAGGCATGGCTGGGGCGACAAACCGCCCGGCGTCGGGAGGGGCAACGGAGGTCCGGCTTGCCGCAATCGCCTTGGACAAACGATCGAGCAAGGGACTGTATTTGCCACGGTGTCCGGACTTGCGCAGAGCACCGGGCAAGGAATCCAACTGTTTCAGGGACGGCTCCGTCGTCCATCTCAATTGATTATCCTCGCCCAAAGCAAGGAAGTCGCCAATGCGCCATGGCTGGCCGGAATGGTCGCGCTGCTCAAAGGCCAAATCACGTAACAACTGCTCGCGGTGCCTGCCCACCGAATGCAAACCCGGCGTAGTCAGATAGTCCTGCAAAACAGCGAGCACCTTGTTGGCCAGTTCCTCCCTCTCCGGATCACTGGTTTCCTGGATCGTTGACAAAACCGTCCTGTCGAGAGGCCGCTGCATTGCAGGGGGGGGGGCAGCGCGTTGAAACTGCGGCGGTGTTGGCGAAATCACAGCGGGCTGAGTAGCCGGCGCAACAGGCGTCGATCCGTTCGGCGCTTGCGCAGAGGAAACCGGGGCATTGGAGGCTATTGTGTTATTGAAGGAGACACCTACTTTTGCTCTGGGAGGCTTCTTTGGTGGCACCTTGCCAGCCTCAGGCGAGGTTGACGATGTGCCCGATTCTGCAGTTGCAGTGGCCGGCCCGGCCGTAACGAGCACCGCGGCCACCGGGGCGTTTGCTTGCCAAACGACCTCGGGACTTTGGTTGCTACCTTCGTTACTCAGGACCAGACGCCCTTCCGTCTGCTGCTGGTTAAACGTGTTGATCATGGAATTGACCAGGTTCAGGCAGTCCCGTTTCCGGTAGATATCATGCCGGCCATGTTGCGAAGCCCGATTCACCGTATCGACAAACCGGCTCAAAAACTCCCCGAATTGTTCCGTCGTTCCCGGCTTCAGCCAAAGCTCTGTCGTGCGCTTGCCATTCAGAAATTTCGTGAAATCGGCCGCGCTTTTGTTGAAAAGAGGGGCGACAAGCGCGACCCGTTTTTCATTAAGACTAAAGTTGTCTCTTACTTGTACATGATCCTTCATGTAATCCATCAGCATAACCTGCACGGCGGCACGGAGCAGGGTATTGCCCCCGGGTGCTTCCCCCGTTTGCTGCACTACAGGCAAATTCGGGGAATTACCGGCGGCACCAAGTTGCTCAGCAAGACCGGCTGCTTGCCCGGCACTAGTGGCAGGGGAATCAGCCTTTTTGGTAACGGAATGGGTTTTCTTGTGAAATTCAGGTAATTTAAAAGGCATGTCGTCTCCTCGGTGTGGAAGCCTGTCATCAGCCCCTGCAGGGTAGGTTGCGAACGGTGGCGGAGACTTTCAAAAATCGCTCATTCCGTGTGTTGAAACCCTATAATCGCCCATGCGGCAAACACGCCTGATCTGCTAGAATGCCCGGATGAACGAACCACGCTTTATCCACCTTCGACTCCATTCCGAGTTTTCCATCTCAGACGGCATCGTGCGCCTCGACGACGCGGTAGAACGTGCCGCGGCGCAAGGCATGCCGGCACTGGGCATGTCCGACCTGATGAACATTTTCGGCATGGTCAAGTTTTACAAGGCCTGCCGCGGTGTCGGTGTCAAACCCATCGTCTCCTGCGATGTCTGGCTGGAAAATGAAGACGATCGCGACAAGCCGTTCCGCTTGCTGCTGACCGCCAAAAACCGGGATGGTTATCTGCGTTTGTGTGAGTTGCTGGCGCAAGCCTTTACCACCAACCAATACCGTGGCCGCGCGGAAATCCGCAAAAGCTGGCTGGAAAACGGTGACAACCGTCACCTGATCTGCTTGTCCGGCGCGCATATGGGCGATGTCGGCATGGCATTGGCCAATGGCCAGCGCGACGAAGCGATCGCGCGGGCACGCCATTGGGAAAACCTGTTCCCGGGCAGTTTCTACCTCGAACTGCAGCGCGTCGAAAACCCGCAAATCGAAAGTGTGGTACTGCAAACGGTATGGCTGGCTGGCGAAACCGGCTTGCCGGTGGTGGCCACGCATCCGGTTCAGTTCATGGACCCGGACGACTTCAAGGCCCATGAAGCACGGGTCTGTATCTCCGAAGGCTATACGCTGGCCGACAAACGTCGGCCGAAGAACTTTTCCGAGTGCCAGTATTTCCTCTCCGCCGAGGAAATGGTGCAGCGCTTTGCCGATATCCCGGAAGCACTGGCCAACTCGGTGCTCATTGCCAAGCGCGCCAATATCACCGTCAATCTGGGCACCAACTATCTGCCCGACTTCCCGACGCCGGATGGCATGACGCTGGACGATTTTCTGGTGGCGCGCGCCAAGGACGGTCTGGAAATCCGGCTGGCGGCACTGTTCCCCGATGAAGCAGAGCGGGAAGCGAATCGCCAGCGCTATGAAGACCGCCTGAAGTTCGAGACCGATACCATCATCCAGATGGGCTTCCCGGGCTACTTCCTTATCGTGGCGGACTTCATCAACTGGGCCAAGAACAATGGCTGTCCGGTTGGACCGGGACGGGGTTCGGGTGCCGGCTCGCTGGTAGCCTACTCGCTGGGCATTACCGACATCGACCCGCTGGCCTATGCCCTGCTGTTCGAGCGTTTCCTGAACCCCGAACGGGTGTCCATGCCTGACTTCGACGTCGACTTCTGTCAGGACAACCGCTACCGGGTCATTGAATATGTCCGCCAGGCGTATGGTGCCGAGGCCGTGAGCCAGATCGCCACCTTCGGTACCATGGCCGCCAAGGCGGTGGTACGGGACGTGGGCCGGGTGCTCGACCTCCCCTACATGTTCTGTGACCAACTCTCCAAGTTGATCCCGGCCGCCCCGGGCAAACAGTACAGTCTGGACGACGCCGTCTCCATGGAACCGGTGCTGCGCGAGCGGCTGGAAAACGAAGAAGAAGTGCGGCAACTGTGGGAACTGGCCAAGAAACTGGAAGGCCTGACCCGCAACATCGGCATGCACGCCGGCGGGGTGTTGATTGCCCCGGGCAAACTCACCGATTTCTGTCCCCTGTATCAGGCCAGTGGTGAAGATGCCGTACCGGTATCGATGTACGACAAGGATGACGTAGAACAGATCGGTCTGGTGAAGTTCGACTTTCTGGGTCTGCGCAACCTGACCATTATCGATCTGGCGGTCCGCTACATCAAAGACCTCGACCCGGCCTTCACCACCGATCTCAACCTTCTGGAATTCACCGACCCGGCCGCCTACAAGGTGTTGCAGGAAGCCAATACCACGGCGGTATTCCAGCTGGAATCGGACGGCATGAAGCGCCTGCTGGAAAAGCTGCGTCCCGACCGCTTCGAAGACATCATCGCCGTATTGGCCCTGTACCGTCCGGGCCCGCTGGGTTCCGGCATGGTGGACGACTTCATCCTGCGTAAGGCCGGCAAACAGGCCGTGGACTACTTCCACCCCGACCTGACGGCCTGCCTTGATCCGACTTATGGCGTGATCGTGTATCAAGAGCAGGTGATGCAGATCTCCCAGATCATCGGTGGCTACACGCTCGGTGGCGCCGACATGCTGCGCCGGGCGATGGGTAAGAAAAAGGCCGAGGAAATGGCCAAGCACCGCGGCATGTTTGTCGAAGGTGCCCTGAAAAAAGGCTACCAGCAGGAACTGGCCGAACATCTGTTCGACCTGATGGCAAAGTTTGCCGAGTACGGCTTCAACAAGTCTCACACCGCCGCCTATGCCGTGGTCGCCTATCAGACCGCGTGGCTGAAAGCGCACCACACCGCCGCCTTCATGGCGGCAACAATGTCGTCGGAACTGGACAATACTGACCAGCTCAAGGTGTTTTACGATGACTCGCTGGCCAACAAACTGGTCTTCCTGCCGCCGGATGTCAACGAATCCTTCTACCGCTTCGTCCCGGTGGACCGTCGCCACATTCGTTACGCACTGGGCGCCATCAAGGGCACCGGCGAAGCGGCAGTTGACCATATCGTGCGGATTCGCGAAGAGAGCGGTCCGTTCACCGATCTATTCGACTTCTGCCGTCGCACCGACAAGAAGGTCGTCAACAAACGGGTCATCGAGGCCCTGATCCGGGCAGGCGCATTCGACGCCATTGAAAAGAACCGCGCCAAGCTGTTCGGCAACGTCGCCCTGTGTCTCGAATCCGCCGAGCAGGAAGCTGCCAATGCCAATCAGGGTGGCTTGTTCGACATGTTCGACGACGGCACGGCGCCGGGGGTCGAGATGGTCGACATCCGGCCTTGGGATCAGGCCAGCCAGCTTGCCGAAGAAAAGCTTGCCATCGGCTACTACCTGTCGGGGCACCCTTTTACCGCTTACGAACGCGAAGTACGCGGCTTCATCAAGACACCGCTGAACCGGCTATCGCCACGCAAGGAACCGCAGCTGCTGGCAGGTTTTGTCACCGGCATTCGCACCAAAGTCGGCAATCGCGGCAAGATGGCGTTCATCCAGCTGGATGATGCCAGCACCAAGCTGGAGGTGAGTGTCTTTTCCGAGGTATTCGATGCCAACCGCGCCCGACTGCGGGAAGATACCGTCTTGATCATCGAAGGCAAGGTCAGCAATGACGACTTCTCGGGTGGCCTGCGCATCATTGCGGACAAAATCTATGAGTTGGGCGAAGCGCGCAGTCGCTATGCGCGCTTCCTGTGGATTTCACTTGAGGGAGATGTAGACGTTGCCCGCCTGCGTGCCCTGATGAGCCCGTACCGCAGCGAGGACGCCGGGTGTCCGGTTCGCATCCAGTACAACAACGGCAAGGCACGCGGCGAATTGATGCTGCCTCCGGCGTGGGGGGTGCGACTCGACGATGGCCTGCTGTCCGGATTGCGCGAATGGCTGGGCACCGCCTGCGTCAAAGTCATGTGGTAATGCTTCAATGGCGGGCCGCCCAGGCGGGTGTCCCGCGCTCCTCCCAATAGTGGTTGGCGGCAGCAAGGGTGGCGAACTCTATCGCCGCCAGCCGCACCAAGGCCTCTTCCCCACTTCCGGTTTCCTGCAAAGCGCGTTGTGCCAACGCCAGTGCCATGCTGCGTGCCTCGTCACAGGTGGCAGCATACAAGGGAGTGTTCACGGTGGATGTCGCTTGTTTCATGATGTGTTCTCCTAAGCTCACCGCTCACGGCGGGGTTAATTAACGATAACCGGCAAACCCTCCCTCTTCCATTGAATAGTTTTTATCGCCGCGATAGCCATAACATCGTGCAGCTTGTCATGTGCAGCAAATCGTCCTAGAATGCAAACAAATGTTTATATAACCAACTTTTGTTTGCCATGACATCGCGTGAACGAGAAATACTCGCGCTACTGCGCGAAGATCCGCTGATTCCCCAGCAAGTGCTGGCGGACCGGCTCGGCATCAGCCGCTCTGCCATCGCCGGGCATATCATGAACTTGGTGCAGAAAGGCTTTATCCGTGGCAAAGGGTATATTCTTGCCCGGCAACGCTATGCCGTAGTGGCTGGCGGGGCCAACATGGATATCTGCGGCACCACGGCAAACCCGCTACGCTTTGGCGACTCCAATCCCGGCAATGTCCGGTGCTCTCCCGGTGGCGTGGCCCGCAACATCTCGGAAAACCTGGCCCGGCTGGGACAGGAGTGTCATCTGCTCACCGCCGTCGGCGACGACCTGTATGGCCGCTCCCTACTGGAAACCACCCAGCGCGCCGGGGTGGACACCCGTGCGGTCACCGTACTGCCCGATGCCGCGACCTCGACCTATCTGTCGCTGCATGGCCCGGATGGCGATATGGCCATCGCCTTCAACGATATGAGCATCCTCGAGCGTCTGACGCCCGAACGACTGGCCGCGCACCGCGAACTGATCCGACACGCCGGACTGGTCATTCTGGATACCAACCTGGAAGCCGAGTCACTGGCCTGGCTGTTTGCGCACAGCGAGAACATCCCGGTATTCGTCGATACCGTGTCGGCCTTCAAGGCCGAACGCATTCGTCCGTGGCTATCCAGCATCCACACCCTGAAACCCAACCGCATCGAAGCCGAAGCCTTGTCGGGATTGCCCTTGGCGAGCCCGTCCGACGCACCGGCGGTGGCCCGCTGGTTCCATGAAGCCGGTGTCACCCGCATCGTATTGAGCCTCGCTGCCGAAGGGATCTTTTTCAGTGAGGCCGACGGAGAATCCGGCTGGCTTGCGCCCCCGCCTGTCACCGTCGTCAATGCCACCGGGGCCGGCGATGCCTTGATGGCCGGTCTTGCTGCCGGCTGGTTGAGCAACGAAAGTTTTGCCGACAGCCTGCGCTTTGCCATCGGCTGCGCTGCGCTCACCCTGACCTGTCCCTCGACCAACAATCCCTCTTTGTCGGCTCGCGCCGTTACGACTTTTCTGGAAAAAAAGGACTGAAGCATGACTCTGCACACCTACCTCGACATTCATCCCGACGTCGCTGCCGCCATCGCTGCCGGTAAACCGGTTGTTGCACTCGAATCCACCATTATTTCCCACGGCATGCCCTACCCGGACAACGTCGCCATGGCGATCAAGGTAGAAGAAGAAATTCGTCGCCACGGCGCAACGCCGGCCACTATCGCCATTATCAATGGCCGACTGAAGGCGGGCCTGACCCACGAAGAGATCGAACTGCTCGGCAAGAATGGCCGCGAAGTCGGTAAAGTCAGCCGTCGCGACATTCCGTTCACGGTCGCCAAGAAAGCCAATGGTGCCACCACGGTAGCCTCAACGATGATCATCGCTGCCATGGCCGGTATTCGTGTGTTCGCAACCGGCGGTATTGGTGGTGTGCATCGTGGCGCCGAAACCAGCTTCGACATTTCCGCCGACCTGCAAGAACTGGCCCAGACCCCGGTTGCCGTAGTGTGCGCCGGTGCCAAGTCCATCCTCGATCTCGGCCTGACCCTGGAATACCTCGAGACTCAAGGTGTCCCGGTCGTTGGCTACCGCACCGAGAAACTGCCGGCGTTCTTCACCCGCGACAGCGACTTCAAGGTCGACTACCGTCTGGACGAGCCGGCAGAGATCGCCGCCGCAATGAAGGCCAAATGGGACCTGGATCTCAAGGGTGGCATGGTCATCACCAACCCGATCCCGGAAGAATATGCCATGCCGCGTGAGGTTATCGACGCCGCCATCGAGCAAGCGCTGACCGAAGCAACCGCCCAGGGCATCAAAGGCAAGGAATCGACACCGTTCCTGCTGGCCCGCGTCTGCGAACTGACCGGTGGCAACAGTCTGGCCTCCAATATCCAGCTGGTCATGAACAACGCACGACTGGCGTCGGCCATCGCTGTGGAATTCTCGGCACACTGATTGCAAATGTCATAGCCGCCATCTCGCCAGATGGCGGCTTTCAGCATAGAATCGCAGCATCGACTCTTGCGATTCCCTCATGTTCACTCTCTACACTGATCGTCTGACACTCCGGCCCATCTCGCCGGATGACCGTGACTTGTTTGGCCGGCTTTATCAAAGTCCGGAGGTCATGCGGCTGATTACCCAACCCTTGCCGGACGACATCGTCGATGCCCTGTTCGAAGAACGGATCCAGCCCTGGGATAAAGAAGGCATCAACTGGCTGACCTTGATCATCGAAGAACGCGACAGCGGCAACCGTATCGGTCTGGTTGGCCTGCGCACCGACTCGACCCGCGACATGCGCGCCGAACTGGGTCTGTTGCTGCTTCCCGAGTACCAGCGCCGCCGCTATGCCGGTGAAGCACTGCAAGCCGTCGTCCACCGCGCTCTCCATCACGAAAATTATCACAAGCTGGTTGCCGTGATCGCGTCGGGCAATACCAACGCACGGCAGCTGTTCGAAGCCTGTGGATTTCATCTTGACGGCGTGCTACGTGAAAACAGCCTGCTGGAAGGCAGCTGGATGGACGACTGTTGCTACAGCCTGCTCGCCCGCGAATACCTGACCCTGCACTGAAAGTCATGATGCCGCTGGATGCCGAACACCGCTGGCAAGCCGCTCTGCTTGCCATCCTCGCAACACGTCCGTCCGACACTGACGGCTCGCATGACCTGAACCACCTGCACCGGGTCTGGGGCATTGCCGCTCAATTACTGAAACAGTATCCCGCCGCCGATGCCGACGTCGTCATCGCAGCCAGCTATCTGCACGATCTGGTCAACCACCCCAAGAATCATCCGGAACGCCATCTGGCCTCCCGCCAGTCGGCAACACTGGCGAAGCAACTGCTGACCGGTACAGGTTTTCCGGGAGACAAACTGGACAGTGTCGGCCATGCCATTGAAGCACACAGCTTTTCCGCCAATATCCCGCCCCGCACGCTGGAAGCCTGCATCGTGCAGGATGCCGACCGTCTGGATGCACTGGGAATGATCGGGGTTGCACGGCTGTTTTATATTGCCGGACGCATGGGAAGCGACCTCGCCCACCCGCAGGATCCGCGGGGCCTCGACCGGCCGCTGGATGACCGTCGCTACGCGCTCGACCATATCGTGGTCAAACTGGCCCGCCTGCCCGCCGCGATGAATACCGAAGCGGGGCGCGAGCTCGGTGAACAGCGGCTGGCGCGCATCGAAGCGTTTCGCGAGGCGTTTTGTGAAGAGTGGTTGTGCGGTCGTCCTGTCGTCTGACACCGGCAGGACGTGATTCAAAAAAAATGGAGGACCGAAGTCCTCCGAGAAGCCTTGATACAACGACGGGTTACAACAACACTTATTTCCAGCTGGCCGGGAGCTTGTAGCCAACGTATTTGGCGCTAGCCCATTTGCGGAATTCCGGCGAATTGTAGGCGGCGATCACGTCCTTGGCCCACGGCTTGGCAATGTTGTCCGACTTGATCACGCCCCAGTTGATATAGGCGTAACTCTTTTCCTGATAGATCGCTTCGGTCAGCTTGATGCCGGAGCTGGTGGCATAGTTGCCATTGATCACGGCAAAATCGGCATCGCCACGGGCGCGCGGCAGTTGGGCGGCTTCCAGCGGGATGATTTTGACCTTCTTCACGTTCTGGGCGATGTCGCGCTCGGAAGCGGTCAGGGGATTGATACCCGGCTTGAGCTTGACCCAGCCCAGATCATTGAGCATCACCAGTGCGCGGGCAAAGTTCGACGGGTCGTTCGGAGCCGCCAGCGTCGCGCCTTCCTTGACGTCTTTCA
Organism: Pseudogulbenkiania sp.; assembly: GCA_018260425.1. Taxonomy (GTDB): domain Bacteria; phylum Pseudomonadota; class Gammaproteobacteria; order Burkholderiales; family Chromobacteriaceae; genus Paludibacterium. The sequence continues at coordinate 15,637 of JAGLBD010000040.1, read as the reverse complement.
GGCCCTTCGACTTGCCGGGATAGATGCCCAGCGGAGCGGTCGGCACCTGGAAGGCTGCGCTCAGGTTCAGTTTGTGTTCACGGGCAAAGTTGTCCAGGTAGGGCTTGTGCTGGAAGACATTGACGTCCAGCGAACCTTCCTGCAGTGCCAGGTTGGGACGAACATAGTCGGTGAACTCGACCAGACGGACACGGTAGCCCTGTTTTTCCAGAATCGGCTTGATCGACTGGCGAACCATATCGCCAAAATCACCCACGGTGGTGCCAATCACGATGTCTTTCTTGGCCGGGTCGGCAGCAACCGCGGCGCCGGACAGGCTCAGACCCACCAGCGAGGCCAACAGGGTTTTGGTCAGAATGCTTCTCATGGTTTCTTCTCCAGTTCAACGTTTGTCGAGGCGGGCAGCCAGACGATTGCCCGCAAATTGAATCACTTGCACGATCACGACCAGCAGCAGCACCATCGCCACCATGACTTCGGTCTGGAAGCGGTAGTAACCGTAACGGATGGCCAGGTCGCCGATGCCGCCGCCACCCACCACACCGGCGACGGACGAATAAGACAGAAAACTGATGGTCAGGATGGTCAACGCGGAAATCAGTCCCGAGCGCGCCTCGTTGAGCAACACACTGACAATGATGCGCAGCGGGCTGGCGCCCATGGCTTCGGCCGCTTCGATGACCCCGCGCGGAATCTCGCGCAGACTTTGTTCGACCAGACGGGCAAAGTACGGAATCGCGGCAAACGACAGCGATACCGACGCGGCCACCGGGCCAATGGTGCTACCGATCAGCACACGGGTCAGCGGCCCCAGCGTGACCAGCAAAATAATGAAGGGGAAGGAACGCACCAGATTGACGAACCAGCCCAGTACCCCGCACAAGGTACGATTGGCGAACATCTGTCCCGGTTGGCTCAGGTAGAGCAGGATGCCCAGCGGGCCACCCAGCACCAACGCGCTAAACAAGCCAATCGACAACATGATCAGCGTTTCCAGCCCGGCCTGACCGATTTCGGGCGCCAGCGAAAGCAGATTCACCCACGCTTCGTTCAGTGACACGGCATCCATTACGCGGCCTCCAGCAAGGAAACAGCCAGGGCAGAACGAGCATCTACCTGACCATTGGCAATATCCATGATTTCCACCACTTCGCCCTTGTCGAGCAAGGCGGCACGGTGGCAGATGGAACGGATCACGCCCATTTCATGCGTGACAATCACCACCGTGACCCCGAAGCGCTGATTGATTTCCGAGAGGCAGTCGAGAATGGACTGGGTGGTACGGGGGTCCAGCGCCGATGTCGGTTCGTCGGCCAGAATGACCTTGGGACGCGAAGCCAGCGCACGGGCAATGCCGACGCGCTGCTTCTGGCCACCGGACAGTTGGGCAGGATAGTGCTCGGCACGATCCGACAAATGCACCACGTCCAGACATTCGGCGACACGCACACGGATGTCATGCTTCGACCAGCCGGCGACTTCCAGCGGAAAGGCGATATTCTCGGCAACGGTACGGTTGGCCATCAGGTTGAATTGCTGGAACACCATGCCGATATTCTGGCGGGCATCACGCAACTGGCGGGACGTCAATGCGGTGAGATCCTGACCATCGACCAACACGGCGCCGGCATCCGGACGCTCGAGCAAATTGATCAGGCGCAGCAGTGTCGACTTACCGGCACCGGAAAAACCGATCAGGCCAAAGATCTCGCCGGCACGAATGGACAAGGACGTCGGTTGAACCGCAGAGAACCAGCCACCATCGGGGTGCTGGAAACGTTTTTCAACCTGATTGAGATGAATCATCAAAAACTCCGTAAAACAAAAAGCCCGCCGAACTGGAGTGCTGGCGGGCTTTCTGCTGTGGAATTTTTCGATGCAAATCGAGAAATGGTGTAACCAGACTGTCGGGCTGGCTACCCACGCTTTAGCTGTTTTACGCCCGCAAGCTGTGTTCAAATCGGCGATAAATTGTGTATTAAATTGAACAGGTATTTTCGTTTCGAGTCAAGCCAACCATGATAACCATGTCATATATGGCGCATATATAAACACACATGACGCATTTTTATATATCCAGCCGCAAAGAAGCCTGCAAGGGAAGATGGTCGGACAAGCGGTTCCATGGCTCGCCGCGCAGCACTCCCGCCTCGACCGGCACAACGCCGCGCACGTAAATACGGTCGAGTCTCAGCACGGGCAAACGCGCCGGAAAACTATCGGCATGACGGCCATGCAAGGTCTGGAAAACTTCCACCAGCCCCGCCTCGCGCAACAAATCGGCAGAGGCATCGCCGCGCCAATCGTTGAAGTCGCCAGCCAGAATAACCGGCATCCCGGCGGGAATTTCGCCATTGATGTAACGCGTCAGCTCGCGATACTGCTTGCGCCGGTCATGCCCCAGCAAATTCAGGTGGACACACAAGGCCGCCACGGCACACGGCCAGCCACGCGGCGTCAGGCGACAATGCAGCAGGCCGCGCCGCTCGAAACTGTTTACCGAGATATCCCGGTTGCACCAGGTTTCTACCGGGAAGCGCGACAACAGCGCATTGCCGTGATGACCATGCTCATAGGCCGCGTTAAGCCCGTAGGCGGCCCGCAAGGACAATTGGCGAGCCAGGTAATGGTGTTGTGGCACGGAAGGCCAGGAGGGGTGCTGCAGGGCTCGCAATGCGTTACGACCCTGAACCTCCTGCAGAAAAACCAGATCGGGAGAGAGGGGGGTGAGATGGCGGGAAATATCATCGACCCGCACATGCCGGTTTAGCGGCGACATCCCTTTGTGGATGTTGTAGCTCACCACCCGGAGCGGTTTCATTCCGGTGGCGTCCAGTCAAGACGTTGCGCCAGGGTCCGGATAGCAGCGGCATTGGAGGGAGAAAACACCCTGGCCGCGGCTTCATGCCAATCCACCCAGCGACTGGCAAGGTGCTCATCGGGCGCCAGCGTGACCGCCACCGGTGCCGGCACGCACACGCTGAAAACATGTTCGGTGTTGTGCGTCACGCCGTCCGGATAACGATGGCGCCACTCGGGATAGATTTCATAGCAGTTGGACTGCTGCCAATCACTCCAGATTCCAGCGGACGGCTGCAAGCCCGTCTCTTCGCGGACCTCCCGCTGCGCCGTATCGGCGATGCTTTCCTGCGCTTCCCGGCTGCCGGTCACTGACTGCCAGTAGCCCGGATGGTCGGCTCGCTCGATCAGCAGCACCAGACCCTCCGGGGTATGGATGATGACCAGGGCGGAGACCGGCTGCTTGCTGCCCACGGTTACTCGCCCACCATCGAATCCAGCGGCGAACCTTTGCCGGCCTCATTGATGATGCGCACTTCCCGCTGCGGGAACGGCATCTGGATATCGTGCTCCTTGAACAATCGCCAGATGCGCATCAGCAAATCGGATTTCAGGCTGAGAAAACCGTTTTCCGGATCCAGCACCCAATAGCCCAGTTCGAGCGTGATGCTGCTATCGCCAAAGTTGACCAGATAGGCATTCGGCCCGGGATTCTGCACGATGCGCGGATGTTTGGCCGCCTCGCGCAGCAAGGCCAGCGCCTGATCCAGATCGGTATCGTACGCCACGCTCACCGTGACACTGGTCCAGATCTTCTTGTCGGAATACGACTGGTTGATCACGGTGTTGGCAATCAGGGTATCGTTCGGCACCAGTGCCTCGGACCCGTCCAGCCCCTTGAGCACGACGTAGCGCGAGGTGATCTTGTTGACGTAACCAACCCGGTTATCGATCATCAGCCGGTCGCCAATCCGGATCGAGCGGTCCAGCAGGATGATGAATCCGGAAATGTAGTTACTGGCAATTTTCTGCAGGCCCAAACCCAGACCGACACCCACCGCCCCGCTGAATACCGACAGCACGGTCAGGTCAATCCCCAGCACCGGCAAGGCAATCAGCACCGCCGACACCACCAGCAAGGTCCGTGTCAGTTTGGCCAGCACCAGCCGCAGGTTTTCATCAAGATCGGACAACTGCATCAGGCGCTTTTCCAGCGCCCGGCTCAAGGTCAGCGCCCCCAGCACGATCACCGATATCCACAGCATCGCGGTGAGGATCATCAGCAGGTCGAGTTGCGTCTTGCCGACCCGGAAGGTGATCGACTGCAAACCTTCCAGCACGAAATCATCGAGATTGCTGGCCCAGGTGACAAACGCCATCCAGAACAAGGTGGCGACCAGTTGCTCGGTGCGCCGCTCGAAATGGCCGCTGGGCAAGGCATGCCGCAACAAAGCGGCCAGTACGCGAATCACCGCCATCCAGAACAGCATGGCGGACACCACTTGCAGGACGTGGGCGCGATGGCCAAGGATCAATACCCAGATGACCGACGAGATGACGACCAGCAGTTGCGCCGAGAGCGGAAACACCATCCGGTAGCCGACATACGGCAAAAAGCGGTCCAGCCGCTCGGAATCGGAGCCAAACCAGCGCAGATAGAGTTTCTTCGACACCCACACACCGATCGCCACGCAGACAGCGGCAATCCCCACTTCGACCAAGCCATAGGTGGTGCTCAGCCAGTCGATCATCGACGACAGGGCAATATCTTCGCGACGAAAAATCACGTCAACTTCCTCATGCGCGGTTCGGAACCAGTCCGTCGTCGGTCAACCGTAAACAACGATCGGCCCGCGAGGCCAACTCGATGTCGTGGGTAACGATAAGCAGGCTGGTACCGAGACTTTGATTCAATTCCATCATCAGGTCAAAAACCTGATTGGCCGTATGCGTATCCAGATTACCGGTCGGTTCGTCCGCCAACAGGCAGGCCGGTCGGGTCACCAAAGCACGGGCAATGGCGGCACGCTGGCGCTCCCCGCCCGACAACTCGCCGGGCTTGTGTTCGAGACGCTTGCCCAGCCCCACCTTCTCAAGGATAGCCCGGGCTTCCCGTTCGGCATCGCTGCGTTTCTGCCGGCGGATCAACAGCGGCATCATGACATTTTCCAGCGCGGTGAACTCTTGCAGCAAATGGTGGAACTGGTAAACAAAGCCCAGCTTTTCATTGCGCAACCGGCCACGCTCGGCCTCGCTCATACCGGCCAGATCCTGCCCCAACACCTCGATGTGACCCGCACTGGGGGTATCCAGTCCGCCCAGCAAATGCAGCAAGGTGCTTTTGCCGGAGCCGGAGGCACCGACAATGGCTACCCGTTCGCCGATCGCCACATCCAGATCGATGCCGTCCAGCACGGTGACATTCAGGTTGCCTTCGCTGTAAACCCGCGACAGGCCACGACAGTTCACTACACTATTCATAACGCAAAGCCTCGGCCGGTTGGGTGCGTGCCGCGCGGAAACTCGGGTACAGGGTTGCCAGCAGCGACAGCAGCAAGGACACCAATGTAATCATCAACACATCGGCACTCTGGACATCGGTCGGCAGGTAGTCGATGCCGTAGACGTCGGCGGACAGCAAGGGCGAACCGATCACCCACTCGATGGCATGGAAAATATGGTCCATATTGGCGCAGACCAGCAAGCCGCCGACCACGCCGGCGCACGTGCCGCTCACCCCGGCCACACTCCCCTGGATCATGAAAATCCGCATGATGCTGGCGGGCGATGCCCCGAGGGTGCGCAGAATGGCGATGTCGGCACGCTTGTCGGTCACCACCATCACCAGCGTCGACACCAGATTGAACGCCGCCACCGCCACGATCAGCGTCAGGATCAGCGTCATCATGCGTTTCTCGACCTGTACCGCACGGAAATAGTCGGCATTCATGTCGGTCCAGTCGGAAACAGTGTTTTCCGGGGGAAGCCAGGTCGACAGGGTGTGTTTCACCTGGGGAGCCGCCATCGCGTCATCCAGCTTCAGGCGCAGGCCGGACACCGAACTGCCCATACGGAACAGCACCTGGGCATCACGCACATGAATCATCGCCAGCGACGAGTCCCAGTTGAACGCCGCTGCGCGGAACACCCCGACGACGGTAAATTGTTTGATACGCGGCACCATGCCGGCCGGCGTGACATTGCCCTGCGGGGTAATCACGGTGACCTTTTCTCCGACACCGACGCCCAGTTGGCGCGCAAGCCCGGCGCCTAGCAGGATGCCGAATTCGCCCGGCTTGAGACTGTCCATCCGGCCGCGCACCATATTGCGCCCGATATCCACCACACCGTCTTCACGGGCCGGGTCGATACCCCGCACCACCGCACCGCTCTGCTGTCCGGACGAGGTCAGCAAGGCCTGGGCATTGACATAGGGGGCCGTCGCCACGACGTGGGAATCCTTGCGCACGATACCGTCGACATGCGGCCAATCGGCCAGCTGTCCCTGATAGGCGCTCACCTCGATATGGGAAACCACCCCCAGAAACCGTCCTCGGACTTCTTTCTGAAAGCCGTTCATCACCGACAGCACGATGATCAGGGCCGCCACGCCCAGGGCGATACCAATGACCGACACCAGTGAAATAAAAGAAATGAAACCATTGCGGCGCCGGGCGCGCAGATAGCGCAGGCCAATAATGGCCTCGAAGGAAGACAGCATGACGGTGAACGCTTTCAGGAGGTGTAGGGGTTGTGCAGCTGTTGCATCATCTCGGTCAGGAAGGTCCTGACCTGATTCTCCTCGCAGCCCATCAACAGGGCATCCTCAAAGGCATCCTGCGCCATTTGCTGCAGTTCCTCGAGGTTTTCCGTCATTACCTTGATCTTTTCCACACACGCGACCACATTGCCTTGCGGGTCGCGCCATACCGGGAATTCCATCGCCACGTCGCTATCCTGTTCTGTTAAGCCCATTACGAAAGAAAACGGCCGCCGCAGCGGCCGCGCCATGCGCTCAGTGCTTCTTCTTGCTCTTGGCCGTCTTTTTGCCGGCGCTGGCAGCAGGTTTTGCCGCCTTGGTTTTGGCGGCCGGCTTGGCCGCCTTGCCCTTGGTAGTCTTTTCCACCTTGCCCTTGGTGGCTTTTTCCGCCACCGCCGCCCGACCCGCCAGCTGTCGGCACTTGCGTCCCTTGGCCCCCTTGGCGCATTTCGCCACCGAGACCGGTGCCTTGCTGTCCGCCGAGATGGCCGCCTCGGCCAAACGCGTATGGTTATCCACGGCCTCCGGTTGCCCTACCCCGCGCGCGACACGCCGGGCACCGTTATAACGCCCTACCCAGTAAGACTGGTTGATGTTGGCCACTTCAATATTCTTGCCGGTACGCGGGGCATGGATGAACTTGCCATTACCCATATAGATGCCGACATGGGAATTGGCAAAGCCGCGGGTATTGAAAAACACCAGATCGCCAGGCGCCAATTCACTTTTGTCGACGGCCCGGCCGGAACGCGCCATTTCTGCTGCGGTCCGTGGTAGATTGACCTTCAGCGACTTCTGGAATACGTATTGAATGAAGCCACTGCAATCCAGACCGGTTGTCGGAGACGATCCACCGAACTTGTAGGCGACGCCCAACAAGCTGATGGCCTGTAGCAGCAGGTCGCCGACCGCATCCTCGCCGGGCGCGGCCAGCTTGGCAATGGGGTCTCCCTGCGTCGATTCAACCGCCGGTCGATCTTCCTTCTGGGACTTCTCGGGTGCGGCGTGGCAGAATGAGACGAAGCCGGCCAGCACCAGAGCCATTAGACGAAGTTGCAATTTCATAGGCCGAACTCTATCGGACAGGGCCGATAGTGTAAAGCCGAGGTGAACAACTGGAACCCTCATGCTCAGAGAAACCTTTGTCGCAATGCGTGATTTACCGCGTCTTAAAGAGATCAGCGGAATACTTATTCGTCATGGCATGGGCGAATTCGCCCGCCGCCTGAAACTGCCGCGCGCCATGGAAAAGGCAGGCGAATGGCTCAATCTTACCCTTGGTGACAACCAGCCAGGACTCCCCGCCCCGGTCAGGGTGCGCCTCGCCTTCGAGGAACTGGGTCCTACCTTCATCAAACTGGGCCAGATTCTCTCGACCCGGGTCGACGTTTTCCCGCAGGACTGGATTACCGAGTTTGAAAAGCTCCAGAGTCGCGTCCCGCCCATTGCCCCGGAGCGGGTACCGCAATTGATCAGCGCCGCGCTGGGCGCCTCTCCCGAAGAGCTGTTTCTCGAATTCGATCCGGCGCCAATCGGCTCGGCGTCGATTGCCCAGGTGCATCGGGCCCGTCTGCACGACGGAACGCCGGTCGCCATCAAACTGCGCCGTCCCGGCATTGTCGACAAGGTCGAGGCCGACTTGCGGATCTTGTCGCATCTGGCCGCCCTGATCGAACTGGAGTTCCCCGAAAGCCGTCGCTATCAGCCGCGTGAAATTGTCAGCCAGTTTGCCCGTTCACTCAAGCGCGAACTGGATCTGGCCGTTGAAGCACGCAATATGGAACGCTTCGCCGCCGACTTCGCCGACGACCCGAGCGTCACCGTGCCGGCGGTCTATTGGGACTTCACCAATCCGGCCATCAATGTCCAGTCTTTTATCGACGGCACGCCGGCCAGTCGCCTCGACCTGCTCGAAGAACAAGGTCTCGACCCGGTGGTGCTGGCCAAAAAAGGGGCCGATTCGGTCCTGAAAATGATTCTTATCAATGGCTTCTTCCACGCCGACCCGCATCCCGGCAATGTAATTTTCCTCGAAGGGGAACGCATCGCTTTTATCGATTTCGGCATGGTTGGCCGCATCAGCCACCAGCGCCGCGACGAAATTGTCGATCTGCTGGCGGCCTTGGCCGAGCGCAACGAAGCGGGCATTCTCGATGTTCTGACCGGCTGGACCGGTTCGACCCGGGTTGATGAACAAAAGTTCTCGGCGGACATAGGAGAATTTCTTTTTCAGTACGAACATTTGCCGCTCAAGGACCTTAACATCAGTCAATTGATCAGCGATGTCATGGCACTGATCCGCGATCACTCGATCCTCCTCCCTCCCGACATGGCCATGCTGTTCAAAGCCTTGATCACCCTGGAAGGGCTTGGCCGCCAACTGGACCCGTCGTTTCATCTTGTCGAACACCTCACGCCCTTCGTCCGTCAGTTGATCATCGCACGCTACCATCCCGAGGCCTTGCTCCGACGCGGCCGGCAAACCCTGTCCGATGCCTTCGGCATGATTGCCGGCTTGCCGCGCGATCTGATCCGGCTGTCCCGGGATTTGCGCAGCGGCAAGTTCCGTATCAATCTGGACCTGAAACGGCTGGATGACTTCGGCAAACAACTGGACCGCAGCGTCAACCGCCTGACCATGGGCATCGTCACCGGCGCACTGATCATTGGCTCGTCGATCGTCATGACCGTGAATGCCGGCCCCAAGCTGTTCGGTCTGCCCTTTCTTGGCTTCACGGGCTTTTTACTGGCGATGGTCAATAGCATCTGGCTGGTCTTGTCGATCTGGCGTGCCGGAAAAATGGAGTAAGCAACCTGCTCTGAAGGTCAGGCAGAAAGATGAGAAATGACGATTGACATTGCAAATGATAATGATTAGCATTTGCAAACAGTCAACCGCAATCGAGGAGTCTTCATCGTGAATGCCATGCTGGTCGGAGCCGACACCCTGGGCAATATCCCTGACGTACTCAGCGGATACGGTATTACCATCCAACGCCACCTGAGCGGACGCAACCGCTCGCACCAACGCAAACTCGACCGTCTGCCGGCCGGAACCGAATTACTGATCCTGTTTACCGATTTTCTGGGACACAATGTCATGCGCCACTTCCGCGAACTGGCGCAAGAACACGATATCCGCTTTATTGCCTGCCGCCGCTCGGTGTGCTCCCTGAAAACCTGCCTCGATGGCGCGGGGCTGTCCGACAAGAGTTGTGGCGACTGCCGCAAAGACTGTCCGAACGCAAAGAAACGCTGACACCTGTAATACCCCTGGTTCTTCTCTTTACTCTCTCGACTTTAATTTTCAGCGCACTCCGCCGGGCTCATGCCCGGCATTTTTTTGCCCTGTCAGCCGGCCCCCCGCAGCAATCCCAGCAAGGCATCGGCATCCAGTTTGGCGCTGACCTCTCCACCTTCCAGCAAACTGTCGGCGAGGTCGCGCTTCTTGCCATGCAAGGCCACGATCTGTTCTTCGATGGTGTGTTCGGCCACCAGACGGTACACCGTCACCGGTCGCTGCTGCCCCATGCGATGGGCCCGGTCGGAGGCCTGATCTTCGACCGCCGGGTTCCACCACGGGTCGAGATGAATGACATAGTCGGCCGCGGTCAGGTTCAAGCCGGTTCCGCCCGCCTTCAGGCTGATGAGGAACACATCGGCGCCCCCCGCCTGAAACGCATCAACCCGTGACTTGCGCTCTGCCGGGCTGGTGGAGCCATCCAGATAGAGGTAGGCAATGCCTTGCTCGTCAAGGTAGCGGCGAACAATCGCCAAATGGTCGACAAACTGGCTGAAGACCAGCGCTTTATGCCGGTTTTCCAGCAACTCGTCGAGTATCCCGGCAAAGGCCGCCAGCTTGCTGCCGTCGAGCATGCTGTTTTCCAACACCAGCGAGGGATGGCAGCAAAAGCGCCGCAGGCGGGTGATTTCGGCCAACACTTGCAGCGGCTTGCCGTCGTCTCCCGGCACCGCCAAGGTGTCGATCGCCTGCTGGCGCAAGGCTTCGTACCAGTGGCGCTCCTCCTCACTCAATGCCACTTTGACAGTGATCTCGGTACGCGGCGGCAATTCGTCCAGCACCTGCTGCTTGCTGCGACGCAACATGAATGGCTGGATCAAGGACTTCAGTGCCTTGCGGGCGTCGGCATCCTGCCGCTCGATCGGTTCGACAAACCGTTCGGCAAAGCGCTGCTGGCTTCCCAGCAAACCGGGGTTAAGGAAGCGGAACAGCGTCCACAATTCGCCCAGATGGTTTTCCAGCGGCGTGCCACTGGCCACCATGCGAAAGTCGGCTTTCAGGTCCATGGCGGCACGCGACCGCTTGGTGCGGGCATTCTTGATGGCCTGCGCTTCGTCCAGCACGACACTGTGCCAGTGAACCGCACAGAACGACTCGGCCTCCTGCTGCAGCAGTCCGTAGCTAACCACCACCAGATCAAAGGCCCCCAACTCCGACACATCGCGCTGTTGATGATAGGCACGCACCTTGAGCGTCGGCGCAAAACGCGCGGTTTCCGCCAACCAGTTCATGGCGACCGAGGTCGGTGCCACCACCAACTGTGGACCTCCGGGGGCACGTTCCAGCAGCAACGCCAGCGTCTGCACAGTCTTGCCCAAGCCCATATCATCGGCAAGACAGGCACCGACACCCCAGCGCGCCAGCCGGGACAACCACACATAGCCTTCGCGCTGGTAATCGCGTAATTCGGCCTGAAGCGTGGACGGCACCGCCGGATTCCAGTCCTGCAAGCTATCGAGGTGCGCCAACTGCGCATGCCAATCGGCATCCCCCTCAAAACCGCCAGCCTGACTGGCGAGACCGGCCAGCATGGGCAGCGCCAAACGATTCAGGCGCAGACCCTCCTCCTTGCCATTACCGTCCGACAACGTGGCCAGTTGTGCCAAATGCTTGCGCAAGGACTCATCCAGCGCCAGCCAGTCACGCTCACCCAACTGAACAAAGCGGCCCCGGCTGGTTTTCATCAAATCAAGCACCTGGCGTAGTTGCAGCACCTGACCGTCATCCAGCGTCAGCGCGCCCGACAGTTCGAACCAATCACCTTGCCGCTTGAGCGCGAAACGCATCGAACCGGTACCGCGCTGCGCGGCAATCCTCATGCGTTCGCCCTCCGGCCAGACACAGAGGAGCTCCTCCGCTGGCAAGGCACGCAACTGCGCCAGCACTTCCAGCGCCGCCTGCGGGTCAGCCAGTTGCCACTCGCGCCCGGTGCTTTCGGCATAGGCCAGCGCCGGGCAACGGTTAAGCACCTTCGCCAGATTGGCCTGCTCGACCTCGATCCGGCGAGTGGTTTGCACCGTCGTGCCGTCCTGTTCACCCAGCAATTGCGTACTGCCCACGCCAGGTGAATACCATGACCCGCCGGCCAGCGGCTGCACCAGCAGCTGCAAGCGCAAGCCGGCCTCCAACGGCAACAAATGGGCGCACAGCGTCGTTATCGGCTCGACGGTCGCGATATGCGGCGACAATTCCGGTAGGTCACTGCGAATGGGCAGCAATGGTGCAATGGCAGACACCGCCGCAACCAACTGGGGTTTCGCCGAGGCAGGAACGGCCAGTTTCCTGCCGACGATACCGGCAATCTGGCGGACCTCCTCGCCAACCTGATACACCACCAGCCGGGTCGGTGTTTCCTTTTCCCACACCACGGTGGAGTCAGGCTGGATCATGTCGGGAATGAGCCGGAGTTCGATCTGCGAGTCAAACGACGTCAGTTGCAGGGCAACCTGACCTTGCGCCACATCGATACGCACGTCCGGCGCATCGCTCCAGAACAAGGCGGGGTGCCCGGCGAGTGCTGGCAAGGCAGCGTCGGCATCCAGTTCATACTGGCTGCCGCCATAATAGTAGTGATCGCGGCTCAGGCGGATATGGCGCAGGGCCTGAGTATCTTGCCCGAGCAAATAGGGGAATTCGTCCGGAGTATCATGCAAGCGCTTGAGCGCTACGGCCCGACCCTTGCTCCATACCCCTTTGGCGGATTGCTTCTGTTCACGCGGCTCCAGTACGATGCGCCCACCCAATCCCAGCGTAATGAGCCAGGCCAGCCGGATACCGCCAGCGTCTTGCCCGGGTGATGCCTGCGGCTTTAACAAAGCGAGGGCTGACAGCGCATGCTGCCAGGCTTCCTTGCGCTGATAGAGCATCACCAATGGCTGACGTCCATTGCGCTGATGCCAGTCCGCGTCGCTGCGCGGCAAGCCACTTTGCAGCGACAGCAAGGCATCAAGTTCCTGCGCCATGCCGACATAGCCATGAGCCTGCTGACCGTCACGCAACAGGATGAGTGCCGCCAGCCACTTTTCCGTGTCAATGCACAGGCCTGACCAATGCAGGGACAAGGCGGTAATCAGCCCGGACAGCCCGGGTTCCAGCTGGCATCGCACCGGCAGAGCACTCTCCGCCAACCGCCCTTCCAAGGTATCCAGCAGATACCCCAGCATGGCGTAACACGGGCTGAAATGATTTTTTTCTCCGAACTGAATCAGCTGGCGCAACATCGGATAGTGCTGGCTGTCACCACTGGCCAGCAAGGTCAGGATGGCCAGCTGGTTAATGTCCGGCGGCAGCTCGATCTTGCGCTTGCGCGTCGCGGCCCGATAGCGGGTCAACAGCGATTGCAGCACCTGCATGGCCTGCTCGGCATGCCCTTGCAGCAACGCTGCCAATATCACCAGCGAGGCCGGCAATAAATGATCAGGATAAAGACGCTCCAGCACCTCGTCTTCTCCGCGCCACAGCGCTTGCCAGCCCAGCTGCTCCAGTAATTCGGGGTAGTCGCCAAGCCCGTCGGCCAAACGGCTGAGACCATACCGGTACACCACGGTGAAGTCCAGCATCACCGCTGTACTGTCCAGCAGCGCCTCGATGAGCAACATGGCTTGAATATCGTCATCCAGCCGGGCCATCAACCGTGCCCCGAATTCGTCCTGCAACAAGGTGTACGCCGGATGGTCCGCCGGCATACCGGATACGTCTAGCCACAGGGCAAGCGCTTCAGCCGCCTTCTCCAACTCGCCTCTGAGCAATGCCAGCCACAAACGGCATCGTTCGGAAAAGACTCGCCATGGCTCCGGCTGACTCGTTTCAAGCATTTTCAACCAAGCAAGGCAATCCGGTTGCTCGGCCAGGTGCAGCAGCAGCTGGTTTTCTTGCTCGGCCACCAGTTGGTAGCGCCCATCACTCACCACCACCCAACCGCCATCGCGCAGCGTATCCAGCATCGGCATCACGTCGGCGGCGGTTACCCTGCGCCCGGTGGGGTCCTTCATCCCAAGATGCCGCACCATGTCGGCCAATCGGGTTTTATGCATTCCCCCTTGCAAGGCCAGCACGTAGAGTAGTTGGATTTCGTGGTCAGACAGCGAGAGCAATGGAGTCATGATACTTTCGGGTTGAGGTAAAACGGCGGTTGGGTCTCGCCGTGGCGAGCTGTGCCATTTTGCCTCAATCCCGAGAGCAACAACAGGTGCGTCAGCCTGCCAGTGCCGCTTTCACACCCGCTGCATAATCTGGATGGATTTTTGCGAAGTGGGCCAGTTGACGCTCGACGATGAAGTCGGGCACCCCCGCCATCGCGGCGGCAATATTGGCGTAGAGCCTGCGCTGGTGCGCCACATCGAACAGTGACCACAAGGCGCGGGGCTGGACATAATCGTCATTCCCTTCGCGATGGTCGTAACGGTCCGCCGGTCCCTGCAACGCCAACGGCGGCTCGGCCACCTCCGGTCGCGCCACCGGCCCGCCAAAGGAATTGGGTTCGTAGTAGGCATCCGGGTTGGGGTTATTGGCGAAGAAACGCATTGCCCCATCCTTGTGATAATGGTGCACCGGGCATTTCGGCGCATTCACCGGCAAGGCTTCGTAGTGCGTACCGATACGATAGCGATGGGCATCGGCGTAACTGAAAATCCGGGCCTGCAACACCTTGTCGGGAGAAAAACCGACCCCCGGCACCACGTTGGACGGACTGAATGCCGCTTGCTCGATCTCGGCAAAATAGTTAGCCGGATTGCGATTCAGTTCCATCACGCCCACTTCAATCAGCGGAAACTCGGCATGCGGCCACACTTTGGTCAGGTCAAACGGATCATAAGCGGTCTCCAGCGCCTGCTGCTCGGTCATGATCTGCACCTGCAAAGTCCAGGCCGGAAACTCGCCGGCTTCGATTGCACCGAATAGATCCTCCTGAGTACTTTCACGCGTTCTGGCAATCACCTGCCCCGCCTCTTCATTGCTCCAGTGACGATGCCCCTGGCGGGTCTTGAAGTGGAACTTCACCCAGAAACGCTCGTTGTCGGCATTGATGAAGCTGAAGGTATGCGAGCCATAACCGTTGATATGGCGCACATCGGTCGGCAAGCCACGGTCCGAGAACAGGATGGTGATCTGGTGCAGGGCTTCGGGTGACTGCGACCAGAAGTCCCACATGGCGGTCGGCGAACGCAGATTGCTCCGCGGATGACGCTTCTGGGTATGAATAAAGTCAGGAAACTTCAAGGGGTCGCGAATGAAGAACACCGGGGTGTTGTTGCCGACGATGTCCCAGTTACCCTCCTCGGTATAGAACTTCACCGCAAAGCCGCGTACGTCACGCTCGGCGTCTGCCGCCCCGGCCTCGCCGGCCACCGTGGAGAAACGTGCCAGCAAGTCGGTTTTTTTGCCGATCCCGGAAAAGATTGCCGCACGGGTATAGCGGGTAATGTCGCCTGTCACGGTGAAGGTACCGAACGCCCCCCACCCTTTGGCATGCACCACACGCTCGGGAATCCGCTCGCGGTTCTGGTGGGCAAGCTTTTCCAGCAATTGCCAGTCTTGCATCAACAAGGGGCCGCGCGGACCGGCCGACAGGCTGTTCTGGTTATCGGCGATCGGTGCGCCGGCACTGGTGGTATGGTAAGGACACTGACTCATGGCGTTCTCCTAATGAGACTGGGCAAGGTGAGCAAACAGTTCTTGCAGACTTGGCCACAAAGATCCGAAAGACAAGGAAAGTGAATCGTTGCTATTCATGGCCGACTCCTGCACTGGGATGAGTCGAGTGTAGTCAGACAGAC
>JAGLBD010000101.1 GCA_018260425.1 Pseudogulbenkiania sp. | reverse complement strand
GATGGGGCACGCTTTTGCCTTGGCTTATCAACGCCAGAATCTCGTGTTCTTCCTGCACCAAGTCGGGAGGAATAATTAATTCACTTAGTTTTTGTCCAATTGTTTCGTTAGCGGGATAGCCGAAAATCGTTTCTGCAGCCAGATTCCAACTGGTCACAACACCATTCAGATCCTTGCCAATGATGCCATCCGTCGAGCTTTCGACAATCGCCGCCAGTTTGGCGTGGTCAAGGGCCGATTGCCGACTGCGCTGTATATTGCGCATGCCAAGATAGAACATCATGGCGAGCAGGGCGGATGCCGCCGTGATTTCTGCGGCGATATTGTTCGGGTCAGAGTGGTTCAGGCTGCTGATAAACTCGGGCCGGGCTTTGACCTCGACGATCCAGTCTCTGCCGTACACCGGCAGCCGGATGCGGCGGATCAACCCGTCAAACACGGCTTGATCCGCGCCGGTCGACGTATAAAACCGCGTTGGTTCAGTCGTGTTTTCAACGGCGTAGAGGCTTAGCGAGTAGTCGCTCCTGGCTAAATTGAAGTCGGCGAGCACTTCTTCGATCAGCAGCGGGGCGTAGACCAGTCCATAGCTCGCTTGCCGGCGTTGTTCCGGCGTATGGAGCGGTTTGTCCGGGTCGTAAACCGGCAGCAGGAACAGAAAACCCTGCCGCGGTTTGCCGCTTGCCTGCACGAGTGTAACGGGCTGAGTCAGGGTCGGTTTGCCGCTGAGCAGGGCCTCCATGGCCGCCTGACGGCGATTGGTTTCGGAGGCGATATCCAGACCGATAGCCTCGCGGTTGTTGGCTTCGGGTTCGATGTAGTGAATAACCAGCCGTTCTTCGTGATTGGACAATAACTGTTTGATCCGAAGGGCTGGTTTTCCCTCGGAGTGAGCTTTGTCGAGGAATGGCGCCTCCATGCCAACGGGAACGCGACGAATGAAGCCAAAGCCGCGCGCCCCCGGAAATTCTCGATCCAGTTCACGTGACTCACTGTAATCGCGAAACTTTTTTCGTGTGATGTTTTCGCTGCCGGCGGTCATGACTGCGCCACGCGTACCGCGCAGACCATACTCGTAGATTTGCATCCGTTGGGTCAGTTGTTTGATCACCCGTTGGGCAAGGCGCTCGAAACGCTCGGTTTTCTCAGCGTGTTGGACAGCAGAAAGATGAGCCCTTTCGTATAAGGCAATTCCACAACCCACCACGAAAACAAGCAAGGCAACGATGACGGGCGTTGTTTGCGTTTTCATGGAGAGGCTCCTTTGCCATCGGCAGCGGTGGCGAGTCGCCGGTCCGGGTGCCAATCCCAGCGGGTGTAGTATGCGTCGTCGCAACGAAATGAGTGTGTTGGT
This sequence comes from Pseudogulbenkiania sp., assembly GCA_018260425.1. GTDB lineage: Bacteria > Pseudomonadota > Gammaproteobacteria > Burkholderiales > Chromobacteriaceae > Paludibacterium. The sequence continues at coordinate 6,557 of JAGLBD010000101.1, read as the reverse complement.
AATGCCGTGCACATAACACTCTATAGTACGATTACGCCTTGTTGGCTAAGGGTTCCTGTCCGGGTAGCCTGCTGGATGAACCGTCAGGGAAGGGCTCGGACTGTTAATCCCTTATTTCATCGGTTGCCTGATGATGGTTTTCCATTTTGCCGGGGCGGCCTTGCGAATGTCGCTCAAATAAATTTCATGATGTTTGCCCACGCGTTGTCCCAGTGCATCAATAAACTGATGAACCTTCTCGATCGTGGGTCCTTCTTCACTGAATGGACCAATGTGCATGATTTGCGCGCACTCTCCCTCTGCATAGCATTCGAAACGCAGCCGGGAAATTGCCGCAGGATTCTTCTTCTTTTTAACCTCGGCAAGGGCCTGTTCGATAAGCTGAGGCGTGACGAATGGGGGTTGCGCGATCATCATGGTCCATTGCCACTTTGATTTGTCCCCGCTGGTGAAGCTGGCCGGATCATCCGCCCACCACAGTCCTTCAAGCGGCATCACGCCGTAGTCAATGGCCAGCGCTCCTTTCTTGACCATGAATTTGATCGCATAAGACACGGCATATAACGCTTCCACGGCCTCAACATACTGCGGCGAGGTGTTCGGGTCGCCGTGGCCATCAATCATCAAATACTGCGTCGGCGGGACATTAACCTTTGCCACCTCTTTGCTGGAGGGCTGATAGAGGTGTTTCAGTTCCTTCTTGAAATCAATTTTGCTCATGAAAACTCCGAATACGGTTAACTCGGACGGTTTGCCACTTGGCCGACGGTAGCCTTGTCGGGAAAGGTGGGTGAAGCATATTGCTTACGATAATGACATCGTAGCTGAGGAACTGCAGAAAAATGCCATGAGATGAATGGGGCAAGGGCAAGGGGTGCTGGTCTTCGTCAACCGCCGGGGTGCGATGCTGCGCTAGCCCCGCGGTCGAGTGTGAATATTCAAAGTAGTAAATCTATTTGCTATCAATATAAAATAACTGATTGATTATATAGAAATACTAACAAATTGGCGGTAGCCATTAACAAGGATTGACTCCCATGCAGCTCAAGAAATGTGTTCTTGCCCTTTGCGTAGCGCCTCTGCTGGCGATGGCCGCCCCTGACGGGCAAGACCCCGGTGCCGCCTTGCGTGCTCTCGACTGGCATGTGGGGCCACGCACTGAGCAGGTTGTTGGCAAAGCCACTCTCAAGACGCCGAATGCCGACATCCTGTTTCTTGATGACGCGAATTCGGAAAAATTCTTGAAGATTACCGGCAACCTGCCTGAGCCTGGCAACAACATTCTCTATTCCGAGAAAGAGGGTTGGTGGGCCGACTTTTCCTTTGACCCCATTGGCTATGTGAAGGACGACGACAAGATTGACGCAGAGGAGCTGCTGAAACAGTTGAAGAGCAGTGACGGTCCGGCCAATGAGGAGCGCAAGAAACTGGGGCTGTCGCCCTTGATCACCGAGGGCTGGCATGTCCCGCCCCACTATGATGCACAAACCAAAACGCTGGAATGGGGCACCAAACTGCGCTCGGAGGGCCACACCAGTGTCAACTACACCATCCGTTTGCTGGGTCGTTCCGGGGTGATGAGTGCGACATTGGTGTCGTCACCGGAAACGCTGGACAAGGATATCGTCGGCTTCAAACAGGCGCTCCACGGCTTCGAGTTCAATGCCGGAGAACGGTACTCCGAATTCAAGGAAGGCGATCACGTCGCCGAATATGGCCTGGCGGCACTGGTGGTGGGTGGCGCGGCGGCGGTTGCCACCAAAAAAGGACTATGGGCCGTGATCGCGGGAGGGCTTGCCGCTGCGTGGAAATTTGTCGTTGCCGGCGTGTTTGCCGCCTTTGCCGGTGTTAAAGCCTTGTTCAAGAAAAAACAGGCATGATCATTCCTCATCCCGAGTGGTGGCTGATCGGCGGTTTGGCCGGCTTGTATCTCTATGACTCGGCCTTGCTGCTGTCTAGCCATCAAGCGGTGCTTTTCCCTGGGCGACGGGGGCGTTGGCATGCGCGGTTCGGCGAGGACAATTTCCAATTGCGGGGCAAGGGACCGTTTGTCCCGAATCCCTTGCTACCTCACCGGCCATTGTACCGGTGTTCGTGGCGCAGCGAGGGGAGTACGGAGGAGGGCCGGACATGGGCCCCACCCGGGCAGGACTACCGCCTTCTTGCCCCCTTCGTCGGGGTCATGTTTCTGGCGGTTTTCGTCTTGATCCCGCTGGGCTTGCTCACGCGTCTGGGGGACATCGCCATGGCGGCCGGTATTGTGCTCTTTTACCTTGCTGCCGTGATGGCACTGTCGCTGGTGTGGTTCAACCGGTCCGACTATGGTTTGGGTCGCCGGCAGTTCGTCGCGCTGGCCGTCGAGTGTCTGACGTGTCCGCCATTTGCCGTGAATCTGGTGCGTCATTTGAGTCTGGCACTCCCGGAAAATGATGAGTTCCTGGCTGTGGTGGATTACGGCCTGACCGGCGCCGAACGGGATGTCGCATTTTCCCGAGTGATCGCCTGCCTCAAGAACGAAATCGATTGGGAAGACGAGGGCTCTTTACGTGCCCAGACCTTGATGGCTCAGTTGAATCATCTGTCCAGGAGGCGTGAAGCATGTCGATAACCGAGCTTGTTGTCATCGCCTTGGGCCTGGTTTTTGGCTATTGGGTCGTATCTCTGGGGGTAAACGGCAAGCCAGACCAGCCGCGGGCAAACCGTCAACCCGGACTCGATGGCGACGGGCAGAAATGGCATGAAATTCTTCAGGTCGCCCCTTCCGCGGGTGTGGACGAGATCCGGCATGCCTACCAAACCTTGATTGCGCAATATTCTCCGGACAAGGTGGCATCCCTCGGACCTGAGCTGCGCGAGTTATGCGAGCGCAAGAGCCGGGAAATCAATGCCGCCTACCAGCACGCCATGGCCGCGCGTTCACGGTGATCGTTTTCCGGCCATGCTATAGTGAGCGTCATGGAGACGCCGCTTCTTGACCTGACCATCCGCTCATACAGCACCCATCACGCGACGCATCACCACCGCTTCAACCAGCTTGTCATCCCGATCAAGGGGTCGTTGTTGCTTGAAGTCGATGGTCATGAAGCGCGTTTGGCGGTGGGGCAAACGGCGGTTGTTGCACCAGGGGTTCCTCATACCCAGGCGGCCAGTTTGACCAACCGTTCACTGATTCTCGATATTTCACCGGAAAGTCTGCCGCAGAGCGGTGCCGAACGATTGCTCGACAGACCGTTTCATTCGCTGCCTGTCGCGACTTGCAAGCTGGTGGATTTCATGGTGCTCTCGTTGAATCAGGGAGGGCTGTCGGCGGAAAGCCGGCAATGGTGGACGCGGCTATTGCTTGAAACCATGGCGCAGACCCTGCCGGTGCCCGCGTCGCGCTTGCTTCCTCTGCTTCATGCCGTAGAGCAAAACCCCGGCTATCCCTGGTCGATGTCCCGAATGGCTGCTCTGGCCACTGTCAGTGCCAGTCACCTGCATGTCCTGTTCCGGCGCGAAATGAACTGCACTCCGCTGCAATGGTTGTCCGGGTTGAGGCTAAAGCAGGCCTGTGATCTCCTGCACGGTACCGCGCTACCCGTCAATGAAATCGCCTACCGGTGCGGTTATGCCGATCAGAGTGCCTTCACCCGTGCCTTTACCCGTCGTTACCATCAGACCCCATCCGCCTACCGCCAGCTGACTCAATAGTCTGTGCACAAAAGGCAGTAGCTCCGGCAAAGACTGACAAGCCCCCAGGACAGATACTTCTTCATTACGCATTGAAGAGGTTGTGTGTCATGAATCAAACACGTCACGGAGTCGTTTGCGGCATGGCCGCCGGGGCCTTGTGGGGCTCGGTGTTCATGGCACCGCTGTGGGTGCCGGACTTTTCACCTTTGCAACTTTCCGCCGGGCGTTATCTGGCCTATGGCCTGTGTGCGGTGTTGCTGCTCTTGCCGCGCTGGAAGGAAGTGATCCCGCAGGTCCGTTTCAAGGAATGGATGGTTTTGGCATGGCTGAGCCTGCTGGGCAACATTCTGTACTATGTGTTGCTTGCCTCGGCCGTGCAGACGGGCGGAGTTGCCATGACCTCGCTGGTGATCGGGTTCATGCCGGCCATGGTCGCTCTCGTCGGCTGTGTCCGGCAAAAAAACATGTCCCTGTCACGATTGGCTCCCTCCTTGATGCTGGGCGTCGCCGGTGTGATGTGCATTAGCTGGCCGGCCTTGCCGTCCGAAACGATTGGCGCCGGTGGCGCGAAGTTCACTGGTTTGCTGTGCGCGTTCGGCGCTCTGGCCTCCTGGACGGTCTTTGCGGTCGTCAATAGTCGCTGGCTGGCGCGACTGCAGTGCTACAGTGCCAGCGACTGGAGCCTGTTGTTGGGGCTGGTCACGGGAGTTGAATCGCTGTTGCTGGTTTTTCCTGCGATGAGTGGTGCTGGCGCGCATAGCCCTGAGGCATGGATGCGCTTTTGCGGTGTGTCCACCGGTATCGCCATTTTTGCTTCGGTGATCGGCAATGCCTTCTGGAACCGGATGAGTCGTCTGTTGCCCTTGAGCATGACCGGACAAATGATCCTGTTTGAAACACTGTTCGCGCTGTTCTATTCCTTCCTCTACGAATGGCGCCTGCCTACGGCGATGGAAATGACGGCGAGCGTCTTGCTCATGGCGAGTGTTGTTTGGTGTTTTTCATTGCATCACACGGGACATGTGCCGGGCAAGGTAACGAGCGAGGCTTGAGAAAGAGGGATGGCAGCTTCCCATGGCATGAAAGCCGACATCTGCCATGTGCCCTGGCGGATGTCGGGTTTCATGTTTTTAAAGAGCGGTGTCGATCCAAAGCAGCCGTTCAGTCCATTCGCGAAGACCGCTCCAGTCCTGCAGCCGTGCCGCATAGCGGGTGGATAACCCTATCTGCAGCGACGGTCACTTTTCGATCACCATGTCTTTGTATTGGAAGTTGATCGGCTCTTTGTTGGGTTCTTGGCTACTTACCGGCAATGCGATACCCAGATCTTCAATAAAGGCATGGCGGCTAATCATGTTGTCATCACCGGCGCAAACCAATATTTTAGCCGAGCCAGACAGTGCCTCATTGATTTCGCTGGCGGGCTGTGTGCCTTTCAATGTGCATGTTCTCCAGTTGGCCTATACGTTATTGCTTTCAATGGCATGGGAGAGCGCTTCAATGTCCGGATTAGCGATGTTCTGAACACGCACCGTTTCGAATCTGGTGAAGACCCGGCGTAACCCTAGAGCGTTAAGTGTGGCTTTACAACCAGCACCTTCCACAACTGGCCTTGCAGCACCAAACGCCGATTCAGGCGATGAAGGCTTGGCGGAAATAGCGACCAGATTTGTTCAAAAAGCGCGTCAGCAATCGTCCGGGACTAGACAACTAGACAGGTAGACTTTCAAAAATCAATATTATGCAAATTGGTAAAATATGTATAATCAACATGTTTTTAGTATTTTTTGTGCACGACTACTTTCTACTTCAAGTTAGCTATCACTAAGGATCTCTCATGACCACAAGTGAAGAAAAGAAAATCTGCGGCATAGTGATGCCAATTTCCACTCTCGATGGCTGTAGTGAAGGTCACTGGAGTGATGTTCTTGAAATAATTACCGAAGCTATTGAAGAAGCTGGTTTTGAAGGAAATCTTGTTAGTAATGCTGACGATGTTGGAATTATTCAAAAGCGAATCATCCAGAATCTTTATGAAAACCCAATTGTCGTTTGCGATGTTAGTGGAAAAAATCCAAATGTTATGTTTGAGCTAGGGATGAGGTTGGCATTTGACAAACCAACTATCATCATTAAAGATGACAAAACAACATATTAATTTGATACTTCGCCCATAGAGCATATCGAGTATCCGCGAGATTTGAGATTTTCAAGAATCGTTGATTTCAAGGTTAAACTGGCTGATAAAATAAAAGCAACGATTGATAAGTCACTTAACGATAGCTCATATACAACTTTCCTTAAGCATTTTGGTGAGTTTAAAGTTGCAAAAATTGACAAAAAGGAAGTTTCTGGTCAGGAGTTCATTCTAGATGAACTAAAAAATATCAGGCTGGGAATGCGTCGGCTTGAACGGATTCAACTTGGAAGAGACTCTATCAATCGCGATAATTTGCATTTTTCATCCTCTGATGAGGTACTTGACTATTGTGTTGGTTCTGCATCAGCCGAGGATTTAAAAAGAGCAGTTGATGTTTTAAATGCTCAGCCAGGAGTTTTGTCGGTAAAAGTGATTGATTTAGAGCCTGGTCACAAGCATCTACAGGCTAGATTAATCGACGAAAATATAAAAGAAGGTATTAATCTTGTCATGAAAAATATTTTACCGAAGGGGCTGCATAAGCGCAGCAGCATGCAAAATATGGGTTAACTCATTGTTTAACTAAATCGCGTGCAAACTAAATTTTAGGTTGCCCCGTGTTCGGTGGAGGGTTGTCTCAAACGGTGAATGTTTACTTTAAAACTGGTGTTTGAAAATATACGCGAGAAGGGCGGCATTTTTCAAGGTAGTTGTCGCGTAAACCTGTTTTAGGCCACGGCTGACT
>JAGLBD010000100.1 GCA_018260425.1 Pseudogulbenkiania sp. | reverse complement strand
GGGACGGCATGGCATGTGCTGCTCAAAGGTGTTTGGTGGAGACGGCGGGAATCGACATAACCATATGAAAAATATAGAAAATATAAACAGATTGGTACAGTTTGGTACACCTTGGGGTGGGGTGTCAATTCGATAGCGAATGAGGGAATCGAACCGGTGTCTGAAAGTTCTGATGGTAAAGCCGGTTAAATTGACTGCCTGACGGTTCATGCGGGGTCGGGATTCCCTGACGTTTCTGAGTGAAACCGTGGGAAGGCGGGAGTGCCCCGGTTTGATCCTTCCGGGGCGTTGGGATGGTATTTCCTCTATGAATGTATTATTTGAGATCGCTATAACGGTAATTTTATGGAAATCGAGTTGCTTTACAATTTTTAATTGTATTAATATCGCAGGGGATAGATGGGTTAAAATTAGAATTAAATATATAGTCAAGGTACTTGTCTGAATGACCAAAGGCCCAAAGAAATAATTCGGCACCTTGGGCTGATGGATTAAGTATTATCCCACCTGATTCCGCTCGTGGGTAGTGTTTGGAGATGGTTTCTTTATCAGCATACATCCATGTGTCATCAATTAAGCCGTCGTTTCCCAGACCATGAAATACGTGGGACATGATTTGAGAAATCTGCTCTAGCTCACCTGTGTTAAAATCCATTGCAGCAAAATAATCGGCATATGGGATGAATATTTGCATACGTTCAACGCCATCTGGATCAAAATTTAACTCCTTATTGCGGAATAGTTCACTGATTGCCACATAGATGAGGTAATGTGTGCGAAGTTGATAAGTTGAAAGGCTGTCGAGAATTTTTGCAACTCTTACCCCTCGGTCATCTCGCCCTCCTTCCGTTCTCGATGATGCCAAAATACCTCCAAAGTATTCGACTGCTAACAAATCATTTGCAAAGGACCCCTCGTCAAGGACTGCTTTGAGGACCTTTGGAGGAACTTCGCCGGGTAAATTAATCTGATCGCCAAGTTTTTGTTCTGCACGTTCAAATATGCGAGCAATGCTCTCAATGCGTCTCTGAGTAAAATCTTTAAGACCTCCACCTAAGTAATCTGCTGTTGGGCCAAGTAGTTTTTGCATTCCATCTTTACTTAGATAAGCAATAATTGCTCCGGCTCCGACAGTAGTAATTGGCTCTGGCATTGATCGCTCCATAGTAGCTAACAGTTAGCAGGTGTTCATATTTAATATAGGCTGGCTGGCCCGTTACCACTGCCCCGTTGGGGATGGTAGCTATTGCCATTTTATCATGACGTAATGATATGATGAACGTTTGTCAGGTACGAGGGCACTGAGGCGTAGAAACAGATGGAGCACAATCTTACTAGTCTGTCTCCCTTGCCCTCATAACGGTCTGCCGGGACACCTTCAAGGCCTTGGCGGTCTGCATCACGTTTCCCCCGTGGGCCGCCAGCGCCTCACGAATGGCCTCCTTCGGCATCACGGGAGGACGGCCCATGTGTTTCCCTTCAGCCCGTGCGCGAGCCATACCGGCTTCCCTGCGCTCCGCGATGATGCTCTTCTCCATCTGGGCGAGACCCGCCAACATCGTCAGCATGAACTGTCCCATGGGAGTCGTCAGGTCGAAGTTCTCCCGGAGAGACACCACGGAGACGCCTCGGTCCTTCAGGGTCTCTACGTTCTTCAGGACATCAATGGTGTTCCGTCCGAGTCGGTCAATCGCCGCAACGACTAGCGTGTCACCTTCCCGAAGGTAGTCCATTAGTGCCGTGAAGCCGGTGCGGTCCGTCCCGGAGGTAGACCCCGAGACCTCATCAGAGAACTCCCGGTCGATGGTGTACTTCTGGCTGATCTGAAGGCGTTGGTTAACGATGGTCTGGTCGTCAGTCGAGACGCGAAGGTAAGCGATGGTTGCCATGAGGGTGCTCCAAAAGGTATGCGAGCATTATGGACATGTCCGAAAACGTCGGTCAAGTCTTTTGGTACACCTTGGGGTCACTCTCTGGCGGGTGTCCGAAAGGACATCCTTTTGAACATCGGGGCCTCCGGGGTGGTGAAGGCCCCTATCGGGGGACAAGAGGAGAGGGCTTAAGTACCTAACACCCCTTTACGGATTTTTCTGGTGATTTTGGGTCCGCTCCATGTAGACGGAGATGAACAAGGTCCAAGCAGGAGACCCGTGCATACATCCGGCTTCCTTCGCGGCCTTGAAGGCGTCCGGGGTCTCTCCGGGGTTCAGGGCCTCGGCGGCCTCCTTCGCTCTCATAATGGCCCACGGGGCCTCGCTGGGCTTCACTTCACGAATTGCCATGACACCACACTCCTTATGCGTGACCGACTCGGGTTGATCCATGCGGAAGTGACCCCCTCCGCCGTATACATGCACATCTCGAACTCCGCTTGTGGATTCGGATACTTCAGGTATTCCTTGGCAATGGTCAGGGCGTTCCTCATTGCCCCTTCGAGTGCCGCCCTATCATCATCTATCCACTGCATAAGCCGCTGCATTAGGGTCTGATGCTTCTTGCGGAACTCCGGGTCTTCCCGGTATTTGTTAGACGCGAGATGTCCCTGTAGGTGCGCCATAAAGCGGGAAGTGGTCTCCATCTCCTGTTCGACGGCGGCGATGTCCTCAAGGGCAGCGGTGAAGCGCTTGTCTAAGTCCTTCAGCTGCGTTGTGAAGAGTCTTCTGGGCGGTCTCATGTGCGCCCTCCCCGGAGGAAACGCTGAAGCGCAGTGATGCGCCCGAAGGTTTTCGAGACCCGGGTATGGATCTGGGTGAATTCATTGACGCTGTAGTTCAACAGGATGTCCATGGGGATGCGGTCCTTCGGGACACCACGGTTAAGCAGATCAGCCATGATGCCCTTTGCTGCCGGGGAGAGTTTGCGAGGTGTAAACATATCGGGTCCTTTCGAGGGCCATTCTATGTTTATCAAATATTATATCTATTGATAATAGTCAATTAAAACAGTGTCTTACAAATCCGTAAGATGTCGGACAGTTTGACGTAAAATCATTCGATTTAAAGGATTTTAATGGAGCGTAGCATTCGACCTAAGAGGTGGCGAGTTGCTGTTAAATATTATATACGGGTACAATAGTTATTAAACATATTCTAATATGTGTAAAATTCAAATGTGGGAGCAATAATGCTTGGCTTTATCGGTGGGTTGGTTTTTGTGTACCTATGTTTTCTGGCCTATAAGGGGCATTTGGGATCAGTGTTCGGTAAAAACTTACTCGCTCTGTATAGGGCGGATAGAGAGGACGACTGGTATCCCGTAGCCTATCGGGAAGCCGTTAAGGCCGACGCGTGGGTCAGAAAGCTGTTTCCCGGCAAGGACCTTTCCTTTCCGATGCGGGCCTTGCTGGTTTCGAAAGCTGTTCTTGCTAATAGCACACACATAGTATTGGTTGGGCGTGTATTAGATGCGATAGAAAACCTTGACGACTCAAGATACCGTGGACAGCTAAAGCCCCACGAAGTCGCTATCTTTGACCAGCTGATGAAGTCTTTTAGGGGGGGGGGGCGTAACCTGTCCAGTGCATTCTTCGATCAGTGAAATTTTCACTTTAATAACAGTTGCTTGATGCCGATCGTTGAGTCCAAACTAACGACAAAACCAATCGTTTTGATAACTTTGGCTTCATCGTCAATAATTTCTGGTCGCCGCCAAGGGTGTTCAAAGTTTGAAGACCCCTTCATCGGCGACCAACACAGCACGGGCGAGGAAGTCATCGGGGGATTCCACGGCCTCTTTGGCAACAGACGGGGCCATATACATGCCGTTCTTACGGATGGATGGCAGGACTTCGGAAGTCACCCACTTGCGGAAGCGTTTGGCGGAAGGCTTGGTGCTGCGAACAATCAGGGCGTACAGGCCGGATTCAGAAATAACCGAATGGTCACGAGTCCCGCGATTCGTGTTCAAGTTTTGAATACGAACTTCATCATCCTCCAGCGCGGCAATTGCTCTGGAGGTGTTGACGAGTTCCAGCGCCTCACACACATCCTTTGCCACAAACCACGGTTCCCCGTGTTCATCTTGAATGGTGCGAATGTTGGCGGTCAGGTCAGCGGTAGCGAACAATCAGGGCGTAAAGGCCGGATTCGTTGACCAGATTTACGCCAGTACCGCGAAACCCTGAAACTTTTTCAGTCTTTCGCTCATCGCCGTCCAGAAGTTGTCCAGCCTCTTACCAAAATGCCGTGCGGCCTTGGTCATATTGAAGAAGCCATCAGGGGATTCAACGGCCTCTTTGGCTACGTCTGCACGGGACTCGTCATCAGTTCGTCGTAGGCACGGATTACCGCAAGGTGGAACTTCGGGCTAATCCACATCGCGTAGGCGTAGACCAGTTCCTTGCAGACGTAGGTGCCACCGTAGCGGCCAGCCTTCTTGAAAATCGGGGGTTTCCCCGAATTAGAAAGTTCGACAATCATTTCAGCTGTGTGCTTGGTGATGAGCCAGTCTTTCGGTTGGTTTTTGTCGTTGGCGCTCCAGTCGCCACCACCAGCGGCCTTGTGCAAGTCATTCAGACAGTAGCGGCCTTCCGCGTCCTGTTTAATGGTGATACCCCATGAGGGAGCCGCCGTAAGGCCCTTCCAGGACCTCCGCAATCTCTTCAGGGGTCTTGGCCATGCGGGACGCAGAGGCTACGCAACCCCTTGGAGGGCGGCCTCTGCGGCCTTTCGCAGACCAGATAGCGCACAGGCTGCTGCGTATTGTCGGTCCTCCGCTTCCTTTCTGATGTAGTCGTGAATAGAGACGAGCTTATTACTGGCGATGGCCTCCGTCATATCGGCAACCTCCCGGAGTTCTGCTGACAGTATTTCAGCCCACTCAATGCACTTCGGGTCTCCCGTGAGGGTCGCCATGGTTGTCATCAAGTCCCCGGTATGGACCCCTCGGATTTCCAGTGGGATATGGCCTTCCCTGTATGAAAGGGCGTTGATGATGCTGTTAAGGGCAAGGGTCAGAAATGCGTTGTTAGCGATAGTCATAAAAATCCTTTCTTGAAATGGTTGAGCGACGTACTTTCTGAGACCGCCGTAAGGCCCCTCCTCAATCTCTTCAGTAGAGCGATACGGGCCGTCAAGGTGATTACATAAATTTCTGCATCCAGACGGTCAGCCCGTAGGGTTTCCCCAAGGCTCGCCACTGGCGTGGTCTTTCGGGTTGCCGTGGGGGAGGGGCCGCCATGCTCCCTCCGGGGTGAATTGTCCTTGCGAGTTGTTCAGGTCGATCTTGATAGAGGTTCCGGTACGCATTGTGTTGTGATTCCTTTTCGTGATGATCCTCCCGCATGTCCATTCCCGGTCAGTCCTTCAACTCCCCACAACGGGAAACTGAACGGGCACGGGGAAGACCATGACGGAAAGTGTTGAATGAAGTAGCCAATGGAGGGCTGTTACGTTTGTGTATCTAGTTACCGAAGCGGGACATAAAAGGCCCCAAAGGGGAAGAGTATTGAGGAGAAGATAATTCTTATAACAAGGGATTCCTGAGTGCCTCAGTGTCCGATGTCACCATGGGAATCCTGAGAGCCTCAGAGGGGTGTCTATTATGTGTCTTTCCGGTTCCCCCTTATGTGTTACCTATTGTTGTTCTTGACTTCCGGGTCTCCCTGTGTCTCGCCCTTGCTGCGCTCGTGCTCTGCCTGTAGTGTTTTGGCTTTATGGATAAGGTATTGATTAATATGGAAGTTCTCCGTCAAAGGCCAAGGGTGCTTTGGGGCGGTATCTAAGGCTCTTCACGCGGTCCTGAATCCACGGCATCAACCTGACTATCTGCTGTGCGGTGGGCTTGCTCACACCGATGTCCTTCACGGTTAGCGGGCCGTTTGCGAGGTCCCGGAAGACCTTTAGGACTGTCTTGGTTCTGGGAGCGTGAATGCCCCGTATCTTCCGTTCGGTGTCGTCGAAGCGGACACTACGGCGCTCTATGGCGTCCGCGTTGATCTCCATGGCGACAAGGCGGCAGCGTAAAGAGATGATCGCCGTGAGGGCGCGGAAGACTGCCTTGGTGGCGCTAAGGGTCGGCTGGTTGAAAAGGGCGGCGTAGGCTTCTGGATCGTGGTGTATCTGGGTGGCGGTTTTCATTGGAGGTCCTCCGGGGTTGGTTTGGTGTATGTGTTACCAATTACCCGGAGGCGCTACGGTGCCTTGGCGGCGATATGACGACTGCCAATGACTTTGGCTAGTGTCGCAATGAAAATTGGCGTGTTAGCAGCCTGTATCGAAATGTGAGTGTATGCTCTATTTTGCCGATGCTGTGTCAGGCTGGTGTCGTTCTGCCCATTCGGGGTAGTGCATCATGGTGTCTGAAATGACCGGGAGGGCGCAGACCACTTCATAGAGGTGCGCTGGAGTGAGGCCCTTAGAGTATCGTCCGAAGGTGACGCTCTCGAACTTATGCCCGATGAGGCGCTGAATAACGGTTTCGGGGATAGCGGCCCGCTCTAGTTCCGTGGTCGTGGTGTGGCGGATAGAGTGGTAGGTCAGTTTATCCTGTGTAATCCCCGCCCTTGGGACCATACCGCGCTCCTTGAAGGGGTGGCCGTTAAACCAACGTGATACCAAGTCACCATAACCATTCCCGGTCAGTTTGAGGCCGTCAAACAGTAGGCCATCACGGCCCTCGACGTACTCAAGGAACCCAAGGCGGATTAGTTCGGGGTGGACGGGGATGATGCGGACCCCAGAGGCTGTCTTTGTGCCTCTCTCTCCGTCATCCTGCTGGTAAATGTTGAAACACAGTACCCCCTCGGCTTCTATGATGTCCTGACGGCGCAGGGAGGCAAGTTCATTGACCCGTGCCCCGGTGTAGTAGCTCATGAGAGGCATCCAGTAATGAAAGGCCCTTACGCTTCCGCGTGGTCCCGGCTTGGTGTCCCCCGTGGCGATATGCGCGAGAATCTGGCGTAACTGGTCAAGCGTGAAGCTGTCCCGCTCTTGGTTTTGCGGTCCTCTGGCCTGTCTCTGGAGGTTTTCCGCGAGGTTCTTCTCTATTAGGCCGTTCTGAGATGCCCACTTGCAAATGGTGGATAGCCGGACCAGATACTTGTTTATCGTGGTGTCGCTTAGGGTGTCCGTCAGGTCCATGGCAATAAGTTCACTGGGAGACTTGCCGGGGAAGCGTTTGGTGGCGTTGGAAGGGTAGCGGCTCAGTTGCTCCGCCACTCTCATGAAATCGGCACGGGTGAGGGCGCTAGCGGGGCCTTTGGGGAGGAGGTCGGACAGGACCCCGAAAACGGCGGTGTTATCCTTGTCTGACTTCTGGGTCCATTTGTTCTTGAGGCGTTGCTCTTTGGAGTGTTGCTCAACAAGATCGGCAAAACTCGGGCCGGGCGCTGGTGTCTCCGTGGTGGCCTCATTGGCGGGGCTGAGTGCCATAGAGACCAAGGGCATGGCGTTTCCCCTCAGCTTTGCCAACTCTCCTCGCAATAAATCAAGTTCTGCATGTAGGCGCAGGAACTCCTCGGGACTTCCCCCGTTCTGGGCGACCTCCATGAGCTTCTGTTCTACTTCTTTTTCCTTTGTCTCGGCCATGATGGTGGTCATCGTATCCGCGCCGGGTCCGTGGATTGATGTAGAGAGGCGCTCTCTGGCGGCCTTCTGGAGTCCATCGGGGCTTTCCAAGTCCTCGGCCAATATGGCTCTGGCTATCTCTCTTGCGTTGCTAATGCTGGTCATCGGTCTCGTCCTTAAGCATTTGCTTATTTTACTGGACAAGCCCCGTGCTGTCCTCTTGTCCCCTGTACGGAGACTTAGCGAGACCTCGCCTACATTCGGGATGGCTTGGCGGAAGTACCATGTGGAGCCGCGAAGGCGCAAGTGAGGCGCGAAAGGGTCCGGGGAAAACAAAAGGCCTTCATGTTTCCCTTGGTACACTTTGGTACACTCAGGACATGAAGGCCGTTCGTTAAGCTGTTTTTCCTTTCGGATCAACGGCTTGGGGTGTTTGGTGGAGACGGCGGGAATCGAACCCGCGTCCGGAAATCCTCTACAGGG
>JAGLBD010000099.1 GCA_018260425.1 Pseudogulbenkiania sp. | reverse complement strand
GGACACCAATCGGAGACGTTACGCTGAATCCGGAGCGGAAAGAAATGCCACAGTCGGCCGTGGCCTAAAACAGGTTTACGCGACAACTACCTTGAAAAATGCCGCCATCAATAAGGCGGTGTCTATTGCGGAACCTTACTTTAAGTGGCGGGCTGAACAAGCCGCATCGACCTCTCGGCTCAACGTCATCAACACCAGCGACAGCTTGTTTGATCGATATATCTTCTTCCGTGACAAGTATCACTCTTTGATTGAAGATGCGAAGCGCGGCAATGATGAGTGGCATATCGTTAAGTCAATGTCGCCGGATGGGACAGAGGTAAATTCTAGTATTAATCCTTCGTATCTACTTCGACGCGAAGCCAAGTGGGTGGGCCAAGCGGCAATTGAAGCATTCTTTGCGTGGACAGAGCATTCGTTTATTCATCTCGCAATCCTTCAAGGCAGGCTGAAAACCGGTGAGGAGGTTGCTAGGCTTGCTGCCGCCGACTGGAAAGCTAAGTTCAAAGTGGCCGTTGATTTAACCCATCCTGATTCTAAGGACCACTATGACAGGCTTCTTGACTTGCGCGCACAAATTCGGAATTTCATGGCACATGGAGCATTTGGCAAGAGAGGCGAGGCTTTCAGCTTTCATTCTGCCACTGGAGCTGTACCTCTGCTTCTTATCCAAAGTCAGAGACATCGGTACGCGCTAACAGGGAAGCCAGCCTTTGAAGAGGGTGTTGCCATCGCAGACATTGAGACATTCATCGAATACCTATGGTCTGGTCCTCGCGCTCCGGCCAAGATTTACATCTTCAGCAAGCTACCGTCGATCCTTACGCACGTGATAGATGGCACCTACGCGCGAGCCATGCAGTCTGAACAAGCCATGATGAAGTTCGTTGATTCTCTGACTAATGCATTTGATAGTGCCGCGAACATGGACTGGTAGTACCTCCATGTATATCGAAGCGACAGCTAGTATCACTTTCAATCGGACCGAGCTGACAGGGGTGGGCGAATATTCTCAAACAGTCTGGACGCATCCGTCTTATCCGGCTCATGAAAAGTCGGACATGAATGGCTAAGTGCAGGAATTGTTTGTCAGACTATATGATTTTTATCGTGCGTAAATTTACTTCCTGGCGTCAGTGAAGTAGGAAAAAAGTTGTGGCTATAAATGTGGCTACAAGAAAAAATGATTTTGATAATTGCCATTTAAATCAATGTCTTGCATTGTCGGTGTGGTCCGGTCCCGGGCACCAAGACCCTGTTTCACGGGGTTTCAGGAAGTTTCAGTAAAACCTTAAAACCCGCGCCACACAAGGCTTTGCGGGTTTTTTGTTGTCCAGGCCGTCCCGCCGCTTGCCATTGAATCCCGGAGAATTTGTGCCTACATTTGTGCCTATATCCGGTTCGATGGAGAATGTAGCCACAAAATGAAGCTGACAGCCGTCGCAATCGGTAAGATCACGATCTGGCATGTCGTGGTCAATGGCTGGCGAGTGACGGATTCCGCCTGTATGGCAAGGGCGTCTGGACAAAAGCAGGCGGCAGGGGAAAAGGGTGAGGGTGCGCCCCTATGGGAAATTCACCGACTTACTCCGGTGCCGAAGCACTTCGGACAACTCAACCAACCTCGGGGCGCAGGATGATTGTCGGCAAGCTGGCATGTCGATGTCAATGGTGGCTCACTCGCCGCTGCGGTGGGTGCCGCCTTGTTTATTCCGTAGCACATTGGCTTTTTAACCTGCGATTACAGGTTTAGCCGCGGCTACCGAACTTTTGGCGATTCACTGGCGGGCGCTCCACCGATCAGGAGATGCGCCATGTCCTACCTGCTTCCCCGAGTGTTCCTGTCTTCAGAAACGGGGGCTGTGGATAACACCGCCTGTCGCGACTTTTGTGGGTTGGATACGCTGTCTGCCAGTCAGGTGCTACGTCGTTTGCGTGACCGAGATCTGTTGCAAAAGAAGGGGGCAGGCAGTCAGACTTTACTACTCGCTTAACGCAACGCGTCTTTCAGTGTCGTCTCTTGATGATCCATCTGCCGTGTCGATAGGGAGCCATCTTGATTCCGAGCATGCAACCTTTGCCCCAGAGCATGCAACCTTTGCTCAGGAGCATGCAACCTTTGGCCCTGAGCATGCAACCTTTGGTCCTGAGCTTGCAACCTTTTGAAGCGCCACGGGTTTTCTAGACACTTAGCCCAGTCCTACTGTTGCGCAAACGTATTGAGCACTTTCAATTGCGCCACCGAGCCTTGCATCGCCTCCATACTCTGTGCCAGCTCATCCAGCTTGGCCAGATTGTCCATCAACGCTTGCCGTTCCTGTGTCGAGCTCGCGCTCATGTCCTTAATCTGGCTGGCCGCGGCCATGCTGGTCGCCGACATCGATTGGGTATTGTTTTCTGACTCGCTGGCGACCTCCCGAATACGCGAAATGGTCTGTACGGCAGCATTAATTTCGGTATTGGTGGCATCGGCTTGTTTTTTGGCTTGCTGTGCCAGTTTACGCACCTCGTCCGCGACCACGGCAAAACCGCGACCGGCCTCGCCGGCACGGGCCGCTTCGATAGCGGCATTCAGCGCCAGCAGGTTGGTTTGATCCGAAATCGCGCTGATCCCTTCCGTAATGGTGCCGATGCTCAGCGACAGGCGTTCGAGTTCGTTCAGCCCGGCACCCAGCCGTTGCTGGGCCTGCTGCGTCTGTTGTGTTGCCTCGCTAATCGACAGGATTGAATCCTGTGCCATGGTCAGGGTTTCGTTCTGCCGCAAGGTCGCTTCGGTCAGCTGTGGCAAGCTGGCCAAAATGTCCGAAACATTTTCCTGATAGGACACGACTTGGGAGGCGACTCTGGATTCGATGGCATGCAAGGCTTTCCAACGCTGCAATTCCCGCTGGCCATAGTGGTTGGCATAGGCGGAATACTCGATCGGGAACGAAGCCATCGCATTCGTTGGATGGTCGAAGAAGGCCAGCGCCGATAGGGTCTGATTGATCGGAACGCCGAGAATTTCGCCGAAGGTGGAAAAGCCGGCCGCCGCGATACCGCCGAACAAATGCGCCCGTTGCAATGCCGGGCCATTATTGAGTCGTCGCAGCACACAATCATTCAACAGCAACGCTTGTGGCGTTCCGTACTGCCCGACGAAACGCGACCAGTCTTGCGTGGTCGAGGCGACAAAGTCCACTGCCTCCATGAGATACAAATGGTCACCGAATTCCAGATCACAGAAGAAGGTCACACAGTCGGCCTGGAACGCGGCGACCGAGCGAATAAAGAACTCGTCCCCGACTTTGACGGCGAAAGTCTTGCCGGTCATTTTTTCGGCAAGCTCGGCGGCCGTGCAACGGAAATGCTGCGTCAGTACATCGATCAGAGGCTGCGGCGTCCCCTCTTGGGTAAAGACCGACTGAACGGTACGGGCGACCGGGTCGGCTTCCGCGACGAGCCAGCTCAGCGTGGTCGGCTTGAAGTTATGGCTCTTGAAGGGGGCAAACGATTTGCCTGCTGCCATTTCACAAAACACGATCACGGCTTTGCCTTTGGCCTCGCCGTTCGCCGTACCGATGTAAGTGGCGGTGAAGTCGAGTTTGCCGCCGGCGGAGCCGCCGATGACCAGACAGGGGAAGCGGCGACTTTGATACCAGGCCTGCAGCAGGAAACCTTCGGATGCCGCCAGACCATCGCAATAAATCATGGCAAAGCAGTTTTCGGGCGATAAGGCGATGCCTGGCTGAATGCGCTCGAGTTCTTTGCGGATCGAAGCGATGCGCTGACTGGCGTGTTTGGCATCGTGCTGATGCAGGTCGACCTGATGCAGGGCATGTTTTTGAATCAGACTATCGGGCAGCCAGAGCCAGCTGGTGTCGTTACTGGTTTCACTGCAATAAGTCGACTGGGCTGTTTGGCTGCACAGTGCCCCCGTCGAGGAAATCGTCAGCACGCTCCGGCCCGGTCCGGCCAGCGCCTGGGCACGCTGGTTTGCTGCAGCATAGTCCGCCCCGGGCGGCAAGAAAAAGAACAACAAGCCGCCACTGGGGGCGATGCCCAAGGCTGCCAGCGAGGTCGGCATGGATTGCCAGTTGACGATACCATGCGCGGCCAGACCGCTTGCCGGCCGTACAGTGGTTTGATCAGAACTTTTTTTCTTGAACGAAAACACGCGTGCCCCCAGTCGTCACCTGATTTTATGTTTACCTTCCGCCTTCATTATCGGAGATAAATTGCATAAAAATAGGTAACTTAGTATGCCAATAGGGCGAGTATACCAGACACTTAGACTTATCTGATGGTTAGCCGCTCAGGTCCTGACGTTGCGTGGCGAGTTCACCCAGCCGCGCAATGGCCTTATCCAGTGATTCATCCCAGGGATTGCCGGCATTCAAGCGCAGGCACTCGCCATACAAGCCACGGGCACTGAATACGGAGCCGGGCACCAGACTGATGGCCTGCTGTCTTGCGGCGCGATACAGGGCCAGTCCGTCTGCCGGTTTCGTCAATTGAACCCATAGGGCGTAGCCCCCTGCCGGTTGGTTGACGGCCGTCCCTTCCGGAAAATGTCGCAACACCGCTTGACGCAGGCTGTCGACCTGACTGGCGAGTTGCGGTTGCAACCGGCGCAGGTGTCGGCGGTATTCGCCGCGATGAATAAAATCGGCGAGGGCCAGTTGCAGCGGGGCCTGAACCGCCAGCATGCCGGCCAGATGCAGGCTGCGCAGCGCATCCAGGCCGATGCCCGGGGCACACCAGCCGATCCGATAGCCCGGGGCCAGGGTTTTGGAGAAGGAGCCACACCAGATGACTCTGCCCGCGCTATCCCAGGCCTTGATCGGCAAGGGGCGTGGCCCGCCATGACTGCATTCTCCAAACACATCATCTTCAATGACCGTGATCCGGTAGCGCTGTGCCATGGCGGCGATACGTTGCTTGTCTGAATTGCTGAGGCTGAAGCCAAGAGGGTTCTGAAAGCAGGCGCTGAGCAGTGCCACCCGGGCCTGGCCACTGGCCAGACAGGCTTCCAGTCGATCCAGATCCATCCCGTGTTGGTCGCAGGGAATTTCCAGTGCCTGGCGTCCAAGACTGGCCAACAGTTGCAATTGACCGCTGTAGCACGGCGAGGGTACCGCAATGCTGTCTCCGGCTTGGCTGACAGCCAGCAAGGCCAGATTGAGCGCCGGCATGCAGCCATGCGTAATCAACAGATCGTCCGGGTGCAGCGCCAGTCCGTCCTCGGCGAAATGCTGGCACAGCGCCTGACGCAAGGAGGCTTCGCCGCCGGGCATGCCATACCGTGCCGCGGCCTGCGGTGTACGCCGTGCCGTGCGCAACAGACTTTGCTGCAGGCTGGCCAGCGGCAGCAGGGCGGGGGCCAGCATGACAGTGCCCAGCGGGATGTTGTCAGGGTGTTGGGCACCTTGGCGGATTTCCGCGATCAGGGCGGCATTGTCGACCGGATAGGCGTGCGGATCGAAGTCGCTGAAGCGAGGGGGCGTGCTGCGATCCACCCGGGGTCGAACAAAAAAGCCTGATCTGGGGGTGGCCTGAATGTCGCCTTGCGCCTCCAGCCACTCATAACTGCGAATGGCCGTGGTCAGACTGACTCCATGTTGTTGGGCCAGTTGCCGGATCGACGGCAGGCGTTGGCCGGCCAGCAGTCTACCCTGATGAATGTCGTGGCGCAGGCTGTTGGCCAGTTGCTGGTATTTGGGGTTCATCTGTATTCTGTTTTTTTGTGTTTTGTGTGTCTGTAATCTATTTGGTCTTCAGCATAACCTTTAGTCCTGACTGACGAAAGGATGACACGATGGAGTCCGCTTTGACCGATCAGGCATTTTTTGCCTTGCAGCCCGAACTCACCGCCTGGAGCCAGCAGTGGCTGCAGCAACTGGACCAGCGCCCGGTGGCGCGTCCGGATGAGCCCATGCCGCCGTTACGCGATCTGCCCGGGCACGGGCTGGGGCTTGAGGCGGTATGGCAGTCGTTTTGCCGGGATCTGGCGCCGGGCTTCAATGCGTCGCCGGGGCCGCGCTATCTTGGCTTCGTCACCGGGGGCGTTACCCCGGCGGCGCTGGCCGGTGACTGGCTGACTGCGGTGATTGACCAGAATGTCGCTTCGGCTGGCAATTCGATCGCAACCGGGGTGGAATTGCAGGTGCTGGACTGGTTGCGCCAGCTGCTGGAGCTGCCCGGAGGTCTGATCGGCAGTTTGACCACCGGCGCGACCGCCGCCAATTTGCTGGGCATGGTGTGTGCCCGCCAGTATGCTGGTTGGCGTCAGGGACGTGATATTGCCCGTGACGGCATCGGATCGGCCGCCATCAAAGTGTTTAGTGGCACGCCGCATGCCAGTAGTCTCAAGGTGGTCGGGCTGGTTGGCCTGGGGCGCGAGCAGATCGCTGCCGTGCCATGTTTGCCGGGATCGGAAGCGATGGATGTCGCGGCACTGGCCGCCATGCTGGAGGCCAGTCCCGAGCCGGGCAAGATTGTCATTGCCAGTGCCGGAACCGTCACCGGCACCGATTTCGATGATCTCAATGCCATTGCGGCGCTGTGCCGACAGCACCAGGCCTGGCTGCATGTCGACGGGGCCTTTGGTCTGTTCTCGCGACTCGACCCGCAGCGTCGCGACTGGAGCGCCGGCATCGAGTTCGCCGACTCGATTACCTGCGATGGTCACAAGTGGTTGAATGTGCCTTACGACTGCGGCATCTTCTTTACCCGCCACGCCGACTTGCTGCAGCAGTGCTGCTCGGTCAGTGCGCCGTATCTGGAAACCCATGACCTGCTGCCGGCGCTGATGGATCGCGGCATCGAGCAATCCCGCCGCTTCCGTGCACTGCCGCTCTGGTTCAGCTTGTTGGCGTATGGCCGTGAGGGGATGCGGCGCATTGTCGAGGATAACTGCCGTCAGGCCGCCGCATTGGCTGAGTGGCTGGAGGCTTCGCCGGACTACGCGTTGTTGAAAGCGCCGCGCCTGAATGTGGTGGTGTTTCGGCCGCGTCAGGAGGCGAGCGCCGATGTGCTGGCGCGTTTGAATGCGGCCGGCGAGGTGTTCATGACCCCGGGGCAGTGGCAAGGTCAGCAGGGGATTCGGGCCGCCTTCAGTAATTGGCGAACCGGGGATGGGGACGTTGAACGCGTGTGCCGGGCTCTTGCCGCGGCCGTGCGTGGCAACGCCTCGTGACGGCAGCGCGCCTGCCACATTGCTTTATGCTCCGAGTATTTTTATTCAATGGGCGTAAAATGCGCGCTGTCCTCTTTTGTTAGCGATCGAACTATGGAACTTCATCGGCCAATCGGAATTTTTGATGCAGGTATCGGGAGCTACGCAATCGTCGAGCGGGTTCGTGCCCGCTTTCCGAAGCAAGACATTCTGTACTTTGCCGACCGGGCGAGTTTTCCTTACGGGGCCAAGACGCCAGACGAACTGCTCGCCTCTGTGCAACAGGCGACACGCTATCTGCACGATCAGGGCTGTGTTGCGGTGGTGCTCGCCTCGAATGCGCCAAGCATCGTGGTGCTCGGCCTGCTCAAGGCCTCGGTGCCGGTTCCGGTGGTGGGCATTTTTCCTCCGGTGCGGGACGCGCTGCAGCGTTCTACCACCCGCGGTATTGCCGTGCTGGGGGTGCGCTCTATGGTGGTGAGCGATGCCATGCAGACCTATGCGAGACAGCACAGCGAAGCCGGGGATCAGGTGGTGCTGGTGAATGCGTCTGCGCTGGTGGATCTGGTGGAAAGTTTTGCGTTTATCAACGAACCGGAACGGACTCAAAAGGAAGTGTCGGGTTTTATCGCGGAACTCAGGCAGACCCATCCCGGCACGGATGTCATCACGATGTCTTCGACACACTTGCCGTGGTTGAAGCCTTACTTCACGACCGCTGCGCCGGATCTGGTGTTTCTCGATCCTGCCGATACGGTATTGGAACAGATCCTTCCCTATACCTCTGAAGGCGCTGGTCATACCCGCTGCCTGGCAACAGAAACCCCCGAGCTCACCCTGACGGCCTTCAATCAAGCTTTGCAGGCACTGGGAACCCCACTCAGGGCAACGCTCAAGGGGTGAGAGGTAGGGTGGTTGATAGATGATTGAAGATGAGGCAATCTCATATGTCATTAATTCACGAGGTGGTGCCATGCTGATCGTAATGACCAAAGAGCTTGCTGAACTCATCATCAACGGGCCGGAGACTCTTCTTCCGACCGAGCCGGAGTACGATGACCTGTATGAGGTTGCCG
>JAGLBD010000098.1:6005-8607 GCA_018260425.1 Pseudogulbenkiania sp. | reverse complement strand
GATCACGCGTATCATTGCTCATTTCACAGCCCTCTTACAAAATAGCTGGCAAAATAAAATGCGAAAACTCACCAAATAGAATACAAATGAAAACGAAAAAAACCACTCTGCAAACAATTGAAAAAACCCAACAGAAAAAAACAAAGAAGAATAAATGGATCGAGTATATCTACCGACACTGCCCTCCATGAGGCACAACGACCACGGGACGGACAAAGAAAAAAGACAACCACTAATGGCAAATACTATATTTCGAAATGTTGACTTATTTTTTCTTTGGGACAAAAAACTGTCAACATAGACCATTTGCAATGGTGCATTGCCGATCAAGACAAAAGCCCAACACAGTACAAAAATGATCCAGAAGAGAAACACATAGGGGATCATGATTTGCGCCGGGTGTGGGTTAAGCCCCAAAGACTGGTTTACTTCTTGCGCTATTCTCATGCCTCCAAAATATGGTTTAAGCACTTCAATTATGTCACCCCAAATTTCTCCAGGGAAAAACCATGCGCACAAATACAATAAAAAGCCGAATGCAAAATAAAAAATAGTGATTTTTTTTTGATGCTTATTTGGCGTCAAAAATTTGCCAAGCTCTTGCTCAAACGACATGGTTTACCTGTTATTTATCAAAAATATGCCGCCATCTATAAATTGTATAGATGTCACGATCCATTTCTGGCGCGATTGATACTTCTAAAGATGATTGTGTTGTTCTTTGCAGATGATTGTCAATGGCGCACGGTTCAGTAGTTGCCCAATATTCAAAAAGCAACGGCATGGTTATTTAAGTGATGATGGTTATCTCTGTGCGATTTATATAACAATAAAATAAACTCGATATGCCACTACCCAGTGGCGGAAGACCTATGCGGATTACCGGGTAATGATCAGACGCAAGACATGCAGAAACGTATTTCCGGCAGGATGGTGCAATGGCGATGACCAGCAGCTAGCTCCGGTCATGTTGCGTTTGCGGGGATCTACAACGTAGTGGAGAACTTACAATCAGAGCGACACGGGAAGCCTTCACAGTTTGACTGTCGAGGTGACAAAAGATGAATTCAATGCGCTATCAGTTTAAATTACCTATTCAGTTACACGCATCGAATATGAGGTGCCACATTTCAATCTGATAGCGCGTAGCATTTATTATGTTACAGCAATTTAAAAAACCTAGAAAAAGTAAAACGCAACAAAAGCAGAAAATAAAATGCAAACATAGCCGAAGAAAACCACACTCCAACCAATTGAAAAAAACCAACAGATAAAATCGAAGAAGAAAAAATTAGAAAATTTGATGTGCCGATAATTCCGTCACCTACCCCATCTGCAAGATAGTATATCAAAGGCATTGTCAAGCCAGAAACGCAGCCCATGGCAGCATATAGTATATTGCTAAATGCTGACTTGTTTTGTCTACCGGACAAAAAGTGCTCAACATAGTTATTTTGTAACGTCACATTTCCGATCAAGACAAAAGCCCAGCACAGCACAAAAATGATCCAGAAAAAAAACACATAGGCGATCATGATTTGCGCGGGGAGTGGGTTAAGCCCAAAAAACCGGTTAACGTCTTCCGATTCTTTCATGCCTCCCAAATAAGGTCTAAGTGCTTCAACTATGTCACCCCAATGGCCTCCGGGAAAGAAATATACACTCAAATACAACAAAATTCCGAAAACAAAATAAAAAATAGTGAGTTTTTTTTGGTGTTTGTTTGGCATAACAGCATCGCTAAACTTTAGCTCATGTGACATAGCTTACCCGGTAGGTTTATGTAAAATGCCCTGCTATATGTAAATATGCACTGGCATAACGGACCATAGTGTGGCGCGGCTAATAATGAACAAGAAGATTGTGTTGCGTTTCGCAAATGGTTGTCAATGGCGCACAGCTCAATAGCTTATTTATATTTTAAAACACAATAAAAAATGACGAAACCGATAAAATAATTATCTCAGCAAATCTTATATGTCATAAAAGTAAACTTGATGAGTTTCTGGTCGTTGGAAATTGACGGGATGGTCGTCAGCAGCGGACAATAAATATACCAATGGCGATGACCCGCAGCTCGCTCAAGTGTAGCGGGATGGGATCAGCGCGATTCGGTCAGAGATATGATCGCCCTCCCTGCACTTCAAACATTGAGCCTCTGGATTTTGACAGTCCCCGGTCAAGGACATAGAGTGAAATGACGGCGCTGGCTCGAGGCATGGCGACATCGTTCCGGGAGGTCAATCATGAACCGATTCCTTGCTTTGGGTTTTTTGCTACTCTGCTCCTTCCAGCCGGCACTGGCTGCGTGTGACAAGCCATGGCGCATCGGGGTGTATGACCATTTGCCGTTTCAGGGTTTCGATCAGAATGGCAAACCGGTGGGGCTCGAGGTTGATCTGATCAAGCTTGCCGCAGCAAAAATCGGGTGCCGCGTACTTTTTGAAAACATTCCGTGGAAGCGGCAACTCAGCTATGCCGAGACCGGCCTTGTCGACGTGGTCATGGGCGCAGGCAAACGCAAGGACCGGACTGTCTACCTCTATTACTTCGAGCCGTATCTTTACGAGCCATCCGTGTTCGTTCAACTGGAAAAAACGGC
>JAGLBD010000098.1:0-5905 GCA_018260425.1 Pseudogulbenkiania sp. | reverse complement strand
TCACCCCGGTCGACATTTCCAGCGACGAAGATGAGTACGCCTACTTTACCTACAGTAAGAAAGCCATGTCGGAAGCCAAGGCAAAAGAAATCAATGATGCCATCCTTTCCATCACTCACAGCAGTGGGTTCGAACAGCTACTGCGCCGCTACTTCACCGAGGTAGAGATCAGGGTATTGGTTCCCCAGCGTGTCGAGCGGCATTGACGCCCACGGGGAATGGCTAGGCATGGCAAACGTTTCATATGACATACTATTGGCGTTGGCAACCTTGCATCTCCCCTGCGAATGACTGATGACTCAGTAGCGCCCACCTCTTCCTCGCGACGTCGCGCCCTGCTCTCTGCCTCGCTGGCACACGCGGCTCACGATGGCATGACGGACCTGATTTATGTGCTGTTGCCCATTTGGCAAAGCCAGTTCGGCCTGAGTTTTGCGCTTGCCGGTCTGGCCAGAGGCCTCTACTCGGCGGCCATGGCCGGGCTGCAAGTTCCCGCCAGTCGCCTTGCCCTGCGCCTGGGTCGAAAAACCTTGCTGGTGGCCGGAACGGTGCTGGCGGCACTGGGTTATTTACTGGCAGGTCAGGCCGGCGGATTCGTCGGTGTGTGTCTGGCCTTGCTGATCAGTGGCTGCGGCGCCAGTACCCAGCACCCGCTGGCGTCGTCATTGGTTGCCGACAACCATGAAGGCAGCACCGGTGCCCGACAGGCGTTGGCAACCTACAATTTCGCCGGCGACCTCGGAAAAATGCTGGTGCCGGCACTGGTTGGTTTGTTGCTGGCCTGGATGAACTGGCAGCACTGCGTCACACTGATTGCCGGGCTGGGACTGCTGGTCGCACTGACGTTGTTTCTGCTGATTCCCGCTGCACCGCCCCGCGCCAGCGACACTGAACGCCATCCCCACCATACAGAACCTTCAGGCAAGTTTGGCTCGGGATTCAATGCCTTGCTGGCTACTGGCTTTATCGACAGCGCGACCCGCATGGGATTTCTGACCTTTCT
The DNA here is from genome assembly GCA_018260425.1 of Pseudogulbenkiania sp. Classification (GTDB taxonomy): domain Bacteria; phylum Pseudomonadota; class Gammaproteobacteria; order Burkholderiales; family Chromobacteriaceae; genus Paludibacterium. Next base: position 4,902 of record JAGLBD010000098.1, on the reverse strand, counting down.
GCCCTTCATTCTTCGTGACAAGGGTGCCGGCACGGCCTCGATCGGCCTGGCGCTATCGCTGCTGTTTGTCGGCGGTGCGTTCGGCAAGCTGGCCTGTGGCTATCTCGGATCGCGCTATGGCATGCTGAAAACCGTTTGGCTGTCCGAGTCAGGTACGGCCATGATCATTGTTGCGATACTTGCCTTGCCATTGACGGCAGCCTTGGCGATATTACCCTTGCTGGGCATTTTTCTGAACGGCACCAGTTCGGTGCTGTACGGCACGGTCCCCGAGCTGGTGGGCCGAGGGCAGCGCGATGCGGCCTTCGCCCGCTTTTATACCGGCACTATTGGAGGTGGCGCGTTGGCTCCATTCGCCTTTGGCGCCCTCGGCGACGTGACCGGCATCCCGCTGGCCATGACACTGGTGGCCGGCATGGTATTGCTGACGCTGCCACTGGCCTTGCGGGTCAATAGCGCACTGAAATCGATAAGCGAGTGAACCCGCCGCCACCGGGATGGTCTGAGTGATTTTATTTGCCGTGGAGTCGTCATGCCGTTCTCGAAACAACGTCGCCAGTTTTTGCTGGCAGCCGCAACCGTTCCGCTGGCGGCCAGTTGGGCAACGCCGCTTCGTCAGCCGGCCATCAAGACTTTTGAAGACCTGGAAAAGGAATTGGGCGGTCGATTGGGCGTCTGCGCCATCAATACCGCCAATCAACGCCGACTGAGCTACCGGGGAGCGGAACGTTTCCCCCTGTGTAGTACCTTCAAGCTGATGGCAGCCGCAGCGATTCTTGATCAGGCTGCACGCACACCGGGTTTGCTGGAGCAGCGTATCGCGTTTCGGCGAGAGGATCTGGTCAATTACTCGCCAGTGACCGAACAGCACCTCAGTGACGGCATGACCCTCGCCGCGCTATGTGCTGCCGCTCTCCAGTACAGCGACAACACCGCCGCCAACCTGTTGCTGAGCCAATTGGAGGGTCCATCCGGATTGACCCGCTTTGCCCGTCGCATCGGTGATACCGCATTCCGGCTGGATCGCCGCGAACCCGAGCTTAATACGGCCATCCCCGGCGACCCTCGCGACACCACTACGCCAGACGCCATGGCCGCTACGCTGGAAAAACTGGTGCTAGGCAACGTGCTAGCTCGAGCAGGGCGGGAACAATTGCAAGCTTGGCTGAGGGGCAATACCACCGGCGCCCAGAAAATCAAGGCTGGCCTGCCTGCAGACTGGCAGATCGGCGACAAAACCGGGAGCGGCAATTACGGTACGGCTAACGATGTTGCCTTCCTTATCCCTCCGAACCGGGCACCGGTGATGCTGGCGATCTACACCACTCACCGCGATCTGCATGCCGAAGCCCGCAATGACATTATTGCGCAGGCCACACGACGTGTTGTGGCGTGGCTGGCTGAAAACTGAACCTTACGACACTCAGCCCTTCCCTTTCTTTTCAGTAGCGAGCACGATGTGTTTGCGGTCGTCTCCCGGCTCTTGGCAATGTGCAGCGCAGCCAGGTAGACGACTCATCTCCCGGGCGGCTCTTCGCTACATTTCTCTTCGATAACGTGCCATCCGGCAACCGCGACCGCTCCATTTCCCCTTCTGCAAGGCACCAGGCCATACGCCGCAAGGGTGGTTTTGACCTATCGATCGGCGGGCGATGCGGAGCATTGCGCATCGCCCGCCGGCCGGTCCCGTAGCGATGGCTACGATCAAACAAGGATAGCTTCGACAAAAGGAGTCGTGAGGACAGGGGCAGCCATGCTGTCCGCGCTATCCCTCCCCGACCGTAAAAGCCGGGTACCTCACGCCACACCATGAACACCCCGCAAAAACGTCACTGGACCGAAGTCTACATGACCATCGCCGGTCCACTTGGCAACCTGATGTTCTTCTTTCAGGGCTATCAGATTTTTGCTTCCCGCTCGGCGGGAGCGGTCTCCTTGCCAGGCTTTGCGATTAGCTTGGTAGCCTTGTGCAGTTGGTTGAGCTACGGCATCTATATAAAGAACAAACCCTTGATCGCCGCCAATGCGGTGGGTGTGATTGGCGCACTAATTGTTATTGCCGGAATCTTTAGCTACCGCATTGAAAACTGAATAAAATCAGTGCCATGCACCACATTGTCCGACAATGATACAGGAAAACAACATACGTAGTTTCACTGGAGGGAGGCGTCGTAGATGCCGGTCAGGATGCTCAAAAAGGCCGTTTTATGGCCTGTTGCGCGGTGCTTTGGAGAGTGCCTCGCCGGTCTCTTGAAATCAAACCACTAGTAAATGACGTACGATTTCTATTTTTCCCTGAAAAATACTCAAGGCTCTTTTATCGTAAAAAGGATCGCGGGGCAGTGGTGCCCGCTCCTCTGTTTGCGAAAGGAACCTTATGGCAACCTCTCTACGCCCTACTCCGCTTGCCCTGTCAATCGCCGCCATGGGGCTGTGTTCCGGGGTTGCCCTGGCTGACACCTACGCACCCTGGCTGGTGCAAATGGGACTGAACAGCTCCGTCATGTCGGCGGCCAACGGGGGGCGCGGCTTGATTCTCGGTGTTGTGGATACCGGTATTCTGGCGACCGACTCGGCCTTCGCCGCAGGTCAAGTCTCCAAACTGCAAAGCAGTTGTGCGGCGGTGACTTTCCGTTGCTCGAATAGTTATAACGACGACAACTCGCACGGCACGGCGGTCGCCTCCATCGCGGCAGGCAATATGCTGTCAGTCTGGAATGCCAGTACCGGCAAATATACGGTAGCCAGAGGCAATGTGTTGGGCATGGCGCCCAATGCAAACATTATTGCCGAAAAAGTCTTGTCTGCTGCGGGCTCAGGCTACTCAACCGACGTGGCGAACGGAATTGTCAAAGCGGCCAATGCCGGTGTTGCCGTCATCAATTTGTCCCTGACCTATGGCAATAGCCCCGATCTGGTCAGTGCTATCAATTACGCTGCCTCCAAAGGAATTTTCATTGCCTGGGCCGGCGGCAACAGCGCGCAGGCACTGCTCGCCAATGCCTCGACCAATGGTCTGACCCAAGCCGCCGTTGATCACCTGATTCTGGTTGGCTCGGTCGACAACCGCAATGTTCTGTCCAGTTTCAGCAATACCCCCGGCAAAGGCAGTCTGATTGTTGCCGGTAGTGGCAGCACCAGCTACGCCAATCGCTGGGTCATGGCACCTGGAGAAACCATTCTGGCACCCGTGGCGACCGCCGGGCCAAATGCCTGGGGGGTGTGGAGCGGTACCTCGATGTCTGCCCCGCTGGTCAGTGGCTCATTGCTGCTACTGGAATCCACCTGGCCGATCCTTAAAACCCGTGGCACCGCGGCCAATCTATTGCTGGCCACCGCGACTGACCTCGGTAGTGCCGGCGTCGATACGACCTACGGGCGCGGACTGGTCAACCTCGTCAGCGCTTTTCAGCCTTATGGTCCGTTGAGTCTGACGCTGGCCAATGGCAGTACGCTGGCAGTCGGCAACCTGACGGGCGGCATGATTAGCGGTGGAGCGCTAGGCAGCTTGTCGGCGGTGCAAAGCAAGCTGGCTAATTACCCGGCTTTCGACAGCTACCTGCGCGGCTTTACCGTCAATCTTGCCGGTCTGATCCAAAGCAAATCCACCGGGGCCAAACTCAATGCCTTGCCCAGCTACGCCAATACCGGCCCGGTGGTGATCAAGCTGAACAATGGCAGCGAGCTTGGGCTTTGGCAAAACAGCGCCATCCCCTTGCGTGACAACGGACTCCCGGGGGCTCAGGCGCTGCGCAGCGAGTGGCAAGGCTACGCCATGCTGACCGATGCAAACGGTAATTCGTTCGCGGCAGGCTATGGCGCTCCGGTACAGTTTTCCTGGAGCCGTGCCGTTTATGGCGACGACGAACTCTCGCAACTGTCACAGGAACTGTCCAGCGTACGGCTTTCCTCGCTGGCCGAGGGTGGTAGTCTGTTGACCTACGGCTTCAGATTAGATCCGGCGACCCGTGTGGCCATGTCGTGGAACCTGACCCGCACCGAGACTCGTACCCCCGGACTACCCTCGTCACCGACACCGGAAGCCATGGCATTGCAAATGGGCATTTCGCACCGCTTTAGCGACCGGTTGACCTCCAGCCTTTCCGTTGGCGTGTTGCAAGAACATCGCAGCCTGCTCGGTAGTGCGTACAGCAGTAATTCGATCGTTAATCTGGGCGAGCACAACAGCACCACCGGTCTCGATGTGTCCTTGGCCTACTCCCTCACCGCCCGCGACAACCTGCTGTTCACTGCCGCGTATGCCAGAACATCGGCCAGTCAGGGCAACGGATTGGTCAGCGGTACCACGGCATTGACCTCGCGTTCCTGGGGTATGGGTTTTCAGCATCAAGGACTGTTCAAGCCCACCGACCGCTTGACCGTGTCGTGGCAAGAACCGTTGCGTGTGGTGTCCGGCAAGGTGGGGCTGATTGTTCCGACGGTTGACAGTGTGACCGGCGAGCCGCACTTTGGTACCGAGTGGAGTAGTGCCAGCCCGGATGGCCACGAGCGTGACCTGCAGGCCAGCTATACAACCCGCCTCCACAAAACCCACACCCTTGGCGTCACCGCGGGCTACAGTCTGGATGCGGGACAAGTGAAAGGCGTCAAGCAAAGCCATGCCGGCGTATTCTGGTCAACCGCATTTTGACGTAGTACCGATGCAAAGTGAGGCGTGACGGGACCGTTATCGTCACGCCTCACTGCACGCTCTCACGAGCCGTGTGCGATGTGTTTTGGTGATCGTCGCCTCTGAAGTCCATTCATTATTTATTTCCTTTTTCAGCCCCCTTTCCCGTGCTTGCGTTCCTACGGCATTGCCGTAGATTGAGGCAATGCTTACCATCATTGAAACCCACGTATTCAAACGAAACGCCGATGATGTCTGGGTGGAAGGAGAGC
>JAGLBD010000097.1:7247-8614 GCA_018260425.1 Pseudogulbenkiania sp. | reverse complement strand
ATAAAAAACCCCCTCTGTCCATTGCTGGACAGAGGGGGTCATTCCTTACGAACCGATCAACCCGAGATCAGGTGATTGTTCAGTTCGCGCATCCCGGCCGACAACATGGCAAGGTCCAGCGACTCGAACGATTGCAGCTCGGCAAACATCTGGTGGCAGGTTTCCACATCCGCCACACGGCGCACCAGCCAGTCGTTGGCAAATGCCGTGCCGCCATCCTTCAGCGCCAGACCTGCCAGCGAACGATGCAGACGGTACAGATCATCGCGTAGCGCCGAACGGGCCAGCGACTGCCAGCGGTTGTCACGCGGCAAGCGGGTAATGGCGTCACGCAGCCAGTCCAGCTGCAGATTGCTACCCAGCTCATAGTAGTTGCGGGCGATGTCGGTCAAGGCCAGCTCGCTGTGGGAGGCGATATCGATGATATCCACCAGCGGGACCGCGAACTCCAGACGCGACAACACGGCCAGCAGCTCGGCAGGAACACCGGCGGCGCGGTAACGCTCTTCCAGTTCGGCGACCAGTGGGTAGTCGGCGGCAGCAATCAACGCAGGCAAGTCGGCCAACAGCGCAGCCACCTTGTCCGAGTACTCGGCGATTACGGCATCCACCGAGGTGAACGGACGCTTGTTGCGCAATACCCAGCGCGTGACACGCTCGACCAGCGTACGTACCTGCACCATCAGGCTCATCTGGAGGTCGGCACCAATCACTGTATCCAGCGCCTCGATCGAGGTCCACAGACGCTCCGCATCGAAGACGCGGCTGGCAATCCACCAGGCACGGGCAATGTCGGCAACCGAGAACGGCGATTCTTCCTGCAAGCGGAACACAAAGGTCGTGCCCATGCGGTTGATGATCTGGTTAGCCAGCTGATTGGAAATGATCTCGCGTTTCAGGTGATGCTGTTCCATCTGGCTGCGGAAGCGTTCCTGCAGCGGTTTCGGGAAGTAATTCACCAGAATCGGCAGGAAGTCCTTGTCGTCCGGCAGGTCGGTCTTCAGCAAGGCCTGATCCAGCCAGATCTTGCTATAGGCGAGCAATACGCCGACTTCCGGCGACACCAGACCCTGACGCGCCAGACGACGCTCGTTGATCTGGGTTTCCGACGGCAGGAACTCGAGTTCGCGGTTCAGCTCGCCAATCTTTTCCAGATGGTTGATCAGGCGGGCGTGAGTCGAGAGCATGGCGGCGCCTTCCAGACGCTTGATCGCCAACACCTCGGTTTGCAGGTAGTTGTTGCGCAACACCAGATGCCCTACCTCGTCGGTCATTTCGGCCAGCAACTCGTTACGCTGTTTCAGCGTCATGTCGCCGGCCTGCATTACCGCCCCCAGCAGGATCTTGATGTTCACCTCGTGGTCGGA
>JAGLBD010000097.1:3330-7147 GCA_018260425.1 Pseudogulbenkiania sp. | reverse complement strand
GCCGCTTTCAGGCGGATATGTTCGGAGAGCAGCATGCCGTTACCGAACACGTCACCGGCCATGTCACCGATACCGATAACCGTGAAGTCCTGCTCCTGGGTATTGATGCCCAGATGACGGAAGTGCCGTTTGACCGATTCCCACGCACCACGTGCGGTAATGCCCATTTTCTTGTGGTCGTAACCGGCCGAGCCACCCGACGCAAAGGCGTCGCCCAGCCAGAAGCCGTACGATTCGGAGACACTGTTGGCAATGTCCGAGAAGGTTGCCGTGCCTTTATCGGCCGCGACCACCAGATACGGATCATCGGCATCCAGACGGTACACGTCGGCCGGCGGTACGATTTTGCCATTGACCAGATTGTCGGTCACGTCCAGCAGGGCGGAAATGAAGGTCCGGTAGCAGGCAATCCCTTCGGCCATCCACGCTTCGCGGTCGGACGGCGCCGGCAATTGCTTGCAGACGAAGCCGCCTTTGGAGCCCATCGGGACAATCACCGAGTTCTTGACTTGCTGCGCCTTGACCAGACCCAACACTTCGGTACGGAAGTCTTCCATACGGTCAGACCAGCGCAGGCCGCCACGCGCCACTTTCGAACCGCGCAGGTGCACGCCTTCGACACGCGGGCTGTAAACCCAGATTTCGAACAGCGGACGCGGCTGCGGCAGGAACGGAATCGCACCCGACTCGAGCTTGAAGGACATATACGGCTTGAAGTGGCCATCGGCCGCTTTCTGCCAGAAATTGGTACGGCGGGTCGCCAGAATCACGGTCAGGAAACCGTTAAGGATACGGTCCTCGTCCAGATTCGCCACCTCGTCCAGCAACTCGCGCAATTCACCCAGCAAGGCATCGGCGCTGGCAGCATTGGCCTCGAGCGGAGACAGTCGTACGTAGAACAGTTTCACCAAACGGCGGGTAATGGCCGGGTAATTGGCGACACACTGCTCGATATAGGCCTGACTGAAGGTCAAACCGGCCTGGCGGAGGTATTTGGCCAGTGCACGCACCAGCGAAATCTCGCGCCAGTTCAGGCCGGCCACCAGTGTCAGGCGGTTAAAGCCGTCATTTTCACAGCGTTTGGCGAAGACTTGTGCCAGCAGTTCCTGAAAATCGCGCTGCACCGAGTCGCTGCCCATTTCCTCCTGACGGCTGCCGACATCCAGACCGAAGTCACTGATCCACACCAGATCATCGTCGCCACGGGTCACGCAATACGGATGCTCGTCACGCACCTTGACGCCCATGTTTTCCAGAATGGGCAGGCTGGCCGACAGGCCGAGCGGTTCACCGGCGCGGAACAGCTTGAGGTTGAAATCTTCGGTGTTGCGATGGAAGGGACGATACAGCTTCATCGTCAGCGGGTCAGCCGCACTGACCGCTTCGAGATGTTGCACGTCAAGCACCGCATTGCGTACGGCAAACTCTTCGCGATAGGCCAGCGGGAACGCGCTCTTGTAACGATTGAACAGCTGATTGCCGACTTCTTCGCCATGTGTTTCGATCAGTTGCTGATGCAACTCTTCGACCCAGCCACGCACCAGACGGGCAATCTCGGCTTCGAGATCCGCTTCGCGCACGGTCGGCAAGACGCCCGACGCCGTACGGATGATGTAGTGCACCCGTGCCAGCGTTTCGTCGCCGATATGCACAGAAAACTCGGTCGACTGGCCATTGAAGGCATTGACCAGCACTTTCTCGATTTTGAGGCGGATTTCGGTATTGAAGCTGTCGCGCGGTACGTATACCAGGCAGCTGACATAACGATGGTAGCGGTCGGTACGCAGGAACAAGCGCACGCGCGGACGCTCTTGCAGATTGACGATGCCGACGGCGGTGGTCGCCAGCACATCGGCCGGGATTTCCAGCAATTCGTCGCGCGGATAGCTTTCCAGCACGAAGCCCAGCGTCTTGGACTTGTAGCTGTTGTCGACGTAGTCGCAACCGTTGATGACTTCTTCGACCTTGCGACGCAAGATCGGAATGTCTTTCGGCGAGGCCTGATAGGCACGGGCGGTATACAGACCGAGGAAACGGCGTTCACCGATCACTTCGCCCTTGTCATTGAAGCGCTTGATGCCGACAAAGTCGACGTAGGCCGGGCGATGAATGATGGAACGGGTTTGCGATTTGTTGAGAATGATCAATTGCGGCAGGTGGGCCAGTTCACGCAATTCCTGCGGCAGCTGTTCGAAACTGGCCGAGTACTCCTTGTCGCCCTGGTCCTGCAGGATGCCCAGACCCGAGTTCTTGACGATGCGCAGGCTGTCCTTGCCATCGCGTTTGACCAGATCGTAATCGCAATAGCCCATGAACAGGAAGTGATTGTCGGCCATCCAGCGCAGGAAATCGACGGCTTCCGCGGCTTCGGCAGCGCGCTTGCCATTCAGCGAACCCAGCTCGCCGACAATGTTTTCCAATACCGAACGCATGGCCGGTTCGTCGTTGACCACCAGACGAATATCCGCGATGAAACGATTCAGATCGGCTTCCAGACGCTGCAGCGTGGCGGCATCCGAGACGCGGTCCATCTGCACGTGAATGAAGGATTCCAGCGGCAGGCTGCGATCTTCGGTGCGGCGCACCTCGATCAATTCGCCCTTGTCGTTGCGGGCGACCGACAGCACCGGATGCACCAGCAAATGCAGATTGAGGTTATTGCGGGACAGGAACATGGCCACCGAATCGATCAGGAACGGCATGTCGGCGGTCACGATTTCAATCACGCTATGGGTACTTTGCCAGCCATCGCGTTCGAAATCCGGGTTATAGATGCGCGCCTTGTGCTGGCCGACCGGCAGACGGGCAGCAAAACCGAAGTGGGCCATCGCCGCGCCAAACAGATCCAGGGAGGAAAAACGTCGCAAGTCGCCGTGTTCGGCCTCTTCGAAGTAGATCGGGAAGAAGGCGTTCAGGGCTTTGGCCTCCTTCGGCGACAATTTGCTCTCGGCAACTGTCTGGATATCGGCGATCAGACTCGCCAGCTCGGTCTTGTGGGTAAGCGACATTTGGCTTCTCTTGTTGTATGTACACAGGTGTGTCGGCGCATTGTAGTTATGCCTTCAGCTTGGGCATTTCCAGAATGCGACACCGAATTACAGAAAAGCGGGCCGCACTGCAACATAAACAAACGGTCTATTTCAACAATGCGACGGGCTGTTACACAAAACACTGACAGAAACAGGGTTGCATTCGTCATTTAATTAACGTAACAAACTGTTTTATAACGCATTTCCCATGCAAATCAAATTTGTGTACAATATCCACTGGTTAACAGCCCCCTTGCCAAACCGGCTGAAAACCCCATGGCGCCCGATCAAGACGCCGCGACACCAGACAGGAATGCCTGTTGCCGAAAAAGTTGCCGGCCACGACCGACCGGCCTACAGCCCCGCGAGCCGGCAAAGATCCGGCACGGAGCCATTGAAATAGAGATGCACATGAAGAAACTGCTGATTGCCTCCACCTTGGCCCTGTCTTTCACCGGCGCGATCGCCCATGCAGAAACCCTGCGCGTGGGTGTTGACCTCAACTACCCGCCGTTCTCCAAACAAGGCGCCGATGGCAAACCCCAAGGTTTCGACATCGATATCGCCTACGCACTGTGCGGTGCGATGAAAGTCACCTGCCAGATCGTCCCGCAGGATTTCGACGGGCTGGTACCGGCACTGAATACCAACAAGTTCGATGTGATCCTGTCCTCGATGCAGATCACTCCGGACCGTCTGAAAGTCGTTGACTTCACCCACAAGTATTACAACATCCCTAGCCGAATGATTGCCCATAACGGTGTCAAAGTCGACCAGAACAGCTTCAA
>JAGLBD010000097.1:0-3230 GCA_018260425.1 Pseudogulbenkiania sp. | reverse complement strand
GGTGCCGGCATCGCCGTGAAGAAGGGCAATGCCGCCCTGACCCAGCGTCTGAACAAGGCGATCGATGCCGTACGTGCCAACGGATCCTATAAAAAGATCCAGGACAAGTACTTCTCCTTCGACGTCTACGGCAACTAACCGCGTTGTAAATCGTGTCACGGGCCTTCCTCCCCGGAGGAAGGCCGTTTTTCTTTTGCAGTGAACCAGCGGAATCACGATTCATGTTTTTGCAGGGTTACCTTCCCGGTATTCTCGAGGGCGCTCGCCTCACCCTCGAAGTCTCGGCCGTCTCACTGGCGGTCTCGGTGGTGTTGGGCTTGTTCGGCGCAATGTGTCGCCTCTCGCCCAACCGCCCGATTGCCTGGCTGGCAGATATCTACTCCACCGTGGTACGCGGCGTACCGGATCTGGTGTGGATGTTCATCTTGTTTTTTGGCGGGCAAATGGTCATCAATGACCTCGCCGCCTATTTCGGCGCCGAAGCCCCCCAGATCAATTCCTTCATCGCCGGTACCCTGACGATCGGATTCATCTTCGGCGCCTATATGACCGAGACCTTTCGCGGGGCCATTCTCGCGGTGCCCAAAGGGCAGATCGAGGCGGGTCTGGCCTATGGCATGAGTCCACGACGGGTGTTCTTCCGCATCACGGTGCCGCAGATGATACGTTTTGCCTTGCCGGGGTTTTCCAATAACTGGCTGGTGCTGGTAAAAACCACCGCCCTGGTTTCCGTGATCGGCCTGCCCGACATGATGTACCAGGCGGACAATGCCAAATCGGCCACGCAATTGCCTTTCACCGTCTACATGGTGGTGGCGGGTATGTATCTGGTGATCACCACGATCTCGATCGTGCTCCTCGACCGCCTGCAAAAACGTTACACCCTCGGTACGCGGGAGGCTGAACTATGATCGACATGCATTTGGTACTGGAAAAACTGCCGGGCTTTTTTGGCGGGACCGACGGTGCGCCGGCGATGAGCACCACCGATGGTTTGATCCTGACGCTCGAACTCCTCTCCGCATCGCTGCTCACCGGTTTGTGCATGGCCATTCCAATGGGGATCGCCATTGTTTCCAAAAACCCCTGGCTGCGCTGGCCGGTCTGGTTGTTCACCTATCTGTTCCGTGGCACCCCGATGTTGGTGCAGCTGTTCATCATCTATTACGGTCTGTCGCAATTCGACTGGATCCGGGACAGCTGGGCCTGGGAGTATCTGCAAAGTGCCTATGTCTGCGCCATTCTCGCTTTCAGCCTGAATACCGCGGCCTACACCACGGAAATCGTGGCCGGCCAGATCCGCAATACCCACTGGGGCGAGATCGAAGCGGCCAAAGCCATGGGCATGAGCCGTGCGCTGATGTTCCGCCGCATCATCCTGCCGTCGGCCTTGCGCCGTGCGCTGCCCTCTTACAGCAATGAAGTGGTGATGATGCTGCAAGGCACTTCGATTGCCGGGCTGGTGACACTTGCCGACCTGACCGGTGTGGCACGCCGCATCTACAGCGAAAGCTATCAGGTTTTCGAACCGTTCCTGACAGCCGGAGCCATTTACCTGACCCTGACCTTCCTCATCGTAATGCTGTTCAAGCAGCTGGAACGCCGTTGGCTGGCCTACCTCGCACCGCGCAAGCACTGAGTGGGCGAGATGGAGAATTTTGACATGACACACGCAATCCCCCAGACGGCCACGGGCCGCGACATCAAACTCGACGTCATCGACCTGCACAAGAGCTATGGCAATCACGAGGTGCTGAAAGGCATCTCCATGACCGCGCATGCCGGTGACGTGATCAGCATCATTGGCTCATCCGGGTCGGGCAAAAGTACCTTCCTGCGCTGCATCAACCTGCTCGAGAACCCGCATCAGGGGCGCATCATCGTCAGTGGCGAAGAACTGCAGCTCGCCGCCGACAAACGTAGTGGCGCATTGCGTGCCGCCGATCCCAAGCAGCTGGCACGTATCCGCACCCGGCTTGGCATGGTGTTTCAGCACTTCAACCTGTGGGCGCACATGACGGTGCTGGACAACCTGATTGAAGCACCGGTGCATGTGCTGGGTCTGGCACGCGACGAAGCGATTTCGCGCGCCCTGCACTATCTGGATAAAGTCGGTCTGGCGCACGCTGCCGACAAATACCCGTCGCACTTGTCCGGAGGTCAACAACAACGCGTTGCGATTGCCCGCGCACTGGCGATGGAACCGGAAGTCATGTTGTTTGACGAACCAACCTCGGCACTCGACCCGGAACTGGTCGGCGAGGTATTGCGCGTGATGCAGGACCTGGCGTCGGAAGGCCGCACCATGGTGGTGGTCACCCATGAAATGGGCTTTGCCCGCGAGGTGTCCAATCAGGTCATGTTCCTGCATCAGGGGCGTGTCGAGGAGCAAGGCGATCCGCGCGAAGTACTGACGCGACCCCAAAGTCAGCGACTTGCGCAATTTCTCTCGGGAAACCTGAAATAATCGTACAATAGGGGCATGGCTGCCGTGCTTGTCCGACAATCGGAACGCATGGCAGTAATCCGCTAACCCGACAGAACGACATGGCCCATCCCAACCATACCAAACCACTGCGATTCGGCTTCTTGCTGTTGCCCCATGCCTCGCTGGCAGACTTTGCTTTTGCCACCGAGGCATTGGTGCGAGCCAATCAGCTAGCAGAAAAGAAGCTCTACGAATTTGTCACCTTGTCAGTCGACGGTGCACCGGTGGTGATGGCCAATGGCATCAAGCACACTCCGGACCTGCCGCTGGGCTATAGCCCCAAGCTGGATGTGCTGATGGTGCTGGCCGGGGATGTGACCGGGGATGTCAATCTGGAGGAGCTCTCCAAGGGCATTCATGCCCAATCGCCTGACAAACTGCCGCTGGCCGGGGTCGGCTACGGCAGTTACTGGCTGGCGCGCACCGGTTTTCTCAACGGTCATCGCGCTACGATTCATTGGCAGGAAATCAGTCAGTTCACCGAAACCTTTCCGGACGTGATCGTCTCGTCCAATCTGTTCGAGATCGACGAGAACCGGATGAGTTGCGCCGGCGGCGCGGCCTTGATGGACTTCATGCTGACCCTGATCGGCAACCATCACGGCCATGAGTTCACGTCGCGTCTGTCGGAAATGTTTTCGATGGAACGCATCCGTCCCGGCAACGAGCGCCAACGCATTCCGCTGGCGACCCGGATCGGCGGCAGCCAACCCAAACTGACCGAGGCGGTGAGCCTGATGGA
>JAGLBD010000096.1:2364-8939 GCA_018260425.1 Pseudogulbenkiania sp. | reverse complement strand
TTTTTTATTGGGTTTACCACTGCTTGCGGGGCTTTTCCCGGATCAACAGTGCCAGGGGCAGGGCGATGAACCAGGCGCATAGACCACCGCTCCACCACATTACCGCATCGTGTCCTTTGTCGCGGGCGATATTGGCCGGTACCCAGGCCAGCGCCATGGCAAACAGCAGGGTCAACGAGCCCAGCACCATATTGTGGCGGAACGCCGGCAGGGTCATCTGGATGGCGAGCGCGAGGCTCAGCAGGGCAACGCTGTATCTGGCAAGGGTTTTCATGGTGCAACTCCTGTCCGGTGGGGAGGAATGAGCTGTGAACCAGTCTGTTGCGGTATAGCTGTTACACCCGGGCTTGGCAACTGTCCTGCACGGTGCTGAAATCACATATCACAATAAGGAATATAAAACGATTGAATCAAAACTAAACGAGCTATAGAATGGGCTGATATGGCGAAGTGCCATACGTTTTCCTGCTTCCGGAGTCATCGTCATGCCACATTCCCCTTTGCCCTTGCTCGATCTGTCGGACTTTCTGGCGGGAGGCGAGCCGTGTCGCCGTTTTTTGCAGGCGTTGCGCGCGGCGGCCCGGGATGTCGGCTTTTTCTATTTGCAGGGGCATGGCATCGACCCGGCCATGGGGCAGGCTGTCATGGCGCAGGCCCGGGCATTCTTTGCCTTGCCTGCGGACGCCAAAGAGCGGGTGGCGATGATTCATTCGCCGCACTTCCGCGGCTACACCCGCGTTGGCGGGGAACTGACCTTGGGCCAAACCGATTGGCGCGAACAGTTCGACGTGATGCGGGAGGGCGAGGTTGAACCGTGCCATTACGGCGACAGCCCCTGGAAACGCTTGTATGGTCCTAATCAGTGGCCTGCAGAACTTCCCGGCATGCGCCCTCTGGTGCTGGATTGGCAAGAGCGTTTGACCGGGGTGACGTTGACCTTGTTACGCGCTTTTGCGCTGGCGCTGCATCAGCCCGAGTCGGTATTCGACGACACGGTCAGGGGCGGGGCGTTCCAGCATCTCAAGCTGATCCGCTACCCGGGCCGCGACCGGACCGGCTCGGACCAAGGCGTCGGTGCACATAAGGATTCGGGTTACCTGACGCTGGTGATGCAGGGCGAGGAGGCCGGTCTGGAAGTGCTGCTGGATGACCGCTGGGTGCTGGCAACGCCGATCGAAGGAACCTTCGTGGTGAATATCGGCGAGTTGCTGGAGTTGGCCTCCAATGGCTATCTGAAAGCCACCTTGCACCGGGTGGTGACGCCACGGGCCGGGGTGACCCGCGACTCGTGCGCCTTTTTCATGGGGGCCCGGCTCGATGCCACGGTCCCCTTGCTGGCGCTGCCGGAGGCCTTGGCCAAAGAAGCGCGCGGGCCGAGCAGTGACCCGGCCAACCCGCTCTTTCATCAGGTGGGACGCAATGTCCTCAAGGGACGGTTGCGCTCCCATGTCGATGTCGCCAATGCATATTACGGCGAGCTTGAACCCTTGCTGTGAGGTCGGGACACATAACCGACCCGGTAAACGTCCCCGCTGCCATGCCCGGTAGCGGGTTTTTCTTTCCATAAGGACAATCTCACCATTTCCCATGGTCCGGTCGCGACGCCGGCCACCACCGCCAGCGCGCCGGTCTGCGCTTCTGCCACCTCTGACTCGCGTTCGGCCAAGCTTTCCAAATCGCTATCGGCGGTGATGGGCAGACGCTCCAACCGGGCAAACCGGGCATCCTGCCACCCTTCGTTTAGACGACACTGTACGACCAGCGTCGTCGCGACCTGTGGGCGGCCAAAGTCGCGACACAGCCTGGCAAAGCCCGGGCCAGTCAAAAAGTCTCTGGCCGCCTCCTCGTTGTGCCAGACATAGAAGGGCGCATAACGCGGCGTGGCCTGATCATCGCTGCGACGAGTCAGATAGGCCTTGAACAGCAAGCCCGGCAAGGTGTCGGTCACCGGCCCGCCTGCGGCGATGCGCCGGTCGATGATAGACATGTCGTAATCGTCCGGCAGGTCGATTGAATAAGCCAATGTCAGCATGAGGCGGGCTCCTTGTCAGGCTGGGCGAACGAGGTCCCGTGACTGAATGACCAGTCTTCCCGGGTGGATGTGCTGATCACGATCATCACGTCTTCCGGGCGAATGCCCGGTGCAGCCGCCAGCCGTGTCACCAATGCCTGATAAAACCGTTGCTTGGTTGCGGCGCAGCGAGGTTTGCCGGCATGGATTTCGAACAGGACGAATGCCTCGCTGCGCGGTCCCCCTGCGTAATCCCGGTCATAGATCAATGTTGCTGCGTCATGCTGGTGAATCACCTGAAACCGGTCATGTGCCGGGACGTCGAACGCGTGTACCAGAGCGTGGTGCAGACTGTCGGACAGTGCGGCCAATTCGGCATCGGTGCGGCCTGCGCGTAAATGGATATGCGTCAGCGGCATGCTGTCTCCTGTTCTTCCAGTCGCGCCAATGCCGAAGCGGCGCATGGCCAGCCGGCATAAAACGCCAGATGGGTGATCACTTCCACCAGTGTTTCGCGATCAAGGCCGTTGCGGCGGGCCAGATCGAGGTGGAAGGGCAGTTGTTCCTGCCGGGACAGTGCGATCAGGGTGGCGACGGTGATCAGGCTGCGTTCGCGCGCGGTCAAGCCGGGCCGTTGCCAGATATCGTCGAACAGCAGGGTATCGGTGAGAGCCGCAAAAGTGGGCGCCAGAGCACCAAAGTGCTGACGGGCAAGCGTAGAGGACATGCCAAGACTCCTGAGTGTGGTTGACCCGGTGACTGTAGCAAGGCATCATTATTATGAAAATTTCAAACAATTAAATGCATTGTTTAACTAAACAGGATGATCGCCATGCGTCACCCCCGCCTCGATCTTGATGTGCTGCAGAGCTTTGCCAGTGGGGTTGAACTGGGGAGTTTTGCCCGTGCCGCCGAGCGGCTGGGACGATCCACCTCGGCAATCAGCATTCAATTGAAAAAGCTGGAAGAGCAATTGGGCACGCCCTTGTTGCAAAAAGCCGGGCGCGGGCTGGTGCTGACGCCGGCCGGAGAGGTGATGCTGGGCTATGCCCGCCGCCTGCTCGAACTCAATGACGAGGCGGTGCTGGCGGTACGGGGGCAGTCCTTGGCCGGGACGGTACGTTTGGGCTTGCAGGACGATTTTGGTGACGGCGTTCTCACCGCCGTGCTGGGGCAGTTTTCCCGGGCTCATCCCGGCGTGCATCTCGATGTGCTGGTGGGCCGCAACCGCGAGGTCATGGCGGCCATGCGCCGTGGCGAGTTGGATCTGGCCCTGGCGTGGGCCGACGAGAGCGCCCCGGCGTTTCACGATGCGCTGGGCGACTATCCGCTGCACTGGATCGGTCCCCGGAGCGGGGTAGTCCTTCCCGATGGCGAGTTGGCACTGGTCGCGCTGGCGGCTCCCTGTCTGATTCGCAGCAAGGCCATTCACGCGCTGGAACAGGCGGATCGCCGTTGGCGCATCAGCTATACCGGATCAGGGGTGTCCGGGGTCTGGTCGGCGGTTGCCGCCGGGCTGGGGTTGACGGTGCGGACGGCGCTGGCTTTGCCACCAGCGTTGCACTGTCTTGATGCGTCCAGTGGCCTGCCGGTGTTGCCGGCACTGAGCCTGCAGTTGCACCGCCTGCATGACACGCCCGAGCCGCAGGTGCAGCGCTTGCGTGACATCATCCGCGCCGTCGTGCCGAGTCCACGTCAACCCGATTTGCTTGATCAAAGGTAAACCATGGCCAGTGTTGCTCGTCGTCTGGACAGTCCGGGGCTCCCCGCTCTCGAACTGCGTTGCTGTGGCGAGTCGCCACGATTGTTGTTGCTGCATGGCGCCAATTGCAATGCCGAGGTCTGGGAGCCGCTCATGCTGGCGCTGGCCGAACGGGGCGTGTCGTCCTGGGCAATGAGTGTGCGCGGCCATGGCTTGAGCGATGGTGCCGAGTCCTTGCAGGAGGCCGGTTTGCTGGACTATGTCGCCGATGTGCGTCGGGTGCTGGCGAGTCTTGACCCCTGTCCGGTGCTGGTCGGCCACTCCATGGGGGGACTGGTAGCACAGCTGACGGCCATGGAGCATCCCTTGCCGGGGCTGGTGTTGATCTCTTCCGTTTCCGCCAAAGGGGTGCTGGCCGATGGCCTGCGCTTGTTCGCCCAGTACCCGGTTGCTGTGTTGCGCTCGATCGCCCGGCGCAGTTATCTGCCGCTGTTTACCGCGCCGGGCATGTGTCGCACCCTGATGTTCAATGCGGCGACGGCCGAGGACACCGTCGCATTTTGCGAGGCCTGTCAGCAGCAGGAGTCCTGGCGTGCCAATCAGGAGATGGAAACGCTGCTGCCCGATCCGACG
Source organism: Pseudogulbenkiania sp. (assembly GCA_018260425.1). Classification (GTDB taxonomy): domain Bacteria; phylum Pseudomonadota; class Gammaproteobacteria; order Burkholderiales; family Chromobacteriaceae; genus Paludibacterium. The sequence goes on along the minus strand of JAGLBD010000096.1, from coordinate 4,593 downwards.
AAGATTCATTGTCCGGTGCTGGTGGTGGGGGGGCAGGAAGATGCCATCATTTCGCAGCAGTCGGTCTGTGCGACAGCGGCACTCTATGGTGCCGATGCGGTGCTGTTGCCGGCGTGCGGGCACATGTTGCCGTTGGAGGCGGGGCAGGATCATCTGGCGCGGCTGTTGCAGGGGTTTTTGGCCGAGAGGGTTGAGGGCGGTGCCGGGGAGGCGGTGAATGACCGGTGATCTCTTCGATATGCTGGAATCTCCCCGTGATGAACAAGTCGGGCCGGGGACGTGTCTGCTGCATGGTTTTGTCCGGAACAGTGCTGCCGAAATACTGGCCGCGCTGCCGGCCCTGCTTGAGCAAGCACCGCTGCGGCGTATGATGACGCCCGGGGGGCAGCCGATGTCGGTGGAGATGAGTCAGTGCGGTTCCTTGGGCTGGGTGTCGGATCGCGATGGCTATCGCTATACCCGCCGTGACCCGTTGACCGGTAACGGCTGGCCGGCACTGCCCCCGTTCTGGCGTGAACTGGCGGGGCAGGCAGCGGCAGCAGCAGGTTATGCCAGTTTTGTACCGGATGCCTGCTTGATCAACCGCTATGCGGTCGGCAGCCGGATGGGCTTGCACCAGGACCGTGACGAGCGTGACTTTACCGCGCCCATCGTGTCGGTGTCGCTGGGACTGACGGCCATCTTCCAACTGGGCGGGGCGGGGCGCAGCGACGCCGTGCAACGCTTGCGACTGGTCCATGGTGATGTGTTGGTGTGGGGTGGTGTGGATCGTTTGCGTTTTCATGGCGTGCAAGCCATTGCACCGGGGCGACATGAACTCACCGGAGAATTTCGCTATAACCTGACGTTCCGCAAGGCCGGTTAATACGATATATTTATTTGGCATGGCGTTTGCTATCTGTTGGGGAGGTCTCTGGCGTGGAGGCCACTCCTTGCGAGGTGAACCATGCGAATTACCGGAAAACCGCTTGCCGATCTGCCGTCCTCTCTGTCTGTACCGGCAAAAACTGCCGCTTTGGCACACCAGGTGCCGGTGAGCAACGCCATCAACGTCAGCCGTGATCACGTCAGTGTGTCGGATCTGGGCAAAACGTTGCAGCAGGATGACACCGCGCAGACCCACACGCCGTTGCGCGTGGCTCGCGAGATTCCCGCCAGCGAGGTGACCGGTGCCCGGTCGCGTCGGGCACAGGCGGCCTACCGGGTGGCCGCGGCGGACGAAACACCCTTTTGACACAGGATGGCTGTTTGCCCGTAGAGTGATTTACCCTTGACCTTGTTTTTACCGGTTGGCGAATCAGCTGCCGAGTACCTGTCAGACAAATGGCAGGGTTGTGTTTAACCCGGAACAGCTGGTGTGCAGATGATTGTGTTGCCGAAATTCAAACGCTCGAATGTGGTCGGAATCGTGGCCTGGCTGGCCGCGGCCATCGTCGCCGCCATGCTGGTGTACCTGGCCGACCGGCAGGACCGGTCGTTGATCCGTTCTCAGGTCATGGCGGAAGCCACCAATCGCGGCAATGCCGTGCAGTTGGCCGTGGATCGTGCCTTGTCGGCCAACTTTCCCCTCGGGGCGATGGTGAGGCAGAGTGGTGGACGTATCGAAGAGTTCGATGCCTTTGCCGCGCGGCTGATCAGCTACTATCCGGGGGTAGTGTCACTGCAGTTGGCTCCGGGTGGCGTGGTGCGGGAGGTCTATCCGCTCGCCGGCAATGAAAAAGTTCTCGGCCATAACCTGCTGGCCGACCCCGAGCGCAACCGTGAAGCCGTGCTCGCAAGGGATAGCGGCAAAATGACGCTGGCGGGACCGTTCCCGCTGGTGCAGGGCGGGATTGGCGCGGTGGGGCGATTGCCGGTGTTTCTCAAGCACCGGCAAGGCAGTGAAGACCGCTTCTGGGGCTTCTCGATTGTGTTGGTCAAGTTTCCCGATGTGTTGCGTTCGGCAGGGCTGGATGACCTGGCCGCGCGTGGCTATCGCTACCGCTTGTGGCGCATTCATCCCGATACCGGCAAGGTGCAGGTGATTTCGGCCTCCGCGGGCAATATGCCCTTGAAAGAGCCCGTGCAATACCACCTGAAAATGTCCAACGGTCAGTGGGTGCTGGATCTGGCGCCGGACGGCGGTTGGGGTGCCGGCCATCATTTGCTGTCCAATCTTGCGTTGGCGGTGTTGTTCAGTGTGTTGCTGGGCTGGCTGGCGCGGCAAATCGCCGAGTTGCACGAGCATCG
>JAGLBD010000096.1:1191-2264 GCA_018260425.1 Pseudogulbenkiania sp. | reverse complement strand
CGCAAGCAGGCCGAGCAGGCGCTGCGCATTGCCGCCACCGCGTTCGAGTCGCGGGAAGGCATGGTGGTGACCGATGCACACACGGTGATTCTGCGGGTCAATCGGGCCTTCACGGAAATCACCGGCTACTCCGCCGAGGAAGCGGTCGGCCAAAAAATCCGGATGCTGCAGTCGGGACGTCATGACCCGGCGTTTTACGCCCAGATGTGGCGGAGTCTGCAACAGCACAGCTCCTGGCAGGGCGAGGTATGGAATCGCCGCAAGAGCGGTGAAGTCTATCCCGAGTGGCTGAGCATCAGCGCCGTTAAATCGGAGCAGGGCGAGGTGACGCATTATGTCGGCACGCTGAGCGACATCACCTTGCGCAAGGCGGCTGAAGACGAAGTTCGCCATCTGGCCTTTTATGATCCCTTGACCCGCTTGCCGAATCGCCGGCTGTTGCTGGACCGCTTGCATCAGGCCTTGCCCGCCAGTGCACGCAGCGGGCGGCAAGGGGCCTTGCTGTTCATTGATCTGGACAACTTCAAAACCCTCAATGACACCTTGGGTCACGATATCGGCGATATTCTGTTGCAACAGGTGGCCGAACGGATCTGTGCCTGCGTGCGCGAGGGGGATACCGTTGCGCGGCTCGGGGGCGACGAGTTTGTCGTGATGCTGGAAAACCTGAACGAAGTCGCTCAGGATGCGGCGACGCAGACCGAGATGATCGGCCAGAAAATACTGGCGGCGATCTCCAAGGTGTATGACCTGAACGGGCATCGCCATCATTCAACCTCCAGTCTCGGCGCCGCCTTGTTCGATGGACACCTCACCTCGGTCGACGAGTTGCTGAAGCGCGCTGACCTCGCGATGTATCAGGCCAAGGCGGCCGGGCGCAATACCCTGTGCTTCTTCGACCCCGAGATGCAATCCGCCGTCACCGCCCGCGCCGCACTGGAGCGGGACCTGCGCAATGGCATCAGCGAAGAGCAGTTTGAGCTGCACTATCAGCCGCAGGTCGATGCGGCGGGCAGGCTGATCGGCGCCGAGGCGCTGGTGCGCTGGAAGCACCCTGAAAAAGGCTTGATTCC
>JAGLBD010000096.1:0-1091 GCA_018260425.1 Pseudogulbenkiania sp. | reverse complement strand
ATCCTCAAGATGATTGCGCTGAAAGCGCGCGGGGTGGGGTTTGCCCTGGACGATTTCGGCACCGGCTACTCCTCGCTGGCCTATATCAAGCGACTGCCGCTGGACCAACTGAAGATCGATCAATCTTTTGTGCGCGATATTCTTTTCGACAGCAATGACGCGTCGATTACCTGCACCATCATCGCATTGGCACACAGCATGGGGCTCGGTGTCATTGCCGAAGGGGTGGAGACCGAGGCGCAGCGCCAGTTCCTGAATAACAATGGCTGCAAGACCTTCCAGGGCTATTTGTTCGGCAAACCGATGGCCGCGACATCATTCGAGGATTGGAGAGTGCTGTGGCGTGGTGGCGCGCCGCTGCCGGTCTGACCCTCAGTGTTTGCTGGCCAGTGCCAAACGACAGGCCAGAGCGAGGAATACCGAGCCGAGCAACCACGAGGGCCAACGGGCTCTCCGGGTCGTGCTGTGGAAGCGTTCGGCCAAGTGGCTGGCCAGCAAAATCACCCCGCCGTTGACCAGCAGGCCGATCAGATTGAGTTCGGTGGCCAGCACCAGCGTCTGGGAAATGACACTGCCGCGAGCCGGGTCGAGGAACTGTGGAAACAGTGCCAACACAAACAAGGCCATTTTGGGATTGAGCAGATTGGTCAGCAAACCTTGCAGAAAAATCCGCTGATGGCTCAACGGCGGTTCCTGTTCCGGGGACACGGAGGGCGAGGTGCCGGGCCGGAAGCTCTTCACCGCCAGCCAGAGCAGATAGGCCGCCCCCAGCAGGCGAACGGTGTCATAGGCGGCGGGCACCAGGACAAAGAGTTTGGCCAGCCCCAGTGCCGCGGCCAGTGCGTGGCAGTAGGTGCCGAGCAGAATGCCGCCCAACGTGGCGAAACCGGCGGTACGTCCCTGACTGACCGTGCGTGACGTGATCAGCAGCATGTCGGGTCCGGGCGTTGCGGTCAGGGCAAGGCAGGCAACAGAAAACAGCAGGAGAGTCTGCAAGGTGGGCATGATGGCCTTTCACGGAGGGCGAAAGGAAGGACAGTTTAACGGCGCTGCATCGGGGACGCAACGCCGTTGCCGGATCAGTGCTTGCC
>JAGLBD010000095.1 GCA_018260425.1 Pseudogulbenkiania sp. | reverse complement strand
TGTGGTGACCGACCCCCTGGGCAACAGCATCACCTATGGCTATACCAACGCCTGCGTCACCAGCGTGGTCAACTCTCTCGGAGAGCAAACCACCATCGTCAATGATGCCGACGGCCGCCCCACCTCGCAGGCCTATGGCACAGCGGGTGGCACCACCCTGGCGACGGTGAGCTTCAGCTATAACGGCTACAGCCAGATTCTGACACGCACCGTCACTTATCAGGGACAATCGGCTGGCTACACCACCACTTTCACCTATGACGCCAACGGCAACGCCATCAGCGTGATGGATGCCACAAACGTCACCACCGGCTACGCCTACAACGCTAATAATTACCTCAGTACCACCACCTATCAAGCGGTGTCAGGGGTGAGCCGACTGATCAATTATGCCTACGACAATCTCAATTTCCCGCTGTCCACCACACTGACCGACAGCTCCAAACAGGCGCTGGCCCTTACCACCGCCTATGTTTGCGATGCCATGGGCCAGGTACTGAGCGAGACCGACCCGATGGGCCGCCTCTACAACTATGCCAATAACATGGCACCAACGGGATCCGCACCGTTCCCCTCGATACAGACCACCACTTGGCCGTTGCTGGCAGGCGATAGCACCACCTATTCCACAACTCTCACCACCGATCCCGCAGGGCGCCCCACCAGCGTGCAGAACCGCAATGGCACCACCATCGCCATCGCCTACAGCACCAAGACAGACAGCGTCACCGGCACCTTGCAGATGGTCAGCACCCTTAGTTTCCCCGCAACGACCAACCAGCCGGCAACCACCCGTATCCTGATCCAGGATGCGCTAGGACGCGTGGTTTCCATGACCGATCAGGCCGGCAAGGTGACCAACTATACCTATGGCGTCGCCAGTGGCCCCAATGGGTCGAAGGCATTGACCGTCACCACCACCTTGCCCAATGGCATGACGAGGGTACAAAGCTTCGACCAGAACAACCGGCTGATCAGCGAATCGCAAGGAGGCGTTGCCAACAACTACACCTACGATGCCATCGGGCGCATGACCAGTCAGACCACCACCAAGGGCAGCGCCTCGACGCTTACCAGCTATAGCTATGGATTCGACCTCGCCAGCAACTGCCAGACCGTGAGCGTCGGCCGGCCAGGCGCTACCACCGGCTCCACCGTGTTGTATGTGGATGGACTGCTGCGCCTGACGAAGCAGGTGGCAGGCTTCGGCGCAGTCACCCGCTACAGCTATACGCCGTGGGGTGCCCTGGCAAGCTATACCGATGGCTGTGGCCAGACGTTGTCCTATGTGTTCGATGCCGGCGGTCGCCTATCCCAGACCACCATTGCGGGTGGTTCTGCCATCGTCTACACGCTGGACAAAAACGGCAACCGGACCGCCGTGAGTCAGGGCAGCCTGTCGGTCAGCTACACCTATGACAACTGGAACCGCCGCCTCACCCGCACCAGCGTCGAAAGTGCCACCATCGGCTATGCCTATTGGCCTGAAGGCCAGTTGAAGACGCTGACTTATTCCGACCAGAAGACGGTGAACTACGGCATTGATGCCCTGGGCCGCATCACCACCGTCAGCGACTGGACGGCTCCGGCCCCCAAGGTAGTGACCTACAGCTATACCGTCACCAATCTGTTGAAGGGAATTTCCTACCCAAACGGAGCCACTACCACCTTTGGCTACGATGGGGCCGCACAGCCGACCAGTCTGCTCCATACCGCCAACGGGCTTTATATCGCCCAATGGTCCGCTACCCTGGACGGGCTTGGCCAATTGAAGAATGCGACCATCATCAACCCTTTGGTGCCGGTCATGCCGGCAACGGGTACCAGCTACACATATACCGCAGGCAATCAACTCCAGACAAACAATGGCAGCACCACGGCCTTCGATGCCGACGGCAATTATCTGGGAACCAGCGCCACCACGCCGTCGCTGACCTATGACATCTTCAACCGCATCACTGCATCGAATCTGCCCGGCACGCCTGCCGCCAATTATGGGTTCGATCCAGACGGCCTGCGCGTGACCTCGACGGTGGGAGACACCACCAGTCATTACGTCTACGACATCAACGGCTATCAATCCCCCATGGTGCAACGTGGCGACCCGGTTCGCGCACTAGCCGACAGCCTACCCTGGGCCACCCTATTCGGCACGCGCGCCGACAGTCCCGTCTCGGCCACCGATCAGTTCACCCCCATGAACGATGCGGTGGAGCGGTTACTGGAAATCCGCGATCAGAACCAGACCATCAAGACCCGCTTCATCTACGGTCTGGGGCTGATCGGCCAGCAAGACGCATCGGGAAGCCAACACTATTTCCATGCCGATCCGGCCGGCAATATGTGGGCACTGACGGACGCCGGCGGCAACGTTACCGATGCCACCGTATGGGGACCCTATGGCCAGGTTTATGCGTCCTCGGGCAGCACCATCACGCCGTTCCGCTACTCAGGCCAGTTCGGCAGCTTCACCGATGCGACGGGTCTGGTCTATATGCGCGCCCGCAGCTATGCCCCGGCTCAGAAGCGCTTCTTGGGGAGCGACTATCTGCTGGGGACGCCTTTCTCGCCACAAAGCCTCAACCCTTATGCCTACACGCACGGCAATCCGTTCCAATCCTCCGATCCGTTGGGGCTGGATACGGTGCGCAACGCGGTGATTGCAACGATCGTCACGGTTGGCGTCATCGCTGGCGGCTCTTTTCTGGCCTGGGGCTTCTCCAGTGGTGCCTTCGCCAGCTGGGGGGCCGGCATCGGGAATGGTGGGAATGGTGGGAATGGCGGGAACAATGGCAATGGCGGGAACAATGGCAATGGCGGGAACAATGGCAATGGCGGGAACAATGGCAACCCGCAAGCACCGAATAATTTCGAACCGTTCGAGATCGAGGAGGCCGGAGAAAACGACCGTCTTCTCCCGGAAAACGGTCCATCATCCGGCACCGGCCGGAACGCTCCTGCGTGGCTGCCAGGCTTCCTCAGAGGTTTCTTCAGCAAAATCAAAATCGAATAACGGCAAATAATCACGCCCAGGAACCCACATCATGAACGTTCAAGACCTTGTTTCGTGCATCGACCCCTGCACCGGGCAAGCCCGGATGACACTGTCACTGTTGAACTGGACAGGGATCAACGGGCTGGATTTGTCGCTTTCGGCGGCCTACGGCAGCGGAACGCTGGGCTGTGCCACCACCTGGAATCAGGACGCTCCCACGGGAATCATGGGCTTGGGCTGGAGCCTGGGGCGCGACGGCATCTCCGCACTCTACCCGCAATCGGCGCTGGGCTGCGATGCCGCCTATGTCTTGTCGCTCAAGGGCAGTGTGGCCCAGCTCAATTGCATTGCGGTGGCCAGCGACGGTTCGTCCATCTGGGCAGCGACCCCCTACCAGTTCTGGAAAATAACCTATTACCCAGCCAGCGAGCTCTGGGTGGTCATCGACGAAAACGGTATTGTCTACCGCATGGGCGACAACGCCTCCGGCGGCAACAGCGTCGACTGGGGCATCGCCTGGGGTGGCTGGACCGGCCCCTCCGGGCTTGCCCGTAATCAACGGACCGTGGCCGTGGGTTGGTCGCTATCGAAGGTGTCCGACCTTTTCGGCAACAGCTTGAGCTATGCCTATAGTCAGGATTCGGTGGCCGTGTCCGCATCGGGAGGACAGTCATTCACCCGTGCCAGCTATCTGTCCACTATCACCGGGGTCGACGGTGCGACGATAACGCTGAGCTATCTACCGAAAACGGCCAGTGAATATCAGAATCCACATACCAATCCGGCGCCTCCAAATGGCTGGCAAAACCGGTATGAGACCCAATATCTCAGTGCAGCCCAACTGGCCGCACCCGACGGATCGGTACTGGCGTCGGTCAGTCTCCTCTACGCCACCGACTTGGGCAGCTCGACATTGACCAAGCGGGTACTGACCGGACTGCGCCGCTTCGGGTCCAGCGGGGTCCAGACCGAACCCACGCTGAAGTTATCCTATTGGGGAGAAGGCGGCGGAGACGGTGTTTCGGCCGCCACCGTCTATGCGGGCAGCGCCCTTTACGGGGCATTGAAAACCATCACCCTGCCCGCCGGCGGCACCATCAACTATGCCTATCAGCAATCGGCGCTGGATTTTGCCAGTCGATCGTTGACGGCGGCACCGCAGGCAAGCTGGACCAGCCCGATCGTCTATACGCGCGACGAATTCACTCTGATCACCTGGCTTAGCGGCAGCAATGCCGTCATTCAGGGTCATGTCTGGAATGGCCGCTGGATCGAGACGACGGTCATGCAGGTACCATTGGCCAACGCATCCCTTTACGCATCGCTGAAGATCGCCATGGGGCCCGACATTGTCGCCGCACTCACCGGCAACACCGTCATGGCGGCAGCCCGCGACGTCACCCGCAGCGGTGCATGGCACAGCCCGGCCAGCTTCACTCTGTCGCCCGCACTCGGAACCAGCGAGCCGGCAACCCTGGTGGCAGGGCATCATTTCGCCGCCGTCCTCGGCACCACATCGGGCAACCTGTTTTCCTTCCGCTTCACCGGCACCGGCATCAACGCCGCCACCATCGCCAGCGCCAGCGGCTGGGTCGCCGACAGCGTCACCAGCCTCGGCGCTTCAGGAACCAAATTCGCCATCGGCGCCCAGGGGTCGGTGTTGTGCGCACTGGCCATCGCCGCCAGCGGTTCGGCCAAGGTCACCTTGTCGCAACTAGACCAGACGGGCGTTTGGTTAAGCCGGACCAGTACCTCCCAGTTGGGCACCCTGACAGCGGGGACCCTCGATCTGGCAATGGGACAGGGGTTTGCCGTGGCCTGGTCCGCGGTGTCTCAAAACGGCGGCAGCCAGCAGGCAGCGACGGCGCTGTGGTGGAATGCGGCCGGAAGCCAGATTTCCACGCAAACGCTGGCATCGCAGTTCGTCGCCACCGTCACGGCGCCCAAGGTGCAGGGCAGCACGGTGGTGATCGGCCAGATGCTGTACCGCTTCGGCGGGGCCGGCTGGTCAAGTTTCTCCTCCAACGCCATCAGCTATCCCAATGTCAGCGGCGCGCCGGTGCTCAGCGTTGGTTCGGATCTGGTGGCACGCCTCTTTACCACCCGTTCAGGCACCGCTATCGCCGACCTGCTGGCCTACGATCCAGTCGGCGAAACCTGGTCGGTTCCTGCGGGCATGTCAATTAGCGGCAGTCTTGCGCAGATGGTGGCCATCGCCCCCGACACGACCTATGCGGTAGCCAATTACGCGGTAATCGGCAGCAGTCTTTGGTACCGCGCCAACAATGGCAGCTGGGCGCAGGTACTGAACCTGCCTGCCACCCTGACCGCGGCGGACCGGGCGACCATCGCCCTGTCAGGACAGAACTATCTGCTGTTCCAGACCGGCACCGGCACCGCCAGCGTCCAGACTCAGGTCTATCTGCTGAAGAATGGCGGCGTTGTCACCCCGGCGCCGGCCGCGCTCAACACCCAGATTTCCGGTGGGGCCGGCAGCCTGGTGGGGCGAGCCGCCTTCACCGGTTTCACCGCCCCCTACGGGTCGTCACTGAGCCTATACCGCCCGGTGTTCGGCGGCGTTGCGGGGGCTCAGTCCGCTTACACGGTCGCGTCGGTGACCAGCAACAACGGCTATGAATCGGAAGCCGGCGTCAACGGTTCGCTGTGCACGGCCTTCGGCTATGCCGGCGGCACCATCGATCCGGACGGAACAATTCCGTTCTTTCGCACCGTCACGACGATTCCCGGCCAGACCGGCACCTCGCCCACCCCCAACGGTACGACGGTGACGGCCTTCTATACCGGGCTTACCGCTAGCGAAGCGCCGGCCGGCACCTATCCCGCCGGCGTGGGCAATGGCCCCGACTTCAGCCTTACGCTGGCAGGCACGCCTTATCAAACGATCAATAACGGCTGGAGTGGCACCAGCCTCACCGCAATCAGCCAAACGACCTCGTTCTTCGCGGTCACCGTGTTGCCTCTGGGCAGTACCGGCATTACGGCCTATGCCCGCAGCATCCAGCAGTCAGACATGCTGGACGGCGTCACTCTCGTTCAGACCATTACTTACAACAACACCATCGGCCTGCCGCAAAGCATCAGCACGTCGGTCACCAACGCTGCAGGCACCCAAGACAGCTATTCAAAACAATACACATATTTCTATTCCAAATATGATCCAACCTTGTCGCTCAACCTGCTGACGCCGGTCATTCAGACGGTCGGGCAATCACAGCCGGCCGGCCAGGCATCCCCCGCCACGGTGGGCATCGAGATCATGACCTGGAAGGACTGGGGAGCCGGAAGCAACCAGTGGGCGCCCGAGCGCGCCTATGTGGCACTGAACGCGGCAGCCTCCTTTAGCGCATGGGCCTCAGGCCAGACGCCGTCAACCAGCGACTTCCAGTTGCGGAGCCAGGTTCTGTCCGTTTCCGCTGTCGGGGCCGTTCTCACCGCCACGGATGCCCAAGGGGTGAACACTACCGTCACCTACGATCAGTCCAACTTCCTGAAGGTTACCAGCGCCACCAACAGCCTCGATCAAAGCATCTGGTACGGCTGCGAGCCCTATGAATCGAGCGGTGCCTGGAGCGTCAATGCCCCGGGATTGTCCATCGCCGATTACATCACCACTGCCGACTACCACACCGGCACCCAATCTATCGCGCTGCCAGCGGGTTTGCCCACGACGGGGCCGCGGCTCAATCTGGTGCCGGGCGACCAGAACCGTCGCTACGTGTTTTCTTGCTGGGCCCGCACGCCGTCGAACTTCAATCCGGCCAACGGCGTCGCACAATGGACCCTGTCCTTCTATAACCCCGCCAGTCTGGCCAGTGTGGGGACCAGTATCGCTCTGGTACTGACGCCCGCTTCGGGCAGCCCGACGGCGGTCGGCCAGTGGAGCTACTTTCAGGTCACCATCGATCTGCCTGGCCTACTGACTGCCTATAGCGCCACGACCCTGGGCCTTTCCATCCAGGCGACCAACGCCAATACCGCCCAGGTGTGCTATGTAGACGAGTTGCGGTTCATGCCGCTCGATTGCGCCTTCGGCGCCAATGTCTACGACCCCGCCAGCTTGCGGCCCACCGCCACCGTCAACGGCAGCGGGCAGCCCAGCCAGCTGTTCTACGACGATTGCGACCGGCCCTATCTCGGGGTAGGACCCAACGGACGCGTTCAGGGTCTGGCCATTGCCACCTATTCCCGCTGGTCCGGCGGCTCCGACACCTTCAACACCTCGACACCCAATGTCACCATCGCTCTTGGCAGCGCCATCGGCGGCATCTATTACGACTTCCACAACACCGATAGCGCCAACTGGACCTTCACGCCATCGGCATCGTGGGCCATCGCCGGCGGTGTCCTGTCCTATTCGGGTAGCGCAAGCGGCACTGCCGTCTGCTCGCAGATGACCGCTCCCAACCAGGCGGCGCGAGTGTCGGTAGCTCCCCACGGGCCGGCCGGTTCGTCGGTCGCTCTGGGCAACGGTACCTATCTAATGCGCTGGACGGTGGGTAGTCAACCGGGACAAGGTAGTTGGACCTTTGAAAAATCGGGACAAGCCACGCCGCTGGCGACCAACACCAGCGCACCGTTCGATGCCGACTGGTTGTTCGCCATCATCGACGGCATTGTTGTGTGTTATGCCGGATCGGCACAGCTTTTCGGTTATCTTCCCTCGGGGACGCCATCGACCAGTGCCGGCCAGATCACCTTGACGGCCACGGCTGCGACGGTATTCGACGATCTGGCCATCGTACAGGATCCATCGCTGGCGCTGATGGCGCAGGATGGGTTCGGCACGGCCTTCACCACCTTGTCCCTGTTGGGTTATCAGCCCGGCGGCACCAACGTACTGTTTCCCAACCAATGGATCATCCAACAGACCCCGGCCTTCTTCGACAATCAGGGCCGGCCTTATGTGAGCGGGCAATCCCTGGAAGCCCCCCTGCAAGTAGCACCGCCAACTGCATCCGCCACTTACGGCCTGGTCCCCATCGACCAGAGCACCTATCTGTACAGCAGCAGCGGCACTGCCTTGGGGTCTGTCGCCAACTACCTGTCGGGGACCAGCGGCCAGACCTTCAGGCAAACGCTTTACGAAGCGTCACCGCTCGGCCGTGCTGTCAGCCTGGACTTCCCGCGTGGCACCTATGGCAACGGGACCACCTACTGCACCCAACAGATCGTCTATGGCAGTTCGACCAGTGTGGGTACTGCACCGGCCACGGCTACCGGCAGCTACCGGGTGGTGGCGGTGAAGGCGCTGCAACAGACGGCACAACAACCTAGCCAGACGGCGACGGCGATAACGGTATTGTCGCAAACCACCTATGACTCCCTGGGCCGAGTGCTGGCCAGCCAAAGCGGACCGGCCAAAGGCACCTTGCTGAAAACTACCTACGCCTACAATGCCCAGGGCTTGCTTTCGACGGTCAGCCTCCCCAATGCCTTCGCGCCGCCCAGCGGCACCAGCGCCGACAATTGGATCAGCCATTATGGCTACGACTTTCTGGGCCAGAAGATTTCCGAGACCACACCCGACTCCGGCACCAGCCAGTGGGCTTATGACAGCCTGGGACGGGTCCGCTTCATCTACCCGGCAGCCGGGGTGCCGGTGGCACCCAACACCCTCTGCACCATCATCTACGTCAAATACGATGCATTAGGCCGTGTCGTGGAGACGGGAACTCTGGCCGATACCAACTATGCCTGGGGCAGCCCGGCACTGGCCGCCAAGCTCAATGTGGCGGCCTTCCCGCAGATCGTAGCGTCGCCCGGTGGCGGCAATCAGGCGACGGGCAGCACGTCCAGGACGATCACCTACGACACCGACGGCAACTTTTCAACGGCCGGAGCCTCCTTTACCCGTTTCCTGATCGGCCAGTGCGCCAGCGTGAGCATCACGCCTACGGATGGCGCCACCGGCAACGACGTCGAGCGCTATGGCTACGATGCCTACGGCAATAGGATCAGCAAGAACGTGGTGATGCCGGGTCTGTCCCCCGCAGGGGGCTGG
>JAGLBD010000039.1:11360-35470 GCA_018260425.1 Pseudogulbenkiania sp. | reverse complement strand
CTATTCTCACTGAATTATGGTGGGAATCCAGACGGTGCTGGCCGGGTGCTTACGAGGCGAGTTCACGAGACTGCCGGAAAGAAGTATGGCGTTACCGTTTGGGCCTGCGCCACGGTTCATTTTTTTGCCGCCTCTCATGTCTTTGCCGGCGGGTTTCTGGCGCTCGAGTCGTAGTCGTGTCAGCAGACCGGTAACAGCATGCTCTGGTCGCTGTGTTTATCTAAAAATGGGTCAATTCATCTTTTTTGCCATGTCTTTTACCATGTCCAACGAAGGGATGTTGTAGTGGTTACGCTCCTCATCGCTGATGATGTTTTCATTGATCGTATAGAGTTCCCAGTTTGAATTTGGCTTGGGCTGGTAGTATTGAGTGCCAAACCATTGTGGTTGATGGTGCATCATCAAAATTCTGTCCCACGAAGCCGCCGTCAACCATTTTGCATGAGTGTTCGAGCCATCAAGCGTTACCGCTAGTTGCGCCATGGCAAAAGCCAATTTTATATCTTCAACCTGATTGCCATGCTGAAAGATCATTGCCGCCTTGTAGTAGTCATTCGATGTGGTAATCCGGTTTCCTTTTAGCATGGCCATGACTTTATTTCTACGGACCGTATCGTTTTTTGCTATCCAGTCCGGAAATGACTTGTTGCCGATTTGCGACCTTTCAGTTTGGTCATCTTTGTAGAGAGTGCTTAATTCGTCATTGTCGAGTGATTGTGCGCCGCACGCAGCGGAAATAACAAACGATAGGCACGAGAAGGAAATCAATGCGGCACGTAACGTTTTATTGGTGTGCAAGCTATTCCCCCGGTTAAATAACGATATACGCCAATCCTATTTGCACACCACATTGATGTCAAATGCATTAGCTGCGACTTGGGAGACTAATTAAATCGGGGGGCGTAAGCTGCTAGAGTGCATTCCAGATTTTGTAAGGATCTTGCTGGGTAAATCGATCTTTTGTGGGGAGGATTGGTGTTGCTGCTGATCTAGACGCAGAAGTGTTTCGTCACATGGCGAACCAGTAACACCATGCCCGGCGTTATTCGATCAACCCTTCGAGGTGAGCTGGCTCAGCTCCTGGTCGAAGATCGGTCGGAAGTACAAAGCCTTCAAATAATAAAATACGAGCCATGCTAGCAATGCAGCCAGCAATGAGGTGATTTTGCTGTCGATCAGTGCGTGGAATACGTATCCAGACGCGACAAGTGTCAGCAGAGCTGCGAGACACGATACAAAAAAATGTGTACTGACCAACCAGTGAGGATCTTCGCCCGCAACGACCTTTTTGTAAAAAGGGGTTCGCTCCGCTTCGGGGAGGCTCTTAAGTGATGGGTAGAAGAGTTCAAGTAGCATGCTGAGTCGTTGGTGTGAGTTTGAAAGGCGTTAAAGCCACACATTTTGCAAATGACTGGCCATTAATCATTTTATCCAATATGAATATCTATATTATGGCTATCTGAGTAACTTTTCAATGCTGTAGGCGCGTATGGCGCAGAGGGTCAAGCCTATCCGTAGTGTTTCCGGGACTTTCTCGTGGCTCTGCCGATGTGTGCGACTTCTCTGCCATCCATCCTTGAGGAGAAATTCATGAACTCACCCAAGCTGCAATTTCGCCTATGGTCCTCATCGGACTCGCTTGATGAACTCACGTGGCTGTTGTGCCAGGCTTACGCGCCGCTGGGCGCGGCCGGACTGAACTATACCGCGGTCAATCAGACGGCTGATGTCACTCAATCCCGGATCAGTAAAGGCCAGTGTTTGCTTGCGCTTATGGAAGGCGTCATGGTCGGCAGTGTCGTGGTTGCACCACCACGTACCCAATCCTTGTGTCCCCATTTCAATCAGCCTGATGTCGCATCGATCAACCAATTTGCTGTGCTGCCCACTTATCAGGGCAGTGGGATCGGCTCTAGTCTTCTCGAGCAAGGTGAAGCGTGGGCACGTGCCAAGGGATATCAACGAATGGCACTGGATACTGCCGAGTCGGCACACGACTTGATCTACTACTATACCAATCGTGGCTACTCACCCGTCTGCCATGTGCAATGGCCGGGCAAAAACTACCGCAGCGTCGTCCTTGGCAAGAGCTTATGAGCGGTTGGCTGGATGGCCGGTTAAAGTCTCAGAAGTATTTAATAGCGGCAAATCATAAAAATAGTGAGGTTGTATAAAGCGTGTTGAATCGCTGTGGAAATTATTGCCTTTGATCGGCTGTGAGATGTCCAGTGATTGTATCCCCATGATAAATATAATCCAGAAATCGTTGCGTAATAAATGCCGTAATGGCTGTTGTCGATATGCACATATCCGAAAATAAATGCGGATATCGTGCCGCATATGCATTTATTGGAAATTATCTTTTTGAGTAACTCAATAATGGAGAATTGAAAAACAATCGTTTCCCATATTGGCGCTACCAATACGGCCATGATAAACAATCGGACATTGGAGTACTTATCAAATATGGTTGATGTTTCTGATGTGGTTGTTGTTAATTCTATTATCAAGCATGTAATGACAATAATAGTGAAATGTTCCATTGCTACTATAAGTGAAAATTTTATTAAATTAAGCTTTTCATAGAGTGCTTTTCTGCGGTTTAATGCACTGTGTGCCAATTTTTTTGCGCATGATATATTTTTTCGGATATCGAGGTGCATGTTGTTGAGCATTTTATTGGTGTTTCGCATAAATTCGGGAGGGCCTTTGCTGATTTTAATATTTTAATGCATGAAATTTGCTGGCATAGTGCTTGATAGACGCGTTGCGGCGTCAATGATGTCTTGCGGGAATCCTTCGTTTTTCATGATCTCAATCGCTAGTTTTTCCTGGCTAATGCCATTCCGGATAGTGTAATCGTATTGGTAAATGTTCAATGATTCATTTCGTACCGTGCCGAAATGGAAGTTTCTGGCATTATCAATGGTCGTTCCCAGTTCAGGGTCGTGCGTTGTAATGAAAATAATGCATTTCCCGTCAAGGTATTGTGCAATCGCGGCTATGGCTGCGATTCTCTCGGGTCTGTTAGTGCCTTTGAATGGCTCGTCGAGCATGTAGACGCCATTTGTTCTTTGGCACGAATCGATTATCTCTTTGACTCTAAGCATTTCTTTTTGGAAATAACTAAAACCTTCTGCCACTGAATCGCGAATAGACAGCGCTGTTAACAGTGTGCCGTGTGGCAGGGCCGCAGATCTGGCATGACAAAATCCTAACGTTTTCCCAAGAATGTAACTAATACCTACGGCCTTTAAGAAGGTTGATTTGCCGGACATGTTTGCGCCAGTTAATACATATACGTTTTTCCCAAGATTTATGCTGTTGCTGACTGCCTTGTCAAGCAATGGGTGGTATAGGTTAGACAATGATAATTCATCGTTGTTAGAAATATGCGGTTCACAAATTGTGTTGAACTGGCTGATGTATTCGGCAATTTCAATGTTTTTATCTAGCGTGGCAATTGCTTCCGCCATGGAGAAGTAGATTTCTTTATGCTTATTAACCTGCTCGGAAAATATTGAATAGCCGATGGCTTCCAGCAAGAAGAAATTGTTTATAGTTTCCATGACAAAAAACTGCAATTCGCTATAGTTGGATTTATCTGCGATGAGGGCGTTGACTACTGCATTATGTTTAATTGTTTTGAAGGCATTGTTTTTTAGTAGAACTTCATCCTTGGGTGGGAATGTTGCTTTTTTACTATGCAACCTTTTGCAGGTGCTCGATATTTTATTTATGTACTTAAAACATTCTGCGTCTGCTGAATGACTGGCCTCGCCAATCCTTGCCAATACAAAATTGATTGCCAGAAAGGCAAATGGCAGTAGGGTGGGTGTGATTCCCAGGGCCGCTGTTAGTGTGGTGGCCATGGCTGCAAGAGAACATATGACAAGGACGGGTGTGGGTAGGGTATGTTGTTTTTTATAATTTTTCAGGAAGTAAAAAACGTTGTATCCAGTGCGGCTCTCCAGTTGGGCGAGTGTTTTCTTTATCTTGACTAAATCATCGCCATTTTCGGTTATCTTTCTGTAGTCGGATAGTGAATTATTAATGTGTTCACTATGTATTTCGTGGAGTGATATAAATAGTTTTTGTTGACCCAGAGGGGTTGTGCAGCGATTTATTTTTTCAAATACGACCTGCATTTCAAGGTCGTGCCATGTTTGCGTGTCAATTATGGCGGCATTGCTATCCTTATAAAAGAGGTTCTTCAATCCTGATAACTGTTCAATAGTGCCACGTGTTTGCTGAGCGGGAATCGTGGGGAACAATAGATTTTTTATATAAAACAAGAAGGATTTTATCCTGGTGTTTTTCATTAGAATTTCCTGCTTAAATCCTTTTTGGTCCATGGTTTGCACGGGGTTAGCCCCACTTTAGTGCTGAAAGTTGCGTGAAACTTTCTGGGAGTGACTGGTGAGTCATGGTGTCTGTCAAGCTAGGATTAAATGTGTAGAACTCCATGCTTTGCTTCAATAAAATTTTACAAAACAAATAAATGAGTTGAATAGTGAGTGTTGTATAATTGTTGAAGCTACAGCTTTAAATCGACTTTGGGCTGCCCATGCATTATACCCCCAAGAAAAATACAGTCCGCCAATTGTTGTGAAATAAATGCTGTATTGACTGTTATTTATATGTACTGATCCAAAAATTAATGCCGATATAACTCCGCATATAAACGTATTGACTTTAAATTTTTTGAGTAACTCGATAACGGAAAATTGAAAAACAATGGTTTCGCCTATCGGGGCAATGATGGTGGCTAAAATGATAAACTCTTCTTTTGACCATTTCTTTGCGAATGTTGGCTCATTTAATGCTAATATCTGGTCAAGTGCCAAAAATATTGTTATCTGAAGAAGGAATTGTTCTATTGCGGCACATAATGGAAAGCTCAGTAAATTGCGTTTTTTATAAAATGTATTTCGCACTTCGAAAAAGGCATTCACCAATTTACTTGTCTTTGATAGTTGGTTGTGGATGTGAATGACTGCATTCATGGTCATGTAATTCTCTGTCTTGTTTGAGACGGCAATGTCGAGGGTTGATTGCTGTCTAGAGGTATTTTGAAATTGGTGTCCGTTGCTTATTGAGATAAAGCTTTATAAATTTGTATTGGTAATGATTAATTCAATGGCTGTATAAGTCATAACTGTCAGTAGCTGCCATCATTTAAATTAATCACAGTGCTTTGGCGATATCTTTCCTGCTAGGTGATGTTCGGAGCGCTTTACACTCACACCCCTCTGAACCGATACGGCCAAAATCTGTATGTCATAAATGCTATGCGAAAACCGCGGCTTTGTATACATGCCAATTGTATTTTTGTGATTAGGTCTAGAGGTGTTATTTGACCATTTAGCTGAACGCTATCAATGGACTGCGTTGCGTTTGCGGTGCCTGGGATGATCGTCACTGCCTATAAGAAGGTCTGGCTTGATCAGCCTTGAGGTGGTAGTGCTCATTTGCGGATGATCGGGTGTGGCTATCCCTGGTGAGGATGAACGCGCTCGCTTGACGGCATGCCGCCAGAAACTTTGACCTTGGCCAGCGGCTAAAATGGGGAAGGGCTTCCCGTGCTGTCTTTTGTGCGAAAATTCGTCGTAACTGGTTTTATTTGCTGCTACTCGTTCTTTGGAAAACTTGATGAATACGAATGCCGTGATGTTCCGAACCGCCCGTCCTGAGGATGTGGCTACCTGTGTGCTGATTCGTGGCCAGACACGCGAGAACGCTGTTTCCGAGGCCGAGCTCAATGCGGCGGGGATTACCCGCGAGTTTTGGGCGGAGGGCGTCAAGGAGGGTCATTTCCCTGGTGTTGTGGCCGAAGTACACGGCCAGGTGGTGGGCTATTGTTTCGGGGCGTCCGAGACCGGTGAGATCGTGGTGTTGGCTCTGTTGCCGGATGTTGAGGGCAGGGGTGTGGGCAAGGTGCTGTTGCGTCAAGTGATGGAAGTGCTGCGCGGTTTGGGTCATCAGCGCCTGTTTCTGGGCTGCAATAGCGATCCGGCGGTGCGTTCCCATGGTTTTTATCGTCACCTGGGCTGGAAGTCGACTGGTCAGTTGGATAAACATGGCGATGAGGTGCTGGAATATACCGCCCCGACCATTTCCGTCTAGCCGCGCAGTGGATTCACGGTAAACGTAGTCGACCCCTTCGGCCTGTTTGTGGTCGATTTCCCCGCTTTTTGAACGGACACCCCAAAGCTTGGAATGATGTCCGGTTTTTGGGGGCCGTTCATCCGGCGGGTTTTTGATGACGGTAGCTTGCTTGAAAATTGCTTTAATGACCTGAGGTTCGCCTGGCCACGAGCATCAAGGGTGATAGTCCGGGTCGTTAGGGACATCAGGCACTATTGCTACTACAGCGGGAGTCGTTGCTGTTTGCCAATTATCCAGACCGGAAATCCAGGCATTGCCAGCAAACCTTACCCAAGCCCCGCCATCATCATTTGGCACCCACCGATAATGAACATGGGCACGGACCACAATAGGATCCAGCCCGTCAACGGCTACGTTGCTCCATTGAACGGTAAGGGTGAATTGGTAGCCTGCACTTGCCCATCCTTCCGGTGGAACTTTGGCAAAGATTGGATTTGGGTCATAAGCGGGCGGACTCGCCAACAAGGCTAATGCCGCATTTATCTTGCGTTGAGCCGGGGGAATATAAGGCATGACACTCTCCTGATCGTTTTCTGAGAAATTAGGATGTCATCCGCTGGGTGCGGAGCCATCTTCGATAGGGACGTCACGTCACGTGCAATGTGATTCCACATTTCTCACGCGACAGAAGCCTCATCACTTGAGGGACTGGTTCTAGGGGCGTGAGTGAATGGTTTGGTGCGTGAGAGGGTGGGCTTGCTCGTGCCGTCATTCTTGCGGACGAAAGCCTTGAGTTGAGCAAATCTAGTGGACTAAACGTGAAAAAACCGGACTGTGAACAGTCCGGTTTTTTGGTATTGGTGCCGGTGAAAGGAGTCGAACCCTCGACCTTCTGATTACAAGTCAGCTGCTCTACCAACTGAGCTACACCGGCGAAGAAGGCGGATTATGCTTGAATCCTTTTTTCTTTGCAAGTGTTTCAACCGTGCGCCCCGGGCTTGTTTCGCTATTTGTTAGTATTCACACTATCTCGATGGTTATCAAGCGGGTAAAATTACTCTGGCATAATAACAATACCTGCTTGATCTGCCGGCTTGGCCTGTTGCCGGCAGCATGCCCCTGAATCAGGGGCCCACCGGAAACCATGATGCGCAACAATCAACCCGTCACGCAGGAGCAGGTGTTTCTCTCGCCTGGCCAGCCTGTCGTGACACGCACTGATCTTAAAGGACAAATCCGCTACGCCAATTCGGCATTTGTCCGTATCAGTGGCTTCTCGGAAGAGGAGTTGCTGGGACAACCCCACAATATTGTCCGGCATCCCGATATGCCGGTCGCCGCGTTTGCCGATCTCTGGACAACCCTCAAAGCCGGTCGCCCCTGGCAAGGGCTCGTAAAAAACCGCACACGTTCCGGCGCGTTCTACTGGGTGGATGCCTATGTGACCCCGCTAACGGATAAAGGGCGTGTTACCGGTTACGTATCGATCCGCAGCGCGCCAAGCGAAGCGCAAATGCGTGAGGCGAGTGCCCTGTATGCCGCCGTTCAGCGTGGCGAAAAGACGTTTCCCGTGACAAGCGAACCAGACCAACTGTCGGTCGGTCGCCGCTTGACCGTAGGCATCGCGGCGCAACTGGTACTGGCCGGGGCAATGGTCTATGTTGACGACCGACTCGGGCGCGGCATGCTGCTGGCGGGGCTGACGGCCGTGTCGGCTGGACTGGCTGCTTGGGTCCGGGGCAGTATCACCAAGCCGCTTGGCCAACTGAAAGCCGCCTTCACCCGTTTGTCCGAGGGCGAGTTTACCGTCGCGCTGGATACTCGCAGTCCGGCCGAATTTACCGGGGCGCTGGTCGCTCTGGAGTCGATGCGTATCCGCTTGCTGGCACTGTTTAGTGATATCGAAGCATCGTCCATCAATCTCCGCCAACAATCCGGCGCACTCAGCGCCAGTGCCAATGACCTTGAGGTTCGCGCCGGCCGTCAATCTGCCACCATGCAGGATATCTCTGATACCTTGCAATCCCTGGCAGGGTCGGCGACGGCCATTGCTGATGCCACCCGTGCCTCGGCTCGGTTTGCGGCGGACTCGCTGGCCTGCAGTGAAGAAGGTCTCGGGCGCATGCGCTCGGCCAGTCAGGCCAACGAGGTGGTGGTCGAGATGGTGGAAGGCGCGGCCAACACCCTGACCATGCTGGCAGAAGCCATTCATGGCATTAGCCAGGTGTCGGGCAGTATTCGCGACATTGCCGAACAAACCAATCTGTTGGCGCTGAATGCCTCGATCGAAGCGGCCCGGGCCGGAGAGAGTGGGCGAGGCTTCTCGGTGGTGGCCGATGAGGTGCGCAAGCTGGCCGAGCGCACCGCCAGTTCGACCTCGGTCATTTTTGCCACGCTGGCGGATGTCGAGCGCGCAACCGCGCAGGTGCTGGAACAAATGTCGGCCGCAACGACCGGCGTCAACGACAATGTGCAACGTACTCGCGAGGTGGAAGAGAGTCTGGCGAGCATCCATGCCGCATGCCGCGGCGTCGAAGCTTCGACCCGCGAATGCCGGGATGCGTTGGCGCAGCAGTCGCAGGATGCGGCCGGTGTTGCCGCAAACATGGCATCCATCACCGGGCTGGCCCGGGAAAACGATGTGACTCTGCAAGCCGTGACTCAGGAGGCGGAGCAACTCACCGCCATGTCACGAGAACTCAAGGCCTTGACGGAAGGGTTTCGCGGCGCATAGGCGGACACATCATTAAATAGCCATGCATGAAAACGGGCCCGTCAGGCCCGTTTTTCGTAGCCGGCATCGCTCAATGTTTCTTGGCGTGCTTGCGTGCCTTGCCGGCACTGTGGTGTTTTTTGCCCTTGGGCGACGGTGCGGCGTGTTTGGCCGAACGGGGTTTGTGGCCTTTGGCAGCGACGGCCTTGCGGTGGGTCTTGGCGCGGGACAGCTTGCGCTTGCCGGTGTGTTTGCTTGTGCTGACGCTGGTCGTTTTTCCGGCCGCTTTCGGGGCTGCGAGCTTTTTGCCATGGGTGTTCAGGTGGTGCTGCACGGCCGGAGCAGTTTGTACGTCACCCGGCAGCGGCATGTCTTCGTTTTCTGCGAAAGCCGCCGAAGCAGGCACGAGAAGGGCGGCACACAGGAGTGCCACGGCAGGAAGATGGATCTTCATGGTGTAAGGCGCTGTCCTCTTGTAAAGAATCTTAATCAATTTGAGTATTGTAGGAGCCATGTCCGGTCGTTATATTAGCATGCAGGCGTGGGCCAACAAGACGCGCTGCATAAACTAGAACAGAATCGGAGATCCTGAGGATGAAACTCGCCAGAAGAACCTTGCTTGCCGTGCTGATCGCTTCAAGCTTCGGCCTCGTTGCCTGCGGCCAGAAGTCCGACCAACAAGCCGCCGCCCCTGCCGATGGCAGCGCCCCTGCCGCAGCCGCCGAAGTCAAAGAGATCGTGGTGGGCAGTGACGCCAGCTATCGCCCCTTCGAATTCCAGAATGACCAGAAGGAAGTCGTCGGCTTCGATGTGGAAGTCCTGAAGGCCGCCGCCGAGAAGAGCGGTCTGAAAGTCAAATTCATCAATACTCCTTGGGAAGGTATTTTCCAATCACTGCAAAATGGTGACCGCGACATCCTCGCTTCGGCCATCACCATTACGGATGAGCGTCGCAAATCCATGGATTTCAGCGACCCGTACTTCGATGCACGTCAGTTGATCGCGGTGGCCAAGGGCGTGACCGATATCAAGACCTTCGACGACCTGAAAAACAAGAAGGTTGCCGTACAGACCGGTACGACCGGTGATGAAGTCGTGCAAAAACTGCTGGGCAAGACCAGCCCCAACATCAAACGCTTCGAAAGCATGCCGCTGGCGCTCAAGGAACTCGAGAACGGTGGGGTGCAGGCTGCGGTGGGTGACAACGGTGTTGTCGTGAACTATGTTCAAAACAACCCGGGCAATGGCATTTCCACCGTGGAAGATACCAAGAACTTCGTTGCCGAACAGTATGGTTTCGCGGTTAAAAAGGGCAATCAGCCCTTGCTCGACAAGGTTAACTCCGGCCTGAAAGCCATCAAGTCCGACGGCACCTACGACAATATTTACAAGAAGTACTTCGGAGCCAAGTAATCGGGCAGCTGGTTCAAGGACGGCCTGCCATGACTGGCGGGCCGTTTTGTTTCGCGCAGGGGGAAAGATATGGATTTGCGCTGGGGAATCATTACAGAGTACATGCCCTTGTTCGTCGACGGGCTGAAAATGACGATAGGCATGACGATACTGGCGGTGGTGTTCGGTACGCTGATCGGGCTGTTCATGGGGATGGCGCGCCTGGCCGACGCCCGTCACGGTCCTCTCAAGGTATTTCTGCGCTTCGGCGTCAAGTTGCCTTCAACCGCCTATGTCACGTTTTTTCGGGGTACGCCGTTATTCGTACAAATCATGCTGGTGCATTATGCACTGATGCCTTTGCTGGTTTCGCCTGACAACGGCTTGCTCATCGCCGGCGAAACCGCCCGTCACCTGCGCCAGGATTACGGCCCGTTCATGTCGGGTTTGCTGGCGCTGACCCTGAATGCCGGTGCCTATATCACCGAGATTTTCCGGGCGGGGATCCAGTCGATCGACAAGGGGCAAATGGAGGCGGCGCGTTCGCTGGGCCTGAGCTATCCGCAAGCGATGAAGTTTGTGGTGGTGCCGCAGGCGTTCCGCCGCATGCTACCGCCCTTGGGCAACGAGGCCATCATGCTGTTGAAAGACAGTTCGCTGGTCTCGGCCATTGGTCTGGCTGAACTTGCATATGCCGCCAGAACGGTGGCCGGGGTGTACTCCCGTTTCTGGGAGCCGTACCTGGCCATTTCCTTCCTCTATCTCGCCTTGACCATGCTGATGGCCTGGGGTATCGCTACCCTGGAAAAGCGCTACCAGATATCGGCACGCTGACTGGCGGGGCCGGACGGCTTTCATGGCCTTCCGGCCCTTTTTGCGTCAGCGTCGATCCGCTGTTCAGTACCATGCGAGAAACTGCGTGTCGTGGTAGAATCACGATCATTTACCAATAAAACAAGATAAGCATTTGCCTATGACCGATCAGCTTTTCGCCAAGGAAACGATTCCGATCAGCCTTGAAGAGGAAATGCGCCGTTCCTATCTCGATTACGCAATGAGCGTAATTGTCGGACGTGCGCTGCCTGATGTCCGGGACGGCCTCAAGCCGGTTCACCGCCGCGTGCTTTTCGCCATGCACGAACTGTCCAACGACTGGAACCGCGCCTACAAGAAGTCGGCGCGTATCGTCGGCGACGTTATCGGTAAATACCACCCCCATGGCGACTCGGCTGTCTACGACACGATCGTGCGACTGGCTCAGAATTTCAGCCTGCGTTACCCCCTGATCGACGGTCAGGGTAACTTCGGTTCGGTCGACGGCGATAACGCCGCCGCGATGCGTTATACCGAAATCCGCATGGCACGCATCGCCCACGAACTGCTCTCCGATATCGACAAGGAAACCGTTGATTTCGGTGCCAACTACGACGGCTCTGAACACGAGCCGCTGATCCTGCCGGCACGCATTCCCAACCTGCTGATCAACGGCAGCTCGGGCATTGCCGTCGGCATGGCGACCAACATTCCGCCGCATAACCTGCCGGAAGTGGTCAACGCCTGCCTGGCGGTGCTCGCCAATAGCGACATCACCATCGACGAGCTGATCGACATCGTTCCGGCTCCGGACTTTCCGACTGCGGGTATCATTTACGGTACCGCCGGCATCAAGGAAGGCTACCGTACCGGGCGTGGTCGCGCGATCATGCGTGCCCGTACCCACTTTGAAGACATCGGTCGCGGCGACCGTCAGGCGATCATCGTCGACGAGCTGCCCTACCAGGTCAACAAGGCCCGTCTGCTCGAACGTATCAGCGAACTGGTGCGCGACAAGCAGATCGAGGGTATCTCCGACCTGCGCGACGAGTCCGACAAATCGGGCATGCGCATGGTCATTGAGCTCAAGCGTGGCGAAATGCCGGAAGTGGTGCTCAACCACCTCTACAAGCTGACCCAGCTGCAGGACAGCTTCGGCATCAATATGGTGGCACTGGTCGATGGCCAGCCGCGCCTGCTGAACCTGAAGCAGATTCTGGAAGAGTTCCTGCGCCATCGTCGCGAAGTCGTGACACGCCGCACCATCTACGAACTCAAGAAAGCCCGCGAACGCGGTCATATTCTTGAAGGTCTGGCCGTTGCGCTGTCCAACGTCGATGAAATCATCGCCCTGATCAAGGCATCGGAAAACCCGCAGGTCGCCAAGGCCGGACTGTTGTCCCGCGAATGGCGCTCCACGCTGGTTGAAGAAATGATGTCGCGCGTGGATCAGACCATGGCACGACCGGAAGGTCTGGCCGAAGGGCTGGGCTTCACCGGCACCGGCTACCGTCTGTCCGAAACCCAGGCTCAAGCCATTCTGGATCTGCGCCTGCAGCGCCTTACCGGCCTCGAGCAGGACAAGATCGTTGCCGAGTACCGCGAGATCATGGATGTGATCCTCGACCTGATCGACATTCTGGCCAAGCCGGAACGCATCAATCAGATCATTTCCGACGAGTTGATCGCGGTACGCGACCAGTATGGCGATCCGCGCCGTTCGGAAATCGAGCCGTTTGGTGGCGACATCAACATCGAAGACCTGATTACCCCGCAAGACATGGTGGTGACCGTGTCCAATACCGGCTACATCAAGGCTCAGCCGGCGGAAGACTACAGCGCCCAGCGTCGTGGTGGTCGCGGCAAGCAAGCGGCAGCCACCAAGGAAGACGATTTCATCGAGACCTTGTTCGTGGCCAATACCCACGATTACGTGCTGTGCTTCTCGTCCCGCGGACGTTGCTACTGGATCAAGGTTTACGATCTGCCGCAAGGCGGTCGCACCAGTCGCGGCAAGCCGATCGTGAATGTGCTGCCGCTGACCGATGGCGAGAAAATCAACGCCATGCTGCCGGTCAAGGAGTTCCGTCCGGACCAGTTCGTCTTCATGTGCACGGCGCAAGGCACCGTGAAGAAGACCGCTCTGGTTGACTTCTCCCGTCCGCGTACCGCCGGCATCATCGCGCTGGACCTGGATGATGGCGACAACCTGATCGGCGCCGCCCTGACCGGTGGTGAACATCAGGTCATGCTGTTCTCCAACCTCGGCAAGGCAGTACGCTTTGACGAAAACGACGTACGGGCAATGGGGCGTACCGCCCGTGGCGTGCGAGGCATGGACTTGCCGGAAGGCGCCAGCGTGATTTCCTTGCTGGTTTCCGAAAGCGAACTGGACCAGGTGCTCACCGCCACGGAAAACGGTTACGGCAAGCGCACTCCGATCCTCGACTATCGCAAGAGCCATCGCGGCACGCAGGGCGTGATCGCCATCGATACCTCCGAACGCAACGGCCAACTGGTTGCGGCGACGCTGGTGAGCGAAAGCGACGAGATCATGCTCATCACCACCGGTGGCGTGCTGATCCGTACCCGTGTCGCGGAAATCCGTGAAACGGGCCGCGCCGCCCAAGGTGTGCGTCTGATCAACCTCGACGAAGGCGAAAAGCTGATCGGTCTGGAAAAAGTGGCCGAAAGCGAAGCCGTCGAAGAGCTTGACGACACGCTGGAAGGTGACGACACCGACGCGGCTGGCGATGCGCCGGCAGCCGAGGGCGGGGAGGGTAGCGAGGCATGACCCCGACACCGGTCAATCCCGAGGTGCTGGAGGCCATGAGCGACTTGTTCGTTTCCTTGCCTCACTCCCGCACCCTGGGTTTCCGCTATCTCGGAACGGATGGACGCCGGCCGGTGCTTTGCGTTGATTGGCGCGAAGACCTGGTCGGCAATCCGGTGACCGGTGTGGTCCACGGCGGGGTGATTACCTCGCTGGTGGACACCACCAGTGCGATTTCGGTGACCGCCCAACTGGCGGAATTCGAAACCATCGCAACACTGGACTTGCGTATCGATTACCTGAAAAGTGCGACACCCGGCAAAACGATCCACTGCCGGGCCGAATGTTACCGTCTGGCCAGCCAGATCGCCTTCACCCGGGCCGTGTGCTATCACGATGATCCGGCTGACCCGATCGCGCACGGCGTGGCAACCTTCATGCGTGCTTCCAACCCGAAACCCATGCTGCCGGAGGCGGAGCAATGAGCGCCTACATGGAGCGTTTTCTGGCGTTGCGTGACGAGAAGCGCTTCGATGACATCATTGAAGCCATTCCCTACGCCAGCATGATGGGCATGACCTTCGGGGAAAACGAAGCGGGTGAGTTGTTGTTCAGCCTGCCATTCCACGAACGTAATGTCGGCAATACCACGCTACCGGCATTGCATGGCGGCCTGATCGGCGGTTACCTCGAAATTGCCGCCCAGGTTCACCTGATGTGGAATCGCGAATCGCTGGAAACCCCCAAGATTGTCGATTTTTCACTGGATTATCTGCGTAGCGGTCGCCCACAGACCTTGTATGCCCGCTGCGAAATCACCAAGCAGGGCAAACGGGTGGCGCATGTCCTGATCGAAGCCTGGCAAGACGATCCGTCGCGCCCGGTGGCGGTCGCTCGTGCCCACTTCCTGCTTACCACTGCCTCCTGATTCACCAAAATTGAGGATGTCCATGGCCAAGGTGTACAACTTTTCTGCAGGACCCGCCGTTCTCCCCCATGAAGTGCTGGCCGAAGCGCAAAGCGAATTGCTGGACTGGCACGGCTCCGGGATGAGCGTGATGGAAATGAGTCACCGCGGCAAGGAGTTCATGGAGATCATCCATGACGCCGAGCACGACCTGCGCAGCCTGATGCAGATCCCGGACAACTACAAGGTGCTGTTCCTGCAGGGCGGCGCCTCGCAACAGTTTTCCATGGTTCCGCTCAACCTGGCGCCCGAGGGCTCCTCGGTGGACATCGTCAATACCGGTCACTGGTCACGGCTCGCCATCAAGGAAACCCGGCATTATGCCCGGGTGAACGTGGTGGCCAGCAGCGAGGACACCGGTTTTGACCGTGTGCCCGATCAGTCGGGCTGGAAGCGTGACCCTGGCGCGGCCTATTTGCACTACACCTCGAATGAAACCATTGGCGGCCTGCAGTTCCCCTGGGTGCCGGACAGCGAGGTGCCTCTGGTGTGCGACATGTCTTCCGACTTCTTGTCGAAAGAGGTGGATGTGAGCCGTTTTGGCCTGATTTACGCGGGTGCCCAGAAAAATATCGGCCCGTCGGGGCTGGTGGTGGTGATCGTCCGCGAAGACTTGCTGGGTCGTGCCCAGGCGTCGACGCCGACCATGCTCGACTACCAGATCCATGCGGATGCCGACTCCATGTACAACACCCCGTCGACCTGGCCCATCTACATTTCCGGTCTGGTGTTCAAATGGATCGCCTCGCACGGTGGCGTCAAGGGGATCGCGGCCCGCAATACCGAGAAGGCCGGCTTGCTCTACCACGCGATTGACTCCAGCGAGGGGTTCTACACCACGCATATCCAGTCGCCGTTCCGCTCTTCGATGAATGCCGTGTTCCGGCTGGGCAACGAGGCGCTGGAAGAGACCTTCCTGCGCGAAGCGGCGCGCAACGGGCTGGTGCAATTGAAAGGGCACCGTTCGGTCGGTGGCATTCGTGCCTCGATCTACAACGCCATGCCGATCGAAGGCGTGAAATCGCTGGTCAGCTTTATGCAGGATTTTGCCCGGCAAAACGGTTGATCCACCGCACGTCATGCACACAGGCTGCCTTCCCCGGGAACGCAGCCTGTTTTTGTCTGCGCGCCACCGGGCGCCGAACCCGGTCTTCTGGGTTACACTGAAGCATCCACCACCGTGCCGTGAATACTCTGGAGCCGTTGCATGAATCCATCCCGTCTGTCTCGTTTGTTGCTGGTCAGCGGCATCGTGCTCTCTCTGGCAATGGGCATACGGCATGGCTTCGGTTTTTTCATGGCGCCGGTCAGTGCTACGCATGGCTGGGGACGTGAAGTATTTGCCGTGGCATTGGGCTTGCAAAATCTGGTCTGGGGTATTGCCCAGCCGTTTACCGGCACGCTGGCCGATCGTAAAGGTCCGGGCAAGGTTTTGTTCGTTGGCGCGCTATTGTATGCGGCCGGACTGGCCCTGATGACGCAAGCCGGAACGCCGCTGCTGTTCTCGCTGGCGGCCGGCGTGTTGATCGGGCTGGCACTGTCATGCACCACCTATAGCGTGATTTTCGGGGTCATTGCCCGCTCGGTCGATCCGCTTCATCGTTCCCGCGCCATGGGCATCGCCTCGGCGGCCGGCTCGTTTGGCCAGTTTGCCCTGGTGCCGCTCGAACGCGGCCTGATCGATACCTTTGGCTGGATGCCGGCATTGCTGATGCTGGCGGGGGCGATTGCGCTGTGTCTGCCCTTGGCCCGTCCCATCGAACGGCTCGATGATCCGGCCAAACGCGCTGCCCCGCAACACAAGCTGTTGCGCAGCATGGCGAGGATTTTTGCGCTGGCCTGGCGGGAACGGGGGTTCCGTTTGCTGATGGCCGGTTACTTCGTGTGCGGGTTTCAGGTGGTGTTCATCGGTGTGCACCTGCCGGCCTACCTGCGTGACCACGGCCTGTCCGGCAGCACCTCCAGTCTGGCGCTGGCGCTGATCGGCCTGTTCAATATCTTTGGCTCTTTCATGGCCGGCGAGTTGGGTAATCGCTACTCGCGACCGCATTTGCTGGCCGGCTTGTATCTGTCACGCAGTGTGATCATCAGCGTTTTTCTATTGGTGCCACTCAGTACGTGGTCCGTTGCCGTGTTTGCCGCGTCGATCGGCTTTTTGTGGTTGGCGACCGTGCCGCTCACCAATGGCGTGATCGCCAACGTGTTCGGGGTGCGCCATCTTGGCTTGTTGTCGGGGGCGGTGTTTTTTTCCCATCAGGCGGGCAGTTTTCTGGGGGTGTGGCTGGGCGGTAAACTCTATGATATGACCGGCTCCTATGATCTGGTCTGGGGCATCGCGATAGCACTGGGGCTGCTGGCCTGTCTGGCCAACCTGCCGGTCAGTGAGGCCCCTGCGGCATTGGCCGAAGAGGAGGCGTTATGAGACGCTTGGCCACCGGCCTGGTGGTGGCAGGACTGCTTACGGCACTGTTTCTGGCCTATTTGCAGGCAGATTTTGTCGTCGAACTGGGTAATGTATTTGCCATGTGTCGCTGAATGACCGCTGCGACTGGATTTTATGTCGCGACGCCGGTTAGGATAGACTGGGACACGCGGATAAGGAGAAGGGGATGGTTACGGCATTGCAGTTGCAAGCATTGGCAGCACTTCATGAGGAAGGCGTCAGCTTTGATCGCGCGGCCGGCCCCGGTGTCGTGACCCGGCGCAATATCACCGAAGATACCGGGCGTTTTCTCTACCAGCTGGTCAAAGCCAGTAGCGCCCGACGCATTGTCGAAGTCGGTACCTCCAATGGCATATCGACCCTGTGGCTGGCGCTTGCCGCCCGCGACAATCAAGGTCATGTCACCTCGCTGGATATTTCGGCGGCCGCGCAGGATGAAGCACGCAACAATCTGGCTGCCATGGGGCTGTCCAACTGCGTAACCTTACAGTGTCAGGACGCAGGCGTCTGGCTGGCCGCTCAGGACAGTAGCCCGGCGGACTTCGTGTTTCTCGATGCCGATCGCCACGCCTATCCGTCCTACTGGTCTCATATCCAGCGGATATTGCGTCCAGGTGGCTTGGTTGTTATGGATAATGCACTCTCGCATGCCGAGGAGTGCCAACCCTTTGTCGAGAGGGTGAACGCCACCAGCGGCTATCTGGCCGCAGTATACCCGATCGGCAAAGGTCAATTTGTTATTGTGAAAGACGAGTAACGTGTCAGAAGAGCAACTCAAACATCATCGTGACGCCATCGACCGGATTGATGGCGAAATCCTCTCCCTGCTCAATCGCCGGGCCGGTCACGCCAGAGACATTGGCGAGATCAAGGGCAGTGGGGTTATCTACCGTCCGGAGCGCGAGGCTCAGGTACTTGACCGAATCAAGCAGCTCAACCCCGGCCCGCTGTCCGATGAAGCCGTGGCGCGCCTGTTCCGCGAAGTGATGTCGGAATGTCTGGCACTGGAAAAGCCGCTGTCGATTGCCTACCTGGGACCGGAAGGCACCTTTACCCAACTGGCGGCGACCAAGCATTTTGGTCATGCGGCCCGCACTGTCGCCTGTGCATCGATTGACGAAGCCTTCCGTCTGGTCGAGGCACGCACACTGGATTATGTGGTGGCCCCGGTCGAAAACTCGACGGAGGGTTCGGTCGGCAGAACGCTAGATCTGATGGTGTCCAGCCCGCTGAGAATTTGCGGTGAAGTGGTGCTGCGTATTCATCACCATTTGCTGCGCAACCGCGAGGGCATGGAAGGCGTGGCCCGGGTCTATGCCCATGCCCAGGCTTTGGCGCAATGTCACGAATGGCTGAACAAGAACCTGCCGGCCAGCGTGGAACGCATTCCGGTGGCCAGCAATGCCGAAGCGGCCCGCATGGCCTGTGACGACGGGCAGGCCGCGGCGATTGCCGGGCAGGCTGCCGCCGAACGGTTCGCACTGACCCGCCTTGCCGGCAATATCGAGGATGAACCGAACAACACCACCCGTTTCGTGGTACTGGGTCATCAGGATGTCGGCCCGACCGGCCGTGACAAGACCTCCATGATCGTTGCCGCGCCAAACCGGCCCGGTGCCGTGCATTACCTGCTGGATCCGGTGGCGGCCAATGGTGTCTCCATGACCAAATTCGAGTCCCGGCCTTCCCGTGCCGGCCTGTGGGATTACGTGTTCTTCATCGATGTCGAAGGGCATCGCGACGATCCCAATGTGGCGGCGGCATTGCAAGGTCTCAAGGAGCGTACCTCCTTTGTCAAAGTGTTGGGCTCTTATCCCTTGGCGGTACTGTAATGATGATTCGTTCTCTGGGCGTGTTTTGTGGCTCCAATCCGGGGGTGCGTCCGGCCTATGCCGAAGCGGCACGGGAGTTGGGTCATTTCATGGGGTGCAACGGTATCCGTCTGGTGTATGGCGGCGGCAGGGTGGGCTTGATGGGAATTGTCGCCGATGCCGTACTGGCGGCCGGCGGGGAAGTCACCGGCATCATTCCGGGCTTCCTGAAAGAAAAGGAAGTGGCTCACACCGGGCTGACCGATCTCACCGTGACCGCGACCATGCACGAGCGCAAGGCACGCATGGCAGAGCTTTCCGATGCCTTTGTCGCCTTGCCCGGCGGGTTCGGTACCTTTGACGAACTGTTTGAAATCCTGACCTGGGCGCAGTTGTCCTTGCACGGCAAGCCGGTGGCCTTGTTCAATACCGAAGGATTTTACGATCCGCTGATGGCGCTTGCGCAACATGCGGCCCGGGAAGGATTTGTGCGTCCCGGCAATCTCGAGCAATTCGACTGTGTCGACAGCATCGATGCGCTGATGACGTACTTTTCACGGCATGTACCCCGTGAAGTCAGCAAATGGATCGATTTGTCGAATACCTGACCATGGCACTGCAAGCAAAGCTGATGCGCCGGCTACGACGAATCCTGCTGTTTCCGGTGTTGGTCGTGGCGGCGCTGGTGATCCTGTTCGAAGAGTTGGCGTGGGACGAGTTGGCCGCGCTGGCTGGCCGGCTGGCACGCTGGTCGCCGGTGGCACGACTCGAGGCCCGGATTGCCCGGCTGTCGCCCTGGATGGCGGTGGTAGTGTTTTTTGTGCCGGGCGTATTGCTGTTGCCGGTCAAATTAGCCGCCGTGTGGTGTGTCGCGGCGGGGCATGCCATCTTGGGCATTGCCGTGATCGTCCTGGCCAAGATTGCCGGCACGGCATTGGTTGCGCGACTTTTTGCGCTAACCCGCCCCCAGTTGATGACGGTGAATTGGTTTGCCCGGCTCTATCACAAGGTCATCGGGTTCAAAACCATCTTGCATCGCCGTCTGCGTGCGTTGGCGCCATGGCGTGCCATTCAATCCCTTATTCGTTCCATCAAGTCACACGGCCGGGGCAGTGGCGGCATCGCCCGTTTGCTGCGGCGGCTGGTGGCGCGTTGGCGTCGATCCCCTTCCTCCGGCAAGGAGTCATGAATGAAACCAGTTGCTGTAATTCTGTCAGGCTGCGGCGTCTATGACGGCAGCGAGATCACCGAAGCGGCCGGTCTGCTTATCGCCTTGTCGCAACAGGGCTTTGCGGTGCGCTGTTTCGCCCCGGACCGCCCTCAGGCGCAGGTCATCAATCACCTTGCCGGCGAGGTGAGCGGCGACACACGGCATTGCCTGCACGAGTCGGCGCGTATTGCCCGCGGTGCGGTAACCCCTCTGGCGTCGCTGGATTGCGACGAGGTCGCCGCCGTGGTGTTTCCCGGGGGATTCGGTGCGGCCAAGAACCTGCTGCCCTTTGTTTTTGAGGGGCTAGCCGCGCAGCTTCCCGACGATGTAGCGCGGGTTGTTCGTGCCTGTCTTGCTGCGCGCAAACCGCTCGTTGCGTTGTGCGCGGCCCCGCTGGTGCTGGGCGCCGCCGCCCGTGATGCGGGAATATCCGGTGCACGTCTGACCTTTGGCCATCTCGCCGAAGGGGCGGATCTGGCGCAGGCCATTGAGCACTGGGGTCAGCAACATGTCGAGTGTGCGGTCGATGAGCCGTGCATTGATGACCAATATCGCCTGATCTCGGTGCCGGCCTATATGTACGGCTCGGCAAGCCCGGCAGAGGTCTTTTCGGCGTGTTGTGCAGCAGTCTCTGCATTGGGACGCATGCTGTCGGACAAGGAGTCTGCATGATCATCGTCATGAAACCGCATGCCACGGCCGCCGAAGTGGATGCGGTCATTGCACGGTTGCGGGCCGAAGGCATGGTCGAACACGTGTCCCGCGGGGTGGAGCGCACCCTGATCGGGGCGATGGGGGATGAACGCCCCTTGAATAGCGAGATCTTCGAGCAACTCTCCGGGGTCGAGCGGGCCATCCGGGTGCTCAAGCCTTATCGGCTGGTTGCTCGCGACACCCATCCGCAGCGCCAGGCTATCCGGGTGCGCGGACACGCCCTCGGGCCGGATTCGTACAGTCTGGTGCCGGCGGTCTCATTGCTGAAGGACGTCGCGATGGCCGATGCTTTGGCGGCCGATATCAAGGCAGCGGGTTGCCATTTTCTGCGTGCCGGCCTGTTCCGGCAGGTTGCCAACCCCTGGCGCGCAGCGGGTCCCGGTCTGGCTGGCTATGCGTCATTCGCCGCGGCTGCCAGAGCCCACGGACTGGTGTCGATCTGCCCGGTCGCCGATACCACCCAGCTGGAAGAAGCCTTGGGCGCCGATGTCGATGTGCTGGAGCTATCGGCCGCTGCCCAAGCCAATCCGGTGTTACTGAAGGAAGCCGGCCAGATCAACAAGCTGGTGGTGCTGAGAAATGCCGGTAACAGCAGCCTGCAGGAATGGGTGATGTCGGCCGAACAGATTGCAGCAGGCGGCAATCACAGTATTGTGTTTTGTCATGCCGGCGCGGCCGATTTCGATGTTTCGCGGATTGTCTGGTTGCAACAGGAAACCCATCTCCCGGTCATTGCCGAAGCCGCTTGTCAGGCTGTGCGGGCAGACAGGACCGGATCGCTGGCCTTGGCGGCCTTGGCTTGCGGGGCGGACGGGGTGGTGGTGCCGATAGCGGCCCAGGGTGCAGAAACGAGCGAAGCTGCACTGGCGCTACCGGCATTCCTGCAGTTGAAAGAACAGGTGCAGGGCTTGGCGGCCGTGATGAATCGTACCTTCAATTGACCGTCAGACGCATCCTCAGTCGAGGGTGCGTTGCAGTGCGGCGGTCAGCATTTCACCCAGCTGGGCCAGATAGTGCGTGTGCATGTCAAAGGTGAAACGTGCCGCGTCATCACTGGCCAGCACCAGCAAGCCAATGGTTTCCCCGCTGTGGTCTCGCAGCGGGATCTGGGCAAATGACTGCAATACCGGTACGGCCGGGAACCAGCTCATCACTTCGTCATTGACGTAGGGGCCACAGCTGGGACCGGACAGATTGCGCGTCAGCAACTGGACATCGCTGCGGGTGGTGAAGTGCTCGGCGGCCAGTTGTTCTACCTCGGGCAGCCAGAGCCGCAAGGCCACGCGATCCAGCCCGAACCCTTCTTTCAGACCCGCCTCCATTGCTTCGATGACGGCACGGCAGTCCTTGGCGGCCATCAAGCCCAGCGTCAGGCGATGGTTTCGGCCCTGAATGATGTCGTTGGCTTCGCCGTGACGAACCAGTTGCATCAAGCGTGACTCCAGCTGGCGGACGCGGTCTTTGTGATCCAGCAACTGCCGCTCTGCAAACGAAACCACCACCCGGTCCTGCGGCACCGCCTTGAGCCCGAAACGCTCGGCATGGTGTTGCAGAAAATCGGGGTGTTGATCCAGAAACGCAAGCACGTCGTCACTATGCATGTCGGTTGTCCTCAAGCGTTGAGAAATAGGGAGTCAGACTTCGATTTCACCGGTGAATACCGTGGCGGTCGGCCCGGTCATGCGTACCGGAGTGCCGGGGCCGGCCCATTCGATGGACAGCAGACCGCCGCGCGTTTCGACCTGAACCTTGTGGTCCAGCCAGCCACGCAGTATGCCACTGGTGACGGCGGCGCACGCGCCTGTCCCGCAGGCCAGTGTTTCACCGGCGCCACGCTCGAACACTCTTAACCGGATGCTGTGACGGTTGATCACCTGCATGAAACCGGCGTTGACCCGGGCCGGGAAGCGCGGGTGATGTTCGATCAGCGGGCCCAGTGCGGCAACCGGGGCCGTATCAAGGTTTTCCACACGGAGCACGGCGTGCGGGTTGCCCATGGAGACGACGGTGATATCCAGAGCCTGGCCATCGACATCCAGGGTATGGGAGACCGCATCGGTGTCAGCCACGAACGGAATGTCGGCGGCGTTCAGCTTCGGGACGCCCATATCGACCACCACCCGTCCGTCCGGCTTGAGCTCGGGCACGATGACGCCACGGGCGGTTTCGACCCGGATGGACAGTTTGTTGGTCAGGCGCTGGTCAGTGACGAAACGGGCAAAACAGCGGGCACCGTTGCCGCACTGTTCGACTTCGCCACCGTCACCATTGAAAATACGGTAACGAAAATCGTTTTCCTGGGCGTGGGGCGCTTCGACCAGTAACAACTGATCAAAACCGATGCCGAAATGCCGGTCGGCCAGCTGACGAATACGGTCGGGTTCGAGCGTAACGGTTTGTCGGACGCCATCAATGACCACAAAGTCGTTGCCCAGGCCATGCATCTTGCTGAATTTCAGTTTCATGCGCTGATTTACCCATCCCGTTCGGGCTCATAACCGAGCCATCATACCTCAACTACACCATTGGCGACGTGGATTGGCAAGGGAAATTGACACCTTACTGACCAGTAAGTAAAGTTGGCCGCATGAAGCCTGCTACCGATCCGCAAAATGATACCCGCAAGCGCATTCTCGATATTGCCGAAGAATTGCTGCTGACCCGGGGATTCAATGCATTCAGCTACCAGCACATCAGTTCGGTGCTGGGGGTGCGCAATGCCGCCATTCATTATCACTTTCCGAAAAAGTCTGATTTGGGCGTCGCCCTGATCCAGCGCTATCACCGCCGTCTCAACCGCTTGGCCGAATCATGCTCCGGCGAAGACATGCTCGCGCAATTGGAGCGTTTTTTCGAGGTCGCCTCATCCTATTACGAAAAGGATAAGCAAGTGTGCCCGAGCGGCATGCTGAGCACCGAATTTCATACCTTGCCGGAAGACATGCAGGGCGAAGCGGTCGTGTTCATCGAAGCCATGCGGCTGTGGGCGGTGCGTATCGTCAGTGAAGGACGTGCGCAGGGAGTATTTACCTTTCAGGGTGAACCGGAAACCGTTGGTATGTTGCTGTTTGCCGCCTTGCAAGGGGCATTGCAATTGGCCCGGGTGGATCCGGTTTACCTGCACGATATAAAAAAACAGCTCAGGGCCACACTGGGCGTCGCTTGA
>JAGLBD010000039.1:5828-11260 GCA_018260425.1 Pseudogulbenkiania sp. | reverse complement strand
GGTTTACCTGCACGATATAAAAAAACAGCTCAGGGCCACACTGGGCGTCGCTTGATTCACACCACATCACGAGGAGAGAGGCTGAATGGAGTATCGCAGCAATAGCATGAGCCGCCTGGTCGGCCGGACACAGGCGCTACCAGAAGGTTTGAGGCAGTTTATCCTGACGCGCGCGTTTGGCCGGGTCGTGCCGTTTCTCGGCACCGCCGGCCTGCGCTTTGAAGAGGTTAGCCGGCAGCGATTGGTGGTGTCACTGCGCAATCGTCGCAAGGTTCAGAACCATATCAAGGGGGTGCATGCCGCGGCGATGGCCCTGTTGGCAGAAACAGCGACCGGATTTGTGGTCGGCATGAATGTGCCCGATGACAAACTGATGCTGCTCAAATCCATGCACGTCAACTATACCCGTCGCTCCCAAGGCAATATGTGTGCGGTCGCCACCCTTGACGATGCGCAGATCCAGCGCATGTACAACGAGGAAAAGGGCGATGTCACGGTAACGGTGGCGGTAACCGACGAGTCCGGAGAGCAACCGGTCAGTTGCGAAATGGTCTGGGCATGGGTTCCTAAAAAACGTCCACAACAGTGATGAGCAGAGGAGAAATCGGGATGAACTACAGTGCACTGAACGTCGAGCAGCACGGAGCGGTTGCGGTCATCAGCTTCAATCGGGCCAGCAAAGCCAATTCGCTGGATGAAGCCAGCTGGAGCGAGTTACGTACGGCGATGCGCTGGGCGGATGACACGCCGGAAATCCGCGCCGTGGTCCTGCAGGGCGAGGGCAAACATTTCTGTTCAGGGATCGATCTGTCCATGTTGATGGGGGTGCAGGCGCGGATCAAGGACGAGTGCGAAGGGCGGATGCGTGAAAAGCTGCGCCGCCTGATTCTTGACCTGCAGGACTGTGTCACCAGTCTGGAGGCCTGTCGCAAGCCGGTGATCGCGGCCATTCATGGTGCCTGCCTGGGCGGCGGTCTGGATATTGCCTTGGCCGCCGATTTCCGCTTTGCCTCCAGCGATGCCGTGTTCGGGGTAAGAGAAGTGGATGTCGGCATGGTGGCTGACGTGGGAACTTTGCAACGCTTGCCGCATGTCGTGGGGGAGGGTATTGCTCGGGAAATGGCGCTTACCGGACGCGACGTCACGGCCGACGAAGCCATGTCGTTCCGCTTGGTCAACCGGGTCGTACCGGATGGCGACGCGGTCAAGGCCGCCGCCTTGGAGTGCGCCACCCTGATCGCCTCCAAAGCGCCTTTGGCCGTGCGCGGCACCAAGGAAGTGCTTAACTACGGGCGTGACCACAGTGTCGCCGATGGTTTGAATCAGGTTGCCGGCTGGAATGCGGCCATGTTGATTTCTGACGATATCCAGAAAGCCGGCATGGCCGCCATGATGAAAACGCGTCCGGTATTCCGCGACTAATACACATTTGGCAGGGCAAAGGGAAATTTCTTAGCCCTGCCAAATGAAAAAGTGAATAGTTGCCTCAGAGCAAAGTACCGTTTTGTTATTTGCCCGATATTTAGCATAATATATATGCATTAAATCTAGGCTGATTTCAAAAGTGCTCAGGAGGCAGTATGAAGGTTAAGGGAGTGCGGCTTGTTACCGTCATGGCGGGTGTTTTGTCGTTGACGGGGTGTGGCGCCATGCGCAGTTATCATCAGGAAATGCAAACTACATTGACGGTTGCCCAGCAAGGCCGGATCGATGAGGCGCTTGCCAATGTAGAGAAAAACAATACCGGTGATGACAAGGATCTACTGTACTTCCTGGAAAAAGGCGAGCTGTTGCGCCTGAAGGGTGATTTGCCGCAGAGTGTCGACTCCTGGTTGAAAGCGGATGAAAAAATTCGTACCTGGGAGGAAGAATCCCGCCTGACCCTGAACAAAGCCGGCGAAGCCGTCGGTAGCGTATTGGTGAACGACAAGATCCGTCGTTATGATGGTGAGGACTACGAAAAGGTCATGCTCAGCACCATGCTGACGCTGAACCACATGCAGATGGGCAATACCTCGGGGGCGCGCACCGAGATCAAGAAAACCCATGAGCGCGAGGCATTGATCGCTTCCCTGAACGAGAAGGAATACGACAAGGTTGAAGAGGACGCCAAGAAGAACAAGGTGACCTCGACCTTCAAAAACCTGAAGGGTTACCCGGTAGAAACACTGGACGATCCAGAAGTCGTTGCCTTGAAAAATGGCTATCAGAGCGCCTTCAGCCATTATTTGGCCGGCTATGTCTACGAGTCGCTCGGCGAGAAGTCGCTGGCGGCACCGGGCTACCGTAAAGCCATTGAGCTGCGTCCCAATATCCCCGTACTTGAGCAAGGTCTGAAAGAACTGGACAGCCGCATGAACGGCAAGTCCCGTAAGGGCGGTGGCACCGACGTGTTGTTTGTGGTCGAAAGCGGGTTCATTCCCGGCCGTACGTCGATGACCATTCCGTTGCCGGTCTTCGCTGGCGGTCAGTTCATCTTTACCCAGATTGCTTTCCCGGTCATCCGTCCGTCCAACTCCTATCTGCCGGCCAATCTTTCGGTCAATGGCAAACCGGTGCAACTGGCAACCATTTCCAACCTTGACGCCATGGCACGTCGTGCCTTGCGCGACGAAATGCCGGGGATCATTGTCCGTAGTACGGTACGAGCGGTTGCGAAGGGTTTTGCTCAGAAAGAACTGAATGATAAGCTTGGCGTTGTTGGCGGTCTGGCCGGCATTGCCGCGACAGCACTGACAGAACAGGCTGACGAACGTTCATGGCGTACCTTGCCGGCCTATATTTCGGTAGCACGCACCACCTTGAAAAAGGGGGATTATACCGTCACCGTTCCGACCCCTAACGGACCGACCAATGTCACGATTTCGGTTCCCGACTCGGCTCGTTACCTCATCGTGCCGCTGCGCCTGGTTGGCCAGCAGGTCGTGAAATCGTAACGCCGTGAGGTTTTTTTGGAGAAAAGCATGATTTTCCGTTCACTCGGACGAGCCGCCCTGATCGCCGCTCTGTCCTTCGGTGCTTCCGCCGTGGCTCAGGCTGACGGACTGGAAAGCAAGATTGAGCAATTGGGACAACTGGACAACATCAAGGTCGAGGCCATTCGTGTCGTCAAGCGTAATGACTTCCTGAATATTCAGGCCGAACTGTCCAATGGCTCCAGTTCTAATCAAACGCTGTTTTACCGTTTCAAATGGCTGGATGGCAGCGGTTTCCAAACCGGTGGTGAAGAGGGTTGGAAGACGCTGGTGATTTATGGCAAACAGCGTTCGACTATCCAGACGGTTGCGCCGACCATGCAGGCGGTGGATTTCCGCATCGAATTGCAAAGCCCGAACAACACGGTAAACCCGTTCAAATAACTTAAAGGATTATCATGACCCGTATCGTTTCCCTCTCCCGCGTCGCCGCTCCGGCGTTGGTACTGGCTTTGCTGGCAGGTTGTACTTCCACCAACTCCCCGCTCATCGGTGGCAACAACGTCAGCTATGGCGACAGCAAGGGCGTGGAATTGGTTACCAATGAATTCGGTTCGACCGACCTGCAGAAACTGGCCGAAAGTATGGCGCGTTCGTTGACGCAAGTGCCGAGCATTCGCGGCAAGCGCATGACCCTGTCCGAAGTGCAAAACAAAACCAGCGAATATATCGACACCGCTGAAATCACCAAGTCCATCCGCGTTCAACTGATGAAGAGCGGTTCGGTACGTTTTGTGGCCGACGTGTCCGGCATGAACACCCAGACCCAGGAACTGATGC
This sequence comes from Pseudogulbenkiania sp., assembly GCA_018260425.1. Classification (GTDB taxonomy): domain Bacteria; phylum Pseudomonadota; class Gammaproteobacteria; order Burkholderiales; family Chromobacteriaceae; genus Paludibacterium. The sequence continues at coordinate 7,505 of JAGLBD010000039.1, read as the reverse complement.
GTCAGAACCAGTCGGGCATGTACGACAAGAGCAAAACCAAGAAAATCGGCAAGATGGTTGGTGCTGACTATCGTCTGGAAGGCAGCATTTCCTCGATCGTGAAGAAGTCTTCCAGCCTGAAGGACGTTTACTACAAGCTGAGCCTGGAACTGATCGACATCGAAACCGGTGAAATCGCCTGGGCCGACGAGCAGGAAATCCGCAAGACCTCGCGTCGTTGATTCCAACGGCCCCTTCGGGGGCCTAACCAGGATGTGAAATTATGTGGAAGCACGTAATGGGGGCTGTTGCCGGCCTGTGGATGGCGGGCAATGTGATGGCGGCTCCGTTGCCGAAGATTGCCGTGGCGGATCTGGCCTATGAAGAAAAGGTCGAGGAATATTTTCATGTGGTCGCAGCATCGAGCCGTTCCAATCTCAATGCCAACCGCAACTCGGTAGCGGCCAGCTCCAGTGACAAGTATTTCGAAGCGGAAGGCACCAAGGTGCGTATCGATCGCGGCGAACTGCGTCACTTCACTGCCGATATCAAAGGTGAAATGCTCAAGTCCGGCCGTTACCAGCTGGTGCAGGGGCGTGCCTACACCCAGACCAAAAACAATGAAAAGCTGTTCGACGTGATTGCCCGCATCAAGCGTGGCGATTTCAAGGGCGCTGACTTTGTCTTGTTTGGTTCGGTGTCCAGCATTGATGTCCGCAAAGAAGCGAATCCGATTCCCGGTTCGTCGACTCTGTCCTATCAGCAAAGCATGGAGCTGGTTGCCGATTTCAGCCTGATCAATACCCGTACCTTCGCGGTCAAGGCAGGCTTCAGCGCCATGGGCGAGGGCTCGGACGTTCGATTGGTGGGTGGCGAGGGTGCCATTGTCCACTTCAATATGGGCAAGATCACCTCCGAGGTCTCCAAGTCCCTGGGTAGCAATGCCGTGAAACAATTGGCCGAGCAATTCCCGGTCAATGGCGGCATCCCGTCCCAGGATGCGCCGGCAGAGCAAAACGCCATGCAGCGCCCGCAACAACAGCACGAAGAAGTGATGGTGCTGACACCGACCCAGCCGGTCAAGCAGTAAGCGGATCCGGCTTCTGTCTGGAGTCGATAAAGCAAGGGTCGGCAGCTAGCCGGCCCTTGCTGTTTCTAATACGCGTTAATCGAATTCACTCTCCATGCGGGCGCACAGCTCCTGGTAGATCGGAATCAGTTCCGGCTCGAAGTCGCTGAGGCGGTCCTGGAAATAGTCGATGTGCAACTCCACCGGCCACAGAGACAACGTGTGCTCACTGTTCTTTCGTGCAACCCAGTAACGGGAGGGGCGCTCATCGACCACATCGAATAAACACAGCGGTACAGGTAACAGGTAATGTTCGCCGGGCAGGAACAGTACGGTTCCGCCAAAGACCCCGGCGCCGCAGCCGATGCCTATGACGGTATAGGTTTTGCCAACCTCCAGAAAATACTGGTTCGTAGAGTCTGGCTCGCTCATCTCTTCGCGTTGTTCGCAGGTGAGTTCAGCTGAACGGCAAATGACTTTCATGGCTGGATATCCTGTTTTCGGGGGCAGCGATAATGACCGGGCGCGGGGTTAGTCAAACTCGGCCTCCATACGGGCGCGCAGCTCCTGGTAAATCGGGATGAGTTCCGGTTCGAAGTCGCTGAGCCGGTCCTGGAAATAGTCGATGT
>JAGLBD010000039.1:0-5728 GCA_018260425.1 Pseudogulbenkiania sp. | reverse complement strand
GCCTCATGAGCCAACTGTTTACTCAATGGCTTCGCCGTGGCGACGTTGTCTGCTCTGGGGGCGGGTTTTGCCTTGGGCAGCAGTCTGGGCATCACCCTTACCACGGGGGTGGCCGCTACCTCGCCATGGCGTTTGGTGCACAGGGCCGGGTCATAATGATGGTTTTGGGGGTGTCTGGCGTTGTTTCCTGCCAGCCCGATGTCGGTAGTGCCTCCCGTCCGGCTAGCGGTAACATGCACGGTCGGCAGGGTACTGCGCTTTGCTCGCGCCGGTCGCATGGCCCAACTGTCCAGTACCCAGCGATGGAACTGGATGGCACGCTGAATGCGTGGGTCGTGTGAATGGCGTTGTCCAAAGGCGATCAAAACGGCCTCGGCCGGTTGATAGCCCTGTGACAGCGCAGAATAGCGCAAGGTGCTGTCAGTCAGCGCGAGAAGCAAGCTGTCGGGGGGCGCTGTTTCGTAGCCCGGATACTGTCGATAGCGCGCTCTCGAACTGACTGTGGCTGGCGTGAGCGGTTTCGAGCAGGTCAACTATCATCGACAACTCGGGGCTGTTGTCACCGGTCATCTGGCGTGCCCGTGCCCAACGTGCACCATCCTCGAGCCGGTTGCTGGCAACCAGTGCGGCCAGATACTGGCTGAAGGCCCCGATGATGGCAGGGCGCTGTTTGGTCGGCAGAGCTTGCTCCAGCGCGGTTTGCCACATGCCCGGTTCCGGTGGTACCGGGTCGGTCTCGCGCCGGTAGCGCCAGTTTGCCAGACGCTCGATGCCGCTGCCGTCAAATCCCGTACCCATGGACTGAATCAGTGTCTCCGCCAACTCGGCTTTGTATTGTGCCGCGCCGACGAAGCCATGCGGCCAGATCACGTTGTAAAGCGTGCCGAGGTCAGCCGCCAAACCGGTTTGATCCCGCCGGGCTTCCAATCGGGCCAGGAAGGCCTCGGACAGTGCCCGTCCATTGACCCGTGCCCGGGTTTCCTGAAGGGCTCCCTTTACCCATGGCGTGGGGTGACGAGAGGAAAGGTCGAGCAAGAACCGTGCGGTGCGCGGTCGCTCGTTGAGCTGTTCAGCCAGCGTGAAGTAGCGCGCATAGACTCGCGAGAAGGGGATTTCCTGCTCGGCCAGCGTTTCCAGCAAAGACTCGAAGACCGGCAAGGCTTGCTGTGGCTCTGTCGAGTGGGTGAGTGTGATGGCGTGTTGGTAGGGGGCTTTCCAGGCGGTGTGTTGCTGGGTGATGCGCTGATCGAGTTCGGCAAAGTTGTCGTTCAACGTGGCAAGCGGGTGGGGCGAGGCCGAGAGGCTGGCCGGAACAAGCAGCCAGACCAATAGCAGACTTAGGGTGCGCAACGCTTGCATTAAATAACGTCCGGGTGGTGGGTGGTGCAGCTTAGTCCGCCAGCGGGATCGATCGTTCTTGAGGCTGACCGAACGGTCAGTCAGGGTGTTTCAGGAGCAGGAATGACGAAGGGCTGCCAATGTGATGGGCAGCCCGGTGAGAAAGCGAGTGTTTGCAATGCCGCGCAAGCGGGTCAGGCGGATGGGTCTTCAACGGAAGATGAGGGCTCAAACTGCATGCCGAAGCGTTGATAGTGGTCACGCAGCAAGGTCTCGACGACCGGTTCCAGAGGTTCGGCCACGGTAGCGATCATGCGTGCCGGATCAATGCCAAGTTTGGACATCAGGGCGAAGAAGCGTGCGTCATGGGGTGTCAGTGCTTGCGTGGCCAGCCGCGGATTGACGGCCAATTCCAGTGTCTGGCTGGATTGGGCGGCAATGAAATGGTTAACGGCATGTACGCTGTGGCTCAGTCGCTCCAGCCGGGTCAGCGCGCCTTCGGTCATGGCCAGGGCTTGCAGGGTGGAATAGGGCAAGGCGTGACCGGTCGGAAGTTGTGCCGTGGCGCTGGCGCGTACGGCTATACCGTTTTCGGACGGCGTGAAGTGACTGCCTAGCCGGCACTTGAAGAAGCGCAGGACCAGACGGTTGCCTTCGATGGCGACCGGGTGTTCGCCCAGACTGTGGTGTTGAACCAGGTCAAGTGCGCGGGCCAAATGGGTCGGTGTGGCGTTTTCGCCATCCGGAAATGCAAGGGTATTCTCGAGATAAACCATCGAACTCTCCGGGCTGATGCCGCCATGAAGAAGTTAGAAGGAGCGAGCTGGCCCGCAGGGGGGTCAAAATCGCGTCGACGTTGAGCCGACGCTGGGCAAGAAGCCTGTCGAGCCGACTCGTTAAACATGGTTGGCCATGACAGGCCAACATTTACACGAGGCAGTACCCACGACGGGGCTCCTTTTGGTGAAGAAGATAAAGAATATTATAAAACCATGATTATTAAAATACTATCGTTTTTACCTGATTTAGCACTGGTAATTTGGACAGGATTTTTGATGGAACTCAGCTATGTCTATGGTTGTCGCCGTCGGCGGCCTGTGTCGACAGCAGCCAGTCGTGCAATTCCCGGGTCAATGCCTGCCGGCATTTCGGCTGCTGAATCCTGATCCGGGCACCGTGATGCGCCTCCCAATAGCCCGATTGACGCTCCCGGTTGCGTTGGCTGTGCTTGAGTGCATACAGCAAGAGACTGTCGCGACTCAGAAAGGTGTTGCGCAGTGATTCGGTGTTGTTGCCGAAGACCTGTGTCTTGCGCAATGCGCGGCTTACGCAACGTTTCACCAAGCGTGGGAAGGTGGTGCCAAGCGTGTAGTCCAGCCAGATCATGTGCGTGGCCCGAGGTGCAATGATGTCGGCGGCGGCGCCGTAATTGCCCTCGACAATCCATTCTGTGGGTGATGTGGCGTGGCGAACCCGCTCGACAAAAACATTCGGGCTGGCCGGGATCCAGTCCGGCTCCCAAAAGCAGGCGTCCAGTTCGGTAACGGGCAGCCCCAGTTCCCGGCCCAGTTGCTGTGCCAGAGAGCTTTTCCCGGAGCCCGTCGGTCCGATAATCCAGAGTTTCATCGAGTTATGGCCAGAATGATTGAAAATGTAGCGGCTGGCGCATTTTACGCAATTGGCATCACTCCGGCCAGTCAAGTCGATGACCGGTATTAATCGCGTCATGACGCGTATCGTCTTCGCCGTGGAGATAAAGGCTGGTCGTCGTAAGGGAGGCATGACCGAGCGTGTCTCTGACGTGGCGCAGATCGATCCGGCTATTGGCCATGCGTGAGCCAGCTGTGTGGCGCAACCAGTGCGCCGATGCGACTTCCAGGCGCGGGCGGATGTCGACCGGAGCGAGTCGGGCGGCTTCGTTGAAAAAGGCTTTGAGTATCTGGTGCGTGGCGCTGCGCGTCAGGGGGTGATTTTTTCCATTCAAGGGCATGAGCAAAGGTCGGTCGTCCCGGTTGTCGGGCAGTGGTGGCAGGCCGTACTGCATCCGGTAGTGTCCCAGCGCGTCCAGTACGTCCTGGTTTGCAGGAATCAGGCGGGTTTTGCCGCCTTTACCGGTGACCTCCAGCCACCAGCGCCGCGTGCCATCGCGGTCCGTCCTGCAGAAAAAAGCATTCATCCGCTGTTCGGATATCTCGGAAATGCGCATCCCCGTCAGGTATAGCACGCTGAATAACCAACGAGCCCGAGCCTTGGTTCGAGTTTCGCGCAGCGTCCCTTCCGGCAACAGGGAAATGGCCTTCATGACGCAGTGCCAATCCTGATCCTCCAGATAACGGGTAATGCGTGGCGGGGTGCGCTTTGAGCGGTGGCGACTCAGCGCCAGAGGATTGCCCGCGAGGTAGCCGGCAGTCACCAGCCAGTTGAACAGGCTATTGAGGATGACGCGACTTTGACGTTGGCTGGCAGGCGAGAGTGGTCCGGCAAACGGGCGCCAGTCGGGCGAGTGGCGTGCCGGCTTCCGTCCCTTGGTCAGAACCCATCGTTCAGCTGGCTGCGGGTCGGTTAGAAAGTGTTGGTACGCCAGCAAGTCTTCATGAGTCAACGAGGAGAGCGGTAAACCGCGCTCCAGTGTGGCCCATAGCCAAAGACGTTCGGCTTCCTTGCGATAACTTTGCAGCGTAGCGGGGGTGTCGGCCACCCGGGCGAGCCAGGCGCGGATCGCTTCGCGATCGGTGTCGGCGCGGAGTTGCGCGCGGTTTTTTCGGGCGCGGTTGGTTCCGTTGCTGCCATCCAGATGGACGGGCAGTTGCAGGGTGTCCGGCTGTGCAGGGATGAGGGTATTGGCCATGGTCCCGTAATTATTTGACAGTATAACAATAATGTCAAAAATTGATTCTGAAAAATTGTAAATACAACATAATACGTAGTATTATTAATAGTATTAGCGATGGCGAGGCGTAAACATGGATCCGATCAATGAAGATGGGCTGTTGGCTGCGGTTGAAGCACTTCGCGCCGAGCATGGCGGCGACACCCAGCTCTTGTACCGTGAGGTATGCGGACTCTTGTTCTTTCGCTACGGAATAACCCCAACGGCTAACAAGCTCTATCAATTAGTGCGCAAAGGCAGCATGAGTGCACCGGCCCAGGCGCTGAACCGCTTCTGGCTGGAACTACGTGAGAAGAGCCGTACCCGGATTGAACACCCGGACTTGCCGGAAGCATTGCGTGACAGTGCGGGCGCCGCCATGGCCGCGCTGTGGCAACAGGCACGTCAGTTGGCCGGGCAGGAGCTTGATGCGTTCAGAGAGGAGGCCGCCGAGCAAGCGCGGCAGGCGCAACACGCCCGGGAACAGGCCGACCGGGAGCGAGCTGCGAGCGAGTCGGCGTTAAGCGACTGCCAATGGCAACTGGGCGAAGCGCAACAGGCGCTGCGTGAGCATGAACAGCAGCTGGCAACACGCAACGCCGAACTGGCTGCGGTGTCACAGTCTTTGCAAGCCGCCGCATCGCGCGAAGCGCAATTGGAAAACGAGCTCACGCTGCGCCAGGAGCGTTTTTACAGTGAATTGGAAAAGATGCGTGATGCACTGCGCCTCGCCGATGAGCGCTTGGCCGCTGCAGAGCGGCATGCCTTACTGGAAATCGATGTGGCGCGCAGCAAGGCCGGCCGACTCGAGAAAGAATTGAATGCCAGCCGTGACCAGCAGCAAAAGGACGCCCGACTGGCCCGCGAGGCACTGCAAGCAGCAGAACAGCGTCAGCAACAACTTCGCGAGGAGCTGGCACGCATCAACGAGCGATTGGTACTCAAGGAAGATGCTCTGGCGCTGAGCGAGGCCGCACTACTGGTTGAACGGCGTGCCGCCATCGAAGCCTCGGCGCGACTGGGCGCCGCCGAAGAGCGCTGCCAGCATTGGCAGGACGAATGGCAGGCATGTCGACTCGAACTGGCAGAGGCCAGGGCACAACCCGATAACCGCGAAAGTCCGACGGCTTCCTGACGGCATTGCCGACGGGAAACCTGCCATCATTCTGGTCATTTTATCCGGCGCGCCACCACCCGGCGCGCCGCGCCTGGCACACTCCATCCATATAGCATCTACGCCTTGAAAATCTCATTCAAAAACAATGGTTTGCGCAATTTTTTGCCATCATGAAGCCGTGATGTAAAAATACCACGCCCATTTGACAATTATTTTGTTAGCCGCGCTACGCGAAAACCCTTAGCAGGTAAGGCTTTCAGGGATATTTAGTTATAAATAACAAGTGTATTAAACCATGTTCTATTGAAAGTCGCCTGAATCCCGCGATAATTGAAGCATGAAACGCATCATGCAACGGGCTAGGGAAGGCGGTGTATCATGAGCAACTCCACACGATTCTGCGC
>JAGLBD010000094.1 GCA_018260425.1 Pseudogulbenkiania sp. | reverse complement strand
GAGCGCTACGTTCGGGACGTAGAGGCCGGAGGTTCGAATCCTCTCACCCCGACCAAATTTAAAAAAGCCTTGATCAATCTCGTATTTGCTCAAGGCTTTTTTGCCAGTTTGGATGCCAATGTAGCTCAGTTGGTAGAGCAACTGATTCGTAATCAGTAGGTCGAGTGTTCGATTCACTTCATTGGCACCATCAGAATCAAGGGGTTAGCGAAATTCGCTAGCCCCTTTTTTCATGACTGTCGTGCGCCGCATTGCCTTCGGCTTGCACCTGCCATCATGAGCGCGCCACACGCTTCCATCACCTCCTCACCGTTATCTGTCGTTAGCCATTTACCGGATCCCGTTTTCCCCTGACCTGAAGTAAACCGTCGTGTGGCGGGGCGTTGGCATTGCGCTGGCCTGATGCTCGGAGTGCACCTGCCGGTTTTCCTGACGTTCAGTGCTATAAGCCGTTTACGTGACGGACTCCTGTGCCGATTTGATATCAGGAGATGACGATGAGCATGAATCATGAAAACCTGCAGGGTGCCGTGTTGCGGATGCTGAAAACCATCGCAATGCGATATTCGTTCTGTTTGCCGTGAGTGGAGTAGCGAATGCGGCCAAGCCGGTGATTGATGGCGCATATGGTCGGGACGGTGCGGCGATACTGGCGCGTAGCCATCCCAACCAGGCCGTCGTCAATGCCGATAATTACGAGTTCTTCATCGAAGATCTGGGCATGAACAAGTACTCTGGCTGAGTGCCGCAACGGGAACTGCCGGGGAGTGAGCTCATGGGCAGATCGGGCACCAGTTGCTTGCCTGCCTTGGTAGGCCGTGGCGTGCGACGAATCCTGCAAATCTCTGGACAGCGCATCCGCTGGAGTAGATGGCATCTTGCAATGAAGGGAAAAACGCCTGGCCCATCGAGTGACACTCGATTGGCGACAAAATGACGCCACTAACCTATACTGTAATCCATCACCCATCGTCCAGTAAGGAGGCAGAGATGCTCTCTCAAACAGGGAAGCGGCTGACCACGAGAATCACTGACCATGTGCAGGAAAAACTGCAAATGGCGGCAGACCTCGTTGGCGCTACGCTGAACCAGTTTGTCGTTCAAGCCGCTCTGGAAAAAGCTGAAAAGGTCATTGAAAGCGAATCCACGATTGTTCTGACACGTCGGGAATCGTTGCGGCTGCTGGAAATGATTGAGAATCCGCCGCCGCGTAATGAGGCCTTCCTTCGTGCACAAGCCCGTTATCAGAGATTAAAAAATGATGCTGATACTTCCGCTTAACGACAGGCATGACAGGAAGTGTTTTGATTGCGGTGATATAGATTTGAATGGTTGGTTGAAGCAGACGGCCAGACAGCACAAGGAGAAGGGGGTTTCTTCGACTTTTGTTTCCGTCTCCAACGAGACATCTACTGAAATCCTTGGTTTTTATGCTATCAGTTTGGCTGAGCTGATTAATGCTAATCTCCCGCTTCAATACGGAAAACGGTTACCTGCAAGGATTCCGGTATTTCGTCTTGGGCGGCTGGCGACAGCATTAATCCATCAAGGAAAAGGTATTGGCGAGCTTATGCTATTTGATGCGATTGACCGGGTGACTCGTATTGCCAGCGAGGTCGGTGGTATTGGCCTTGTTGTTAATGCGAAGTTGTCGTCAGTCGATTTTTATCAACGCTACGGCTTTGAGCCGATGGCTGACCATCCCCAAAACCTGTTCTTGCCGATTTGACTTGTTTTCGGTTACGTCATTGTCGAGGCATGGCGTGAGCCGGCTATTGACCGGGAGGTCTTAACCCCCGGCCTTTTCTCTCCTTATCCGCTGAAGTCACTATCGCCGCCAGTGGTTGCAGAACCCGGGTTTACGCATGAACTGCCGTCTTTACTCACTGCTCCATGGGACATGACCTTGTACGGCTTTCATTTCAGTCTCATGGTTTTGCATGGCGGTGCGAATGCATCGCAATGCAATGCCGGCTTCCTTGCTTCCCATCCAGCCACCGTCGTGTAACTCGAGAACTTTTGCGGCTACCGCGGAATAGTCCAACGAGTGGCGACACTGCCCAAGGCTTCTATTCACCAAGCCCAAAGCGCGCTCTTCTCTTGGTGTTTCGGCTGCAGCTGGTGCCGCTTGCATCAGGGCATCGGCGCGCTCGTTAAGCTGCTGAATCTTTTCGTGCAGGGCCACTGCATAACGATGTACCGAGCGTGGGTCGTGATAGAACCAGGCTTTGGGGGGCGCCAGCCACTGTGCGCAGCCACCTTCCTTGAGGACTTCCAGCACCGCGCCGGCGCAATTGTTGCGGGTGCTGATCAAGCGGTAGCGGGCGCGCGGATTCGCGATGCGTTTATGCCAGGCCTGGCTCATGGCGGCTTCATCCAGGCCGAACAGGAAGAATCGGTCTGGCGCGGATGGGCATGCCATATTACGTGTACTACCCCAAAGTGGCAGGTAGACCTTGTGGTTGGCACTGAGTCCCCAACGGTTGCCATAGCGCTTCTGCAAGGCGGTTGCCTGAAATATATTCTTCGCCAGCAGCATTTGCGTGCGTGTCGGGAGCATCTCCATTTTGACCTGTTGGTAGCACTGCGCCCCGGAGGCGGGTTTATTGCTGCGCACGTAGTCGAACAAGGAGAAATCTTTTGCCGGCGTCAGGTCGATCAGTGTGGCGGCTTTTTGTTTTTTCCGGGTGCCGTCCAGAGGATTAATGACCAGGCGCTGATGATGCGTGATGTCCATGCACGAATGACCATGATTACCCAGCGAGTTCTTTTCTGGTACCCAGGTGCGTAGCACCACACAACGTTGCAATGAGCCGGCATCGCCGGTTTTACTGTGCACGACCTGACGGACGGCAGGGCGGACCGGGCTGTGCCGTCCACCGGTCAAGTGTGTGGCCAGACGGCTGTCCCGGCGGCCTGTCTCGTTTTTGACCGGCGGGGTGATGGTGAGGGTCTTGGTGGTCAGTCGCATGGCGGCTCTCCTTGATCGTGGCCGCAAGCTTAGCGGGAAAGGAGAGCCGGGCGATTGCAAGAAACGATCAAGCCGCCGGGCCGGCGGTAGGGAAGACCGCTGGCCCGATGCCGATGCTCAGTTGAACCAGCGTTTCAGTTGTGCCACGACTTCGTCTTCACGGCATTGCGCGCGTAAATCCGTCTCGAAATCGCACAAGTCGATCGGGCGCTGGCTGTCCTGATGCAGGGTGATGACAAACCGTGATCCCCGTTTCTTGGCCCGGGCAATCCGGCTTTGCAGCCGCAGCCCGGAAAAGTCGTTGAATACCGCAAGACCGGGATAGCGCGAGCGGATCAGATTGCCAAGCCGGATGGCTTCCGGGACATTGGTGGTCGAGTCGCTGAGAATGGAAATATCGACCTTTTCGGCGAATTCCTGCCGAAGTACCCGGGCGTTTTCGGCGAGCTGCACCAAGGGCTCGACCATGAAGGCAAATCCGGCGGCCGGCAAGGGATAGCCAGCGATCTCGCGGGCCAGCTCGTCGTAACGTCCCCCCCGGCAAACGACATTGCGTTGTTCCAGATGCACGGTCTGCCATTCGTAGAAGGTGTGGCTGTAACAACTGCGTTCGGGAAACAGTCGCGGTGTCACGGTAAAGGGAATCCGGGCTCGTTCCAGTGCGGCCGTCAGTGTCTCGAAACGCTCGCGGGACTCGGGGGACAGGTAACCTTGCAGGGTCGGTGCGGCATGCACCAGCTCGGCGAGCATTTCCGGCGGGCTGACCAGCAATTGCTCCGGACGGCTGACCAGCAAGCGGCGGCGTTCCTCGCCCAAGACAATGGAGAAGGGACTGAAATACTGGCGGAGTGCCTCCTGATAGCTGGCCAGTTCGGCCGGACTGCCAAGGGTGGTCAAATGCAGTTCCAGCAACGGTGCCAGTTTCAATTGACGAATCATGTCGTACTGGATCAGCAGTTGCTCGAGTTCGATTTCGATACCGGCTTCCCCGAAGGCCTCGGCGCCGATCTGGTGAAATTGTTCGATGCCGGGATGTTCGAGGTGCTGAGGGCGAAACATCGGGCCTTGATACCAGACCCGGGTGATGTCGTCCGGATTCAGCCGCGGTGCAATCGCGCGCAGACATCCCGGCGTTCCTTCGGAGCGCAAGGCGGGCGACAGGGCTTCATCCGGCGTGTCTTGCTCCAGCAGCGACAGGCGGATTTCCCGGTAGGCATAACCGGTAAAACGATCATGCGCCTCCTGTTCCAGGCTAGACCAGTAAGACAAGCGGTTCGGGTAGTGCTTGCGTGGCCGCCCTGAGTGACGCGGCCGTACCGAATGATGAATCCGCTCTTCGAGTTCGCGGCAAAACTGCAGGGTGCCCAGCACGCAATTCTGCTGCAGGCATTCTTCGATACGCAGGGTAAAGGCACTGCCCAGCGGGGTGGCCATGAACTGCCGATAGCGCTGCGCGCGGCTTGGCGCGTCCGGTGCCAGTGCCAGATAACTGGGGTGCGGTGTCAAAAAGCTCACCGACTCGACACCGGCATGCAGCGGGTAGCTGTTCCAGCGGCAGTCGCCATTCTGGCCGGTCTGGGTTTCCAGGTATTTCTGGCAGACCAGAAAGTAGGTGGGCGACTCGATCAGGCAGTTGTGGTAACGGCCTTCCAGCAAGGCGCCGCTGCGTTGGTATTTCTTGTTGAAGTAGGGCACATAGCAACGTCCCAGATGCTGGATGAAGCGCGCCAGCGAGGTTTTGTCGGGAGGACTCAATAACAGCAGGATGCGAGTGTCCAGCAAGGCAAAGGCGTGCAAGGCAGGAGAAAACTCGCCGCAGGCACGTTTCAGACATTGCAGGAAGAAGCGGTAGTCTTCTTCGTCGGCAAACAGGGTTTCGCGATTATTGCCGCGCAGCGAGATGAGCTGCGGCAGGCCGGCGATAAACAGGCGTTCTTTGCGGGGCATGTCAGGATACCTCTACTACACCAAAACGAACCGGAACCGCAGGAGCGGCCCCGGTTGAGACAGTCAACTCAACGATTCAACATCCACTTCGATAAGGTTCCCGCGAGGGTCTCGCGGGTCACGGTGCTGCGCTGATCATCGGCGGGAGCCCACACCCCGATCGAGTTGTCTTCGTTCAGGGTCAGTACCAGCGGACACCCACTCTTCAGCGCGCGTTGGTGCTGGCGAGCCAGTTTTGCGCCGGTGAAGTCATTGAGCAGCTTGAGCGTCGGGAACTGGTGGCGGATTTCGCGACCGAGCAGCACGGCATCGACCGTGAGGCTGGCCGTTGCCGTGGTCACCACCACATCCGGTGCGTCGCTGGGCGGTGCCAGCTTGCCGACCGTTTCGATCAACAGCAGCAAACGTTCAATGCCAAAGGCAAAACCGGAGGCCGGCAAGGGCTTGCCGCTGAACAGTTCCACCAGCCCGTCATAGCGACCGCCCCCGCACACCGTGCCTTGCGAGCCCAGCGCTTCCGTGGTCCATTCGAAAACGGTACGGGTGTAATAGTCCAGGCCACGCACCAGCCGCGGATTGATCACATACGCCACGCCGGCTTCATCCAGCAAGGCGCGCAGGCGGGTGAAATGGCTGGCGGACTCCTCTGCAAGATAGTCGAGCAATTTCGGTGCTGCCTCGATCATTTCCTGCATGTCCGGATTTTTACTGTCCAGCACGCGTAGCGGGTTGGTCTCCAGGCGACGCAGGCTGTCTTCGTCCAGCAGCGCGCGATGCTTTTCCAGATAGGCGACCAGATCCTTGCGATGCTCGCGACGCTCTTCGGGGGTGCCGAGCGAGTTGAGTTCGAGGCGAACATGCTCGCCGAGTCCGAGTTCACGGAAAATGTCGTGAATCATCAGAATCAGCTCGGCATCGATATCGGCTCCGGCCATGCCGAAGGTTTCCACCCCGAACTGGTTGAACTGGCGGAAACGGCCTTTCTGCGGTCGCTCGTAGCGGAACATCGGGCCTTGATACCACAGCCGCTGGGTACGGTTGTGGCAAAGACCATGTTCGATCACTGCCCGTACGCAACCACTGGTGCCTTCGGGACGCAGGGTGATATGGTCGCCGCTCTTGTCATGAAAATCATACATTTCCTTGGCGACGATATCGGTCGAGTCGCCGACCGCGCGTTGAAACAGGGCAACCGGCTCGAGAATGGGCAGGCGGATTTCCTGATAACCGTAGCGGTGGGTGACTCGCCTGACGATGGCTTCGAGCCACTGCCAGTTACCGGCATCCTCGGGCAGGATATCATTCATGCCGCGGATGGATTGAATCGTACTCATGACTATCTCCTGAGCGACGCGGGCAGTGGAGCCGGAGTTTTCCGGAGAGGCGGCATTGAACCGCATCCCGCCCGGAACATCTCTGATCCAGCGCAAGGCGTCGCAAAAAAAAGGGGACAGCGGGAGGGGGTTCCCGGCTGTCCCTAATGACAACATCTTCCTAGTCAATCCGTCAGTACAGGACAGCTGTTCCTTATGCCGCCTGATGGCGTTTGCCGGCATCGGCCGCCACGTCTTCGATCAGCGCATCGATTTTCGAGGTGTCCAGATGGTGGGCGGTGGTGATCAGATGGGCATAGCCGCGCGAGGTCGCCAGGCAGTGTTTCTTCCAGACCTCTTCGGACGGCGCCGGGAACACCACGGTGATGGAGTTCTCGTTTTTCCAGGCGGGGATGCCAACCTTGTTGAAACGGGCCACGGCGTACTCGGCCATTTTCAGGCAATGCGCAATACGGGCCTTCTGTTCGTCGAAGGTGTAGTACTTGATCGCTTGCCAGAGGAACAGCGGGCTATGACCGTTGCGCGAACCGGTGATGGTCTTGTCGTGAGCGGCAATGTAGTCGATTTCGACCGAGATCTTGTCGACGTTGCTGCGCTTGGCGACGACCACGCCGCACGGAATCGGGGTACCGATCATCTTGTGGCCGGACACGCCGATGGAGTCCACGCCGTCGGCGAAGGTGAAGGCTTGCGGAGTGTCGACATAGGGCAGGATCATGCCGGACAGGGCCGCGTCGCCATGGATGTAGTAGTCGCTGCGTTTGAAGCCGGCCGCGGTCATGCGGTTCTGGATGGTCTCGATATTGTCGATGGCGCCCAGTACCGTGGTACCGATGTTGGCAAAAATGATCGGATGTTCTTCACCGCTGGCGGCGATCTTGTTCATCAGGTCGTCGTAGTCGATCTCGCCGTTAGGCAGCGATTCCACTACCTGGGACTTGATACGCAGCAGGCGGACGATCTTCGCTACCGAGTAGTGGGTGTCCTTGGAGTAGAACAGGGTGCTGTCCGGGAACAGTTCGCGAGCCAGATAGCAACCGAACATATTGCCTTCGGTACCGCCGTTGGTGACATAGCCCCAGCTGTCGTCAAATGGAATCTTGAACAGGTCGGCGAAGAATTCCATCACTTCCTTCTCGAAGTCGAAGGAGTTCAGCAGGTAGTTGCAGTACTCGCCCCAGTCGCCGCAGTTGTTGATGGAGAAGCGCATGAAGCGTTCCAGATTGCCGTAATCGAAGTCGGCGGATTCCGGGTAGCCCAGATTGAAGTACTGGTTCTTTACGCAGTAGGCCCAGAAGGCATCGATCTTGTTTTGGTTGTCGATAGAGAGTGGCATTTTGTATCTCGTCTAAATAAAAGGTTAAGCGATCAGAAAATAGTCAGTAGTCAGGTGTTTCACGCTGCGTCTTCGGCACCGGCGAACAGGATTTCTCCGCCTTTCTTGGCCTTCTTGTGCGCAACGTAGGAATACATCGGGATGGTCAGCACCATCATCAGCGTGCCCCAGTACAGCGAGTCGGCGCCGGAACCCAGCAGGGCGAACATGCTGTAGGCCATGCCGATCACCACCAGAACGGTGTAGAACATGAAGGTCGGGCCGCGATTCATCTTCTTGGAGATCATGATCACCGGCAGGGCGATCAGGGCGTACATGTAAGGCATCAGCGACGCGAATACCGACATCAGGATGATGATCTTGAATTGATCGGCCAGATTCGGCGAAGCGGTCATGGCCAGTACCAGGGTCATCAGCACGCCGGTGAAAATCAGGCTCTTCATCGGTACGTCGTTCTTGTTGACGTGAGCGAAGAATTCCGGGAACAGACCGGCTTTGGCGCCGGCACGCGGTGCCTCGGATTGCAGGATCAGCCAGCCGGAGATGGAGCCGAAGCAGGCGATAATGCTCAGTGCCGAGGCGATGTTGCCGGCCATCGGGCCAAACATGTAGCGAGCAGCGTCAGCGAACGGAGCGGAAGAACCGATCAGGACTTTGTGCGGCACGATACCCATGATCACGGTGGAGCTGGACACGTAGCAGGCCGACGCGATCAGCAGACCGAATACGGTAGCGCGGGGCACGGTGCGTTCCGGGTCTTTGACCTGACCGGACGATACGACAGCCGATTCCACACCCAGGAAGCCCCACAGTGCGAGAGACGCAGCGGACATGATGGCATTGCCGTCGCTCTTGCCGGTGGCGTTATACACTTCCAGGAACAGTTGCGGCTTGAACCAGAACCAACCCACCAGACCGACGCCGAGTACCACCACCAGCATGCAGCTGGCCGTGAACGACTGAGCGGAACCGGCTACCTTGGCACCGAAACTGCCCAGTACCACGAAGCCCCAGAGAATGGCGATGGCGGCGAGGCAACCGTACATCGGGATATGCAAGGCCGGGAAGAAGTAGCTCAGGTAACCGACACCGGCAACCAGCAAGGCGACGTTACCGATCCAGGCACTGATCCAGTAGCACATGGTTGCCTGAAAACCGACGAACGGACCGAAGGCATCATTGGCATACGCGACGATGCCGCCGGCGCGGGGGGTAAGCAGGCTGCTTTTGGCAAACACCAGCGCCAGGGCGATAACCCCGATAATGGTGATGATCCAGCCATAGGTGGAAATGGATCCCACTCCTGCCAAGTTGGTCGGAAGCATGAAAACTCCCGAGCCCATCATATTCGACGCTGTGACCAGCGTCAGTGCCATGACACCCATTTTATGGGTTTGGCTTGCGCTTACAGAGGCCATGATGACCGCTCCTGTGGTTAATATCCGTTGATGGATTGGCCGGACGAGCCGGCGTGTTATTGACTGCTTGGAGCCACTTTAGGAATCCACCCCCCTGCCAAACTTGACTGAAATCAAGTGCGACCCGGCGTTTTTGGCAAAAACCACCCT
>JAGLBD010000093.1 GCA_018260425.1 Pseudogulbenkiania sp. | reverse complement strand
CGGGGAGCGCTACTGCATCAACTCTGTGGCGATGACGTTCAAGGGGGAGTAAGGCCTTGCTGACAACAGGGATAGATTCACGGCAAACCAACCAAGGTCAAACACAGACTTCTCGACCCAAATCACCACACCAGTGCGTATCTAGCGTCAATACCACATCTAACAGAGAGGGTCTATTCGATGTGGTTCTTTCTGATTCAAGCCCAGACTAAAACATAAAATCGGTTATTTCATTCTCGAGCGCCCCCAACATCCCATTAGGAACAGACAACTCCCCCCTCACATCAAGACCTTCTAAAGAATTATTTGGCGAGACCACTTCTCAGCCGAAGCCACCACTGAAGCAACTAATGAGTAAAATCTGTTTCGTACAAGTTAAATACATAACACAGGCAGCGAGAAAGACGCAGAACGTGCTCGGCACACTTATACTAATTTTTAGGTTTTATTTTTCCAAGACGTCCCAAATGCTAATTTATCTGAACCAAGAGATAAAAACTCTTTACTCCTCACTAACCTTTGGGTTTTCTCTTTAAATCTATTGACCTTGTCGATCGCAATAAATATTTGCTTGTTAATTGA
Source organism: Pseudogulbenkiania sp. (assembly GCA_018260425.1). Lineage (GTDB taxonomy): Bacteria > Pseudomonadota > Gammaproteobacteria > Burkholderiales > Chromobacteriaceae > Paludibacterium. The sequence continues at coordinate 8,610 of JAGLBD010000093.1, read as the reverse complement.
TGCATACTCTTCAAAGATATTTTCAATCGCATGATCTTCAATATTTGAGAACACAACCAAATCATGAATCAACACTGGAAGGTAGGTTTCCTCAAGAAAACTCATATCCAAGGCAATCATATTTGCATACGCCTTACCTGTTCCTGAATCTTCGTTGTGGCTAAAATCATACCTAGATTCATATAACTTTATTTTTGGTGAAACAGGGTTGTCGTCATAGAATTTATTGATATACTTTGACATACCTGAGTTCAACTTACTTTCAATAACACCAAGTGACTTGATTGAATCTTCAGCGATTTTACTCGATATCTCACCAACCCGATCATCAATATTTGAAGATATTTCACGAAACCTAATTTGTTCGCTTAAATCCTTTTCCTCGGAAAAGAGTTCCAACATTCTATCTATCAGACCAGATGGACGCCCTATCACTTTAGCAGCCTGAAGCAGCTTCTCCTCGGCCAATGCAATTTCAAGCTCTAAATTTTCAATCTGCTCTTCTAACAGAGATTTCTCTTCTCTAAGTTCCGCCTTTAAAATTTTAGCAACTCCAGAATGGAATTGGTCAATTTTTACCAACTTGTCAATATGAACATTTGGAAAATACTCCATTAGCTTCTCAAAATTTTTTTTATTAACAGCATCACCATAAGTCAGGTTAATATCTATTCTTTTTAGTCTACTCTTCAAGTAAAATAGATCACTTACGAGGCTATCTTTATATGACTTGATTTTTATATTTTCATCATTAATGATTTGACTTGCATTTATTGAGAAATTCTCTAGACTGAGCTTTATTTTGGAAATTTCCAACTCAATATCACTTAGCCTTGCCTCTGTTTTTTTCTTCTGACTTTTAGTGATAGACTTTATATACCCCTCCTTAAAAGCCACACTTAAACTTTTCTTTTTATTCTCAATTTCTACTTTCTCTTTGGTCAAGCTACTCAAACTTCCACACAAGGAAAACAATTTAAGCAACGTTGATTTAATGCTTGAATATGGCTCACTAGGAAAGGAGTTTAACGGCTTATTTGGGTTATAGTTATCCTTACCCCAAATTCTGAGAAATGGACTAACAGCACCTCTAAAGCTCGCCCCAAGCTCTGGAAATAGATAGACATCTCTGAGAAATTCCCTATACTCATTTATTGACTTTTCAGATCCGTCATTTAAATCAGTAATAATTTTTGGGTCGTTTGTACTTCTCGAAAAGCTATATTTTACGTCACCAAAAACAAAGTCCATCTCAATAGTTATGGCGCCAACATTCTCAATTACATCATAGCAAATTTTTATAAAATCATCACCAGCAAACGCAAAATCCAAAAGCATTAAAACAGATGATTTACCTATGGAATTAGCCCCATCATCCGGCCCAGTCAATACATTAAGACCAGCATCAAACCGAAGCCTTTTCTCAATTAATTTCTCACATCTTAACTCTCTCAACATTTTATAACCTTCCCAAGCTCAATATTCACATCAATCACCCCTAGTATATACAAGACGTCCATAGCCAAAACAAACTCATCCAAACCTGAGAATTTTCGTTTTGTTTTTTTGTACAAATCAACTATGGACATTTCGCAAAATGGTTCATCTAAAATATACGTCATCTTGAAAACTATGGAATCTTTGAATGATATTGTTTTACCAGGAGTAATCATGAATAAACTTCGCAATTTTGCACAAAGAAGGAAACCATTATCTCTGAAACCTCTGTGTTTTTACTATCTGTACTATTCTTTAACCAATCAGTCAAAGCCGAGAAAATTTGCGTCTGATCAAGGCCTTGCCGTTTAAGTTTTAAGTAATAAGTTTTTACCTGACTGTAGATAGTATCCGACGTATACGGCTTCGCCCTATCCAACTCCGAGAACTTATATTTTATGTCAGAGTAAAAGTATTTGATGTTATTCTTAATTTTTAGCTTAACCAGACCATTCAGTGTTTCATCAGATTTAGCATCAACCATAAGGGCTTCCAATGACAATTCTTCAAAGGCATCCCCTGGGAATGATGCCAACGATGCAACAATCTTATTTATTTCCTCATCAACGACATTATCAAACCATCCCTTTTTTAGATTAGATAAACGTTGAAGCTCTTTCTTTACTGCAACCATTTCGCGGTACCCTTCAGCGGTACGAGGATTGTCAAAAATTTTATGGCAATCCCGGCAAAGCGCAATCAAATTATTTTCATGATCAATGTCTTCACTCAGCCTCTCCTCGTCCTTAAGAAGCTCAACTTCATGTGGTAGTGGACTATTAGGATATATATGTGCGATCTCGAAAATTTTAATAAATTGATTATTATTTTTTTTCATAAGCGGCTTGGTACACTTAGGGCAAACACCGCTAACTTCATCAAACAGAACAAGCCCCATATTCTCTGAAGGCTTCTTTCTCTTGGAATCTGATTTTGCCACTTAGCATCCTTAATATTATAACAATTGTTTTGAGCTGCCTTTAACATCTCAATAACATGACGTTTAACAATTGGACAGACCGGAGCAAAAAAGGTGTCAAGAGAATTTCATGAGCAGCCTCTCTCGACGAATTTTTTGTCACCAAGCTTAAACTGAGGGTTTGACTTGGTTATGCTACCGATCAAATTTGGTGCAACAACTCCGACCTGAATCACAAGAAACGGCTATCCGTATGAGCCAACCATCAATGCCACCTTCAAAGTGCAATGTAATCAATCCCAATCATTTTCTACAAGGAACGAGGAGATAAACACCCGCCTTTTCAGTTTGCATTCTTGCATTCGTGGGGATTAAACAAATTCAACCTTTCACTCTGCTTGAAATGGAGGAAGAAGATCAATCTTGGCAGATTACGCAACCAAATGCCCCTACCTCCGTGCACGCCGCAAAGAACGACGAGAGTAGCCAGTACAGTTGCACAAAGTAAGGGTCGAAGGGAGCGCCAGCCGCAATATCTTGAAACGCCTGCCTTACAGCTGCTTTGCTCAGTGACGAAGTAACGATGGCTACGCGCTTAGTTGTATGCGGGGCATTTCGACAAAACTCCACGGCGGCTAGTGTGTCAGCGGGCGTGCCACGACACGTACGAGAAATATTCGTTCTTACCCGATGATTCGTATACAGGCGACTCCATCTCCTATATTTCTTGGGCATGGCAGATGTTGGCAACGAGAGATTGCCAAGGTTCTTGATTGCTTGGCCCACCGAAACGTGGAATGGACTGGCCCCTAGCGACAGATCGCCATGTTTGGCATGGTAGAAGGTGATTCTTGGCTCTGATGGGTCAGTCCGGAAACCGATAAAGTCAGCCCACTCATCTCCCAGATCGTCGCACACCATGACATCGTCTTCCGGCGCCACAGTAGACAGAACAGTACCAAATGTTGAGTTGTTATCAAACGTTGTTTGGCGTGCCGTGAACGTACCTTTTTCTCCAACGACATGCGCGAGTTCGGCATTGCCAAACAAGTAGCCTAGGAACAAGCCCCCCCCGTTAACCAGCGAATCGTCTCGATATAAGCTGCCATCGAGGTAAGCAAACTGCGGTTGATCGAATAAGACAATGAAGGCGTTCTGTTCATCGATGAATTTTTTCAAAAGTACACGCCCGTTATCCGTGCCCACTCCGAAACTTGTGTCCTCAACATAGACCTGAGAGAAGGCAGGGAACGCCAGACGCCGCAATGCAAGCCGCGTTTTGTTGATCACAATTTCTCCGACCTCGGCTCCAGTAGTCGGATGGGATAGAATGAGTTTGCTGGTAGCTCCGATTGTGACGGGCAGTACAGCGGTCAACTCATTCAGTATCAGATCGACTTCGACTTTAGGTAGCTCACGAAAACCAGCACCATCTGGTTTGACCAAGCGGATAATTTTGTTGTCAAAGATGGCATGCTTGAGGATAGCTGTGTCCACCGCAAATTGGCTGGGTGCCGCCGTCAGCTCAGACAACTCCATTGGCCTTGCGAACGCAGCTAGGAACGGTGACGAAGACGGTCGACCTGGTCTAGGATGAATTCTATCAATTATGCTACAAGCATATTCAATTAGATTTATATATCCAGATCGATCTGCTCGCTGAGCTATTCGGCCAGTACGCGGGGTAGTCGAGTAGTGCTCGTCCGACTCCCTGAAGCTGTACCCCAACGGAGCGAACCGGGAAGATGAGGCCATGCCTACGTTGTTCTGGAGATTATCCCCCTCAAGCGTTTTACTGCGCAGAGCGAACCGTGAAAGCGACATATTCCTTAGTCGGACGCGGTCGAATATAGAATCTTTGCTGGTTAGGCCGCGATCGATCTCCTGGGGGCTAACGCGCTCTAGGTGTCGTCTCGCGAATTCCGGCGTTACGTCAATTTGAGACTTGAATATCGCGATGTGACCACGGTACTCGATGATTAGCAGATATCCCGTGACCCTATCGACAACAGAATCTGAGCCAGGCAGAAAAGCGGGGGTTCTATCGAACTGGAAGCACAGCGAAGACCAAAGTGCCGCGCCATGAGACTCTCGACAGAATGAGAAAAAATTGTTCGATGCAGAGGTTTGTGCGCTCCTGACCGCTCGAAACAAGGCCGTGATCGCACTGGCGGAAATTGGGGTTCGTTGTCGAAAGAAATAGCAGGATTTAGCGGCTTGAAGCTCGTCGATCATTTTCGTACCTTTACGAAAACAAAGTCACTCAGGTCTGTCACGCTCCCAGTGGGCCGTAGGCTAAGCTGGTCTGGCCCGACCAAAAGTTGACATTATAATATATTATACTTTTCACATATAATATACCATTGGATTTTTACCTGCTTTAGCAGATACTCTGACCACTCACGCACTTGAAGAGTAAAAATCTACCGGCTCTTCCATATAGGAAATCTCCGCAGTCACCTGCATAACAACCCAATGGCATCATAATACAAATTTATGTATCGCAAAGCCTTAAAACCAAGTACTTAGCCGTTTCCTTGTCCGTCAACTGTGGCACTATCACCAAATTCAGCTCAGCACCTGATTTACCTTGGGTGGACTTATGCAGTGGCAACGGCTTTCAGCGAGAAAAAGCCTTGGCATCCAGCAACTTGACCAGGAACGGACGCGATACATTAAGCATATCGGCCGCTTATTGAGTCATAATCTCCGCATGGACAGGAATCAGACGCACTGCATTGCCCTGCCCCATCTGCGCCAGGATATCGATCAACAGACGGTAGGCCGAAGTCGGAATCTGAACCGCCTCATGCTCTCCAGCCTGGTCGATGACCCGAATCGCCGTGACCTCTTCCTTGCTACTGAGATACAGGGATAGCTGGCGACAGCTATCCTTGGCCAATGTTATGTCTTCCTCGCTGGGAAGACCGCTCACTACCATCATGCTCATGATTCAGGCTCTTTTTGCTTTGCGTGTTTACGTGCGTTGCTAGTTCATCAGGGCATGATGGATGACAGCCCCTCTCTGTGCTGCCTCGCACTTGCCAACTCCGCGCGGAGTTAGCATCACCAAGCAACGGGCGGACTATACACACGCGAAACAAAGGAATAAACGAAACAAAAGAAACACCATCTTTACCTGGCTTGCTTGGCATAGTACGCGGCGACCTTTAAGCGAACTCACCCATCCGAGACATGACGTAACTTGCCCGACGAATGACAACGCACTCCAGAAGAATTTTCCCGGCATCAAACAAAAGGGCCTCCAACATTTGGAAGCCTTTTTGCTACGCGGCAAAATCAGATCAGGTTTGTCTTGTCAGATCCGCATTTCCTCACGGCTGTTGATTTCGCCTGCAACAAGAAAGGCCCGACCCAGTTATCCCGCACTCAATACGACCGTGTGCGTATCTGCCGATCATGCACACGAGAGAGCAGTAACAAGGCCGAGCAGGCTCCGATCAGCGCACAGAACATGTCCGACTGGGTGTCCCACGGGTCACCCTGGGTACCCAGGAATTCATCCGCTCCCTGCCCCATGGCCAGCGCCGATGCCCATTCAAGCAATTCGTAACTGGCGCTGATGGCCAGTGCGATGCAAACCGTAACGAAGGCCAACATTTTTCGTCCGGCAACATGCCGACCCCGTAGCAGGATTTCACGGATGACCATTGCTGGTACGAAGCCCTGGAACAGATGTCCGATCTTGTCGTAGGGGTTACGCTCGGCTCCCAGTAGATGGGCAAGATCGAAGCCGAGTGGCACCCGGGCATAGGTGTACTTGCCGCCAAGCATCAAGACACAGAAGTGCAAGAAGATCAGGGCGTATACCAGCGGTGTAAAGGTGAAGCGACGGAAGGTAATAACCAGAAGCGGAACCGCGACAAGCACCGGAGTGACTTCAAGCAACCAGGTAATCTGGTCATACGGGTGGTAGCCCGATACGGCAAGCAATGCGATGAGCAGGAAGAGTCCGGCACGGTATGGGGTGTCGGGATGCATGGTTAACTTTATGGAAAAATGGATTGGCCAGTATGGCAGAACATCGGCTCTGTTGCACAAGTCGGGGCTGTCACAATGCTGGTCGGCTACGTGTGCTGTTCGGCACCGACACTGCGACTGATGGAGTGCACGTACCTACGGGTAAAAGACACCGACTTCAGGCGCGGCCAATTCTGGTCCGCGAAAGGCGGCTTTTAATAGACATTTTTGGTGCTGGTATGGCGGATAGGTGAGTGACCTTGACTTGAGGTTCAAGGTGTTGTGACCTGCTCCCCCTAAACAGGGCCACCCGAAACTTAGTAAAGTTCGTTTTACACAGGGAGAACGAACTTGAAGAAGCGTTTCACGGAAGAACAAATCATTGGATTTTTGAAGCAGGCCGAGGCCGGCGTTCCGGTGAAGGAATTGTGCCGCCAGCATGGCTTTAGTGATGCGTGGTTCTACAACTGGCGAGCCAAATTCGGTGGCATGGATGTCTCTGACGCCAAGCGGTTGAAGGAGCTCGAGACTGAGAACGCCAGACTGAAGCGCTTACTGGCCGAGGCGATTCTTGATGCCGAAGCACTCAAAGTGGCCCTCGGCGTAAAGCGTTAACCCCGCAGCAGAAGCGTGAGGCAGTGCAGCGAATGCGCGAGATGACCTCTATCTCAGCGCGACGGGCCTGCCGGCTGGTAGGGGTGTCACGCAGCGTCAATGCCTATCAGGCAAAGACGCCGGACTGCAATACGCTCTTGAAGGACCGGCTGATTGAGTTGGCCCACGAGAGACGCCGCTTTGGGTATCGCCGCCTGCACATTCTCCTGCGCAGAGAGGGTGTCAGCGTTAACCACAAGCGGGTCTACAGGCTATATCATGAAGCTGGTTTGATGGTGAAACGCAGGCGGCGGCGCCATGGTGTCGCCGTTGAACGAGAGCCGCTGGCGTGTGCAGGGAAACCGAATGCGGTATGGTCGATGGACTTTGTCTCCGATGCGCTAGCCAACGGGCGTCGCATCAAGGTGCTCACCATCGTGGATGATTTCAGTAAGGAATGTATCGACCTGGTTGCCGATTACGGAATCTCCGGACATTACGTGGTGCGATTGTTGGAACAGGCCGCTCGATTTCGGGGCTATCCAGCGGCCATCCGTACCGACCAAGGGCCGGAATTCACCGGCAACGCGCTGGATCAATGGGCCAGTGTGAGAGGAATCACGCTCAAGCTAACCCAGCCGGGCAAACCCACACAGAATGCGTATATCGAAAGTTTCAACGGGCGCTTACGCGATGAATGCCTGAATGAGCACTGGTTCATGAGCCTCTCGCATGTTCGGGCCGAACTTGCTGTGTGGCGGAAGGATTACAACGAGGCACGACCACACAGCTCTCTGGACTATCAAACGCCAGCCGCATTTGCGGCGTGCTTTCGCATGGGGGAGCAAGCGGAGCTTGCGCAAAAGCAGGAATTTTTAACCGACTTTACTAAGTAAGCCTTGGCCCTAATCCGGGGGGCAGGTCAGAGGTAGCGAGCGTCCTTGCGGCCAGATTACCTCTTGCTTGGTGAAGGTTAGGTTCTTGAGTTTGTTAGGATAGACAAACTCTGACCAGCCTTTTTCTTCCTGTGCAATCGATGCATCGAATATGCGAAAGCCTTGGCAGGCAAACTCGAGGACAAGTTGCCACTGTTCGTTCGGGACTACGCGAATTAGCTTTGGTGCGTGAAACACTCTGGTACCTGACAGATATTAAATGAACCCGCTATATAGGCATATGAATTTACTTGTACGGCAAGGCGATTCGTTAGCCTAAGTCCGACGCCCCCCAGCATTGAGATAGTGATGCGTTAGATATTTCCTAGCAAATTGATATCTGAATCTGCATCAGCGGTCGTCGGTGACATTGTCCCAAAGCTGCCGTAGGCAAGAGAAGCACACAGGATGACGGCAGGGAGTGCGGCAGGCACAATCCCTAAGTCATTGGGACGATATCTTTTTTCATGACATAAGGACAACGGAGATATATCTCATAATCCTTGTTTCTCCAGAACAGCGCATTGTAGCCGGTATCGATGGGCATAATCATGCCATCAGCAATCATCGCATCCAGCTTTTCTACAACATAATTAATGCCCGAGATAAAATCCGCCGACACGCTGGCCTCCCCCTGTGTCAGGATAGTTGTCGCGTCGGTTGATTTGATCTGAATGAAGATCT
>JAGLBD010000092.1 GCA_018260425.1 Pseudogulbenkiania sp. | reverse complement strand
CCCATCGACTTGATGGCACTGTCAAACCCGTCGTTCGACAGATCGAAACGGGCTTTGCCCAACGACCCCAGTGCGTAGAAACCGTTTTCGGAGGCAAGGTTGGTGTCTTGCGCCGCGTGGGCAAAACTGGCAATCAGTGCGGTCGAGGCCGCAAGAGCAATGTGTTTCATGAAATCCGACCCTTCCGAGCATGATGAAAACCGTGAAGGACGTTGCGCTTAACCGGCGCTGTCCTCCCCGCATGATCAAGGGCAAATCGTACTTACCCTGACGGATCATCATGAGCCCATGAAGCGTTCCCGGACAATTGACGCTGTTCTGGATAAACAGCGCGTAAAATCCATAACTATCGCGGAATTTACGACAACATCACTCACTCGCCCTGACTCAAACCTTGCAAATAGGCCGGAACCTTGGCGGCAACCACTTTCTGCAGACGGCACAAGAGGCCATGGCTGATGTCCGGCAAACCATGCTCGCGCTGCAGGGTCACAGCGAGATAATCGAGCAGATTGGCCGCCATCTCCGCATCGGCCAGTGCCCGGTGGGCACGTCCGGTATCCGGCAGGGCAAAGAAACGCGTCAATGTTCCGAGTTTATGGTCGGGAGCCGTGCGCAACACGCGGCGCGACAGCAACAAGGTGCAGGCAAAATCCTGTTCCCGGCGCGCACCCAGCTGCGCAAGTTCATAGTCCCAGAACTTGCGGTCAAACCCGGCATTGTGCGCGACCAGTGGGGTGGTGCCGACAAAACGGGCCGCCTCGCTCATGACCTTGGCGACCGGCGGTGCCGTTCTGAGCATGGCCGTGCTGATACCGGTCAATTGCTCGATCATCGGCGGAATGCTGACACCGGCATTCATCAGACTTTGAAAACGATCGACAATTCGCCCATTCTCCAGCAACACAATGCCGACTTCCGTTGCCCGGCAATCCCGCCCCGGCGTGATACCGTTGGTTTCAAAGTCGATGACTGCTACCCGTTCCTTGATACTCATGATGTTTCGTTTTCGCCCGACTGGTGATGTGGATGCCGGTCCGGATTGTACCCCAAGCCACTCCCCTTTGCGCCGGAGCGCCCTGGAGCGGATAATTGCCCCCGAAACATTAACCGGTATCCCCGCATGAGTGAGCAAGGCATCAGATTGTCCAAACGAATGGCAGAACTCGGATTATGTTCGCGCCGTGAAGCCGATGAACTCATCGAACAAGGGCAGGTACGCGTCGACGGCCAGATCATCACCCAACTGGGCAGCCGGGTCTTGCCCGACCAGAGCATCGAAGTGATCGCACGTCCCGGCAAGCAGAGCGAAGCGCGCGTGACACTATTGCAGCACAAAACCGCCGGCACCCGCCCGCACGACAGTTTGACCGAGGCCAATCACAGCCAGGCCGACAACAGCGACATTCCGTTTGTCCCGCGCCATTTGAGCCGTTTGCATAGTTTTGGCGCGCTCGACGACGACGCCAGTGGTCTGGTGATTCACACACAAGACAGCCGCATGGCACAAAAACTGCAAGAGTGCGAAATGGAGTTCCTCGTCAACGTTACCGCGGCGCCTGATCTGGCCGTGTTGAAACAACGGGTACAGAGCTGGCAAGCCGAAGGACGGCTGAAACGCGAGGACAAGGTCACCCGCCAAAGCGACCGGCAACTGCGCTTCGTGCTGCATGCACCGGCACCACAGCTGATCGCGACCCTGTGCCAGCAAGCCGGCCTCCAGATTGCCGGTTATCGTTGCAACCGTATCGGGCGCATGGCGTTGGGCGACCTGCCGGCGGGTCAATGGCGCTACCTCACGGTACTGGAGCGATTTTGATGACAGTCGCCGGGGCTATCGCGACAGCACGTCTCTCCGGCGGTCGTTATCTGAAACTCGCGGCCGGATTACGCGAGTTCCCGCCGGAACTGTTCAGTCTGGCCGACACGCTGGAAACCCTCGACCTGTCCGGCAACGGCCTCGACACGCTGCCCGACGATTTCCACCGCTTCCACCGTTTGCGCATTCTGTTTTGCTCGCAAAACCGCTTCACCACGCTTCCCGATGTTCTGGGACGCTGCGCGGCATTGGAGATGATCGGATTTAAATCCAACCAGATCGACACGGTGCCCGCCGCCGCCCTGCCCGCCCGCTTGCGCTGGCTGATCCTGACCGACAACCGCATCGACTCCCTGCCGGAGCAATTAGGCCACTGCCGACGCTTGCAAAAGCTCATGCTGGCTGGCAACCGCTTGACCCGCTTACCTGAAACGCTTGGCCAGTGCGAACGCCTGGAGTTGCTAAGAGTCTCGGCCAACTGTCTCACCGCCTTGCCCGCAGCGTTGCTGGCACTGCCGCGGCTGAGTTGGCTGGCCTTTGCCGGCAACCCACTGAATGCCGCCGAGGAACAGGCTGCCTTGACCCGTCAGGATTGCCCGCGCATTCCCTGGCCAGAATTGGAACTCGACGAAGCACTGGGAGAGGGCGCGTCGGGAATCATTTATCGCGCCAGACACCGGCAGCAACCACTGGCGGTCAAACTGTTCAAAGGCGCCATGACCAGCGATGGACTCCCCCATCTGGAAATGGCCGCCTGCATCGCCGCCGGCGAACACCCCGGCCTTCCTGGCGTTCACGGCATTCTGTGCGATCACCCACAGGCCACGGCCGGACTGGTCATGCCCTTGATCCCGCCGGAATTCAGCGCACTGGCCGGACCGCCGAACTTCACCACCTGTACCCGTGACGTCTACCCGGACGACTGCCGTTTCGAACCTTCCGTTGCCTTGCGCGTGCTTGGCGATATTGCCAAGGTAGCCGCATGGTTGCACGAGCAAGGCATCCTGCACGGCGACCTGTACGGTCACAACATCCTGGTGAATCGACACGGACAGGCCTTGCTCAGCGATTTTGGTGCGGCCACCCTGCTGCCGGTCAAGGATGCCGCTACCTGTCATTCCCTCAAGGCACTGGAGGTTCGAGCCTTTTCCTGTCTGCTGGAAGAAGTGATCACGCGTACCCGCCTCCCCGATCCGGAGCAGGAAACACTCACTACGCTGCTGGAGTCCTGCCGTGATCCGCTCCCCAACCGTCGACCTGCCATGCACGATGTTGCGCGGCAACTGACCGGGACCCTCGGTTCCCTCCACTGAATTCCGGCAAAGCTTGTTGTTGCACTGCGATTTATCCTAGATTCAAGCATTCGACCCGCCATCCCGATGACATGCCGACTACCTTGACATCACCCACCGTACCCGACCGCCCCGGCTTGAGTCCCTCCCTCCTCCCGGAGCAGACGGAGGTGCTCGAACGCGTGTGTTTCGACTTATTCGAAACCCAGCTAGCCGGTGCCATCGTCATCAATCACAACAATCGTGTGGTCTGGATCAGCCGTCGCTATGCACGTTTGCTGGGACTGGCATCGACTATCGAAGCACTTGGCCAGAATGTCAGCCAATTGCTGCCGCAAACCCGGCTTCCCGAAGTGGTACGCAGTGGCGAAGCCCAGTTTCTGGACTTCATGGGCTACCGCGACAAGACCTTCGTGGTCAGCCGGCTACCGGTACGTGACGATCAGGGGCAGGTGATCGGGGCCGCCGGCCTGCTGCTGTACGAAACCTGGCAACCGCTCAAACCGCTGGTCGACAAATTTGCCGTACTGCAATCCACCTTGAGCAAAGCCCGGGATGCCCGCAACAAACAACGCCAGACCCGTTACACCCTCGCCGATATCGTCGGCGACAGTGATGCGTGTCGCCGCATGAAAAAACTGGCCCGCCGTGCTGCCGACCTCGACACCACTGTGTTGTTGCTGGGAGAAACCGGCACCGGCAAAGAATTGCTGGCCCAGAGCATTCACGCCGACAGCCTGCGCACCAACAAACCCTTCGTCGCCCTGAATGTCGCCGCCATTCCCGAGACGCTGCTCGAAGCAGAATTCTTCGGTGCGGCTCCCGGCGCCTATACCGGAGCCGACCGCCGGGGCCGCGACGGTAAATTCAAGGTGGCAAATGGTGGAACGCTGTTTCTCGATGAAATCGGCGATATGACCTTGCCGCTACAAGCCAAATTGCTGCGAGTGCTGCAGGAACAGGAAATCGAGCCACTGGGCAGCAATACCCTGGAAAAGATCGATGTCCGGATCATTGCCGCCACCAGTCGGGATCTGGCGGCGATGGTCGCTGCAGGACAGTTTCGTGCCGACCTGTATTACCGGCTCAATGTCCTGCCCATTCCGTTGCCGCCCTTGCGGGAGCGCAAGGAAGACATCCCGATACTGGCCAAAACCATGCTGGACGATATTAGCCGGCGCTGCGGCTATCCACCGCGCCGCCTGACGCCTGCCGCCCTCGACTGGCTAACGGTTCAAGACTGGCCGGGCAATATCCGCGAACTGCGCAATGTCCTCGAACAGGCCTCGATGCTGTCGGAGGGTGAACTGGATACAAGCAGCTTCACCAGCACGCCCCCCCGCTCCGGCACCATTAGACCGTTGGCGGCAACTCTGGCCGAGGCCGAGTGTGCCGCCTTGAAAGACGCCCTGGCGGCCACCGGCGGCAACAAGAGCGAGGCGGCCAGACTGCTGGGGCTGGGGCGTGCCACCCTTTACGAGAAACTGGCTCTGCACGGTATTCGCTGAACGCTCAGAAACTCCGTTTCATGCGATAGGCAATCTCGCCGACAATCCCCCTGCGGAAGGCCATCACGCACACCACGAAGATCACGCCGATCGTCACGGTCACCCATGACCCCAGCGCGGACAATTCGTGATGCAGCGACACCACGGTTACCGCGCCCACCACTGGCCCCAACAAGGTGCCCATTCCGCCAAGCAGCGTCATCAAGACTACCTCGCCCGACATATGCCAGGACACGTCGGTCAATGATGCCAAGCCGACCACCAGTGCTTTGGTCGCGCCCGCCAGACCCGACAACATGGCCGACAACACAAACGCGGTCAGTTTGTAGGCATCGACCCGATAGCCCAGCGAGATGGCACGGGGCTCGTTTTCCCGGATCGCCTTGAGTACCACGCCAAACGGGGAGTGCACGGTACGCCAGATCAGCCAATACCCGCCGAAACAGAGCGTCAGAACGAACAGATACATGGCCAGCGGGATCTTGCTGCCGGCCACCATCACCTCGGCAGACAAATCGATGAAGCCAAACAGCATGCCGCGCGGAATGCCCTGCAACCCATCCTCGCCACCGGTTTGCGGCAACTGCAGGCAGGAGAAAAACACGATCTGCGCCAAGGCCAGCGTCACCATGGCGAAGTAAATGCCCTGACGACGGATCGCCACCATCCCGATCAACACGCCCAGCACACCGGCGCCCAACGTTGCCAGCACAATCCCCAGCTCCGGGGTCAACCCCCACACTTTCAAGGCATGGCCACACAGATAGGCGGCTCCGCCAAAAAAACAGGCATGACCGAAACTGAGCAGTCCTCCGAATCCCAGCAGTAAATTGAATGCCGCGGCAAACAGGGCAAAACACAGCAGCTCCATGACAAAGACCGGATAGATCAGGAATGGTGCAGCCAGACACACTACTGCTGCCACCAGCCAGGGCAAATACGAGACGAAGGGATGATTCACACGTTTCTCCAACCGGGAAGCCGAGGGGGATGCCAGCGTTTCCATATCAGCGCTCCTTGCCGAACAGACCGGCGGGACGCCACAACAACACCAGCGCCATGACAATGAAAATCACCGTATTGGCCAACGGCGGATAGAAGACCTTGACGGCCCCTTCAAGCAAGCCCAGCGCCAGTCCGGTAACGATAGCCCCCATGATCGAGCCCATTCCGCCGATCACCACCACGGCAAACACCACGATGATCAGGTCCGAGCCCATCTTGGGGCTGACCGAATAGATCGGCGCGGCGACCACGCCGGCCAGGCCGGCCAGGGCAACGCCGAGAAAATAGGTCAGGGAACGCAGCATCGGCACATCGATGCCGAAGGCACGTGCCACATCCGGGTTTTCTGTGCCGGCCCGCAGATAGCTGCCCAGCCGGGTCCGCTCGGCGAGATACCACACGGCAAAACAGACCAGCAGGGAAAACACGATGGAAAACAAGCGGTAGGCCGGGAACACCATGAAGCCCAGATTCACCGCCCCCTCCAGCATGGCTGGCTTGCCCGAGTACGGTTCGCCGGCAACATTGAAGTAGTTGGTCAACACCCCCTCGAAAATCAGTGCCAGGCCAAAGGTCAGCAACAAACCGTACAGGTGATCGACCTTGTAGAGGCGCTGCAACATGGTTTTTTCGATGAGCACACCCAGTAGCCCCACCAGCAGAGGCCCCAGCAGCAGGGCGGACCAAAACCCGATACCGACGTCACTGCCGAGCAGGCGTGGCAAATAGTCCAACCCGAGCAGCGCGGCAAACGCCCCCAGCATGTAGAACGCCCCATGGGCAAAGTTGACCACATTAAGCATGCCGAAGATCACCGCAAGTCCCAGGCTGAGCAAGGCATAAAACGCCCCGTTGTTCAGCCCCAGCATGATCTGGGAAAGTACGGCGGAGAAGGAAATATCCATGGCTCGACCTTTATGGAATCATCAACGCGCCTACCGTCTCCGGCAGGCGCGGTGCACACATACCCGGTTATTTCTTCACCAGCGAACACTCACTGGCGGACAGCGGTTTGAACGCGACATCGCCGGGGATAGTCGCCACCAGCCGCAACTGATCCCACGGTCCTTTGGACTCGGAGGGTTTGAGCACCTCCACCAGATACATGTCATGCACCATGCGGCCATCGGCACGGATCACACCTTTTTTGGCAAAGAAGTCGTTGATCGGGGTCGAGCGCATCTTCTTCATCACCGCATCGGCATCATCGCTGCCTGCCGCCTTGACCGCATTCAGATAGTGCATGGTCGAGGAATACACCCCCGCTTGCGTCATGGTCGGCATGAAGCCCGCCTTGGCAAAGAAGCGCTTGCCGAAGGCTTCCATCTCCGGGGTCAGCTCCCAGGAATAGGCGGTAGTGAACTTCATGCCTTGTGCCGTATTCAGCCCCAATGCCTTGATATCGCTGTCAAATACCAGCAGCCCTACCAATGTCTGTTTGAGGCCGAACTCCTTGGCTTGTTTCACCCCGTTGACGAAATCGCCCCCGGCGTTGGCCAGCCCCACTACCTTGGCTCCCGAACTCTGGGCTTGCAGCAGGTAGGACGAAAAGTCGGTGGTCGCCAGCGGATGTTTGACAGTCCCCAGCACTTTGCCCCCCATGCCGGAGACAATCGCGGCAGCATCATTCTGCAAGGACTGACCGAAAGCATAGTCAGCCTGCAGGAAGAACCAGGAATTGAGTCCCTGTTTCATCAACGCCGTGGCCGTGCCCTTGGCCAGGGCATAGGTGTCATAGGCATAGTGCACGCCATAGGGGCCACACTCTTTATTGGTCAGGGCCGTAGAGCCGGCACCGTTATTGATGGTAATCCGTTTTTTCTCGGTACCGAGCCGTTGCACGGCGATACCGACACCCGAGTTGGTCAGATCATTGATCATGGCAACCCCTTGCGTGTCGAACCATTCGCGAGCCTTGCTGACGCCGATGTCCGCCTTGTTCTGATGGTCGGCCGCCACGATCTGGATCGGACGCCCCAACACTTTCCCGCCGGCATCGGCCGCCGCCAATTCTGCGGCGATCACCGACCCCTTGCCGCCAACCCCGGCATAGACCCCGGACATATCGGTCAAGATACCGATCTTGAGGGGTTCGGCCGCCTGTGCGGCCAACGGCAATGCCACGACCGTTGCGACAACCAAGGTCTTGATGCGTGCTTGCATGGTGAAGTCTCCGTAATAGGTGTAATGGTGCAAGACAAAGTGCTGCGTCAGACGCCGAGGTAATGATCCAGGCGCCCGGCGCTGGCCGATACTTCATCGGCTTCGACCACATCGACCACCTGACCGTGTTCGATGACGTAGTGGCGGTCGGCAATGCCGGCCGCAAAATGGAAATTCTGTTCCACCAGCACGATGGTGTAGCCACGCTCCTTGAGCAGTTGCACACTCTCGCCGAGCTTGCGGACGATCACCGGCGCCAGGCCCTCGGTGATTTCGTCCAGCAGCAACAAGCGGGCACCGGTGCGCAGGATGCGCGCCATGGCCAGCATCTGCTGCTCCCCCCCGGACAAGCGCGTTCCCTGACTGGCACGGCGCTCCCACAAGTTCGGAAACAGGCTGTAGATTTCTTCCAGCGACATGCCGTCACTCCGCACTTTGGGCGGAAGCAACAGGTTTTCTTCAACACTCAGACTGGAAAATATCGCGCGCTCCTCCGGACACCAACCGACGCCGAGGTGGGCAATCCGGTGGGTCGGCAAACCGATGGCTTCACGACCATTGATCATCACCGAACCGGAACGGCGGCTGGTCAGCCCCAGTATGGCCTTGAGCGTTGTGGTGCGACCTGCCCCATTGCGGCCCAGCAAGGTCACCAGTTCGCCACGCCGCACCGCAAAGTCGATGCCATGCAGAATGTGTGACTCGCCATAAAAGGCGTGCAGACCGGTCAGGCGCAACATTTCCCCGGAATGATCGATAACGTCACGCATGCGCCACCTCCTCATCGGCACGAATGCCCAGATAGGCCTCACGGACCTTCGGGTCGGCCGACACCGTGGCGTAATTGCCTTCGCTGAGCACCTGCCCCCGTGCCAGCACGGTAATGTGGTCCGCCAGCGTCGCCACCACCTTGAGATTGTGTTCGACCATCAATACCGTGCGCCCCTCTGCCACCCGTCGGATCAATGCCGTCACCCGGTCGACATCCTCGACCCCCATTCCTTGGGTCGGTTCGTCCAGCAGCATCAGCACCGGGTCGAGCGCCAGCGTGGTGGCAATTTCCAGCGCACGCTTGCGCCCATACGACAGTTCACCGGCCAGCACATGGGCGAAATCCGACAAGCCCACGTCCTCGAGCAAGGCGAAGGCCTGCTCGTTCCAGCGATTCAGCAGGTGGGCCGGTCGCCAGAACCGGTGCGCCAACCCTGACTGGCGCAACAAGGCCACCCGGACATTGTCCAGCGCGCTCATGTCCGGAAACACCGCCGAGATCTGGAAGGAGCGGATCAAGCCCTTCAAGGCCACGTCGGCAGGCTTCAAGGCGGTAATGTCCTGGCCGTCGTAAATCACGCTACCGCTACTGGGTGGAAGAAACTTGGTCAGCAGATTGAATACCGTGGTCTTGCCGGCGCCATTAGGGCCGATAAGGGCATGGATAGTGCCGCGCCGGACCGTCAGATTGACGTCACTGACGGCGGCAAAGCCATTGAAGACTTTGCCGAGCTGCCGCGTTTCCAGAATGATGTCTTCGCTCATCGTTGCTCCGCAGGGCCTACTGGCCGTTTTGCCGCGCCTGATCGCGCAGCAGGAATTTCTGGATCTTGCCGGTGGAGGTTTTGGGAAGCGCCCCGAACACCACCTGCTTGGGCGTCATATAGCCCGCCAGGCGCTCGCGGCAAAACGC
>JAGLBD010000012.1:20822-75424 GCA_018260425.1 Pseudogulbenkiania sp. | reverse complement strand
ACGCGCCCGGTTACTCGGGCTTACCGAACTATGATGTCCGAGTGCGGAAGCCCTGATCATGGTCCTTGGTCGGTTTTGGGGGGTAAAAGAGTTTATGTGATGGTCCGTCGGACCTAACTGCCGCGGCAGGAGTCAAACCTGACACTCATCGGTGATGCCGAATCTGGGAGTTCAGGGGGTCACCAAACCATAAAATCGGGGAGTCAGGGAATCATGTCAAAAGTCATGCTGATCACCGGGGGGAGCCGAGGGATTGGTGCCGCAAGTGCGTTGCTGGCGGTGGAGCAGGGGTACGCGGTGTGTATCAATTACCTGTGTGACGCGGATGCCGCCAAGGCGCTGTGCCTGCAACTCGAAGCACGTAGCGGCAAAGTCATTGCGGTTCAGGCCGACGTGAGTGTCGAGCGCGACGTCGAGCGGATGTTTCTGGAAGTCGACGAGCGTTTGGGACGACTCACGGCGTTGGTGAATAGCGCCGGTACCGTGGGCCAGGCGAGTCGGCTGGAAAACATGGACGGGCAACGGATCCATCACGTGTTTGCCACCAATGTGTTCGGCACCCTGCTGTGTTGCAAACACGCGATCTTGCGAATGTCAAACAAACACGGCGGTGCGGGTGGGGTCATCGTCAACGTGTCGTCGGCCGCTTCCCGCTTGGGTTCGGCGGGTGAATATGTGGACTACGCAGCCTCCAAAGGCGCAGTGGATAGCCTGACCATCGGCCTGGCCAAGGAAGTGGCGGAGGAGGGCATCCGGGTCAACGCCGTAAGGCCCGGTTTCATTCGCACCGGTTTTCACGCCTTGAGCGGTGACCCGGATCGGGTCGAGAAACGTAAGTCCCGCTTACCCATGGGGCGTGGTGGCGAACCGGAAGAAGTGGCAGCAGCTGTGTTGTGGCTGCTTTCCGAACAGTCTTCTTACGTTACCGGCAGCTTTATCGATCTGGCGGGAGGGGTGTAATCCACGCGGGCAACCGGTTGTTCCGGGTAACCCGGACGGTATTGGCGGGTCTTGAATAGCGTGTCGGAATGACGTTACCGTTGCTGGCCGGTTGCGGCAGGGTGGCCATGCCGGGTCGATCTTTTCATCTCAGGCGTTGAAAGTGCCGTGCTGGATGGCCTGTGTGACGACAGATATGATGATGCTGTCCATTGCCAGTCGCTGTATTTGTATCAAGCATGAAGCTGCTCAAAACAGCTTCCTTTCTTCTGCTGGCAAATCTTCGCGATCCGTCATGAAGCCGGATGGAATATCGGTGCGGTCGGCGGGCTCGAAAAACGCTTGCCAGGAATTCGGCTTGGCCGACAGCACGACATCACCGGTATTCGGGTCCCGTCGAATAAAGACTTCTGTTCCTTGAAAGCGAAACTCCATCGGGAGCCGCACCGCCTGGCTTCGCCCAGTGCGAAATAGTTTGGCCGTTGCAGACAATTCTTACTCCCCATTTTATTATGTAGCGACCGTGAGATGGCGTGATGCAGTTTAGTTTAATGATGCCACCTCCTACCTTAACAGAACCGCGTCGCCACGATGACCCTGCCGGTTCCATCGTCCATCCTTGGTCCCCGATTAGCTCGGGGCATCGCAAGACCACGCGGTCGTGATGCCCAGCTGTTTGACAAAGGCGGTGTCGTGTGAAATCAGGATCAGGGTGCCGGGATAGGGCGCCAGAATCTCGGTCAGGTGCTGGCGCAGGGTGCGATCCAGATGGTTGGTGACCTCATCCAGAATCAACAGTTTCGGCACCCGGGCCGCCAGACAGGCCAGCGCCAGACGGGTCCGCTCGCCCCCGGATAGTTCGCCGACGCGGTTGGTGACGACGCGTTCACCGCGAAACAGAAAATCGGCCAGATGCTGGCGGCAGCGGCCGGGGTTCCAGTCGGGGACGCGGGCGCGAAGTGCCTCCAGCACGGTGTGCGTCGGATCGAGATTGGCGTGTTGCTGGTCGATATAGCCGATATCCCGTGGTGCCGGGGTGAGCCAGTCACCGCCGAGCCGCAAGCATGTTTCTCCGTACAGCGCCCGCACCAGCGTGGACTTGCCACTGCCATTGGCTCCGGTTATCTGCATCCGTTCCCCTTCGTTCAACGTCAAATGGATGTTGTCCAGCACCGGGTGGGCATGGCCGACCGCCGCATGGCGCAGTTGCACGACCGGCCCGCGGCTGCCTGCCGTGGCTGGCAAGTGGAAGCGCGGGGTGAGAAGGACGGGTTGCCGGCAAGCCTCCAGCGCCTGAGTCAGTTCACGGCGCTGTTCGGCCAGACCGGCGCGCTTGCGTCCGGTCGTGGTGGTGCCGCGCTCCAGTTTGGCGGGCGATTTGATGGTGGCCCATTTGTGTTCCTTGATGCTTTTTGCCCCGCGTTCACGGGCGTGCGCTGCCCGTTGCTGTTCTTTCATCAAGGCCTGATGGGCGGCGAGTTGTTGCTGCTTCAGGGCATCGGCCCGGGCCTCCAGCGCATGACGCTGCATGGCCTGTTCCGCCAGATAGTCGCCATAGCTGCCGTGAAATACCTGGATCGTACCGTCTCTGACAATCCATAAGGTATCGCAGACGGCCTCCAGCAGCGTGTCGTCGTGCGTCACCAGCAGCAGGGTGCCGGCAAAGGCCGCCAGCCGGCGTTGCAGCTGTTGGCGATGGCGGGAATCGAGATGGTTGTCCGGTTCGTCCAGCAACAGCAGTTCCGGCTGCCCGGCCAGGGCGCGGTGCAGCGCATCCATCACCTGCTCGCCGCCACTGCGTGTGCTGCTGTGGTGCTGGGGAACATGGCCGATGGACAGCTCGCCTTCGGGAATGATGTGGCCGCTTTGAACGGGCATCAGGCCGGCCAGCATGGCCAGCAAGGAGGACTTGCCGGTGCCGTTGTCGCCGATCAGGCCAATGTGTTGGCCCCACTCGAGGGTGGTGGAGAAGTCAGTGAAACAGTGGGTGTCGGGATAGCTCAGGGACAGACCCTGCAGACGCAGCATGGGCATGAACACGCTCTTTTCGTTCGATGGTGGGCAAAGGGAGTGCCCGCTAACGGGCGATTCAGGCGAGGGTGTTCATGGCGAAGTGGCCTTGGGTCTGGGGAGATAGGTGGTCGTACGTTACGGCCACCGATGCGGTTCGTCAAGACAGGGGGTGTTTCAAGGATGCGGTCAGGTGGTGTCTTGCCATGCCATTGGCGTGGGCGATGTGCCCTGTTCCGCCATCATGGCCTGACCCGCGACACCGCTAACGGGGCAGGTCATGCCCCGTTTCCCTTGCTTAAGTGCGGTTTGCCGGAGCATTGCCCCGGCCTTTGCCGGAAGGATTCCCGGTGCGGCTTGGCCAGTTGCCGCCAGGCCCCGGGGACGGTGGCGGGTTGCGCGGCGAAGGAGGTGGCGGAACCGGGTTACGCATTGCCATGCTGCTCTCCTGTGTTTGACGTGTCGAACAGCTATGACCGCCATCAGGAGCCTATGTTGCCTTCCAGCGCTGTTTCAGGGCGGGCTGACAGGCGTTTCCGTCATGGTTTATACTGCGGGCGTTTTCAATCCTCTTGGCGAAAGAAAGGAGGTTAATATGGTTTGCGTCGTGCGACTGGCTTGGTCAGTTCGCTCATTTGGCATACGTGCCGGCTCTTGCCTGCGTTCCATCGCGTTGCGATAACCGGGCCGGAGCTTAGTCGACGGTTTTTTCCCCGAGTCAGGTTCCTGGACTCTCTGTTGTCGTCAGCGCTCGTAATGACGAGGGATCGTTGCATCCCGAAAAAACGAGACAAGAGCATGACAACCCTGCTTTCCGCACTTTCCTTGCAGCTGGATGCCGATCATGGCCCGCTGTTCACGAATCTTTCTTTTACGCTGCGTATGGGCGACCGCATTGGTTTGCTGGGCCATAACGGTAGCGGTAAAACCACCTTGCTGGACATTCTGGCCGGACACCGCGAGCCGTCCGGCGGGCGCTTGAACCGTGCTGCTGCCTGCCGTCTGCAGTATGTCGAGCAGCAACTGCCCGAGTCGCTGGCGGCGCTGACGGTTCGCGAGGTATTGCTGGCCGGTATCGATCCGGCTGACAGCTGGCGCATCGACCCCTTGCTGAGCGAGTTGCAGCTGGACCCGGCCGGAACGGCCAAGGTGTCCGAATTGAGCGGCGGCCAGCACAGTCGGGTGATGCTGGCGCGAGCCCTGTTGCACGACCCCGACCTGCTGTTGCTGGACGAGCCGAGCAATCATCTGGATTTACCTTCGTTGCTATGGCTGGAAACATTTTTACTTAACTGGAAGGGCGGCTTTGTGCTGGTGTCGCACGATGCCCGACTGCTCGACACCGTGACCCGCCAGAGCTGGATACTGCGCGACCAGCAGCTCTACTGTTTTGATTTGCCCTGTTCGGCAGCGCGGCTGGCTTTGGCGGAAGCCGATCGGGCCGCCGGGGCGCGTCGTGCGGCCGAACAGAAGGAAATCGACCGTTTGACGACGAGTAGCCGTCGACTGGCGATCTGGGGGCGCGAACACGATAACGAGAAGCTGTTGCGTCAGGCCCGTTCCATGGAGCGGCGTATCGACGCCTTGAAAGACGAGCAGACCTTTGTCAGTCGCGGCAGTCCCTGGCGTTTGCAGCTGGACGGGGCGGCGCTGGAGGCAGACAGTCTGCTGGTGTTCGAGCAGTTGCCGGTGTACGGTGCTCCGGATGCGCCGGCCTTGTTGTGTCTGGAGAATCTGAAGGTCGGGCCGACCGACAAGATTGCCGTGCTGGGGGCCAACGGGTCGGGCAAGTCGTCCTTGTTGCGTCAGTGCTGGCAGGCGGTGTCGCGTGGCGAGACCCCGTCTGGCTGGCGTTACCATCGCATGGCGCGCATTGCCTATTACGATCAGTCCCAGCAACGCTTGCCAGAGGGCGATAGCTTGCCGGAGGCGCTGTACGGCATCGCCCCCTTGCCAGAGACGGTGTTGCGCCATGCCCTGATTCGGGCCGGTTTTCCGTATGCGCGTCACCCGCAGAAGGTGGCGACCCTGAGTGGGGGCGAGCGTGCCCGGCTGTTGCTGCTGGGTATTTCGCTGGCCAGCCATCATATGGTGTGGCTGGACGAGCCGACCAATCATCTGGACATCGAGGGCAAGGAGCAATTGACCGAAGCGTTGCAAGGCTTCGCCGGAAGTTTCTTGCTGGTGTCACATGACCGGGAGTTGATCGAAGCATGCTGCCAGCGCTTCTGGGTGATCCGCGACGGGCGGCTCGAGGAGTGGCTGGATGCTGCCGCGGCCTACCGTGCCTTGGCAGGAACTCCGTCCGGGCACTCTCATGTGGTGGCCGGGGTGGCGGAGCCTGAGGCGAATCCGCTGCCCGGCGAAGAGGCGATGGTGCAGCGTCTTTGCGAGCTGGAGGCCCTGCTGGCTGCCGATCTGGCCCGCAAGGCACGGCATCGCAAACCGTACTTGCAGGCGCAGTGGCGTGAGGAGATGCAGCGCCTGACCGCTAGTCTGGGGTGGTGAACGGGGAGGGGCTGTGCAAGGGCCGTGCACCATGGCCATCGTGTAGCCACAGATTGCTGCCTTCCCGCGACTTGGCGCAGTACATGGCTTGATCGGCCCGTTGCATCAGCAGTTCGGCGGAATTGGCCGCCAGCGGGAAGATCGCCACACCAACGCTGGCGGTGATCTGCAGGCGGCCATCCGCGGTGTCGCGATGGATGAGGATGGCGTTTTGCAACCGTTCCAGTTGCTGGCGCAGGATGGGGGCATTGGCGCCACCGGGCAGCATGATGGCAAATTCGTCGCCGCCCCAGCGGGCAATCAGGTCGCCGGGGCGGCAGGCGGTTTGCAATTGCCTTGCCACTTCGCACAGCACATGGTCGCCTTCTTCATGGCCCAGTACATCGTTGACCTGTTTGAAACCGTTCAGGTCGAGGAAGGCCAGCGCCATTTGCCAGCCGTGTTTGGTGGCTTCCTGCAGCTGGCTGCGCAACTGTTCGCCGAACAGGGTGCGGTTGGCCAGACCGGTCAGTCCGTCAAAGAAGGCCAGGGTGCGTAGTTTGCGCTCGGACTCCTTGATGCGGCTGATGTCGGTGAGTACCCAGACGCTGCTGGCCACGCCCTCCTGATTGGCGAGGCGGGTCACGGAAACCAGTACCGGCAGGGGCGGGCGGTGCTGTCGTTGCACGCGTAACTCCCCCTGCCAATGGGTCTGGCCCTCAAGCATGGCCAGCAGGTCCTGTTCGCTCAGCGCGGTGTTGACGCCGGGCAGCAGGAAGCGCGGCGGAGCGCTTTGCGGGCTGGCCGACTCGCTCATGCGTGCCAGTGCCGGATTGACGAATAGCCAGTTCATCGCTTTGTCGGCGATAGCCAGGCCTTCCGAGCTGTGTTCCACGGCCAGTTGCGATAGTTGCAGCTGGCTTTTGAGGCGGTGCTGTTCGGTCATGTCGATGACCGTGCCCCACAGGTGGTCGATGCGACCCGACTCCAGCCGGTGAATATGGTTGCGTTCCAGTAGATGGCGCACTTCGCCGTCCGGCCGCACGATACGGTATTCGACGTCGAAGGCGAGCGAGGTTTGCGTCAATTGGCTTAGCTCGTAACGGACCCGTTCCCGGTCATCGGGGTGGACGCGGCGGTAATAGGCTTCTTCGGTCGCTTCAAAGGTGTCCGGCGAGGTGCCGAAGATGGTGTGGACCATCGGGCTCCACTCCAGTTTGCCGCTGCTCACATGCAGCACCCAGGAGCCGATGCCGGCATCGCTGGCGGCAGACTGGAGCAGCTTGTCGGCAAGGTAGTGGCCGGGCTGGTCGGGAAATTGTTCCTGCGGGTGGCGCAAGGCCAAGAGCACGGCCTTGTCGTGCGGCAGCGCCGAGGCGCTGATCATCAACGGGGTGGTCTTGCCATCCGGGCCATGCCAGAGACTGAGCCCCAGACTGCCGCTGGCACGGGTGCCGTCTGTGCCGAACAGGGCATTCCAGACCGTGGCATAGTTGTTGGTGGTGTCGCCGAGCCAGGTCGACACCGCACTGCCGATCAGCTCCGAACGGCTGCAGCCGCTCAGCTCCAGCATTTTGGCATTGGCATGGCGGATCGTCCCGGCCGGATCGACCACCAGAATGGCGTCGGGGTAGCTGTCCAGCCAGCGCCGGTAGCGCTGTCCACGCCGGTAAACCGCGCACAGCGCACCCGCCAGAACGATGACAGTCAATGCAAACCAGACAGACAAGGCGACCACTCCGTTAAATCGATATCAAGTTATCTCTGGAATCGTCGCCACCGGACGATCCACGCTGCCAACAGTCATCGGACTGCTGGCGTGTGTAATGTCGATAGTATATGGCAAAGAGTTGAATAATAGGTTTCGTTAAGCGATGACGTACCCGATTCAGCTATGGCGTACTAAGCTGATGGCGTTTTAATCAACTTAGGCTATGGATTTCAGATTCATGGTCCGACACGAATGAAACCACACCTCACTGCGCTACTCAGCGCCCTGATGCTTGCCGTGTTGCTGATTCAACCGGCCGAGGCACGTTCCCACAGTCACCATCGCCATGCTTACCGGGCACCGGCCAGCGACAACCAGCTGATCGAGCAGGGCACCTATACCAATCGCCAAGGCAACACCGTGCATCGTCCGGCGCACACCCGCAACGGCAAAGCACCGGCCGGGGCCAGTGCCCGATGTGGTGATGGTTCGTACAGCTTCAGCCAGAGTGCCCGGGGCACCTGTTCCCACCATGGTGGCGTGGCGACCTGGCTGAATGGAGGGTGAACCTGCCGCAGGCAAGGTTTTCTCTTCCAGCTGACATTCTTCAATCGGGTTTCGTACGACGCCCAGTGCCCTGGCGATTTTTACGCTCCCCGCCACGGATATCAGTTTTCAGATCGTCTCGTCGGTGACGAAAGCCAGCGGTGAGGTTGCGTACTCTTCTTGACGTTGACATAATGCAATTAGCATATTGGAAAATTGATCAGGAAGATATTGTGATAACGTTAATAGAAAAATATCTCGAAGCGACATTCATGGCCGCTGTTATTGCCGCCTATCCCGATGTTGAACAATGGAAAAGACTGTCATTTCAGGTCACTAGTAATAGTAGATTTGGTGATTTTCAAACGAACTTTGCCATGCAGGTCGCGCCAGACCTCAAACTACCCTCGCGAGACATTGCCCAGAGCATCATTGCCAATTTGGAGCAGTCGGAAGCAATCGAAAAAGTCGACATTGCCGGCCCCGGTTTCATTAATGTGTTTCTAGCGAAAACCTTCGTTGAAGCTGAATTGATGAAAAGTGGCGTTGAGCCATTTGATTTCAGCTTTCTGGACAGGGATGGCGATGTAATTGTCGATTACTCCTCTCCGAATATTGCCAAGCCAATGCACATTGGCCATCTTGGCAGTACGGTTATTGGCGATGCCATTAAGCGGATTTATTCTTTTCTTGGCTATCACACCATAGGTGATAACCATCTGGGTGATTGGGGGACCCAGTTTGGCAAGCTCATCGTGGCATACGATCGCTGGTTGGATAAAGAGGCGTTTGATCAATCGCCGATTGATGAACTGGAGCGCATTTACGTTAAGTTTGCGCAGGAATCGGAGCGAGACGAGTCACTGGATGATCTGGCCAGGCAAGAGCTGGTTAAATTGCAAAATGGCGACCCACGCAACATTGCGCTGTGGAAAGAGTTCGTCAGGGTGTCGCTTGCCGAGTATGCGTTGACCTATGATGTGCTGGGTATCAAGTTTGATAGTTACAAAGGAGAGTCGTTCTACCACGAAATGAACGAGGAGACCTTGGCGATTCTCCGTGAGCTAAACATCATTGAAAATAGTGATGGTGCTCAAGTGGTTTTCTTTGATGAAACGGATAACTTGCACCCATTGATTGTCAGGAAAAAGGATGGTGGCTTCAATTATGCAACCTCCGATTTGTCATCGGTGAGATACAAGCTGGAGAATCATCATGTCAATCGCGTTATCTATGTGACGGATGACAGGCAGCAGGCGCATTTCAAGCAGTTTTTCAAAGTGGCCGAAATGGCTGGGTGGACCATCAGGCTGGAGCATGTTTTCTTTGGTCTCAAGAGGTTCGCCGATGGCGTCTTTTCGACAAGAAAAGGCAATGTCATAAAGTTGGCCGATCTGATTGACGAGGCTGTCAAGAAGTCACGCGCACTGGTTGAAGAAAAAAATCCTGGCTTGCCCGAAGAAGAGAAGGAAACCATCTCGAAGATCGTCGGTATTGGCGCGATAAAATACTCTGACCTTTGCCAGAACAGATCATCTACCATGATCTTTGATTGGGATAAGGTGTTGAGCTTCGAGGGGAATACCTCGCTGTATTTGCAATACACCTTTGCCCGTATTCAATCCATCAAACGAAAAGCCGATAAGCCCGTGACGAGTGAGTGTGCCGTCAGCCTGAAGCGCGAAGAAGAAAGGGCATTGGCATGTATGGTGTTGCAATTCCCCTCGGTGGTCGTCAAGGCGGCCGAGACCTATAAGCCCAACGTTTTGTCTGATTACCTGTTTGGCTTGTGTCAGGCATTCAACTCGTTTTACACGGCGGTCCCTATCTTGAAAGAACCTGACGCGGCGACGGTTTCGTCCAGAATTATTCTTTGCGACAAAGTTGGCAGGGTTATCAATGCCGGTCTGGATTTGTTCGGGATTCAAACCGTTGATCGACTGTGAGGTGGTGCGTGTCGCTCATCGACATTAGCGCAAACACTGCCCGTCATCCCTCCGTCCGGAAGAGGCTGAGGGGCGGGGCAGTGTTGTTGGTGGCAGTGGCAAGTAACACAGTTAATTTGGCGCGTGGCGCGGGCTATGCAGCAACGTCGCTTCCTGCGCATGCTTCTCCAGCGCCAGCTGGATCAGCGCCGTAATCAGGTTCTGGTAGGAAAGTCCGGCAGCTTGCCAGAGTTTGGGGTACATGCTGATGTTGGTGAAGCCGGGCAGGGTGTTTAGCTCGTTGATCACCACCTCGCCTTGCGGGGTCAGGAACACATCCACCCGTGCCATGCCGCTACATTCCAGTACCTGAAACGCGTCGATGGCAATCTGGCGGATCTGTTGGCTGATGGCGTCCGGAATCTCTGCCGGCACCACGACACGCGCACCGTCTTCGTTCAGATACTTGGTGTCGTAGCCATAGAATTCATCGTTCAGGACGATTTCACCGCAACCGCTGGCTTGCGGGTCGTCATTGCCCAGCACCGCACATTCGATCTCCCGGCCGACAATAGCCTGTTCCACCAGCACCTTGTGGTCGTAATGGAAGGCTTCGTCGAGTGCAGCGAGGAATTCCTGTTCATTGCGCACCTTGCTGACCCCGACCGAGGAGCCTTGATTGGCGGGTTTGACGAATAAGGGCAAACCCAGCCGGGCTTTGATGTCGGCAAAGTCGGCGTTGGCGCGGTGCTTGCGGGTCAGGGTGATGAACGGTGCTACCTTGAGGCCGGCGTCGCGCAGCAGGCGTTTGGCAATTTCCTTGTCCATGCAAATGGCGGAACCCAGCACGCCCGTTCCGACAAAGGGGATGTTGGCGGTGCGCAGCAGGCCTTGCAGCGAGCCATCCTCGCCCAGCGTGCCATGCACAATGGGGAAGGCCACATCGATTTGCGTCAGCGGGTGGGCATTGGCGGCCTGCACCAGTTGTTGGTGACGCTCGCCCGGGATCATCGCCAGTCCTTCACCGGATTCGCGCAGGGCGATGCGGGCCGGGTCATCGGCATGCAGCAGGAAGTTGGACGCCTGGGTGACATGCCAACGCCCCTGTTTGTCCACGCCGATCAGCGACACCTCAAACTTTTCCTTGTCGATCGCTTCCAGAATATTGCGTGCCGATTGCAGTGACACTTCATGTTCGGAGGACTGCCCGCCAAAAATCAAACCAACCCGGATTTTGCTCATTTCTATTCAATGCGAATGTGTGGAATGGCAATCATATTGCACTATTTGCACCGAGGCGAGTGGCATGCCGCATCGTGCATTTGGCGGGGGCTGCCGTCATGGCGCGGGACGGGGAGCGGACAGGCGCAACAGGCTGCCATTGTGGTCTTCACTGATCAACACACTGCCGTCCGGTAGTTCGAACACGCTGACCGGTGCGCCTTGCGGGTGTTGGCCTGCAAGATAGCCCCAGTCGCTGATGATGTTGCGCGGTGTGCCGTCAGGGCGTCCCTGCGGGGTCAGACGCACGGCCACCAGACGATGACCGTTGCTGCGGTAGCCATGGTAGGCAATGAGCAATTGGCCGGTGAGTCCGGCCAATTTTTTCCCCTGGTAAACCAGCATGCCCAGCGGGGCGGCATGGGCTGGCAGCAGCAGTGCCGGTGGCTGTGTGCGGCGACAGTCGGCGTTGGGGTAGTCGGGGCTGGGGCGTTGCAGGTCGAAGCAGTAGGGCCAGCCGTAGTCCTGACCCTTTTTCACCAAGACCAGCGTGTCATGGGGCAGCGTTGCATCGGGGAGAGCCGGATCGCGCAAGGAGATGGCGTCGCGGGCATTGACGGCAGCGGCCAGTTGCCCGCCGGGCAGTATGGCCAGCGCCATGCTGTTGCGCAGCCCTCTGGCGTAGGGGGTGAGGGTTCGTGCGTCGATTGTCGCTGCGGCCGGCGTGACATGCAGGATGCTGCCGCGTGGCGGTGATTCCAGTGTTTCCGGGCACGGGGCCGTCGGGTTGGGAGGGGTTCCGTCCGGGCCTTCGCAGTTATTGGTGGCAGAGCCGACGTTGATAAACAGCGAGCCATCGGGTGTCACCGTGAATACCGTGAGTGGATGACGGCCGTTGTCCGGCAGTCCGGTAACGATCTCGCGCACCGTGGTCGCAGGATCGGTGGCATAGGGGTTCAGCTGGATAATCCGGCCTTTGAGCGCCAGATACAGTGTTGTACCCGGGGCGGGTAAAACCGTACTGGCACCTTCCAGTCGTGCCAGTACCACTTGCGGTTTGGGGTTGCCTGGGGAGAGGCGTAGCAAACGTCCGCGCCGGCTTCCCCAACCACCCATATCGGTAAGGAAGATATCGTTGCCCAGGGCCGTGACACCGCGCACAAAGCCCAGATGCTCGGCCACCAGTCCAACGCAATACGGCTTTTCCACTGTCAGTGTGGTGCGCGGCAGGCCATCACAGTCACCCTCGGTACGGTAACCCTGTTCGGAAGCGGCCATGCCAAAGCGTGCCGCGAGCAGCAGGAATAGGGCGGCAAACAGGGTGTGTCGTGTCATGGTAGCGTCGTTTCCGTGACTAGCCGGCTGTCGCGCAACCAGCGGGTTTGTGAATGCGTGTGCCGGAGGCCGGATTATTCACGAGTTTGTCCGCCGGGCGGCGTGGCCGGGGAAGCAATTCACCCCCGCAGTTGGGACATGTGCCGCGCAGCACCGTCTCGGCGCAGGACGCGCAAAACGTGCACTCAAAAGAGCAGATGCGCGCCTCGGTGGAGTCAGGCGGCAAGTCGTTATTGCAGCATTCGCAATTGGGTCTGAGTTCGAGCATGGCCGGCTCCGGATGGGTGGTAATGAGCCGCCAGTATAGTGCATTGGCATGGCGGGTTGATATGCCCGATGCGCTGAAATCCGTGCTTTTACCGGCACATAACGACGAATTAATGATCGTTAAGGCATTGATCCGTTTTGGGCAACAACCTGTACCTTGTTGCAGATCCAGAAAGTGTGCTCAACGTATTCGTCTCGGTTCAGACCGACTCACTGCACCAAGTCTACGTCACTGTCAGTGAGTGAATGCTACCGATTGATGGCCTGTTGATCGACTTTAAGCAGGCTAAATGATTTGTAGAACGAAGTCATATGAAGAAATATAAAACAACAAAAATCAAGTTGACATTGTCATTTCCATTTGTCATTATTTTAGCTCCGTTACAACGAACAGTTCAAGGAGATGTGATGAAAGAACTAACTGCATTGGAAATATCGATCGTTAGTGGTGGTAAACAGGTGACTCAAGAAATGACTGACTCCAGAGATGAGAGAAGCATATGGGACTCTGTTGGCGATTTCTTTAGCAATGTAGGTGATGCTATTTCTGGTTATTTTTCTGGAAATAGTGCAACTGGGACTGGTAGTTCGGATTTCAATTTTGACGTTAAACGCTCCTGCGTCACGGATGCGAAAACAGGGGAGGGTACTTGCACGACGTCCTATGGTATTAATGGACATATAGATGCTTCTGGAACAGTGACTGTTACTCAACCTGTACTTATTAAGTAAATAGTAATAATTGCACGGTAGTGCATTGAATGCATTGCCGTGTTATGTAACTTTAAGCTTGTGATTTGCAAAATGTTAATAAGACGACTGTCATTTTGTTTTTTAATTGTTACGTTTTTGTTTTTTGCACTTGTATTTGTGGAGAGGGTTCGGCGATTTTACGTGGAGTCCAGCTACCTGCAGTGTGAGTTTGGTACGAATTGTGGATGGATTAAACGGTCTGAAACGGCGATTGCGCTTAATGGTAACATCACAGCAGCCGGAAATGGCTCTTATGCTGCTTTTAGCAAAGTATTTACAAATAGCGTGAAAACAATCTATCTCAACTCTGGGGGAGGGAGTGTAGAAGAAGCAATCAAGATTGCTAATGTTATTAAAGTTAGTGGTGCGGATACTGTAGTCACGGGAGCGTGTCTTTCGGCGTGTTCGAATTATATTTTTATCTCAGGTAGAAAAAAGAGAATATCTGGTGTTCTGGGTTTTCATGGCGGAGCAGTCAGTATTTATAGGCACGGTCCCCGTAGCCCGGGTTTCAATGTCGATTACGCGGCAGCTCTTGCCAAGGAGGAAGAGATTTTTTTTAATTCCTTGAATGTGGATCGTGCCTTTATTGATATTTCTTATAGAAAAGACAGGGGGTTTGTCGGGCATCGCTATGATTTTTATGCGCCTGATAGAAATATTTTAGAGAGATTTGGTGTGAAAAATGTAACTGGCGGACAGGATCAAATAGTATTGGGTTACTTAAGGATTTTTGACTACCAGAAAGGTGGTGTGCCGCAATTTGGGGAGGGCAATAATGTCGTTGTGAATACATATTTGAGAAGCCGTGATAGTAAGCATGTCTCGGATGCTGTCGATGAAAATGTCGAGTATGGTTTTTGATGGTTGGCTGATATGTTATTTAGAAAAGAAGTGGTTGATCATCAAAATAAAGACTGTTCTTTTGGTGTTATTTTGTTGAGGTCAAATAGAATAGTCGTGTTTTTCTCATTGATGTCAGGTGTTGTGTGCGTTGCAATTATTATAATTCTTTTTACTTTTAACTACACTCAGCATACAACAGTGACTGGGAAGTTGGTGCCAAAGGATGGGCTTGCTCAAGTAATGACGCCACAATATGGGACGCTGATTGAGCGAAAGGTATTGGAAGGTCAGCAGGTAGAACAGGGGCAAGTTCTTTTCGTCGTATCTTCTGAACGGGTGACGCGACTTGGCGAATCAACTGCAAGTGTGATGCAGAGTCTTCGTTCACGTCGAGACAGCATAAAAAATGACCTAATAATTCAAGATAAGTTGAGTGACGAGCAGCGCAAGGCCAGTCAGCAGCGCTTGCGTGATATGCAAGAGCAATTGCCACAGATGTTGTTTGAACTCAAAACACAGCAAAGGCGTGTCGAGTCAGCCAAAGTCGCTTTGGATCGTTATAAAACGCTGGAAAAAATGGGGTTTGCTCCGGCGTTACAAGTACAGCAGCGCGAGGATGATTTGCTGGAGCAGCAGGCTAAACTCGCCACGTTGGAACGTGCCGCTGGGGAATTACGCAGTCAGATCAGCTCGATCTCTTCAGACTTGCATGCACAGCCTTTGAAGGATGCGGGACAAAGAGCCAATGTCGAACGTTTGTTATCCGCAGTCGATCAAGAAATCAATGAAACTGAATCGCGCCGCGAGCTGCTTATTCTGGCTCCTGTTGCTGGGCGTGTTACTTCGATTCAAACTGAACGTGGTCAGGTTGTAACTCCAGGACAAACGATTGCCTCTGTCATTCCAAGACATTCTCCTTTGCAAGCGCAATTTTTTGCTCCTACGTCGGCAATTGGTTTTGTGCGCGTAGGGCAACGGGTCCAACTCCGCTACAAAGCATTCCCATATCAAAAATTTGGTCAATACGCGGGCGAAGTCGTCGATGTATCGCGTGCAGCCGTTCAAACTAATGTTTCTCCGCCAGGTGTAACGTCGGAGCCTCTATATAGGATCACTGTGATGCCTGAAACACAGAGCGTGCTCGCGTATGGTCGACGGGAACCACTCCAAGCGGACATGCTCATTGATGCTGATGTTTTACAAGATACCCGAACGATTATCGAATGGATCTTCGAACCACTGCTATCTATAAAGGGTAAATTGTGAAGTCAGTAATTGACCAGCTGCATTTCGGTTACAGAAGAAAACTACCGATGCTACTGCAAACAGAAAGTGCTGAATGTGGTCTTGCTTGTTTGACTATGGTGGCAGGGTATTATGGACATATCACCGACATCGCAACATTGAGGCGTCGGTTTTCAATTTCAACTCATGGTGCGACTCTGGCACAATTAATAGAATTTGCTAATGTCTTACAATTAATAAGTAGGCCACTTCGCCTTGAGTTAGAAGAGTTGGTTCAGTTGTCGACCCCGTGTATTTTGCACTGGGATTTGAATCATTTTATTGTATTAAAGCAAATAAAAAATAAACGGGTGGTTATTCATGATCCTGCATTTGGGATTAGAGAGCTCGATTATGAGGAGGTTTCCAAGCATTTTACTGGCATAGCTTTGGAGTTGGCCCCCTCTCCTGCATTTGTTAAGCAAGAAGAGACGCAATCGATCGGTTTACGATCATTGATTGGACATGTGATAGGACTAAAGCGCTCTTTACTCCAGGTTTTTTTGCTGTCAACCGCTTTGGAAGTTTTTTCGGTCTTGGCTCCTTTTTTCCAACAGTGGGTGATCGATGGCGTGATCGTTCAGAACAATCGAGACCTTCTCATGGTGCTAGCACTAGGGTTTCTGTTGTTGACAATTTTTCAATTGGCAATTGGTACCGTGCGCTCATGGCTGATTATTTATTTTTCAACTCAGTTGAGCCTGCAATGGACTGCTAGTGTTTTTACACATCTGTTGCGGTTGCCAGTATGTTATTTCGAAAAACGTCATTTAGGGGACTTGGTTTCGCGTTTTGGGGCTATCGAGACAATCCGTCAAACTTTGACAAGTACGGCTTTGGGCTCGCTTCTTGATGGAATGATGGCGGTTATAGCATTTGCCATGATGTTATTCTACAGCGTTCCATTGGCATTGGTAACGCTATCAGCATTGCTTTTGTATGTAATCATTAGGGTCGTATCCTATTCGCCATTCAGAGTTGCCAATGAAGAACAGATCATGCATGCGGCCAAACAGCAGAGTCATTTTTTGGAGAGCCTGCGTGGAATACAGTCTATTAAGCTGTTTGGTCATGAAAATAATAGGCGAAGCCAATGGATGAATTTAGTGGTTAATACGACTAATCGAGGTTTGGCTACACAAAAGATGTCTACTTTTTTTCAATCAGCAAATAGTTTGGTTTTTGGTGTTGAAAGCATTGCAGTAACCTACTTGGGTGCTGTATATGTGATGGACCATAAGTTTTCCATAGGCATGTTTTTTGCCTATGGAGCCTATAAAACGCAATTCTCTAGTCGTGTAGGAAGCTTGGTTGATTTATTCTTTCAGGTAAGAATGTTACGAATTCAGCGTGAGCGATTAGCTGATATCGTATTGACCGAGACAGAGGAACTTCACGATTTTGGCCAGGTAACCAATAACATTAATCCTGATATAGAACTTCGAAATATTCGTTTTCGATATTCTGCCACAGACCCTTGGGTACTTGATGGGGTAAATCTTACCATTGATTCAGGACAATCTGTAGCAATTGTAGGGCAATCTGGTTGTGGTAAAACAACCTTGCTGAAGATTATGCTTGGGTTGCTAGTGCCGACAGAAGGTGAAATTTTAGTAGGAGGTGTTCCGCTCCAACAGTTGGGCCTACTACACTGGCGTCGAATACTAGCAGCTGTCATGCAAGATGATCAGTTATTCGCAGGATCTATCGCCGATAATATTACCTTTTTTGCTGATAAAGTTGACCGTCCCCGGATTGAGGAGGTATCACGGCTGGCCTCTATTCATGATGATATTGTTAAAATGCCAATGGGTTACAGCACCCTGATTGGTGATATGGGAGTCAGCTTGTCTGGCGGGCAGAAGCAAAGGCTTTTGGTGGCAAGGGCGCTGTATAAAAATCCAAAGGTATTATTCCTTGATGAAGCTACTAGTCATCTTGATGTTGAACGGGAAAGATGGGTTAATGAGGCAATTGGATTGCTGCCGTTAACGCGGGTGATTATAGCCCACCGCCCAGAAACGATTGCGATGGCGGGTCGTGTTATAAAACTTGACAGGGGCAAGGTTGTAACGGAGTCCTCCCCACATCCATTCCCAGTAAGGGGTGAATTACCGGCGTCAGTCATGGTATCAGCAGAGAGTAACGCTCAATAGCTTGTTTCGTGGGTATCTGCTGTAAAATCTGCTCCAGATAGTTTTTGAATAGTGACTCGTGCCGTAGTCTGGCAGAGGGCGGTAATCCCCCCTGTTTTGCCGAGCGTGCCCGTCACGGAATAGTGAACAAGTATTGATGCGGTTCATATTGCGTGATGAGCTGACTCTAGCCGGTATTACGCTTCGGCAGAGCAATCACCTTGCCCGGTTCAGAGGCAGAAGAGGGGGCTTGCTGATGTGTCTGCGGGCGACGGAATACGGGTGAATTAAGCGGGATTACCGTTGCCAGCTCCTCCGCCAGGTAGCCCTCTGGCAGACTGCAAAGCATCTCGATATCCGGACCCGTCAAGCCAATCGTGTCGATCAAACGCTCTTTGCTGAAGCCGCCTTCCTCAAGAAGCATTTTGATCGCACGGGGCATCAGGTGAGGATGCTCGGGTTCCAGCGTATCGTCCAGCGGTTCGCCTTTACGCCAGCCACGGGCACTATAGTTTTTCCAGAGGCGGGTAGCGTAGGCTTCACTGATCAGGTTCAGCGAAGAAGCTCGCAGGATCATGGCAGCTATCGATACCTTCCACCGGCGCTTCAGAATGACCAAGGTATCGAGTGTAGGGTGGGTCAGCTCAATGGCGATGCTTTCGGCGGGCATCAGGAATGCACTGGCGAACAAATGCGCCTGACGTTCGATTTCCGCGTACCGCTTGGATTCGTCGGTCTCCGTGAGATGTCGATGCAGCACGATGTGTCCAAGCTCGTGGGCGGCATCGAAGCGATTGCGTACCGCGCTGGCCTTGTCCGCCGCGATGAGTAGATAAGGCCGGTTTTCCAGATCAAACCAGCGGGAGACGCCATCCATCTTGGCGTAACCCAGCTTCCCCCTTGTGGTCAGCACGCCGGCGCTTTCCAGTACCCGGATCACGTTGTCTATCGGACCCGCTCCCAGGTTCCAGCGCCGACGACACTGCATTGCGATGTCTTCAATTTCTTCATCGCTGACCAGTAGCGCATCGTCTCGACTGAGTGACAGGGGGAGGTTGAGTTCCGGCCAGCCGATCCATTCCTGAATCGTGGATGACAATTCAAAGAGCCAGTCGAGACGAATCCTTGCGACAGTCCGCGCATCCTTGGTGAGCGACGTATTCGAGCGGAAGAAATAGTGACTCTGGCCGTAGTCCGGCATCGGGCGGAGAAACCAGGTAACAGGTAGTTGCAGTGCATTGGCGACACGGTCCAATGCAGCGGGTTCCGGCAACTGATCGCCTCGCTCCCATTTGGAGATAGACGCAGAGGATATGCCCGACGTCGCCGCCAGCGCCGTTTGGGTCATTCCGCGTACGGCACGAGCTTGTGCCAGCCGTTCTCCCTGAAATCCTGCTACTCCGGTACGCATTACTTTCTTCCTACGCTTTCTTGTTACTGCTTTCGATATCGTCCAGCCGCTTCTTCAGGAATGGCAGTGGCTCTAACGCTTTTTTCTGTACCCCTTGATCGGCTGCAATCAGGATCTCTTTCAGATGTGCACGGAAGTGGAAGCCATTCAGTGTCGAGTAGGGGACATCAAAATAAATCTGTGGTACCTCAGGATCGACAGCATCTTCGATGACGGCGGCAACCAGAAAAATCTTTTCACTTCGGGTATCACTCTGTATAGCCTCGAACAAGTCCCCCGTCAGGGGTTCCAGCGCCTCATTCATACGGCCGAGTTCCCGACTGTACTTGGCCTGGGCCCAACTTTCAGACTTCATCCGCATGCAGCCAAGCACAAAACATTCCGTCTCGATCTTGGCGTAGTAGTGGCCTTTGGGGCTGGTCGGAGTCATCGATGCCGCGAGTCCTGCAGAGAAAGCCGTCGATACCACTTCTTCAAGGATATGAAGGTGCTGCAATTGTCCCGTGGCCATCGGTTTCAGCTCAGAGCCGAAGTGCGTGGCGATATAGCTGTTCGATGCTGAAAACTTGGCTGTCAGGCGTTCCTCCATGCGGATGAGGAAGTCTTTGCCCAGATCTGCTGCAATCCGCTGAGTCAACGCGTCATGGATGGTATTCAATTTCTATCGTCCTCACAAGAAAAAAGCAGTCGTATAGAGATGTCGGGTAGTCTCTATCGGGAATTCTATATGAAAAATTTTCGTTATGAGGGAAATTGAAGAAAATATTTTCACATCGATCTGCGGGTTTTTCGGGAGGATTGCGGTCGACTTTGCACACCCCTCTGGACACGCCTCACTCAGTTTGCAAACCGTCGTCGGTATTCAGCCGGGGTGCAATGCAGCTCGCGTTGAAACAGGCGACGAAAGCTGGCTAAATCGGCATATCCCACTTGGCTGACAATTGCATCCAGCGGCAGTGCGCTGGTTTCCAACAGGCGGCGGGCTTCCTGCAAGCGCAGCTGCTGCAGGTAGCGCAGGGGTGGCTGGCCCAAAACCTGTTGGAAGCGGCGCATCACGGTGCGTTCGCTGGCTCCGGCGCAGTCTGCCAGATCTTCCAGTCGGTAAGGCCGATCCAGATGTCGCTGCAGCCAGTCCTGGCAGCGCAGCACCAATGGGTCATCATGGCCGGCAAAACTCTGCATCGACATATAGGGTGCCTGACTGACCCGGTTGAGGTCGGCCAGCATCAGGCGCGAGCACGACATGGCCAGTTCCACGCCACCTTCCTGCCGAATCAGGCGCAGGGCCAAATCGATATAAGAGGTGGTTGCCCCGCCACACCATACGCCATGATCCTCACTGCAGGTGGCGTAATCCTGTAGCCGCACTTGGGGGTAGCGTTGACGGAACCAGTGATGCAACCACCAGCTCACGGTGGCTTCACGGTCATCCAGCAGGCCATGTTCGGCCAACAAAGGCACTCCCGTGCAGAACGACAGCACACGGCGGCCTTCCGAATGCAGGCGGGTGGCCAATGCGCCAACTGTTTTTTCTGCTGCCAGCCGGGCTTCGAAATCGCTGAGACGCTGATAGGACAGTGGAGGCAACACCAGGGTATCGGCATCGTTGGCCAGCGTCACGTCACCTTCCGGGGCCAGCATGATGCCCGAGGCCGTGGTGACGGGTTGACCGTCCAGACTGACTAGACGCCAGTGAAAGGGTTCGGGCCAGCCCTTGCGTGCCGCGATCTGATTGGCGAAATGCAGCAAGTCGGTAAAACCGGTCACGCTGCCGGCGTAGCAGCCATTCAGGAGAAGCAAACGTATCGTGTGCATGATGCTGGCAATATCGACATGAATATTGTCGATATTGCCACTACGACGGGAGAGATGCCACTGCTAGACTGCAGCGTATCGCGTGACGCACGCCACAGAACTCAAGGAAAACAGCATGCACATCGAAGACATCTGCCGCACTATCACCCCTGCCAGCGGCGAGGCGGGTCTGTTCAATGTCGAGGTGGATGAGAGTTGGGCGCAGGGGCGCACCCTGTTTGGCGGGATACAGGCGCTGCTGGCGGTTCGAGCCATGCGTGCCGCCATGCCGGATCTGCCGCCACTGTGGTCTCTGCACACGACCTTTGTGGCCCCGGCCGCCCCCGGCAAGCTTGCCCTGCGGGTGGAGCTGCTGCGTCAGGGCCGGTCTACCGTGCAGATGGCGGCACGACTGATGGCCGGCGAGCAGGTGGCCGCCATGTTTGTGGCGGTATTCGGCGCCTCGCGGGATTCTGTCGTGTCGCTCAAACCGGTGGGGCGACCACTGGCGGCTGACTCAAGCAGCAGTCCTGAACTTCCCTTCATCGCCGGCATGTCGCCAGAGTTCACCCGTCACTATGCCTACCGCTGGCTGGAAGGTGGCCTGCCATTCAGCGGGCACAAGGCAACAGCAAACCGTATCCTGCTGCGCCAGCGCGATCCGGGACTGATGGAAGAGGCGCAGATCGTCGCCATGGCCGATGCCATTCCACCGGTAGCCCTGTCATTGGTGAAGGGGCACGCCCCGGCCAGCACCATCAGCTGGGAACTGGAGTTCGTGCACCATGGCCCAGCGGTCAGCAATGACGGCTGGTGGCGCATGGACGCCAGCCTGGTCGCCGCGCGCGATGGCTATGCCAATCAGGACGCTCACCTGTTCGGGCCGGATGGTGAGCTGGTTGCCTTGTCCCGTCAGGTGGTCGCGGTATTTGCCTGACTCGTTGCGCGGCAAACCTCGCAGTGCAAGGCGGGGAAGGGGGCGGCTAAGCCGTCCTTGCCTTTGCCGTTCAGGGTGGCGTCTGCCGCCCGAGGCAGTGGCGGATCAGTTTGATGGGCGTACAGCCGAAACCGCTGGTAACGCCACCGTGCGGCCACTGCTCGGCCAACCTGATTGCTTCCTGATCCTGCATTGTCACTGTAGTGACGCCATATAAAATCACTGTGCTCATAAAATGGGTGTAGTGCCATTTTATGAGATCACTCGTAACTTCGATCTTTATCAATTACGGGATAATGTCTATAATTGAAATCATTAATTTAAAAAAATGCAGATAGTGATTTCAATGGCACTCTTTATTTTGATGACCGCTGAAGAAATCCAGGCGGAGCTGGGCCAGCGGATACAGGCACTGCGCCTTGCCCAGAACATCAAGCAGGAAGAACTGGGTGCACGTGTCGGACTGTCCCGCAGCACCATCCGTAAGCTGGAAACCTCCGGGCAAGTGACGCTGGAAGCTTTTGTGCGCGTGCTGGGTGCGCTTGGCCGTATCGAGGACCTTGAGTCCATCCTGATGCCTCAAGCCCCTGTCTCCATCGCCGATCTCGAAAAGCAGGGCATGACCCGTAAACGTGCCGGCTCGAAAGGGAAAAGACCATGAAACATCTCGCTGTGATGTATCAAGGCTGGGGCGAGAGGTTTCACTTGGGCGATCTGGCCGAAACAGGCAATACGGTCATGTTCGAGTACACGCAAACCGCACTGAATCGTGGTCTGCAACTCTCTCCGTTAAAGCTGCCGCTTCGCACAGAGGCTTATACCGGTTTTCCCCGTACCCAACACCGTTTGCCTGGGCTCATTGCGGATGCC
Source organism: Pseudogulbenkiania sp. (assembly GCA_018260425.1). Lineage (GTDB taxonomy): Bacteria > Pseudomonadota > Gammaproteobacteria > Burkholderiales > Chromobacteriaceae > Paludibacterium. The sequence continues at coordinate 52,953 of JAGLBD010000012.1, read as the reverse complement.
CTGCCAGATGGCTGGGGCATGCTGCTGATGGACCGCCTGTTCAAAAAGCACCAGCAAGAACCGCTGACAGCTCTGGACCGGCTGGCATTCATTCAAAACCGTGCCATGGGTGCGCTCAGTTTCGAGCCGGGGGTCAATGCCATGCTGACCAAGGTGGATGTTGACCTGTTGCAACTGGCGCAAGAAGCGCAACGGGTGATGTCCGACCGGGAATCAGTCGAGGTGCTGCGTGAACTGGCCTTGATGGGAGGTTCCCCGCACGGGGCCCGTCCAAAAGTCTTGCTCAATTACGATGCACAAACCGGCCGTGTCTATGACTCGGAAAGCACTCAGGGGGCTCCGTGGCTGTTCAAGTTTCCGGCACAGAACGAGCATAAAGAGGTCGCTGAAATCGAAAAGCTCTATGCGGAACTGGCTCGTACTGCCGGGCTGGAGATGCCCGAAGTGGTGGCGATTGATCTGTCCGCGGACTTGTCAGCCTTCGGCATTCGCCGATTTGACCGTGAACGTGGCATGCGCGTCCCCATGCTCACTGTGGCCGGTGCAATGGACCTCGATTTTCGTGAGCTGGGTATCCTCGATTACAACAACCTGCTCCGTATCACCCGCGCAGTCACCCGTGATGAACGCGAAGTAAACATCATGTTCGAACGTTGCGTATTCAACGTGGTCTTCAACAACCGCGATGACCATGCCAAGAACTTCTCTTACCGCCTGGGTTCTGATGGCAACTGGCGTGTTGCACCGTGCTATGACCTGACATTCGATCGTGGACCGGGACACGAGCACCAGATGGATATTGCCGGGGAAGCCAAGGCTCCTCGCCGGGAAGACCTGATGCGTCTGGCATCCCTGGGCGGTATCCCGAAGGTTTTTGCAGACAACACGATAGACCGGATTGCGGACGTTGCCAGCCAATTCAAATCCATCGCGGGCAACTATCGTATCCGCAAGGCGACCGTGACGGACATTGCCGGCATCGTGGCGACCAACCAGAGCAATGTGAGGGTGTAGCACTTCATCACTGACCCACAGCGCATCGTCTCGATTCAGTGACAGTGGGCGCTTGAGTTGTGGCCAGTCGATCCACTCCATTGCTTAAGCGTGGCGACAGTCCAGACAGCCATGGTGAGTGAACTATTTGAGCGGAAGGGATAGGGATTCTTGCGGTAGTCCGGCAGCGGGTGGTGATCCCCCCTGTGTTGCCAAGCCGAGACATCGTTGCTGCGTACTCGGCGCTGACCAAGGGGGACGTCAATGCATTACAGCGAAGGCATGGCGTAGCCTTCGATTTTGGCTTCTTTAACCAGACCGCCAAGGTACTTTTGCATCATTTCGCTGCCCGCTACCTGGGTCAGGTATTGCTGCAAACGTTCTTTGACGTCGTCAAAGCTGATGTGTTCGCCCGGGTGACGTTCGTTGACCTGGATGATATGGAATCCAAACTGGGTCTGAACCAGGTGCGGAGTGATCTGGCCGGCTTCGGTGCTGAAAACCGCCTGTTCGAATTCCGGAACCATTTGGCCACGGCCAAAGCGGCCAAGGTTGCCGCCTTGCTTGCCCGACGGGCAGGAGGAGTGCTGTTCTGCCAGCGAGGCAAACAGCGACGGTGCAGTTTGAACTTCGCTCAGTACGCCTTCGGCCTTGGACTTGGTCAGCATGTTGGACAATTCGTCACCGCCGGTCAGCGGGAACAGGATGTGGCTGGCCACGGCGGATTCTCCGCTGCTGAAGCGCTCCGGATATTGCTCGTAAAACGCGCGGCAGGTGGCTTCATCGACCAGATCGACTTTGATTTCCTTATCCATCAGCGTGCCAATGGCTTCGTTGACATTGCTGGTGTCCAGACCTTCGGCACGGGCCTTTTGCAGCAACAGTTCACGCAGGATGAGTTCCTGGATGATGGCTTCGCGCGGCTCGGGGGCATCGGCGTGGTGGCTCTCTTCAGCCTGGATCATCTCTTCGGTGATTTCGACGCCGTTAACAAGAATGGACATGTGATTTTCCTGAATGAAAGGGTGGAACGCTGCAATGGGTATACGGCGTATTGAATAAACAGCTTAGATATGAGGCTGATGCGATGAATCTCAAGAGGGCCGGTGCGTGACAGGGTCTGGAGGTGTCAGGAATTCTGTGTGCTGAGGTCCGTCAATTCATCTCGGTTCAGCGTATTCGTGAATCGCTCGCCGAACAATTGCCGCCTGTTTCCAAGTGATCGGTGGCATCTTCCAGTCTTTCGCTATAGTGCGCAAGGCCAGATGCAGTAACGTGCTGGCAGCTTTGTCGCTCGGGAAGTGGCCGCGGTTTTTGACGATTTTGCGCAACTGCATGTGCATGCTCTCGATCGCGTTGGTGGTGTAAATGATTTTCCGCACTTCCAGCGGGTAAACGAAGAACGGAATAACTTGCTCTCTAGCTGTGCCAACAACGGTTCGATTAATTCATCGGGGACGAGCGTGGGCGCTTTCGGCTTGCGAGGTTTCTTGGTCGTCATGGTGACGCTCATGAATAGGTCCTTTCGGTATCATCTCATGACCTCATGTCACACAAAAATTCTGACAGGCTCAGTTTTCCGGCGCTGTTGACTGGCTTTGCAGCATCGCCAGCGTTCCCACGATCAGAGCTTGCATGCCTTGCTGGAACTCCGCTTCCATTTCTAGTGCGTCCTGCGGCCGGGCACCGCGTGCTGCCTCGTCTTCCTGATCGTTTCCTTTCGCCACGCTGTACACCGTGTCCGCGACGGCAATGCAGTGAAACGCCACGGTGGATAGCAGCCAGCGCGCTTGTTCCGCGCTGATCCCGTAGGCCTCGGCGGCGGCACGCTGATGTTCGACGATGCTGGCAATCATTGGTGGCGTGGCGGCTGAACGCCGCAGCAGGTAGGGCGACAGGCCGGGGTGGGCGCGCACGAACTGGCTGGCAGACTGGGTAAACGCTTGCAAATAGTGCTGCAGGGTGGGGTAGCTACGGGTACAGGCGGGCGGAATAGCCCAGCGGCCAAAAATTTCTTCGGCAATCAGCTGCTTTAGCGCACCCAGGTTGGCCACATGCTTGTAGAGGGCCATATGGCTGACCCCCAGCTCGGTGGCCAGGCCGGTGAAAGTAATGTTGGCCAGACCCAGACGAATGCCGGCGTCGGCAATACGGCTCGGGGTGATGGTGCGTGGGCGGCCTCGGCCCGGTTTCTGTTCATTGCTCATGCGTGTTCCTTGTCAGGCTTTTTGCGGCCAACCCTGTGCCAATGGGCGCCGCACCGTGTGTTTTGCCACGGCGTTGCCAAGTGTCGGTTAATTAGTTTAGTATGATGCAACTAATTTGTATTGTGGTTTGTATTTCGGGTGCGCGGCTTGCCACACCCGCATGCTGCAATGCTGTGTGCCGCTACTTTTCCGGTTCTTATCATGTTTGCTATCCGCCATCCCGTTCTTGTTGTACTGCAGCCTATTCGTGGTCGTTTGCTGTTGGCCGCGTGGCTAGCGGCTGCCGGCGCCATGTGTAGCCTGGTCCCCTTGGTTGCCATTGCCGATATGGTGCAATTGCTGTTGGCAGACAGCATGGTAGCAGCGCCGGCGCAGAAGCAGCAGGTCTTGCAAGCCTTGCTGCTGCAGTGTGCGGGCTTTGCCGTGCTGGGCGCGGGGCTGCTGTATGCCGGTGAGTGGCTGGCGCATCAGGCTGACAATGCCTTGTGTCACCAGCTGCGGTTGGGCCTGGTAGCCCATCTGGTGCAATTGCCGCTTGGCTGGTTTGGCCAACATGCCTCCGGGGAGGTCAAGCAAGCCGTGCAGGACGATATTGCCGCGCTGCACCACCTCTCTGCACATACCTGCACCGCACTGGGCCGTGCCGGTGGCAGCCTGCTGGCGGCCGCTGCGTATCTGCTGTGGCAGGACTGGCGCCTGGCCTTGCCGGTGCTATTGCCGTTTGCCGGCTTTCTGCTGTTTCTGGTCATCGCCATGCGTAGCAGTCAGCGCAATATGCCGGCGCTTTTCGGTTACCTCACGGCCATCAACCGTGCTACGGCAGAGTTTGTCCGTGGCGTACCAGTGCTACGTGCCTGCGTGGGGGGGCAGCAGCCTTATCTGGCTTACCGGGGGGCGGTAAACGGTTTTGCCGATGCGTTCCTGGAGTTTGCCCGGCCTTTGGTGGCCAGCATGGCGCAGGCGCACGCCTTGGTATCACCGCTAACGGTGCTGGGCTGGACTTTGCTACTCGCCACGCTGTACGTAACCCAGGGCTGGGCCAGCCCGCTGCAGGTGCTGCCTTTTGTGCTACTTGCACCGGGTATGAGTGCGCCGGTGCTGTTGTTGCACGCGCTGCTGCACAATCTGGGGCCGGCCACGGCAGCTGCCGGGCGCTTGCTTGCATTGCAGCAAACAGCCACGTTGCCGCAAGCCGCGAGCCCGCAACCGTGGCCAGCGGACGCTGCGGTGCAGTTTCGCCAGGTGAGCTATTGCTATGAAGGCAGTGGGCAGGGCGTGCACGAAATCGACCTGACGCTGGCGCCGGGGACGGTAACGGCGGTGGTTGGGGCGTCCGGTTCCGGTAAATCCACACTGGCACGCTTGCTGCTGCGCTTTTTCGACCCCGACAGCGGTTGCGTCACCATCGGTGCGGTCGATCTGAAACAGCTGGCCAGCCAGCAGCTCTACCGCCACATCGGCCTGGTGTCGCAGGATGTGCAGCTGATTCACGGCAGCGTGCGTGACAATATTGCTCTGGGTTGGCCGGGTGCCAGCATGGCTGACATCGAGGCGGCAGCGCGTGCGGCCAACATTCACCAGCGCATCCTGGCTTTGCCCGGCGGCTATGAGGCTGTTATCGGCGAAGATGCCCGGCTGTCTGTTGGCGAGCAACAGCGGCTAAGCATTGCCCGCGCCTTGCTGTTGAACCCGCCGGTACTGGTGCTGGACGAGGCCACCTCGGCCAGTGACGTGCTGAATGAAGTGGCCATCCAGACGGCACTGTCACGGCTGGCGCAGGGGAAGACTGTGCTGGTGATCACGCACCGGCTGGCCAGCGTGGTGCACGCCGACCAGGTTGTGGTAATGGCGAACGGTCGGGTACAAGGCTGCGGTTCGCACCAGCAGTTGCTGGCGCAGGGCGGGCTGTACGCACGCTTGTGGGCGCTGGCTGGCGCGGCAGAAAGAAAGGGAGGTCTGCCATGCTGAGCACGCTGCTGCGCATACTGGGTGACGATGCCGTAGCGCTGCGCCGCTACCTGTGGCTGATGCTGGCTTACGGTTTGTTGTGCGGTCTGGCCATGTTATGGCAATTGCCCTTGCTGCAGGCTTTGCTGGCAGGGCGTGCTGGCCAGGCTTGGCCGTATCTGCTGGCCATGCTGGGTATGGTGGCGTTGTGCTGGTTGGTGCGTTATCGGGTGGAGCAGGCTGGCATACGGGTTGGGGTGGCAGTGCTGCGTGGGGTTCGTCTGCGCCTGGGCGAGCATATCGCCACGCTGCCATTGGGCTGGTTCAGCCCGCAGCATGGCGCGGTGCTGGGCCATATGGTGACGCAAGGGCTGATGGCGCTGGCGCAGTTGCCCGCCCACGTGTTTACCCCGGTAGGCGTATCGCTGTTGATGGCGTTGCTATTGCTGCCGGCGCTGGCCTGGCTGCACGCAGGCCTGGCCCTCGCGGCGCTGCTGGCCGTATTGGCCGTACTGGCAGGCATGGTGCTGGCCAGTCGGCTGGCACGTCGTGCCGATGCGACTTACCAGCAAGTATTTGCCGATGCCAGCCAGCGCTTGCTGGAGTTTGCTCATGCCCAGGCTGTATTGCGCGCCTTTAACGGTAGCGGCAGCGGGGTGGCCGCCTTGCATCAGGCACTACAGCAGCAACGCCAGGCCGGTGCGAGGTTGATTGGCTTGTCGGCACTGGCTGCCGTTGCCAGTGCGGGCTTATTGCAGCTGTTGTTTGTCGGCCTGTTGTGGCTGGCATTGTCTGCTACGGGTACCGTCGGGCAGGGGCTGTTTACCGCTGGCACCATCATGGCGCTGGTGCTGTGTGTACGGTTCATCGAGCCGCTGCAGGAACTGGTTGGCTATGGCGAAGTGTTGCGTAGCGGTGCAGACCAATTGCAGGCCCTGGACGCACTGCTGGCTGAGCCTGCCATGCCGCAGCCACAGCAGCTGCAACCGGTGGCAGATGCCTCACTGGCGCTGGACGGGGTGCACTTTGCCTATGGCGATCATGCCGCAGCCCTGGAAGGATTCAGTCTACAGGTACCAGCCGGCAGCATGACGGCGCTGGTGGGCGCTTCCGGTTCTGGCAAGAGCACGGTACTGAAGCTGCTGGCACGCTTTTACGACCCGCAGCATGGTGTGGTCAGTATCGGCGGGGTAGCGGTAAACCACTTGCCGCCGGAGCAGTTGGCCACACTGGTGGGCTATGTGTATCAGGATACCTACCTGTTCTCTGGCAGCATTGCCGACAACATCCTCTTGGGCAAACCCGATGCCAGCGACACCGAGCTGCAGCAGGCCGCACTAGACGCCGGGCTGGACAGCCTGCTGGCACGGCTGCCGGCCGGGCTGGCAACCCAGGTTGGCGAGGGCGGCGCCAGCCTGTCTGGCGGCGAGCGGCAGCGGGTCGCCATAGCCCGTGCCCTGGTGCGGCAAACGCCCATCCTGCTGGTGGACGAAGCGACTTCCGCGCTGGACATCGAACATCAGGCAGTGATCAGTCAGCTGCTGCAGCGCCTGCGCGGCCAACGTACGCTGCTGGTGGTGAGCCATCAGTTACATACCGTGGCCATGGCCGACCAGATCGTGGTGCTGGAAGCGGGCAGAGTGGTGGAGTGCGGAACGCCGGCAGCCTTGCTGGCCGCGTCTGGCCATTATACCAGCCTGGTACAGGCGGCAGCGAGTGCGGCTGGCTGGCGGCTTGGTTCCGGGGAGCTGCCATGCGCCTGATGCTGATCGCCATTGTGCTGCTGGGCGGTTTGTCCCTGTCGCTGGGTAGCCAGACATTGCAATGGGCCGATGTGTTAGCCGGTCGCGAAGATACCTGGCTGACGCTGCAGGCTAGCCGGCTGCCGCGCTTGCTGGCTCTGTTGCTGGCAGGCAGCGGTCTGGCTGTCTGCGGGGTGATCTTGCAGCACATGGTGCGCAACCGTTTTGTGGAACCGGGTACCACCGGTGGTCTGGAAGCCGCCAAGCTGGGCATGCTGGTATCGCTGGTGCTGCTGCCGGATGCGGGGCTGCTGCCACGCATGGTGCTGGCCATGCTGTGCTGCCTGCTGGCCGGGCTGCTGCTGGTAATGCTGTTGCGCCGTATGCCTGTACATGGCCAGACGCTGGTGCCGGTTGTCGGGCTGTTGTACGGCGCGGTGCTTGCGGCGCTGGCCGAGTTCTACGCCTACCGTCACCATTTGCTGCAAGACATGCAGGGCTGGCTACTGGGGGATTTTTCGCGGGTGTTGGCCGGGCAGTACGAGCTTTTGTACCTGATCGTGCCGGCGACAGTGCTGGCTTACGTCTACGCACGCCGCTTTACTGTGATGGGCATGGGTGAGCAGATGGCGTCGGCGCTGGGGCTGGGCTATGCCGCCACCCTGGGGCTGGGCTTGTTGCTGGTGGCCATGGTGGTGGCAGCGACAGTCATCACGGTGGGGGCCATCCCCTTTGTCGGGCTGGTGGTGCCCAACCTGGTGGCCATGCGCTATGGCGAAAACCTCGAACGCACCCTGCCGCTAGTGGCGGGGGGCGGGGCGCTATTGCTGCTGCTGTGCGATGTGGTTGGCCGCGTGCTGATGCACCCGTTTGAAGTACCGATCGCCCTGACCGCCGGCGGTTTGGGCGGGCTGGTTTTTGTGTATCTGATCTTGCGTGGTGGCCCGCGATGAGATGGCGTTATCCGTGGCTGATCCTGTTGCCGTTGTTGTTGCTGGCCGCCTTGTTTCTGTTGCAAGGCCCGGCCTGGGGCAATGGCTACCTGCTGTCGCGCCGCTTATGGCGGCTGGGTGCCATGCTGCTGGCGGCGCTGTGTGTGGCGCTGTCGTCCATCGTGTTCCAGACCCTGTCCGGCAACCGCGTGTTGTCGCCCGCCGTCATGGGCTACGAGGCTGCCTACGGACTGGGGCAGGCTTTGATGGTGCTGGTTGGCGGGGCGCTGGGCGTGGTACAGCCCGGCATGGCCGGCGGTTTTCTGTTGTCGCTGGGCTGGGTGCTGGGTTATGCCTGGCTGCTGCAGCGCTGGCTGGGGCGAGCCAGCCTTCGTCTGGAGCAGTACCTGTTGCTGGGGCTGGTGCTGGGCATGGTGATGGATACCTTTGCCCAGTTTGCCCGCTTTGGCGCCAGTCCCGGCGAGTTTGCCGTGTTGCAGGGTCTGACTTACTCCTCGTTCAACCGCGTTACGCCGCAGGCTTTGCTCTATGCCGCTGCGCCGGTAGCACTGGCCGCCCTGTGGTTGTACCGCCGCCGCGCCGAGCTGGATGTGCTGCTGCTGGGGCGTGAACAGGCGACGGCGCTGGGGGTGGATTACCTCCGCTGCCAGCGCCGCTATCTGGCCCTGGCGGCGGTGCTGGCAGCCATCTGTACCAGCCTGGTGGGGCCGACGGCGTTCATGGGGGTTCTGGTGGCCAACCTGGCTTATGCCATAGCGGGCTCGTCACGCCATACGCTGACGATGCCGCTTGGCAGTGCGCTGGCCTTGCTGCTGTTCCTGCTGGCGCAGTGGCTGGTGGAACACGTATTCAATTACCGCACCACGGTCGGCATTCTGGTGAACCTGCTATGTGGTGTTTATCTGCTGGCGCTGCTGCTGCGCCGCAAGGGGTTTGCATGATTTCTGTCCATGCGCTGTCACATCACTATGTTGGCCGCACGGTGCTATCCGGCATCGATACGGTTTTTCCTACGGGTAAGTTCAGCGCCCTGATCGGTGCCAATGGCGCCGGCAAATCCACTTTGCTGATGCTGATGGCGCGCCAGTTGCAGCCAGCGGCGGGTGAGCTACGGCTGGCGGGCATGCCCTTGTCGCAGCTGACAGTCAGGCAGTTTGCCCAGCAGGTGGCCACGCTGCGGCAGTTTCCCGACTTCCGTTTGCGCCTGACGCTGGAAGAACTGGTGGCTTTTGGCCGCTACCCGCATAGCCAGGGCCGGCTGGGGCCAGCCGATAAGGCTGCGGTAGATGACGCCATCGATTATCTGGGCCTGGCCAGCTTGCGCGGGCGCTACGTGGATGAGCTCAGCGGTGGCCAGCGGCAGCTGGCTTTCCTGGCGATGACCATCGCCCAGCAGACACCGCTGTTGTTGCTGGACGAACCGCTGAACAACCTGGACATCCGTCACGCCATCGACATCATGCGTGCGCTGCGGCGGCTATGTGACGAGCGCGGATGCACAGTGATCATGGTGATTCACGACATCAACCTGGCGGCTAACTACGCCGACCATATCGTGGCGATGAAACACGGTCGGGTGTACGCCAGCGGAGAGGTGGCCGAGGTGATGCAGTCCGCGCTACTGGGCGAGGTGTTCGGCCTGGACTTCGAAGTGCAGCGCCAGCATGGCGGCTACGTCTGTAACTATTTTACCTACCGATAGAAAGAGGTCCTCTATGACAAGCAAGCACTGGCGCCGGGCGTTGCCCTTGCTGGCCGCCGCGCTCTGGCTGGCTAGCAGCCCGCTGGCCACCGCCACCGTTACCCCGCCGGCCACCACCAGCGCGGGCATGCCGTTTACCGTAAAGCACCAGCTGGGCAGTACCGTCATTACGCGCATCCCGCAGCGGGTAGCGGTGCTGGACATGAACGAAGCCGATTATCTGGACCGTCTGGGCGTTCCTATCGCTGGCATGCCCAAAGATTACGTGCCGCACTTTCTGGCCAAATACCGTCATGCGGCCAACGTGGTAGACCTTGGCGCCATCGTGCAGCCCAACCTGGAGCAGGTTTATGCCCTGCAACCCGACCTGATACTGATCTCGCCGTTGCAGGCGGCATACTACGCCGAGTTGTCGCAGAATGCGCCGACGCTGCACCTGGATGTGGACTTTCGCCGCAGCCAGGCAGGGCACATTGACAATGTCCGCCAGCACCTGCTGCTGCTTGGGCGTGTATTTGGCAAAACCGTACAGGCGCGCCAGCAACTGGCCCAGCTCGACGCTCGCTTGCAGGCGGTGCGCAGCGCCACACGTGGCCGCCCCGAGCGCGTGCTGATCGTGATGCACAACAACGGCGCTTTCAGCCATTTCGGCGTCAACTCGCGCTATGGCTTCGTGTTTGACGGTTTCGGCATGCGGCCAGCAGGCACTGCCGCCACGGCCAACCTGCACGGCTTGCCGATTTCCAGCGAATTCATTCGCCAGGCCGACCCTGACATTTTGCTGGTGATCGATCGCACTGCCGTGATGACGCGGCAGCCTGTCAGCGACGCCGTTCGTCTGGGCAACCCGCTATTGCGTCAGACCAAAGCGTGGAAGAGCGGGCGGGTGGTGTTTGTGGATGCTGATGCCTGGTACACCACAGCCGCCAGCGTGACGTCGCTACAGATCATGATCGACGACGTATTGAAAGCCTACCGACGCTAACGGCTTACCCCGGTTTTTTTTAGGCCGATAGCGAAATGATTCGCATTGGCGTTTGCGACACCCTGGCCGCCAGCCGGCCCGGGACGCACCACTGTTGTCCAAAGGAAAACAAACTCATGAGCAAGCAACGCCAGAGCCAAGCCAAGGCCCGTCTGCGACCCCTCTCTCCGCCACTGCCCCGCCGCCCGCTGATCGTGCTGCTGGGCTTGTCGGCCGGCTGCGTCATGGCCGCGGACGAAGTCACTCTACCGGAGGTCAAGGTGCAAGCACCGGTCGTTGCCACCAGCCCTGCTTATGCCGGTGGCCAGATAGCCAGCGGTAGCCGCGTCGGCATGCTGGGCTACCGCGACTTTATCGAGACCCCGTTCAGTACCATCAGCTACACCGATAGCTACGTGGCAGACCGCCAGGCTAAAGACATTACCAGCGTGATAGCCGCTACCGACCCGTCGGTGTTCAGCAATGGCGTGACCGGTGCCTGGAGCGAGAACTACGCCATTCGCGGCTTCAGCACCAGCACTGGCGACGCCATGCTGGGCGGCTTGTATGGCATGGCACCTTACTACCGTACCTCGCCCGAGATGTTCGAGCGCATCGAAGTCTTCAAGGGGCCATCTGCCTTGCTGAACGGCATGCCACCGGGCGGCTCGGTGGGCGGTACCGTCAACCTGGTGCCAAAGCGTGCGGCAACCGAACCGTTAACGCGGTTGACTGTCAGCTATACCCCGTCGCAGCAGTGGGGTAGCCATCTGGATGTGGGCCGTCGTTTTGGCGAGGCTCAGCAGTTCGGCGTACGCTTTAACGCGGCATTGCGCGATGGTGAAGGCGGGGTGAAAGGGCAGGCCGCGGGCTTGAAGTTGGCCGCACTGGGTCTGGACTGGCATGGGGATGGGGCACGCGTGCTCCTTGATCTCTACAACGCCGAAGATCGCGTGGACGGCCCGGTACGTGGTATCAACCTGGCGGCGGGTCTTGGTGTTCCGGCCGCTCCCGCCCCCGACACGCTGCTGAACCCGCCGTGGGCCGTCGTGGAGAACCACGACAAAGGCGTGATGCTGCGCGGTGAGCTGGATCTGGCCCGCCAAACCCGTGCCTATGCTGCTGTCGGCATCAGCAAGACCCGTTACCAGTACAACGGTGCCACCTCGGCCCTGCTGCTGGACACGGCCGGCACCTTGCGTACCACCATTGGCCAGCTGCAGTTCGAGCTGGATAAAAAATCTGCCGAAGCCGGTGTGCGGACACGCTTGAGTACCGGACAGGTATCGCACCAGCTCACGCTGAATGCCACCTATTACGAACATCAGCAGGACGATTACGGCCGGCGTAGTGTGCCGGGAGCCGACTGGGTGACCAACCTGTATCACCCGACGTGGGGGGCGGCCGCCGGCTTTGTGGCGCCACCCATTGCCCGCTCTGCGCTGCGCCTGCGCAGTATCGGCCTGGCCGACACGCTTTCGCTGGCCGACGATCGTATTCAACTGACGCTGGGTGCACGCCGACAGCAAGTGATCAGCGACAGCTTCAATGTCAACACCGGTGCGCTGAGCAGCCATTACGCCGCCAGTGCCACTACGCCTGGCATGGCTCTGCTGGTGAAAGTCAGCGACCAGGTTTCACTGTACGCCAACCGGATTGAAGGGTTGGGGCAGGGTGCCACGGCCCCGCTGACTGCGGCCAACGCCGGCGAAGTATTTGCCCCGTACAAAACCCGTCAGACCGAAGTCGGGCTGAAGTACGACCACGGCAGCTTTGCCCATACCCTGAGCGTGTACCGCATAGAACGCCCCAGCAGCTATACCGACCCGGTGAGCAATGTGTTCTCGTTTGGTGGCGAGCAGCGTAACCAGGGCGTGGAATGGAACCTGTTTGGCCAGCCGTTGCATGGACTGCGCGTGATGGGCGGCCTAGCCTACGTCAACCCCAAACTCTCCCGCACCGCTGGTGGTGTCAACCAGGGCAAGCAGGCTACCGGGGTGGCCAAGCATCAGGCAAAACTGGGTGTGGAGCACGATCTGGATGCCGTAGCCGGCCTGACCATCGGCGCCAATGCTACTGCGGTGTGGCGGCAGTACATTAGCGCCGATAACCGCCTGTACGTGGGGGGGCGCACCTTGTTCGACCTGAGCACCCGCTACGTGACCAAGCTTGACGGCAAACCACTGATCCTGCGTGCGATGGTAAACAACGTGACCAACAAGGCTTACTGGGGCATGCCGCAGCTATCCAGCTTGGCGCTGGGGGCGCCGCGTACTTTCAGCTTCTCTGCCAGCCTGGAGATGTAAACCGCAATTGCATTGATAGTGTGAGTGCTGGGCGCCCTTCGGGGCGCCATTCTTTTCATGACCTATGACGGTGGCCAATGGCGTCTTGCCGATTCGGCTCAATCCGATAAGAGGGGTATTTTCTGTACGCGGCAGGCGAAACCGAAGACCTATTCATCCTGCGACTTGATGGTCGGCTAGCCCTCAGGCGTTGCCTCTTGAGCACGGCGTCGCACAGGAGCATCGTGTCCGCTGTTATTTTGGCCCATGAACGCCCAACTTTTGTCGATGTGTGTTCGCTACGTGGGCGGGCATGAGCCACTTAACCGGTACAGGCAGAGGCGACAATTTCTTGAGAATTAACGTGTTTGGATACAATAATAGCTGCCAGCAAGATTGATTTACGGGCAATTCCGTATAAATGCTGTTATGCATCGGAGTAATCACAGTGGCAAACCGTAGTTATCTCTACGCGACAAACGTCGTTCCAGGACCGAGCGCCATAGCCAGTGGTCGGAAACTAATTGGCATCTCGGAATGTAACTACGACATACCAATAGTATTCAAGCTTCTCCTTTCGGGTAATCCAAAGACATGCCCATCTTCGATTTGGGAGAATCCGGAGGAAATAGCACTGATCGGTGATTACGCTTCTGGTGTCAAAAATCTTGAAAGTTTCTTGTCGAAAATAACGCATCCCTCGGCTCATGACTTGATTGTCGAAGCCATCGAATTTTTGAACAAGCCTGAGAACAAAAACCAATACTTTGTTTTGGAGTGCGGTGAGATTTTTGATATGGAGGAGACACCGCTTTTTGAGCAGAATCTGTTGCTCCTTGAGCAAGTAAAAAATCTCCAGCCTGAACTGGAACAGGCGTTGCAATCTTTAGTACCACCTCCCGTTGTCCCACCTAAACCCGTTGGTTTTTTTTCAAGGCTATTGGGCAGAACTCCCGAGCCGCCGATGCCAGCGCAAGACCCAATGACCCCTATCTATGCCCTCGGGCTCGGCAACTGGTCAAACATCCTGTACGTCGATTTCTCCGAGGAATAATAAGTCTGTTAACCGGGTCGTCAAAATGCTATGTATTTGACGATCCGGTAATGTCCCGGGTTTGGTCGATGGATATTTGACCCGAACGCTACATGCAAGTGAAGTGCCTCTCGTTTGCTAGATATTTGGTGGCTGTTTTTAATCCCTAAGAAGCCTTCTCCCGTATCACATACGGGGAGCAGTTTAGACTGATAATCAGTCACTGCCGACGATCTTGGTTTTCATGACTGCTTTTCGGTCTTAGCGGACAAACCGACAGGGAGATTCAGACGCCCGTAACCGGCCAGTTGCTGCCGATCGCCCATCCCACAAAGCTGCCATCTGAGCGACAGGTCCGCACCTAAACCTGCCGGATACCCTACGCGGGCAATTCGGCCAAAGTGGCCGCCCCCCTTGCGACCCACTTACCACTTTGACCAGGTGTTAGCTCAGCGACAGTAGCTAACATTGATCGGAGCTGGAACGCGGCATCAGGCTGCACATTAGGTTGATTTTCTGCAGCGGCGGGCACTTTAGTTATGACAATGCCTTTACATGTTAAACGGTTGTAGGCTATAAATTCTGTTATCAAGATCAGTTGATATATGAACACGGCTGCCCGTATAAATACGGTTAAGCTAAATGCATAAATATGGAGAGGGGCGATATGACCAACTTAAAAAAGATAATAGTAGAGACTGATGGCGCTAGAGAAGAATTAACATTGTCAGAAATAGGATATCGCGTTCAAGAGGATCAGGTCACACGGTTGCTTACACGATTTGAAAATTTTTCCACCGTTGAAATGACAGATCTTAAGGGTCGGCCATTAACCCTTCCTTTAAAGAGGGGGCAAGATGGAGGGATTGATATGATTTTCATCATAAGATCCTTATCAGATCGTGGGCTAGCTAGTGTTTATGGTAAAGTAAAAAAAATCTTAATTACAAATGACTATTAGAATGAAAAAAATAGCTTTGGAATTTAAATATAGAGAGACGAGGCTATCTAGACCTGACGTTGATACAATCGTAGGAAACGCCATTAGAAATGGTGTCGTGAAAGTAGGGGATCCAAAATCAGGATGTGTGATCATTAAATGCCATACTGCTGCATATACCGCATATAAGGCCGCGCAAGGATGGGGTGATCAAGGGGTGGAGGTTATTATTGATCCTTGTTTGTCATCTTATGATAAGCAATATAAGGAAGGCAATGTATGAGTTGTTTTTATGTAAAAAAAACCAAGCAAGATGATCTTTTTTTTCAATATGGCACTGACGATGATAGGGTTGAGATAACAAGCATAAAAAATATAAAACAAATTAGTGCCTTGGTAAGAGAATATTTTAGTCGGCGGAAATTAAAAGAGTTCGAATCAGAAAAGGATACTCTCGATATTCTGGCGCTGAGAATTGACTCTGAGAAATACCCTTTATTTGTAAAAGCTTTGATGCTGGAGCTAAAGTCGCGCATTGACTACATTAATTCAGATGTAGATTTAATGAATATGCATAGCGTAACTTCTCAAGAAGAACTGGATTCCCTTCAAAATTTGATAGCCATACAAACATTTCTCAGAAGATATTACGATCTAATGGCGAATAAAAAATATAAAGATTATACATACTATATTATTGAGCCCATTGAGATTTAGCATAAAATGCACTCAAACAGGCTGGCTACATTTGATGGACAGCACGATGCATCGCCGTCTAGCTATAGCGTTATAGTGGTTTTCGATTAGAGGAAGAGTTTCTTCTATTGAGCAGATGAAGTTATCGAATGGCCGCAACTCAGCTAATGATACCAGTTCGATGAACGTTCTGCAGAGCTGACGTCGGAGGGTAATCCCCCCTGAAATTAGTCGTCGTCTGAAGTAGAATTTTCTCCAACAGGATTGAAGGGAATTTTGCGTGAAGACGTCCCGCTTTTCAGACAGCCAGATCATCGCCATCCTCAAGCAGGCAGAGGGCGGTAGCCCGGTGCCCGAGCTGTGCCGTGAACACGGCATCAGCTCCGCTACGTTCTACAAGTGGCGAGCCAAGTTCGGCGGCATGGATGCATCGCTCATGGCCCGGCTCAAAGAGCTGGAGGACGAGAACCGCCGTCTCAAGAAGATGTATGCCGAAGAGCGGCTCAAGGCCGAGATCATCCAGGAGGCCATGGCAAAAAAGTGGTGACGCCGTCTCGCCGACGCGAGATGGCGCAGTACGCCGTACAAGCAAAAGGCGTCAGCATCAGCTTGGCCTGCCAGACATTTGCCATCAGCGAAACCTGCTATCGCTACCAGGCAAAGTCCAGCGTGATCAATGAAGAGATTGCCGAGCACCTGATTCGTTTAACCCATAACCAACGCAATTGGGGCTTTGGCCTATGTTTTTTGTACCTGCGCAACGTGAAGGGCTATCGCTGGAATCACAAACGGGTCTACCGGATTTATTGTGATCTGGAACTGAACCTGCGTATCAAGCCCAGGAAGCGCATCGTCCGGGCCAAGCCGGAACCGTTGGCGGTACCTGCCTCCGTAAACGAGTGCTGGTCGATGGATTTCATGCACGATCAGTTGTCGGATGGGCGTAGCTACCGGCTGTTCAACGTGATCGATGATTTCAACCGAGAAGCGTTGGCCATGGATGTGGACTTATCATTGCCGGCAGAGCGTGTGGTGCGCGCGCTGGATCAGGTCATTGAATGGCGTGGCAAGCCCAAAGTGATTCGTAGTGACGATGGGCCTGAATACATCGGCGCTACGCTGACGCGATGGGCTGAAAAGCACGGCATTCGGCTGGAACATATCCAGCCGGGAAAGCCCCAGCAGAATGCGTATGTCGAGCGTTATAACCGGACTGTGCGTTACGACTGGCTCGGGCATGACCTGTTCGATTCAATCGCCGAAGTGCAAGAATATGCAACGGATTGGATCTGGACATACAATTATGAGCGCCCGAATATGGCGCTGGGTGGCATCACCCCGAAACGGAAACTGGCATACAGCCAGATTGCCTCTACTTTAGCCGACAGCTAAAAATGGGGGGATTACCCACACCCGTGCGGCTTTGCACTTGGCGGTCCAACGCTTGATTTCGTCTTCCATGGTCATACTCATCACATGCTCCAGTGTGAATTATGACCTGAGCAGAGATTCAGTGGGTCATTACAGGCCTACACAAAAAGTCGAGCAGGCTCGGTTAATTGAGATGGCCGCCCTAAAAAATCTGAGTTGATCTTGCTTTAATTCGGCCCACTTCGACCGAAGCAGGCCAGATATGCTAAAAATAAATATCAATCACGGTGAAGTAAATATATTAAAGGTTACATCGTTCATTGATGCAATACTCGTCCAGCTGTCTATTAGTTGATAACCCTGCAAGGTTTCGCTGCTGGCATTTTCTCCTTTGCCCATCTCTTTTATCAAATGCCCCCTTGAGAAACTATTTCCAACGATTATCCATATTTCTTTCTTTATAGCGTCGGATGATCTCCTTTCAATTATTTTTTGAATGGCCAATTCCGCTAATTTTTCTTTTGTAACAGAGATATTGTTGGCGATATAATCCAAAGGGCGCATTCCATCTATTAGCCTAACTCTATGTTCCAAAGGAAACTTAGCATCTTTTGATGGCCAACTGTGCTGCCACCGGGTGAAATTTGCAGGGCGCAGTTCTTTATTCTTTGATATTAGCATCTCAATATTTTTTATTGCTTGTCCCCCGACCTCTGCAAGGGCTCCGGCTGATGAATTTGGCTTTACTGATTTTCCGCACTTTACATGAACAAAACACAGCTTTGTCGGTGATGAAACGATAAAGTCAGCAGGTTCTGTCCCCATGTCCGTGCAAACAATTAAGTCGCAATTGGGTATGTGCTCATAGAATGGCCCATATTCAGAAATTGGCAGATTCTTCGAGTGAAATTTTTTTAAACTGTCTATTAAATAAAATACGGAGTTACAATCAAAATTGTCTGCAGTTGTATTTAGGTAGCCGTTATCAGTACAATGCTGCCCCTTCTCTGATAGGCTGCTGTGTGTTAGTTCAGCAATTGAGATTATATTGGAGGAAATCTTCATGTCTTCTATATTAATCCCTCGCTCTGATGGAAGGGTGATCTTGTAAAATTTGCCGTCGTTGTAAGATACACCATCTTTGTAGAGCGCCTTGAATCCCTGTTGATTTATCCATTTGAGAAAATCAATTTCTGACTGCTGCGGATCGCTAAATGTAATAGGGTGGCTTGATGAGATGTCAAGCCTGTTTGTTTCTTTGTTTAGTGAAACTTTAAAAGGAATGGCTTCTGATTCTGCTAAAATATGAAATCCATTTTCATAATTTGAAAATACAAAGTCCGGCGTCAATTTGTGGTTTTTCCCTTGAAGGGTTATAGTAGTCTCCCCCGTAAGAGATGTCATATCTAGCAAAATAGAGACGGGGTCCTCTCTTGGAGTGTGAATTATAGGCTTCGCATATGAATTCAAAAGTTCACTTTTTGTCTTTGATTTCGATTCAATTGTGGCAATGATATCTTGAACCCAATCTGACAATCGTTCCAAGGTAAATTTTCTATTTTTCTGATCTGAGACCCGTCCTGCATTAATCCCGAGATAGTAGCTGCTGTGCTTTTTGTCATGCTCATCAATATTATCCACGCGCAACGTTGTCAGGGCATAACCAGCATTTGATTGCGGAGGCGCGCTGCGATCAAGGCTACCTCCACGAATAGCGATACCTTCAGGCCGGTTGACAGTTGTGCCTATTGCAGAAGTATGGGCTTCCTTTGTTTTTACTCTAGAAGAGCGCGCTGCCAAAGATAGTAGCTTATCTATTGGTATAGCCGGCCCCAAAGACAGCTCTTCTTCAAAGGAATAGTTTATTGATCTGCTATCATATATTGCTACTATTCCATTTTCCTCCTTGGCCACTAATAGTTCTAACTTTGGCTCAAAGAATAGCTCGTTGCTTAAGAATGGCGAGTTTTTGAAAGATACGGACAATATAATCTCAAACCCATGGCAGTTTGAAATGTGCCTAACTAGTTCGCCTTGGCGTGTCAGCTTCCAGTATATCGTGTCACAGAATGCTGAAATGTTAAAGTCATGGAGTTTTTCGATAAAGCACACCGATGCCAAGGGTATTGATAGTCCCAAATTTGGATCGAATGAGCTGATGTCAAATTTTTTCTTAA
This sequence comes from Pseudogulbenkiania sp., assembly GCA_018260425.1. Taxonomy (GTDB): domain Bacteria; phylum Pseudomonadota; class Gammaproteobacteria; order Burkholderiales; family Chromobacteriaceae; genus Paludibacterium. The sequence goes on along the minus strand of JAGLBD010000012.1, from coordinate 33,943 downwards.
ACTCTGCGTCTAGATAGCTATTATCTGGAAATGCGTCAAGATAGTTTTCTATGAGCGCTGCTGTATCAAGCGACTTTAGAAATTTTTGCCAAGCAATCGGATTGGATATGTATTCATCAAACTCCCTATAATTTCTCCACATTTTTTCATTCGAGTTGACCGACAGGTCAAGAACATAAGCAGAAAACTCCCGCTCTTTTCTTATGACTCGCCCAATCGTTTGAACAAGCTCACGCCCATTGGAGACAGGATAGGTTAAAACAAGTATTTTTGCTTCTGGGATGTCTACGCCTTCGTCGAGTTTATTCTGATGAATGATGATTTCTGCCTTGTGCTCTTTAATGTCTTTAGGAACAGAGACGCGTTTATTTTGTCCTGCATTTTTCCCCTGATATCTATCGTGAATGGCCAAGACAAGATAATGCTGACTGAGTAGATTGTAATAATGCTCGACATCTTCAAATCGCTTGCATTTTACTATGCATTTTGTTCCTTTTTGTTTGTCCAATAGAATCTTGATTCTATCTTTGATGTCTAATTCAGTTAATTGCTCAAAAATAGGATCATTCAGAATGTCGGCTGAGACTGCCTCTTTGAAAGAATAGATATAACTTTGACTTGAGCCAATATCAAATTGAAATAAATCATTTCGATATGGTGTTGCAGTGATTATTAGCTTATGGGCTGTCATGCTCCTGGCGATCTTGCTCCAGATGGGGGCTGGTTCGGAATGTCCTTCATCTACAATGACAAGGCCAAAGGCTGTTTTTATTCTCTCAAAATCAACTGCCTCAAGCATGGTAAGCTTCTGGAATGTAGTTATGTATATGCCCTGTTTTTTGGCATCTTTATTTAGTTCATGCACAGCCTTTAAATTAAAAGAATGCTCTGGTTTCAATTTTTTGAAGAATGCACCAGATATTTCTTTTGCTAGCTGGTCACACACGGCTCTTCTGTGGCTAATGATAAGAATGCGCTCAAATGTCGCTTCTTGTGCAACAACAGAAATCACCCCGGTCTTCCCCGCTCCCGTGGGTAAGCAAATCAGACAGGATTTTCCCTGGGAAGGAGTTTTTAAAAATTCTTGTGCCGTGCTGATTGCGGAGCGCTGACATTCACGAAATTTCCCAGAAAGCTCGCTGCTAATATTAGTCATTTTTCTACTCAGATTTTTTAAAAGGTGATTGATATTAAATAGACATGCATTATGCTAAATAAATAATGGCTAGCTATAAAAAAACATGCACATTAGACTGTGTCTTGATGGCATGTTTTTCTAAACAAACTTAGGGAACTAGCTCGGAAAATCTTTATTGTGTTGAATTCTCTTGGTGGCGTGACCTATAAACGCCATGAGCCGAGTGGCGTCGTTTGAAAGGAAGATCTCGTCGGACATTATTTCAGATGCTCGACGAGATGAATTTTAATGTTTGACTATCAGGAAATTTAAATTTTGGCTACAAAATTTCAAGCTTTCCGATTTCTGACAACACGCCTCAATCCCAGCTCAGCGCACCACCGGTCTGGTATTCGGTGACGCGGGTCTCGAAGAAGTTCTTCTCTTTCTTCAAGTCGATCATCTCGCTCATCCACGGGAACGGGTTGGTGACGCCCGGGAAGAGTTGGTCCAGACCAATCTGTTGCATGCGACGGTTGGCGATGAAGCGCAGGTATTCTTTGAACATGCTGGCGTTCAGACCCAGCACGCCGCGCGGCATGGTGTCTTCGGCGTAGGCGTATTCAAGTTCCACGGCTTTCTTGAACAGGTCGGTGATCTCGGCCTTGAAGCTGTCGGTCCACAGTTGCGGGTTTTCCATCTTCACGGTGTTGATCAGGTCGATACCGAAGTTGCAGTGCATCGACTCGTCGCGGAGGATGTACTGGTACTGTTCGGCGGCGCCGGTCATCTTGTTCTGGCGGCCCAGTGCCAGGATCTGCACGAATCCGACATAGAAGAACAGGCCTTCCATGATGCAGGCGAACACGATCAGCGAGCGCAGCAGCTTCTGGTCGTTTTCCAGGGTGCCGGTCTTGAAGCTCGGGTCGGTCAGTACGTCGATGAACGGGATCAGGAACTCGTCCTTGTCGCGAATCGACTTGATTTCGTGGTAGGCGTTGAACACTTCGCCTTCGTCAAGGCCGAGGCTTTCGACGATGTACTGATAGGCGTGGGTGTGGATGGCTTCGTCGAAGGCCTGGCGCAGCAGGAACTGGCGGCATTCCGGCGAAGTGATCTGGCGATAGGTGCCCAGCACGATGTTGTTGGCGGCAAGGCTGTCGGCGGTGACGAAGAAGCCGAGGTTGCGCTTCACCACGCGCATTTCGTCTTCGGTCAGCTGACCGGTTTTCCATTGCTCGATGTCGCGCTGCATGTTCACTTCTTGCGGCATCCAGTGGTTGGCGCACTGGGCAATATACTTCTCCCATGCCCACTTGTGCTTGAACGGAACCAGCTGGTTGACGTCGGTGGTGCCGTTGATCACGCGCTTGTCGACCACGTTGACGCGGTGGGTGCCATGGGCGTCCAGCGAGGTCGTGCTCGGTGCGACCGGAGTGCTGGTCGGTTCATCAAAATTCAGCATTGCCATTTCCTTCGTTATTTAGTGTCAGGGCAGGGCGATCGCCGTGGCGATGTGCCGTACCTCGGTGCCGCCCGGGTTGCCGCCGGCCGCTTCCGCGACGCGTGTCACGGTCATGCCGTCCAGCGTGGCCGGTGCGCCCTGAACATCGGCCGCACGAGTGGCGACCGTGATCTTGACGGTATGTTCGGCCGGGGTGCGAACCGTGCCGTTGTTGCCGATGCCCAGCGATGTGTAAAGCGTTGCGCTCATGGTCGGTGTCCCTCGGGTGGGGTTGTCACTTCATCCCGAAACCGGCCCTTGCGGACCGGCTTGAGGATGCGCGACTAGACGGCGATTACTGGCAGGACTCGCAGTCCGGGTTGTCAATCGAGCAGAACTTGGCGTCGGTAGCCGGAAGTTGTTCTTCCGCTGCCGGTGCGTAGGCATTGCTCACACCACCGGCAACCGGCACCGCATTCAGCTCGCCGCCGCGACCGGTCGACTTCTCGGCATTGGAGGCCGCCAGCGTGCGCAGGTAGTAGGTGGTCTTCAGACCCTTGGTCCAGGCGAACTTGTACAGATCGTCGAGTTTCTTGCCCGAAGCGCCGGCCATGTACAGGTTCAGCGACTGCGCCTGATCGATCCACTTCTGGCGACGCGAACCGGCTTCCACCAGCCATTTCGGGTCGAGTTCGAAGGCGGTTGCGTAGATCTCCTTCAATTCGGCCGGAATGCGGTCGATGCGGCCCAGGCTGCCGTCGAAGTATTTCAGGTCGGCGACCATCACTTCGTCCCACAGACCCAGCTTCTTCAGGTCACGCACCAGATGCTCGTTGGTCACGGTGAATTCGCCGGACAGGTTCGACTTCACGAACAGGTTCTGGAAGGTCGGCTCGATGGACGCGGACACGCCGATAATGTTGGCAATGGTCGCGGTCGGGGCGATGGCCAGGCAGTTCGAGTTGCGCATGCCGTGCTCTTTGACACGCTCACGCAGTGCATTCCAGTCCAGACGCTCGGTGCGGTCGATGTCGAGGTAGGCACCACGCTCGGCGGCCAGCAGGTTCAGGCTGTCGTGCGGCAGAATGCCGCGATCCCACAGGCTGCCCTTATAGGACGGGTAGCGGCCACGTTCGGCCGCCAGCTCGGTCGACGCCCAGTAGGCGTGGTAGGCGACCATTTCCATCGACTCGTCGGCGAACTCGACCGCCGCGTCGGAACCGTAGGCGATGCGCTGCAGGTGCAGGCAGTCCTGGAAGCCCATGATGCCCATGCCGACCGGACGGTGCTTCAGGTTCGAATTGCGTGCCTTCTTCACCGGGTAGAAGTTGATGTCGATCACGTTGTCCAGCATGCGCATGGCGATACGCACGGTACGCTGGATCTTCTCGCCATCAAGCTTGCCGTCCTTCATGTGGTTGGCCAGGTTCACCGAACCCAGGTTGCACACGGCGATTTCATCGTCGTTGGTGTTCAGGGTGATCTCGGTGCACAGGTTGGAGCTGTGAACCACGCCCATGTGCTGCTGCGGGCTGCGAATATTGCACGGATCCTTGAAGGTCACCCACGGATGGCCGGTTTCGAACAGCATGGTCAGCATCTTGCGCCACAGCGACAGGGCCGGGATGCGTTTCCAGACTTTCATTTCGCCACGGTCGGCCATGGCTTCGTATTCGGTGTAACGCTTCTCGAACGCGCGGCCGAACAGGTCGTGCAGGTCCGGGCACTCGGACGGGGAGAACAGCGTCCAGTCCGCACCTTCCATGACACGCTTCATGAACAGGTCCGGAATCCAGTTCGCGGTGTTCATGTCGTGGGTACGGCGACGGTCATCGCCGGTGTTCTTGCGCAGCTCGAGGAATTCCTCGATGTCGGCGTGCCAGGTTTCCAGATAGGCACATACCGCACCCTTGCGCTTGCCACCCTGATTCACCGCCACGGCGGTGTCGTTGACCACTTTCAGGAACGGCACCACGCCTTGCGACTTGCCGTTGGTGCCCTTGATGTGGGAGCCCATGGCGCGCACCGGCGTCCAGTCGTTGCCAAGACCACCGGCAAACTTGGACAGCAGGGCGTTTTCCTTGATGGCTTCGTAGATGCCGTCAAGATCGTCGCCAACGGTGGTCAGGTAGCAGCTGGACAGCTGGCTGCGACGGGTACCGGAATTGAACAGGGTCGGGGTCGACGACATGAAGTCGAAGGTCGACAGGATGTTGTAGAACTCGATGGCACGCGCTTCGCGGTCCACTTCGTTCAGCGACAGACCCATGGCGACACGCATGAAGAAAGCCTGCGGCATTTCGATGCGTTCGTCGTTGATGTGCAGGAAGTAACGGTCATACAGGGTTTGCAGGCCCAGGTAACCGAACTTCAGGTCGCGGCTGGCATCCAGCGCCGCACCGATGCGGGCCAGGTCGAATTCGCCAAGGCGTTCGTCCAGCAGCTCGGCGGCGATACCGCGAGCGATATAGCGCGGGAAGTAGGCGGCGTACTGGCCGGCCATTTCTTCCTGGCTCACCGCTTCGCCGAGGATTTCCAGACGGATATTGTTCAACAGCAGACGGGCCGTCACGTAGTCGTAAGCCGGGTCCTGCTCGATCAGCGCACGGGCGGCGAGAATGGCGGACTTGTTGACTTCTTCTTCCGAGACGCCGTCGTAGATGTTCTTCAGCGTTTCCGACAGGATGGCATCTACGTCGGTGGCGGCGAGCTTTTGGCAGGCCGACTCGATGGTGGCGCGCAGGCGGGAAATGTCCAGCGGCATGCGCGAACCGTTCTTGCGCACCACATTGATGGTGATGTTGGTCAGCGCTTCGCCACGGGCAGCGCGGTCGCGGGTGCGTTCTTCGCGATACAGCACGTAGGCACGGGCCACGTCATGCTCGCCGGCACGCATCAGCGACAGTTCGACCTGATCCTGGATTTCTTCGATATGGATCGCGCCGCCTTCCGGCTTGCGACGCATCAACGCGCCGACCACCATTTCAGTCAGTTGGGCAACCTTGTCGCGAATGCTGGCGGACGTGGCGCCCTGATGCCCCATGACAGCCAGAAAAGCCTTGGTCATGGCGATGGAGATTTTGACCGGCTCGAACGGAACCACGGCGCCATTGCGACGGATGGTCTTGTACTGGCTGAAATCGGCAGAAGGCGCGGCGGCACGGCCGAGTTCGGCGGCAGTTTGCCCTTCAAAGGTGGTCAGTTGCATGTTGCCCTCTTTGGGTGGTGTTGACCGCCAGCCCGGCGATGGTTTCTGTTCGTGTGCAGCCCGGGCTGTGGACAATTCTGTTGAAAACCTGTGCGTGATCTGTGAATAAACACAATATATGCGATTCATTGATCAGGCTGACCCAAATTCTAGTGGTGAAACCCGGGGGGTTCAAGTCTTGACATGCGACAAAAAAACCGAAAGCCGCATGGATGCTGGCTTGCCGCCGCATAAGATTTTTTCAGGAAAAAACCGGGTAGGGAAGGTGCCGCTCGCAACACCTTGTCTGACAGGCATTTTGCCCATTGGCAATAAAACGACACCCGTTGTGAAAATTATTGGTGTGGCATGAATGACACGGCAGTTATCCGTGATCGGGCTAGACAGATTCCGATAGTTGCCGCTGCATGGCGATACGATTGTTCAGGCCCGCCAGACGCTCGGTTTCCAGATGCTGCGCCAGCCGGCTGTGTGGTGCCGGTGTCACGTCACGGAAGCCATGGCGGCGGTAGAACGGGGCATTCCACGGCAGGTGGGCAAAGGTGGTCAAGGTCAGTGCGGCTACCCCGCGCCGGAGCGCTTCATCGACCAGCGTGTGCAGCAAGCCACTGCCGATGCCTTGCCGGCCATGCTCCTGATCGACATCCATTTCCGCCAGATGCAGCGCATCCTCCGCCGCTTCGGCCAGCGCAAAGCCGGCAATCTGCCCCGCGCCGGTCTCGGCAACCCACAGCAAGCCATCGGCCAGCCCTTGCGCCAGCACCGCCTCATCGAGCGTTTGCCCGGCCAAGGCGTCTGGCAGGTCGTCGACCGTAAAACGGCTGGCTGCACGGCGCTCCAGATCCGCGAGGCCGGGCAGGTCGGCCATGCGGGCAGGGCGGATGTGCCAGGGGAGCCGGATCATTTAATCGTGTCGGGGTTCCAGCCAGATCAGGCTGGCCATGCGCCCGGTCACGCCGTCGCGACGATAGGAGAAGAAGCGGCTGCGGTCGATGACGGTGCAGAAATTGCCGCCGTAGACCTCGGTAATGCCCAGACGGGCCAGCCGTTGGCGGGCCAGCAGATAGATGTCGGCCAGATACTTGTCGTCGTCGATGGCGGTGAAAGCCGCCGCACTGTCCGGGTCGACCGCCATGAAGGCCTGACGGACATCGCCGCCGACTTCGAAGGCGTCCGGGCCGATGGCCGGGCCGAGCCAGGCCATCAGCGACGCGGCGGGAGCCGCCATGGCCTCCACGGTGGCTTCGATAACGCCGCCGCACAGACCACGCCAGCCGGCATGGGCCGCACCGACCACGCTGCCGTCGCGATCGGTCAGCAACACCGGCAGACAGTCGGCAGTCATCACCACGCACACCGCGCCGGGCGTACGGGAGACGGCCGCGTCGGCATCGGGCGTACCCTGTGCCGTAGCCGCATCGATGACCGTGATGCCATGCACCTGATTGAGCCAGGTCGGTGCGCCCGGCAACTGCTCCTGCAACGCAGCCCGGTTGGCCGCCACCGCCGCCGGGTCATCCCCGACATGGGTGCCGAGGTTGAAACCATGCCACGGACTGACGCTCGCGCCACCCAGGCGGGTGGTCTGCAAGGTGCGTACCCGGGCAGGGGCCGGCCAGTCGGCGCTCAGGGTCTCAATAGCGGACATAGTGCACCTCGACGTCGTGATCATCGTCATCATCGTCGTCATCATCCCAGTCTTCGTCGTCGGCCTGCGGGAAGCTCGATTCGCCGCGCAGAATCGCCAGCAGGTGGCGCATATCGTCGGGCATCGGGGCTTCCCAGCTCATTTCTTCGCCGGTGACCGGGTGCTTGAGGCTGAGACGGAAAGCATGCAGCGCCTGACGGCCCAGTGCCTTGACGGCCACCGCCACTTCGTCGTTCATGCCGTGGCGCGGGTTGCCGTACAACGGGTCGCCTGCCAAGGGATGACGCGCTTCACGCATGTGCACGCGGATCTGGTGGGTGCGGCCGGTTTCCAGTCGGCACTCGATATAGGAGTGGCTGGCGAAACGTTGCAACACCCGCAGATGGGTGATGGCGGTCTTGCCGCCGAATTTTGCCACCGCCATGCGCAGCCGGTTGTGCGGGTCGCGGCCGATATTGGCGTCGATGGTGCCGTCGAAGGGCACCACGCCGTCGGCCACGGCACGGTAAATACGGCTGACAGTGCGGGCCTGCAACTGGCGTACCAGCTCGGTTTGCGCCGGAATGGTCTTGGCCACCACCATCAAACCACTGGTTTCCTTGTCCAGACGGTGTACGATACCGGCTCGCGGCACGCGGGCCAGTTCCGGGTGTCGATACAACAAACCGTTGAGCAAGGTGCCGTGCCAGTTGCCGGCGGCCGGATGCACCACCAGACCGGCGGGTTTGTTGATGACCAGAATGTGATCGTCTTCATACACCACATCGAGGTCGATGGCCTCGGGGGTGAAAGCGGTTTCTTCCTGGCTTTGCTGGATTTCGACGGTGATCTTGTCGCCGCCCAGCACCTTGTGGCGGGGCGGAACGGCTTTGTCGTTGACCGTGACGGCACCGTCCTTGATCCACTGTTGCATGCGGCTGCGCGAGTAGTCGGGGAGCAGTTTGGCCAGGGCAGCATCCACCCTCTCGCCACCCATGGCGAGGGGAACATCAAAATGCAGTGTCGAGGTGGATACCTCGTTGTCCGAGATATCGTTATAATCGTCGGAATCGAAATAAGGATCGGTCATGAAAAGATACGTTGCAGCATTGTTGGTTGTGTCGGGCCTCACCGCTTGCGCCACTACCGAAACCTACGATGAGACGCGCGGCTGGAGTGTCGAAAAGCTGTATGCCGAAGCCCACGATGAGATGGATAGTGGTAATTATAACCGCGCTGTCAAGTTATACGAAACGCTGGAAGCCAGATACCCCTATGGACGCTATGCGCAACAAGCGCAAATGGACATGGCGTACTCGCAATACAAGGACAGTGAGCCTGAATTGGCCATTGCCGCCTGCGACCGTTTCATCAAGCTGCACCCGACACACCCGAACCTCGACTACATCTTCTACCTGAAGGGTCTGGTCTACTTCAACGACGACTCGGGTCTGTTGGGCAAATGGGCCGGTCAGGACATGAGCGAGCGCGATCCCAAGGCGCAGCGTGAAGCCTTCCTCGCCTTCCGCGAGCTGGCCAGCCGCTTCCCGGACAGCCGTTATACCCCGGACGCCGTGGTAAAAATGAACAAGCTGGTCGACGCGCTGGGCGGTCATGAAATGCACGTTGCCCGCTATTACATGAAGCGTGGCGCCTATGTGGCCGCCGTCAATCGCGCCCAGGGCGTGATCAAGGACTACGCCAACACCGCCTATGTCGAAGAGGCACTGGCCTTGTCGGTGGAAGGCTACAAGCGTCTGGGCCTGACCCAGCTGGCCAAGGACAACCAGCGCGTGCTGGCCGCCACCTTCCCGAACAGCAGCTACCAACAGAAAGAGTGGTCGGTGGCCGAGCTGCCGTGGTGGAAGTTCTGGAAATAAGCCGGGACGACCGTTCCTGATGAAAAAGCCCGGGGCGTGCTGCTTCCGGGCTTTTTTATGGCCGGCTTAGACGGCGTCTTCGTTGGTTTCGCCGGTGCGAATCCGTACCACCTGCTCGACCGCCGTCACGAAAATCTTGCCGTCGCCGATCTTGCCGGTGCGCGCCGCCGCGACGATCGCGTCGATGGCGCGCTCGGTCAAGGCATCGTCCAGCACCACTTCCACTTTGACCTTGGGCAGAAAATCCACCACATATTCTGCGCCGCGATACAGCTCGGTGTGGCCTTTCTGGCGACCAAAGCCTTTGACCTCGGTGACGGTCAATCCGTTGACGCCGATTTCAGACAATGCCTCACGAACTTCATCCAGTTTGAAGGGCTTGATGATCGCTTCAATTTTCTTCATGTCAAGATACTCGCGGTAATTTTTCAGAAATTCGCTGGTTTTTTACTTTAAACGCGGCTGTTTGATGCCGACGGCCTTAAAAGAACGGCCGTTTTGCTGTATTATTACGCGCTTCCTGATACTTGTCGCGGGTGCTGAATGTCTCACATTCTCAAGCTCAGGGGCGGAGCCGCCCTGTCCCAGTTCCGATTGGATAAATTACTCGCCGCTGCTCGCGATGCGGGGTTGCCGGAGTTGACCGTTTCCGCGGAATTCTGGCACTTCGCCGAAGTCGATGCACCGCTTGCCGACGCCGAGGAGGCCATTCTTTCAGCCTTGCTGGCCTATGGCGATGCCGCCCCCGAGGTGCAGGAAGGGCAGATGTTCCTGGTGACTCCGCGGCTGGGTACCTTGTCGCCGTGGGCCTCCAAGGCCACCGACATTGCCGCCCACTGCGGTCTTGCCTCGCTGCGTCGTATCGAACGCGGCACCGCTTTCTACGTCCAGTCGGCCCGTGATCTGTCTCCCGCAGAAAAGAGCCTGCTGACCGGCCTGTTGCATGACCGCATGACGGAAACCGTTCTGTCCGGCATCGACGACGCCGAGCGACTGTTCTCCCATGTGCCGCCGCAGCCGCTGTTGACGGTCGATGTGCTCGCCGGCGGGCGCGTCGCGCTGTCCAATGCCAATAACGAGCTGGGCCTTGCCCTGTCGGACGACGAGATCGATTACCTCGTCGCCAGCTTTGTCCGTCTTGGCCGCAACCCGAGCGATGTCGAACTGATGATGTTTGCCCAGGCGAACTCGGAGCATTGCCGTCACAAGATTTTTAATGCTGAATTCATCATCGACGGCGAAAAGAAAGACAAATCGCTGTTCCGCATGATCCGCGACACCCATGAAGCCCATCCGGAAGGAACGCTGGTCGCCTACAGCGACAACTCGTCGGTGATCGAAGGCAGCGAAACCGGCCGCTTCTACCCGGACGGTACGAGCCAGGTGTATGGCTACCATCAGGAACCGACCCATATCCTGATGAAGGTGGAAACCCACAATCACCCGACGGCCATTTCGCCGTTCCCGGGGGCGTCGACCGGCGCCGGTGGTGAGATCCGCGACGAAGGTGCTACCGGTCGTGGTTCGCGCCCGAAAGCCGGCCTGACCGGTTTCACCGTCTCCAACCTCAATATCCCCGGCTTCCGCCAGCCCTGGGAAGTGTTCACTGCGGAATGCCCGGAATACGGCCGTCCGTCGCGCATCGCCTCGGCCCTCGATATCATGCTGCAAGGTCCGATTGGCGGCGCCGCCTTCAACAACGAATTTGGCCGTCCCAACCTGACCGGTTACTTCCGTACCTTCGAACAGATGTTCGAGGGCGAGATGCGCGGTTACCACAAGCCGATCATGATTGCCGGCGGCATGGGCAATATTCAGGGTCGCCAGATTCACAAGGACGTGATCCCGGAAGGTGCCTTGCTGATCCAGTTGGGCGGTCCGAGCTTCCTGATCGGTCTGGGCGGCGGTGCCGCATCCAGCATGGACACCGGTGCCAATAGCGAAAACCTCGACTTCGACTCGGTGCAGCGTGGCAACCCGGAAATCGAACGCCGTTGCCAGGAGGTCATTGACCGCTGCTGGCAGCGTGGCGAGCACAACCCGATTGTCTCGATCCACGATGTCGGCGCCGGTGGTTTGTCCAATGCCTTCCCGGAACTCGTCAACGACGCCGGACGCGGTGCGATCTTCGACCTGCGCGCCGTGCCGGTGGAAGAGTCGGGCATGACGCCGATGCAAATCTGGTCCAATGAATCGCAGGAACGCTATGTGCTGGCCATTCTCGAGCGTGATCTCGAGGTGTTCCGCGCCATTTGCGAACGGGAACGCTGCCCGTTCTATGTGGTGGGCCGTGCGACCGACGATGGCCGCCTGCAAGTGCGCGACGACCATTTCGGCAATGCGCCGGTCGACATGCCGCTCGACGTACTACTGGGCAAGCCGCCGCGCATGACGCGCGACGTGACGCGCCAGGACAGCGAGTTCCAGGTGTTTGACGCGTCGTTGTTCCCGCTGCGCGAAACCGCCTACCGGGTACTGCGTCACCCGACCGTCGCCGACAAATCCTTCCTGATCACCATTGGTGACCGTACGGTGGGCGGCATGACGGCGCGCGACCAGATGGTAGGGCGCTGGCAAGTGCCGGTGGCCGACGTGGCTGTGACCACGCTGGGCTTCGACAGTTACCGTGGCGAGGCGATGGCGATGGGCGAACGTCCTGCCTCGGCCTTGTTCAGTGCCGGCGCATCGGCGCGCATGGCGGTGGCCGAGTCGCTGACCAATATCGCCGCCGCCCGGGTCGGTGAGCTGGGCAATGTCAAACTGTCGGCCAACTGGATGGCGGCGGCAGGACATCCCGGTGAAGATGCCAAGCTCTACGAAGCGGTCGAGGCCGTGTCGGCGATCTGCCAGGAAATGGGTATCTGCGTTCCGGTCGGCAAGGACTCCTTGTCGATGAAAACCGTCTGGGACGAGCAGGGCGAGAAAAAGAGTGTTACCGCGCCGCTGTCGCTGGTGATCTCGGCGTTCGCGCCGGTCGAGGACGTGCGCAAGACCGTGACGCCGGCTATCGTGCCGGACCGCGACACCGACCTGATCCTCATCGATCTGGGCTACGGCCGCTGCCGTCTCGGCGGGTCGATCTACGGTCAGGTATGGAACTGGATGCGTGGCCGCTCGCCCGATGTGGAAAACCCGGCGCAACTGGTGGCGTTCTTCGATACCGTTCAGTCGCTGCTGGCCGACGACATCCTGCTGGCCTACCATGACCGTTCCGACGGCGGGGTCTTTGCCACGCTGGCGGAAATGATGTTTGCCGGTCGTACCGGTATCACCATCGACCTGCAGGAACTGGTGATCGAACGCCAGAACACCCAGCGTTACATCGACGACTTCGTGCAGGCAACCCCGGATGCGGCGGTGCATGGCCGCTTGATGCGCGTGCTGTTCAATGAAGAGCCGGGCGCGGTGCTGCAGGTTCGCAAGTCGCACACCTCGGAAGTGATTTCGCGCTTCATGCGTGCCGGCATTGGTCGCGAATTGTTCGTGATCGGCAAGGTCAATACCCGCGACCGCATGATCATCAAGCATCGTGGCGAAGAGCTGTTCAACGAGCCGCGTGTCGAATTGCTCAAGAGCTGGTCCGAGACCTCGCATCACCTGCAACGCTTGCGCGACAATCCGGTCTGCGCCGACAGCGAACACATCCTGCGCACCGACAGCAAGTCGCGTGGTTTGTTTGCCGAGCCGAGTTTCGACGTGCATGCCAACCCGGCGGCGCCGTTCATCGCGACCGGCCAGCGTCCGCGCATGGCGATCCTGCGCGAGCAGGGCGTCAATGGCCAGATCGAAATGGCCGCGGCCTTCGACCGGGCCGGTTTCGAGGCGGTCGACGTGCACATGAGCGA
>JAGLBD010000012.1:0-20722 GCA_018260425.1 Pseudogulbenkiania sp. | reverse complement strand
CATTGGCCGCGTTTCCATCGCAATGCCTCCGAGCAGTTCGAGGCGCGCTTCTCGATGGTGGAAGTCACGGCGTCGCCGTCGATCTTCCTGACCGACATGGTGGGCAGCCGCTTGCCGGTGGTGGTCAGCCATGGCGAAGGCCGTGCGGTGTTTGCCGACACGGCGGCTCGCGATGCCGCGAAGGTGGCTTTGCGCTACATCGACTTCGATGGTCGCCCGACCGAAACCTATCCGCTCAACCCGAACGGTTCGCCGCAAGGTGTGACCGGGGTAACGACGGCCGACGGTCGCTTCACCATCATGATGCCGCACCCGGAACGGGTGTTCCGCACGGTGCAGAACAGCTGGCATCCGGCGGACTGGGGCGAGAACGGTGCCTGGTTCCGCATGTTCGCCAGCGCCCGCAAGTGGGTGGGCTGACCCCGACGCAGGCCGCTCCATGCAAAATGCCCTCCCGAATCAGTCGGGAGGGCATTTTTTCTGTCGGTACGGCAGTTCAGGCCAGTGCCAGTACCGTCACCTTGTAGATCACCATCAACATGGCAACGACCAGATAGCCGCGCAACACCCCCATCCATAAGCGGTTGCGTGCCGACAGTTCGGCGGGCTTGAGCTCTGCCAGCGCCGGCATGCGCCATGCGTAAAGCGTTGCCTTGTCGAGTTTGCGGGGCAGGGTGTCACCGTTGACCGCTTCTTCGCGCGCATGGATCACGTTCGCGGCAATCGCGACAATCACACCCACAACCCCACCCCAGATCAGAATGTTGCTGATGGTTTCACCGGACATGTCCGGAAACACCACCGCCGCGGTCAGGATAATCGACAGCAAAACCAGCACGGCCACCGTCACGGCCCCAAGTAAATTGGTTTTGCGGTCATTGACCCACGGGCCCAGCACGTCTTTGTCGTTGCACAGGATCAGCAGGAATACCGTGGCGCTTGGCAACAATACTCCGGCCAGTGTTTGCACCGCGTTGGTCAGCAGTCCCAGCGGCACACCGGGAATCAGCACCAGTGCGGCAGCGAGTACGATCAGGCCGCAGTACATGGCGTAAAAGCCCGGTGCATCGGTCGGTTTGCGGTGCAGGGAGTGCTTCAGGCTCAACACATCTCCCAGTGCATAGGCGGTCGACAGCGAGACGGCCATGGCACCGATCACGCTGGCGTCGATCAAGGCAATGGCGAACAAGGTGCCCGGCAAGCGTCCATAGTACCGGGCGAGTCCGTGCGCCACGGCACCCGCGTCGGCGAACTGGCCGAATTCCGGCTTGCCATGGAATACCTGGGCGGTGAAGGCGATCATCGCGACAGCGCCGACGATGACCAGCACAATGCCCAGCCACAGGTCGGCACGCTCGTAATTGATGAAGCGCGGCGTGATGCGCTTGTCGATCACATAGCTTTGCTGGAAGAACAGTTGCCACGGGGCCACCGTGGTACCCACGATGCCGATGATCAACAACATGACGTCCGACAGCTTGCTGCCGGCCGGCAGTTGCGGGGTAACGAAATCGTGCGCGACTTGGGTCATGGGCGGGTGAATCATCACCAAAATCGGCACCAGCAGCAGGCTGCCCACCACCAGGATCAGCGAGAGTCGCTCGAAGCGCCGGAAGTCACCGGTGCTGGCGGCCAGCATGATGAACACCGCCGAGAGACCGACCCCGATCAGTTTGGGGACGCCGAGAAACGCCATGCCCAGCGTGATGCCGATGAACTCGGTCACGATGGTCAGGGCATTGAGCAGGAACAGGTCGATGGCGCTGAACGCACCCCAGAACTTGCCGAAGCGTTCCAGAATCAGCCGTGCATGGCCCACACCGGTGACGGCGCCGAGGCGCAGCACCATTTCCTGATTGACGTAGAGCACCGGGATCAGTAATGCCAGGGTCCACAGCAGCGAGGTGCCGTAATTCTGGCCGGCCTCGGCGTAGGTGCTGAAGGCACCGGCATCATTGTCGCCGACCATGACGATCAGGCCGGGACCGAGAATGGCCAGCAGGGTTTTAAAGCGGGCGATCAGGCTGGAGCGCGGCGCGTCATCGCCATGACGGATGGTGCCCAGGGCACCGCGAATGTCGCCCACGTGGGCGGTGTCCAGCACGGCGCTGGAGGTTTTGATATCGGACATGAGGTATGCCTTGCTGCAATGGCCGGATGGCATGGGGATGCCAGGTCAGGCCGGTTTAATGGATCGGGTCTGGCGGCAAGGTCACACAAGGAGGTATGGCGGAAGCAGGAGGGGGATGAACGGCGTCAGTCGAGCAGGAAACGACATGGATCGGTCATCCGGCCTGGTGGGGCCAGGGTTCGTTGCGTGACCGCGATACTGGGGCTGGGGTCCATGATGAGCCTTTCTGCTAGTGAGGTGGATGGCAAATAGCGTCTCCACGACGCGGGCAACGGCATGGCGTTGCGCTGTCAGCGCTGGCGGGCAGGAATCGGTAAATCGAAACGGAACGCGCCGGCTTGCCCGAGGCAAGACGACGGCTAGGAGAGCAGCAGGGGTCTTGCCAGGCTTAAACGTAAAACAGAACCGTCCGGTAACTGTAACTGTCCAAGGCGATGGCCTGAGGTCGTGATAACGGGGCGAATTCTATGGACGGCCTTCCGTTTGTGTCAAGGAACTTCTCTGGCAAGGGGGTGTCGCGGGCTTGGTTGGGGAGGGCGGATGTCCTTGATCAGGGAGTGTCGCCAAAAT
This sequence comes from Pseudogulbenkiania sp., assembly GCA_018260425.1. Taxonomy (GTDB): domain Bacteria; phylum Pseudomonadota; class Gammaproteobacteria; order Burkholderiales; family Chromobacteriaceae; genus Paludibacterium. The sequence continues at coordinate 18,021 of JAGLBD010000012.1, read as the reverse complement.
GTCGTTGTGGTGCCGGGAGGATTGTTCGTTTTAAGTCGTTGAAAATAAAGAGATAAAATTAGACATGTTGCATTTCTGTCAATGCAAGGTAGATGCCAATAAAAGATACCTTGCACTACAAGGTATCTTTTATTATGCTGACACCAGTTGAACAAAGACCCCGCACTCCACTCTGCAGTCGTGTAATGCAAGGTACAGTGCAATACTCACTAGAGAAGGAAAGCATCATGAAAAAAGTTACCGTTATCTCCATCCTGTCCGGCACCGTGCTGTCTGCTGCCTTCTTTGCCGTGCTGACCCTGTCGGTGGGCAAGGCGCTGCAACCCAATGCGCAATTGCTGGCCGATGCCGTGAGCTGCCGTGAAGGGGTGGCCGGCAACCCGGGCAAAGAGCTGATGTGCGGTGCGCCGGCGGCCGATGCGTCGCTCGACATGGTGGCGGCTCACGCCGGCTCTGTTGCCGAACGCAATGGTTGAGGCCCTTCCCTTAGCGGCTGCGCAACCGGCCACTTAGGGAAGAGGGCGGCTTGCCGGACGCAGGCCATCCTCCCCGCGGCGTTGTTTGCCGCAGGCCGCAAGGCCATGTTGTATCCCGTTGTGAACGTGTGAAAGCACGCTTCCTCGACTGCAATCTCACCACCCTCTGGCGCCCGGCCTCCAATCCGGGCGCATTTTTTTGCGCCAAATCAGTGTTCTTGTCAGTTTTCTCTGATTTTGCCCGAAAAGAGTTCTTATCAACCTGTCATCTCTGAGGTAAAGTTCGAGACAGGTATGACGATAAGATCAAGAGGGGCTACGGTATTGCGGTGCTGCAGAGTCCCCGATTTGCAGGAGCTGGCGTGAACAACACGAGCGATATGACCGAGCAGGCGCTGGAAGCCCTGTTGCTGGAACATCCCGAGGAGGTCGGTCTTTACCGTCGCCTTGCCCGCCTTCGTGAAAAGGTGGGTAATCCTGCGGGTGCGCTGGCCGCCTACTCGGCGCTGGTGTCGCGCGAGATGGACGACTATGCGTCCTGGTGCCGCATCGGATTCCTGCAGTTCAGCCTTTACCAGCTTGACGAGGCCATGGCGACCTTCGGGTTTGTGCGCGACATGGCCCCAGGTTGCGCCGATGCCTGGTACGGTCTGGCTATCCTGTCGTATCAGTTGGGGGGCGTCGACGACGCAATCTCCCACATCGAACATGCCTGCGCGCTGGCACCGGCCGACAGCCGGATCTGGGCCGCCCGCGCGCACATCATCTCTACGTCGTGCCCTGACCGCGAGCGCGGTTATCAAGCCTATCGCGACTGGGCCGAACGGTTTGCCGATCCATTAAGCCGCGATGCGGCGCCCTTCGGCAACGCCCGCGACCCGGACAAGATCCTGCGCATCGGCTATGTGTCGGCCGATATGAATGGCCATGCCGTGGCCTATTTCATCGAACCGGTCTTGCAGCGCCACGACACGCAGGCTGTGCATGTCACGGTATTTGCCAATGGCCGCCATGATGCGGTCAGCGACCGTTTGCAAGGCTCAGTCGACGCGTGGCTGGATGTGCGCGAGATGAGCGATGTTGCTCTGGCCGCGGAAATCCGCCGCCGCAACATCGACATTCTGGTGGACTTGTCCGGTCATACCAACGGTAACCGCCTGCATGTGTTTGCCCTGCGGGCGGCGCCGGTGCAGGTGACCTGGTTCGGCTATATGCACACCACCGGGATGGAGGCCATGGACTACCGGCTGACCGACCGTGCGGTCACGCCGGAAGGAACGGCGCAGCGCTACTTCAGCGAGACGCTGTATTACCTGGAGTCGATGGCCTGTTTTGCTCCGGACCCGTCAACGCCGCTCAACCCCGAGCCACCCTGCCTGCGCAATGGCTATATCACCTTTGGCTCGCTCAATGCCATCCACAAGGTCAGTGACAATGTGCTGCGGCTATGGGGCACCCTTTTGCACGCGGTTCCCGAGGCGCGACTGGTGTTGACCAGCAATATGACCGAGGTGAACCACGCCGTTAAGGTCTATGCAGAGCGGCTGGACCGGCTGGGCTTGCCGCTGGAGCGTCTGACCTTGATTCCGCGTATGCCAATCGAGGAGTTTTTGACACTTGGCGATTATATCGATATTGCGCTAGACCCATTCCCGACTAGTGGTGGCACGACAACGTTGCATACCATATGGATGGGATTGCCAATTGTGGCGATGGAAGGAAAATTACCGCATGAAACAGCCTCTGCTGCAACATTGCGTGGTGTTGGTCTTGGTGAGTTGGTGTGCGAAAATGAGCAGGAATATGTAAATGTCGCATGCCGTCTTGCCGCCGATCCGGAGTCGTTGCGTCGTTACCGGCGTGACAACCGGGAGAAAATGGCGATGTCCGAATCGATGAATTACACCGGTCTGACGCGGGATCTGGAGCATGCCTACCGCGCCATGTGGACCCACTGGGTGAATTCCGATCCGCATTGCCCGTCTACGCGCCGCTTTGTCGATGGACAGGCTGTGCCTAACTTTACTCAAAAATAATCAGGTGTCACCAAATTATGGATCTCAATCAATTCCTGGAAAATTTTACCGCAGCCGTGGATTTCGAAGAGGCTGTCGAGATGGAACTGGGCACCGAGCTGGCTACGCTGCAGGAATGGGACTCGCTGGCCGCCTTGGGCGTGATCGTCATGGCGGATCTGGAGTACGGCGTCAGCCTGACCGGTCAGGACCTGAAAGGGTGTGCGACCATCGGCGATATCGCCGCCATCATCGAACGCAAGCAGGGCTGAATCTCGTCGTCATTGCCAAGGGCTGACTATGTCTATCGGAAAAATCGAAGGGGTCGCCCTGCGCGGCCTGGTGTCTGTCGTTCCTGCCCGCAAGGTTGATAATCTGGAGGTGCCGGCCGAGCTGGTTCCGGCACGCGACCGGTTGGTGCGCAATGTCGGCATCCGTTTCCGGCGCTTGTGCCGTAAAGGCACGACCTTTGCCGACCTGTCGGAAACGGCGGCGCGCCGCCTGCTCGACGGTATGGGCTGGGACAGTGTCGATGTGCTGATCGTGGTCACCCAGACCCCGGACTACCCGATTCCCGGCAACGCCGTGCAACTGCAGGACCGCTTGGGTCTGCCGCGCAGCACCGTTGCCTTCGATATCAATCTGGGCTGCTCTGGCTACCCGTTCGGCGTGTTTACGGCGGCAGGCATGCTCAAGGGCAGTGGTTTTCGTCGTGCGCTGGTGGTGGTGGGCGATCAGTCCGCCAGTGACGGCGCGGCCGACGAGGGCCGCGAAATCCTGTTCAGCGATGCCGCAACGGCTACGGCACTGGAACTCGATGACGCGGCAGCGCCGCTGTTCTTCGAAGGCTACACCGATGGATCGGGTTATCGCGCCATTTACGTGCCGCATGGTGGACGCCGCCATCCCTTGAACGATAAGAGCACCCTGCCGCGCGAGTGCGAAGACGGTATTGTCCGCAAGGATACCGATGTCTGGCTCGATGGCCCGGCCATCCTCAATTTCTCCACTCGCGAGGCCCCGTTGGCCATTCAGCGTGTACTGGGCGAGACCGGCATTGACGAAGCCTCGGTGGACCGCTACTTCCTGCATCAGGCCAACCGCATGATCAACGAGACGATTCGCAAGAAGCTGCGTATCGATCCCGAGCGCATGCCGATGACCCTGTACGACTTCGGTAACACCAGTTCGGCATCGATTCCGCTCACCATGACGGTCGATTCGGCGGCGCGCCTGCGTGAAGGCAAGGTGCGCTCGCTGCTGTGCGGCTTCGGTATCGGTCTTTCCTGGGGCACGATGGTCATTGATACCGACCGGATTTTTGCCCCTGACCTGATCGAGGTATGAGCGGATGGCGACTCCTGAACAGTTATTCCGGCTGGATGGCAAGACCCTGCTGATTTGCGGGGCGTCGAGCGGTCTGGGACGCGCCATTGCGCTGGATGCCGCACGGCTGGGGGCGCAGCTGATTGTGGTGGCGCGCCGTGAAGCCCTGCTGGACTCCCTGCTGGCCGAATTGGAGGGGCAGGGCCATCGTCGTCTGTGTCTGGATCTGGCGAGCGAAGAAGGCCGTGCCTTGCTGGTGGCCGAGGCCCGCAATCTGGACGGAATGGTGTATGCCGCCGGTTCGCTCGGCAAACTGGTGCCGTTTCATTTGCTCCGGGAAGACTTGCTCGAAGAACAGTATCGGGCCAATGCCTTGCTGCCCTTGCTGGTGACGCGCGCCTTGCTGGCTGCCAAAGCGGTGCGCAATGGCGCTTCGCTGGTCTATCTGGTGAGTGCCGGCGCGCGGATTTCGCCGCCGGCGTCGGCGGCCTACAGTGGCTCCAAGGCGTTTCTCGCCGCGGCGCTGCGGTCGGTGGCGCTGGATGTGGTGAAAAAACAGATCCGCATCAATAGCGTCATGTATGGCTATGTATTGACCGAGGCGATGCAGCAATTGGCGGTGTCGGACGAGGTCAAGGCCATGGCGCCGCTGGGCTTGCCCGAACCGGAAGCGGTGACCGGAGCTCCCTTGTTCCTGCTGTCTGATTCCGGACGCTGGATGACACGGAGTTCGATGACCATCGATGCCGGCTTGACCTTGCGCCAGAAGGTGGGGATCTGAATGAACAACCGTTTATTGCCTAAACAATCGCTGGCCGGCAAAGTCATTGCCGTCACCGGGGCCAGTTCCGGGATCGGGGCCGAGACGGCCCGGCTTGCTGCCGCCATGGGCGCGACCATCATCGGTATCGCGCGTGATGCCGGCCGGCTGGATGCCTTGCACCAGTCGCTGCCGCCCGGCGAACACCGCATGCTCATTGCCGACCTGACCGATTTTGCCGGACTGGCCGGGCTGGTGCGCGAATTGCCGAAGCTGGACGCGTTGGTGTGTGCCGCCGGTGTGTCGCTACTGGCCCCGTTGCGTTTGCTCCCCGAGTCGTTGATCGACAAGAATCTCGATATCAATGTCAAAAGCCCGGTGATGACCGTGCAGCAGTGCCTCAAGCAGGGGCGCTTCAATGAAGAGGCTTCGGTGGTGCTGTTCAGCTCGATTGCCGCGCATACCGGCACGGAAGGCACCTGCGCCTATTCCATGAGCAAGGCGGCGCTGGAAGGCTTCATGCGCCCGGCGGCCATGGAGCTGGCACGCAAAAGTGTCCGGATCAATTCGATTGCGGCGGCCATCGTCCGCACGCCGATCTTCGGTCAGAACGACGACAGTTTCTTTGATCAGTATCGCGAACGCTATCCGCTCGGACTCGGCGAACCGGTCGATGTCGCCGCGGCGGCGGTCTTTCTGGCATCGGAGGCATCGCGCTACATGACCGGCTCCACCATCGTCATGGATGGCGGCTCTACCTGGGTATAAGTATGAAACGCATGATTATTGTCGGAGGCGGGGCGCTGGGCAATCAGGCCCTGTCGCAATTGCTGGTTGATTACGCCTTTGGCAAAGAATGGCTGATTGGCGGGTTTCTCGATACACGGGGGCCCGATGCGGTGACCTATAGCCCGGATTTTCCCTGGCTCGGCTCGCCGCTGGATTTTGTGCCGGACGAGAATCACATCTTTACCGCGGCGGTCGGCGATACGGCGCTGCGCGAGCAGCTGGTGACGCCGCTGGTGGAAAAAGGCGCGGAGTTCGTCTCGATTCGCACCCGCTGCCAACTGGGCTACTACAACGACATCGGGCCGAGTTTTTTGGGATTCGATGTGTCGACCGGGCTGAATACTCGTATCGGGGCTTATAGCTACATTGATCAGGGCTCCATGATCGGCCATGACTGTACCATCGGTGACTTCGTCCACATCGGCCAGCGCTGCATCATCGCCGGCTACGTCACCATTGGCCGTGGCGCCGTGGTGCATTCCGGCGCAATGATTGCACGCGGGTGCATGATTGGCGACAACGCCGTAGTGGGCATGGGCGCCGTGGTGTTCGGCAATGTGCCGGCCAATACCACGGTGATCGGCAATCCGGCCCGTAAATTCGATTTCAAGTAAGCCATGATCAAACTACTCGAGCCGTCCCTGCCGACGGCCGACGAGCTTTTGCCCTGGTTGCGGCAAATCGACGCCAATCACTGGTACAGCAACTTCGGCCCGCTGGAGCGTGAATTGACCCAGGCACTGGAGCGCCATTTTCTGGATGAAGGTCTGGGGGCCGCGTCGCTGGTGCTGGTGTCCTCGGCGACCACAGCGCTGGAGCTGGCGGTCAGGACTCTGTCCGGCGTGCCGGCTCCCCGGGTGTTGATGCCGGCGCTGACCTTTATTGCCAGTGCCCAGGCGGTGCTCGCGGTGGGCGGTGCGCCAGTACTGGCCGATATCGATCCCGACAGCTGGCTGTTGACGCCGGAGATCGCCGAGCGGGCCTTGCAGTCCGGACCCATCGATATGGTGATGCCGGTGGCGACATTCGGCTGTCCGGTGGATGTCGACGCGTGGTCAAGGTTTTCTCAACGGCATGGCATTCCCGTGGTGATCGATGCCGCGGGCGCCTTCGGTGGCCAGTCGGTCGGAGCGCCGGGGGTGACGGTGGTGTTCAGTTTTCATGCGACCAAGGTGTTTTCCACGGCCGAGGGTGGGGCGTTGGCGACAACTGACCCGCAACTGGCCGAGTCCTTGCGCCGTCGCAGCAACTTCGGTATCGGCAAGGTCGGGCAGGGCGTCACGGAATGCGGCAGCAATGCCAAACTCAGCGAATACCATGCCGCCATTGGTCTGGCCTCGCTGACCGGGTGGCCGGAGCGGCGCAGTCGCCTGATTGCCCTGCATCTGGCGCAGCTGCAAGGGATTGCCGGGCATGCCTTGCCCGTGACGCTGCAGGCGCGTCCGGCGCAGGGGCCCTACGCCATTTTTCCGTTGCTGTTGGGGAGTGGCGCCGAGCGTGAGCGGGTGGAGCAGGCTTTGACTGCGGTCAATATCCAGCATCGCCGCTGGTACTATCCTCCAGTACAAATGCATGAATTGTTCCAGAACGTCGCAAAGGCGGATACATTGACTGTCACCGCCGATGTGGCGGAGCGACTGTTGTGCATTCCCTATCACCTGCGGCTCGGTCAGGACGATAGACAGGCCGTCATGAAGACCTTGCAGGCCGCCCTTGCCTGAGCAGGGCAAACTGAATTTACCGGAGTCCCCATGCTGACAGGATTGCACTACACCTCGCCGGACATTCTCGGACTGGAGCGCGAGCGTCTTTTTAGCCGCATCTGGATTTTTGCCGGCTTCAACACCTTTTTGCAGCAGCGTAACCAATACATCGCCCGGCGAATTGCCGGGGTTCCGGTGGTGATTCAACGCACCCGCGAGGGCTTGCTGGCCTACCTGAATGAATGCCCGCACCGCATGATGCCGATTCAGGAAGAGGGCTTCGGCACCCGCTCGATGGTGTGTGCCTACCATGGCTGGTCGTTCGACGAGCAGGGTTGCCTGCATGGCTTGCCCAATCCGGGACTCTATCATTTCACCGACACGCAAAAGCAGGCTATCCGTCTGCGCCGTTTTGCGGTCAAGGAAGTCGGCAAGCTGGTGTTTGTCTGCCTGTCGCCGGAGCCGGTGGAGTTCGACAGTCAGTTCGATCCTGCCTTGCAGGCCGAGTTGCGCCGCGTCTCCGAGCATCTCGACGATCAGATCATCTATTCGAAATTTCCGGTGAAGTACAACTGGAAGCTCAATATGGAGAACGTCAAGGATTGGAACCACGTGCAGTTCCTCCATCCCAAAACGTTCTTTCCGGCGATGGATCGCAAGGGGGGACCTTCGGTGCCACCGGTGGAGGGTGATCTCTACCACGCCGGCCGTGCCGATCTGGCCGATTTGAGCTATCCGACGGTGACACCAGTCAAGTTGCTTCCCAACTGGTTCGAGTCGCTGGTGGAGCGTTTCGGGGATGAGGAGTACTACTACAACTGGCTGCTCTACCCGAATGTGAACTTCTGCAGTATTCGCGGCATGCATTTCCTGCTGCAGCAGTATGACCCCGTTTCGCCCGGGCAAACCGACTACCATCTGTGGATGATGACGGCGCGCCGCAAGGAGGCCACCACCGACTTCACCGCGTTGCTGAGAGACATTTTCCTGAAAGAGCGTAATGTCATCGAAGAGGACGCCATATTCCTCGAGCGGATGCAGTCATCATTGGGCGAGTGGAGTGCCTTGCCGCGTCAGGGAACCTATGAGTTGCCGTTGATCCGGCAGCATCGCTGGTATATCGATACCGTTCTGGATGGAGTACGCCCCTCATGAGTCTGCAACTACTGCTGTTGGGTGACGGTCTGGCCTTGCGCGAGGCCGCCGGGTTTGCGCGTCAATCCCGCCAGTTCACCGATGTGGTGGAAGTGCCGCTGGAAACGCCCGATCTGTTCAATTACACCATGCCGGCCCGGCTGGCCGACGCTGACCGCGCATCGACTGTGGTGTTCGCGGCGCTGGACGATGCGCATCTCAATCTGAAGCGCTTGACCTTCCTGGGCGAGCTGGCGGCCCGGGGGCTGCGATTTGCCAATATCGTGGCGCCCGGTGCGGTGGTGGCCGACTCGGCACGGCTGATGGGCAATGTGTTTGTCGGGCCGCGTGCAGTGCTCGGGGTGGACTGCAAGGCAGGGTTTGGCAGTTGGATCGGGGCGGGTGCCTTGATTGGCGCCGATTGCGAGCTCGGCAAAGCCTGTACCCTGCACGAGGGGGTGGTGGTGGGGCGCGGTTGCCGGGTTGGTGCCGGCACCGTGGTCGGCGATGGCGCACGGCTGCTTGACGGTTGCCGGACCGGTCGCCATTGCGAATTACGCCTGGATCGTGTCTTTGAAGGCGAGATTCCGGATCGCAGTTTCTACCAGCCGCGCTTTGTCGATGGCGCACGGATCTTCAATTTCCGCGCCAATGATTGACCGGCCGTGATCCGGCGTCTGGCCCTGCTCACCACGGGTGGCAGGGCCCGAGCTTTTTTCAGCGGGCGTCGGCGAGGTTTTTCGGGCCGAATGCGCCGGGCAGCAGGGCGTCGAGGGTGGTGTGGGTGACCATGGTACTGTCGCAGATATTGCGTACCTGCATGGTCGGTCCGAACTCGTTGAGCACTTGCCGGCAGGCTCCGCAGGGCGGCGTCGGTACCTCGGTCGGGGTGTAGACGCTCACCGCCAGCACTTCGCTGTCGTCACCACTGGCGCGCGCGGTGAAAATCGCCGTGCGTTCTGCGCAGTTGGTCAGGCCGAACGAGGCATTTTCCACATTGCAACCGACGAAGACATTGCCGTTGGCGGTCAGAATCGCTGCGCCAACCGCGAAATGGCTGTAGGGGACGTAAGCGTTGCTGGCGACTGCGCGCGCCCGGGCATCAAGATGGTCCCAGTCAATGACACGTTCATTCATGGCAATTCCTTGCTCTGTGGGGCAGCGATAGTCGCTCTGCCGCCCGCTGCTGTCAATAGTTCACAACTGACGAAGATGCGTCAGCGCAAAGTCGACGAGGGTTTGCTCGATTTCGTGGATCAGGGTGGACTCGATACGCCAGTGGTGCCAGTACATCGGCATGTCCAGCCATTGCCCCGGGCACAGGTCGACCAGTCGTCCACTTTCCAGATCATCGCCCAGCATCAATTCCGGCTGCAGGCTATAGGCGAGACCCTCGCGGGTATAGTCCAGAAAGCCTTCCGGCGAGGGCAGGGCGAAGGCCGGAAAACTGCCCTCGAAACCGAGGGTGCGCGACAGGAACTGATGGTGCATGTCGTCTTTTTTGCGGTCATAGAGAATGGCCGGTGCCGCCGCGAGTGCCTCGTGGGTCAGCCCCTCGGGAAAAAATGTCTCCCGGAATGCCGGGGTGGACAGGCACAGATAGCGCACATGACCAAGCAAACGGCACTCACTGCCTTGCACCGCCTGCGCCCGGGTGCTGACACAGCCTGCCACATGGCCGTTGCGCATCAGTTCATGGGTGTAGTCCTGATCATCCATCAGCAGGTCGAGTACTACCGGACGGGTTTTCAGGAAGGGTTTCACTGCCTGCAGGAACCAGCCGGCCAGACTGTCGGCATTGATGCCGATGGCCAGCATGGTGAAGTCCGAGGCGGTGCGGGTGACCTGCAAGGTGTCCAGCAGATCCTTTTCCATCAACGACAACTGGTGAAAATGGCGCAGCAGGCGACGTCCGGTCACCGTGGTTTCAATCGGTGTGGTCCGGGTTACCACCGGTTGGCCCAAACGCTCTTCCAGCAGCTTGATGCGCTGCGAAATGGCGGATTGGGTCAGGAAGAGCCGCTGTGCTGCCTTGTCGAATCCACCGCATTCGACAACCGCCTGCAAAGCCTCCAGTTGTTTGGGATCCAGCATGGCTTCAAATAAATCTTTATTTATGTTTAATCAGGATGGAAAAGGTAAAACTAATCTGCTAGTCTTCAAAAATTGTGCGCGCATTATGCGGCACCTGCGTCCAGCACGGTACTAAAAAATATCCATTTTCCCGGATTTCAGAATAAGCCAGGCCAACTGGTAAGAACAATCAATAAAACACTACGGGCCATTCAGGCATGTTAATGGGAAACACAAGTCTAGTCGGCAAGCTCTGCCGCTATGTCGGTCTTGGGGAAGACCACATGGCGTTACTGGCAGAGTTCAACGAGGGCTTGCTTGAGCGCCGCGACGTACTGGCCAAGCAGTTCTATTGGTACTTGCTGACCAATGCAGAAACCGCCGGACTGATTACCTCCCTTGGGGAAGGGGGACTCGAACGCTTGCTCGAGAGTCAGTCCAGCTATTTTTATGCCATGCTAAGCCGCCCGTTAGACGATGCCGGCGCTGACGAGGTCGTGGCGCTGGGCCGGATGCATCATCGTCTGGGCATCAGTACGGTGTGGCTCAGTGGCGCCTACGAACGCTATCTTGGCTATTTGCTGGCGCGCTCGCGCGAACAGGTCGCGGATCAGGATCTACGTTTCCGGCTCGATGAGGCCTTGCGCAAACGGGTCATGCTGGATCTGCTGTTGCAGCTACACGGCTACTCGCTGGCCGTCGACGCCGACAGCCGCGAGAAAAGTCTGTCCGTCTACGCCAGTGCCCGGCTCTATGCCACGCTCAGCAAGGTCAGTCTGGCGCTGGTGCATTCCGCCAGCCGCGAAGAGTTGTTCCAGTCCATCTGCCGCATCTGTGTTGAAGAAGGCGGTTTCGGCCACGCCTGGATAGGCTGGTTGAACGGGACCCGGCTCGAACCGGTGGCGCGCTATTCCACCCAGTGCAACGACATCATCGACCGTTTCATTCTCGACATTCATCCGGGCGGCAGCGATGCCGACGGGCCGTCGGCACGTGCGATGCGGATGCGCAAGCCGCAGGTCATCAACGATATTGCCGCCGATGCCACCCTGGGCAAGTGGGGGCAGATCTTGCTGGATGGCGGAATCAAGAGCCTGTTGGTCTCCCCCCTGCTGTGCGCCGGCGAGCCGGTGGGTACGCTGGTATTGTACTCGGCGGCCAGTTGGTTCTTTGACCAGGATACCGTCGGTCTGGTGCAGACCATGACCGGCGAAATCGGCTACGCAATGGACCGCCAGGATGCGCTGGAGCGCAGTCGGCGGGCCGAGTCCGAGCTGGCCTATCTGATCCAGCACGACAAGTTGACCGGCTTGCCCAATCGCCTGCGCATGACAGAAAAGCTCAAGCAGCTGATTGCCAATGCCCCGGCAGGGGGACGCATTGCCTGCATCACGGTGGCGATCGACGGTTTTCATGAAATCAATGCCCGCCTTGGTCACGAGTGCGGCGATATCCTGTTGCGTGAAGTGGCGTTGCGGCTCAGCCAGTTGGTGGTACCGATCGGCAGCGTCGGACGGGTGGGCGCCGCACGTTTTGTGGTGATCTCCGATCAGTTCGATGCGCTGGAGTCCCTGGTTGACTCGCTGGTGGAGGTATTCGCCGAGCCGATCGACTGGCAGTCCGAGCGCGTGCCGGTCTTGCCGAGCATCGGGGTGGTCCTCGAGCCTGCCGGCCATGCCGACCCGGGGACTATGATGCGACGTGCCGACCTGGCCCTGACCCGTGCCCGCGAGGCCGGGGGTGGTCAGGTGCGTTACTACGATTCGGCCATGGATGAAGAAATCCACCGCCTGCATAAACTGCGAGCCGATTTTGCCAAGGCCTTGCGCAACGGCGAGCTTGAGCTGTTCTATCAACCGAAGATCAATCTGAAAAACCACCAGATCAGCGGTGTCGAAGCGTTGATCCGCTGGCGTCGCGAAGGCGGTTATCTGGCGCCGGGGTCCTTTTTTCCGGCGATCGAGCATACCGACCTGATGCGCGAGCTGGACTGGTGGGTGATGGAGGAGGCCTTGCGCCACTCCACCCGCTGGCTGGCGGATGGTCGCAGCATCCCCATCAGCGTCAATCTGTCGGCCATGACGTTGCAGCATAACGATTTTATCGGTCGCGTCCACGCGCTGATCATGCGTTACCCTATCCCGGAAAACCATCTCGAGCTGGAAGTGCTGGAAACCATTTCGCAGAAAGAAGCGGAAGCCATCGTCCACAAGCTGGCATCGTGCCGGGATATCGGGGTCTCCATTGCGCTGGATGACTTCGGTACCGGTGCGTCTTCGCTGGTGCACTTGCAGCAACTGCCTTTCGATACCATCAAGATCGACCAGCGCTTTGTGCGGATGTTGCTCGAAGCGCCCGGCAACGAGGCGATTATCCGCAGCATGATCGCCTTTGCGCACTATACCGGTCGCGAACTGGTGGTGGAGGGGGTGGAAAGCCAGCCGATCTGGGACCGCCTGCTGGAACTGGGCTGCTCGTCAGGGCAAGGCTATGCCATTTCCCCACCGGTCTCGTCCGGCAAGTTGCTGGAATGGATCAGCGAGCTGGAACTGGCCACGCCGGACCCCGGGTTTGAAGTGAACCGACAGGAGCAGATGGGCGATCAGTTTTGTTGATGCGGCATACATTATGTTAATTTGGCAAAAGTCGGGGTCTCTTTTATTCTGGAGTCCGGAACAGGGAGATTCATGATGAATGCAAGTGTTGTCGCGTCGGCGTTTGGTCTGTCGCTGGCGCAAATTGTCGGTATCGGACCGCAGAACGCCTATGTTTTACGTCAGGGTATTGCACGCAGTCATATTGTGTTGATTGTCGCGGTATGCATTTTGTGCGACATCATATTGATGACCTGCGGCGTGTTTGGCATGGGCAAGATCATCGCCGATATTCCCGGCCTGATTACCGGCCTTGCCTGGCTGGGCGCGGCATTCATTTTCTGGCTGGGTTTCAAGTCGTTTCGTGCAGCGATGCTGTCCGGTCATGGCGCCTTGTCGCTGGAAGGCAACGTCGAACGCGACCGTGCGACCGTCTGTCGGACCCTGTTGATGGTGACGATACTCAATCCCTATGCCTTGCTCGACACCATCGTGTTGATCGGCGGCATTTCCACGGTATACGGCAAGGCCAATCAGGGCGCATTTCTGCTGGGGAGCACCATGGCCTCTGCGGTGTGGTTTGTTGCGGTTGGGGTGTTTGCTGCGCGTCTTGCACCGTGGTTTGCCAAGCCCGTCAGCTGGCGCATTCTGGATGGACTGATCGGTGTCGTCATGGGGCTGACCGGCGTGCTGATGATCGTGAATTTCGGCTTGTAAGCCGCAGGGCAGCATGTTACCCGGACAGCCCGGCCATCGTGATGCGGTGGCCGGGCTGTGTTGCATCACTGGATGGTCAGGCGGTTTCGCCGAAGGCGTCCACCAGATCTTCGCGGGTCAGCAAGAATACAAAGCCATCTCCGCCGCTGGTTTCCATCCACATGAACGGCAGTTCCGGGAAGGCCGCTTCCAGAACGTCGCGATTGTGGCCGATTTCCACCAGCAGTACCCCGCGTTCGTTGAGGAATTCCGGCGCGCGACGCAGAATCTCGCGGGTTGCATCCAGACCATCGCGGCCCGATCCCAGTGCCAGTTCCGGTTCGTGCAAGTATTCTGCCGGCAGTTCGTCAACCGACTCTTCGTCGACATAAGGCGGATTGGAGACGATCAGGTCGTAGGTGTCTTCAATGCCCTGGAACATATCGGTGTGAATCAGATTGATCTGCTCGCCGAGGCCGTAGTTTTCGACGTTGATCGAGGCAACTTCGAGCGCATCCAGGGAGATATCGACCGCATCGATCTCCGCATCCGGGTAGTGATGGGCCATCTGGATGGCCAGGCAGCCGGAGCCGGTGCACAGGTCCAGTGCACGGTGAATCAGTTCCGGGTGTTCGATCCACGGCTCGAGGGGCTCGCCCAGCAGCTCGTAGATGAAGGAGCGGGGCACCAGTACCCGTTCGTCGACGTAGAAACTGAACTCGCCTTGCCAGGCTTCATGAGTCAGGTAGGCTACCGGAATGCGCTGTTCTGCACGCTTCTCGATCATTTCCACCACGTCACGAATCTCATCGGGCAGCAAGCGGGCATCGAGGAAAGGCTCGAGCGTGTCCAGCGGCAAGGCCAGCGTGGCAAGGATCAGGTAGGCGGCTTCATCGTAGGCATTGGTGGTGCCGTGGCCGTACACCAGTTCGGCCGAGTTGAAGCGGGTCACGGCAAAGCGCAGCAGGTCGCGTACCGTAGTCAGTGTGGAGGCAGCGGTTGCGTACATGGGGGACTCCTTTCAATGCAAGGGACACGGCAAGCCGTGTCCCTTTGAGTGTTGCGTTGACGGCAATGCCTAGAACGGCAGGGCAGCGTCGGTCACCGTTTGCAGCACGCGACGGAAGTCGGACTTGATCCGTTCCAGCGCCGCTTCGTTATCGGCCTCGAAACGCAGCACGATGACCGGGGTGGTGTTCGAGGCGCGCGCCAGACCGAAACCGTCCGGGTATTCCACGCGCAGGCCGTCAATGGTGATGACTTCGTCGGCGCCGTCGAAGCTGGCCTGTTTTTGCAGGGCTTCGATCAGGCGATGGTTTTCGCCTTCAGCGGTTTTCAGGTTGAGTTCCGGGGTGCTGACGGCATTGGGCAGGGCATTGAGCACTTCGCTCGGGTCGTCCACGCGCGACAGGACTTCCAGCAGGCGTGCGCCGGCATAGATGCCGTCATCGAAGCCGTACCAGCGTTCCTTGAAGAACACGTGGCCGCTCATTTCACCGGCGATCAATGCGCCGGTTTCCTTGATGCGGGCCTTCATGAAACTGTGGCCGGTGCGGCTCATGACCGGAACGCCACCGTTTTCCAGAATCCACGGCTTGAGCAAGCGGGTGGATTTCACATCGTAGATCACCTGGGCGCCCGGGTTGCGTTCCAGTACGTCGGCGGCAAACAGCATCAGCTGGCGATCCGGCCAGATGATGGTGCCGTCCTTGGTGACAACGCCCAGACGGTCGCCGTCGCCGTCGAAGGCGAGACCCAGTTCGGCATCGGTTTTGGCCAGGGCTTCGATCACGTCCTGAAGGTTTTCCGGTTTGGCCGGATCGGGATGGTGGTTGGGGAAGGTCCCGTCCACATCGCAGAACAGTTCGCGTACCTTGCAGCCCAGCCGGCGGAACAGGGTCGGCGCGAAGGCGCCCGGTACACCATTGCCGCAGTCGACCACGATATTCATCGGGCGCGCCAGCTTGATGTCGCCGGTGATTCGCTCGAGATAGGCTTCGGCGATGTCGTGGCTGGACAGTTCGCCTTCGCCGCTGGCCAGATCGTTGTCAACGATGCGGCGGTAGAGGTCCTGTATGTCGTCGCCGGACAAGGTGTCGCCGGCGAGCAGCATCTTGAAGCCGTTGTAATCCGGCGGATTGTGGCTGCCGGTCACCATCACGCCGGACAGGGTACCGAGTTCATGGGCTGCATAGTACAGCATCGGTGTGGCGACACGGCCCACGTCGATGACGTTGACGCCGGCCGCACGGATGCCTTCGGACAGCGCATCGGACAGGTCCGGTCCGGACAGGCGGCCGTCACGGCCAATGACAATGGTGCTGACCTTGCGGGCCAGGGCTTCGGTTCCGATCGCCTGGCCGATCTGGCGGGCGGTTTCGGTGGTCAGCGTCGAGCCGACAATCCCACGAATATCGTAGGCCTTGAAAATCTCTTTGGACGGTTTGCTCATGGTTGCAGTCGTAGTTAGGTATGCGGGGCGCGGCAGGGGTGGGCCACTGCTCTCCTGGTTGGTCACGACGAGAACGATCGAGTCAATTGTACCAGCTCAGCCAGTTTTTGGCGGGCTTTCCCGCTGGCAATGGCCTGTCTGGCCAGCTCGACGCCATCGGCGAGGCTTGGAGCAACCCCGGCAGTATATAGGGCGGCAGCGGCGTTGAGTGTGACAATATCGCATGCCGGACCGGCCTCTCCCTCCAGCACCGACAGCAGTCGCTGCTTCGATTCCTCGGCGCTGTGGGCGCGAATGGCGTCCAGCGGGGCTTCATTCATGCCGAAGTCGCGCGGGTGCAGCTGATATTCACGGATCCAGCCGTCTTTCAATTCGGCGACCATGGTCGGTCCCGACAGGGTGATCTCGTCCAGACCGTCCAGTCCGTGGACCACCAGGACGTGGCGGCTGCCCAGTTCTTTCAGTACCCGTGCCTGAATGCCGACCAGATCGGGGTGGAAGACCCCCATGACCTGTGCGTCGGCACCGGCCGGGTTGGTCAGCGGCCCCAGAATGTTGAACACCGTGCGGACTCCGAGCTCTTTGCGGATCGGCGCGACATGACGCATGGCGCTGTGATGATTGGGCGCGAACATAAAGCCGATGCCGAGCGTATCCAGGCAGTGCCCGACCTGCGTGGCGTCAAGGGCGAGATTTACGCCCAGCGCTTCGAGCACATCGGCGCTGCCCGAGCTGGAGGAGACCGAGCGTCCACCGTGTTTGGCGACGCGGGCACCGGCGGCGGCGGCTACGAAGGCGGCCGTGGTGGAAATATTGAAGGTGTGCGATTTGTCGCCGCCGGTGCCGCAGGTATCCACCAGACGGGCCGGATTCTGGACGGGAACCTTGGTGGCGAATTCACGCATCACGGTGGCGGCGGCAGCGATTTCCAGCACGCTTTCCGTCTTGACGCGCAAGCCGATCAGAATGGCGGAGGTCAGCGCCGGCGAGACTTCGCCGCGCATGATCTGACGCATCAGATCCAGCATTTCGTCGTAGAACAGTTCGTTTTTGTCGATCAATCGATTCAGTGCGGCCTGCGGCGTGATCATGCGTGTTGCTCCAGGAAGTTCTTGAGCATGGCATGCCCATGGTCGGTGAGAATCGATTCGGGATGAAATTGCACGCCCTCGATGGGCAGCGAGGTGTGGCGTACACCCATGATTTCGCCGTCATCGGTCCAGGCGGTGATTTCCAGGCAGTCCGGCAGGGTCTCGCGCTCGATGACCAGCGAATGATAGCGGGTGCAGGTCACCGGAGAGGGCAGGCCTTTGAACACGCCTTTGTCACTATGGCTGACGGCCGAGACCTTGCCGTGCATCAAGGTCTTGGCGCGAATGATGTTGCCGCCAAAGGCCTGACCGATGCTCTGATGCCCGAGGCACACGCCGAGAATCGGCAAGCGACCGGCAAACGCCTTGATGGCGGCGACCGAGACGCCGGCCTCGTTGGGCGTGCACGGTCCGGGCGAGATCACCAGATAGTCCGGCCAGACAGCTTCGATCTCTTCCACGGTGATTTCGTCATTGCGAAATACGCGTACTTCCTGTCCGAGTTCACTGAAGTACTGGACCAGGTTGTAGGTGAAGGAGTCGTAGTTGTCTATCATCAGTAGCATTTGGCGTGGATTCCTTATCCGGCGTGGTGTGGGTGGGTTAGTGCATGGCGAACCGGTAAACAGCATAACGCAACTTTTACCGGGCGGGAATCAGCCCCGCGCCGGGTTTAAGCGGGGGTGAGTGCTGCGAGTGCGGAGGCAACCCCGGCGATGACCGGTGTCCAGTCGCCGGGCCGGGTTTGCCGCCAGACCCTGACACTGTCGTACCACGGCATGGTTTCGCCCTCTGCCATGAAAAACGGCGCGCTTTCTGCCCGCATCAACACCCAGGTCGGCACCCCCAGCGCCCCGGCCAGATGCACCACCGAGGTGTCGACACTGATGACCAGGTCCAGTTGCTGAACGA
>JAGLBD010000011.1 GCA_018260425.1 Pseudogulbenkiania sp. | reverse complement strand
ATCAACTTACGGCGGGACTTGCACCCGCAGGAGTGCGCCCATGCTGGGCGCACATACAAAAAGAGCGACCGCAAGGCCGCTCTTGATCCGCTACCACTCAGGCCGGTCAGTTGGCCGAGTAAACCGGCAGACTCCGGCACAGTGCCTTGACTTCACCGGCAACGCGCTCGATGACGGCTTCGTCATTCGGTGCATCGAAGACGTCGGCGATCAGGTTGGCCAGGGTACGGGCTTCCGCCTCGCCAAAACCACGCGTGGTCATCGCCGGGGTACCAATGCGGATACCGGAGGTGACGAACGGCTTTTCCGGGTCATTCGGAATGGCATTCTTGTTCACGGTGATGTGGGCACGACCCAGCACGGCCTCGGCTTCCTTGCCGGTAATGCTCTTGGCACGCAGGTCAACCAGGAAAACATGGCTCTCGGTACGACCGGAGACGATGCGCAGGCCACGCTCGATCAGGGTTTGGGCCATGACCTGGGCGTTTTTGCGCACCTGTTGCTGGTAGGACTTGAATTCCGGGCTCGCCGCTTCCTTGAACGCCACGGCCTTTGCGGCGATGACATGCATCAGCGGACCACCCTGCAGGCACGGGAAGATGGCCGAATTGAGGATCTTTTCATGTTCGGCACGCGACAGGATCACCCCGCCACGCGGACCGCGCAGGGTCTTGTGGGTAGTGGTGGTCACAAAGTCGGCGTAAGGAACCGGGTTCGGGTATTCACCCGCTGCCACCAGACCGGCGTAGTGCGCCATGTCGACGAACAGGTAGGCCCCCACTTCGTCGGCGATCTTGCGGAAACGCGCCCAGTCGATTTCGAGCGAGTAGGCAGAAGCACCGGCAACGATCATCTTCGGCTTGTGTTCGCGGGCCAGACGTTCGACCTGGTCGTAGTCCAGTTCTTCCTTGTCGTTCAGGCCGTAGGCCACCACGTTGTACAGCTTGCCGGAAATGTTCACCGAAGCGCCGTGGGTCAGGTGACCACCATGGGCAAGGCTCATGCCGAGGATGGTGTCGCCCGGCTTGAGCACCGACACATAGACCGCCTGGTTGGCTTGCGAGCCGGAGTGCGGCTGCACGTTGGCGTATTCAGCGCCGAACAAGGCCTTGAGACGTTCGATGGCCAGCTTTTCGACCACGTCAACGTGTTCGCAGCCACCATAGTAACGCTTGTCGGGATAGCCTTCCGCATACTTGTTGGTCAGCACCGAGCCCTGGGCTTCCATGACGGCGGGACTAACATAGTTTTCGGAAGCGATCAGCTCCACATGGTCTTCCTGGCGGCGGAGTTCGGCTTCCATCGCGGCGGACAGTTCCGGATCGAACCGGGCAATCGTCAGATCAGCTGCAAACATCTTTGACTCTTCCAATCAAAGGGTTAACGATGGGGCCGATTCTAGCAGAAACGGCCCTCGGGCACAGCGCCCAAAACGGAATTTATCCGTGGCGTGCCACAAACGTGCCGGGCAGGCGCTTACTGTACGGTTTCGCCGGCCGGCGGCAGATCCTGCGCGCAGAGGAACAGCGGCATGCCGTCGCGGCTGTCATCCTGCAAGGTAGACAGCACGCGGATATCATCGACCTGGCATTCGCGCATCAATTCGACAAAACGGGCTTCGATCAGCGCCACATTGTCCAGCGGCGACAGCGGCCAGATAAAACCTTCGCGTTTACTGGAGCCGCTGGCGGCCGACAGGGTGAAGCGCAACTCGCCCCCTTCGTGGGCCGCCATCACCGCCACCGGACGCTCGTCCGCATCGCGCAAGCGACGGATCAGGCTGCTGGCAAACACCTGCAGCGCCACGTCGAGCCGTGCGAACTGGCCTTCTACCATCGCCTGCATCAGCGGCAGCGGAGCACGCGGAATCGGGAACAGGGTCACGCCTTCGGTATGCAGCGCTTCACCGATGAATTTCATCAGCGGCACACCCCACGCGCCGATCTTGCCGGACAGGTCCACCGGCACGTCGGCCCCCTCGGGCTGGATGGCCACACCGGTCAGATAGCGCAGGAACACCCCCTCTTCCTTGCAGGTCACCGCGCTTGGCGCCAACGCCAGCGGCACACCGCGCGCGGCATCCTGCAGCTGGCGGCTGAAGCGGTACAGCTGGGCCGGAGAAATGCCCACCACCGAATCGGGGTGAAGCAATTTACCCGACAGGAACACTTCGGCTCCCGCGGCGAACACGCCATGGTTCACCAGCAGCGCATTCAAGCCGTCGACATCGGCAATGTGATCCGGCAAGGTTGCCTCGCCACGCGAGCCCGCCACCAGCACCAGCGGAATGGCAAACACAATCGCGCGGCGGCCCACCGGCATTTCCACCGCGTCACGCAGTGCCTGCCACAGTTCCTGATAGTGGCGGCGCGACGGCACCATGGCCAGGGCCACCGACAGCATCAGGGCGTCGTCACGTTCCAGCAGGTCGCCCACCGCACCGCGCAGCGATTCGCGCCACAGGGCGGCATCCTCGTCGCTCGGGGCAGCAATAATGGATTGAGTGTAATGAATAAGCATGTTGCCAAGATCGCCTGCCGGATACTGGCGGGGATCGGGAAGCCTGGAGTGCATGGTACGTTCCGTCATCGGGAAGTCATCTGAAGCCGCTATTCTCGCACAATCGCGGGGGGGCAGATCAACACCTACGCCAGCAGGGACTTAGCCTCACAACATAAGCATGTTCTTATAGGCGACCAATATTTATAGTTTTAGTGCTTTTCGAAAACGAGCATGTTGACACTCGAATGTTCGATCTGGATAATCCGTCCTCGTTGAGATGCAGCAATTGCTTCTTGATAGTTTCTCCTCTATTTCTCCTTTGTAGACTTGGCGCGGGGCTTCGGCTGCCGCGCATTTTTTTTGCCCGCGTTTCGCCACCCCGGTTTTTTTCTGTTTAAAATCAAGCAAAAACGCGTTATCCGTCCGCTGCCGCTCGTGTTTCACATCGCCACGCAATGACATTTAGCTAGACAGTCACACCGCCCAATCGGGTTATTTCGGTCGGCAGCCAGCCTTGAAGTAAATCAAACGCTGTCTGTCAGCACTTGTAAATATTTCTTTATCATTGTTCGTGGCGTGAAGATATGCGCCACTTCATTTTCGTTTCTGTTCACTATACAAAAAAACCGAACTTCGACAGTTCGGTTTTCCGTGAAACGAACAGGCTGGATCAGGGGATCAGGTATTTGCGCGTCAGCCGTTGCAACTCGCCGCGCTGCTCGAGGGTCTTCAAGCCGAGATTAATCTTGTCCAGCAGGGCCCGGTCACCCTTGCGCACAAAAAAGGCATAGGGATCCTGGCCGAAGGACGGCTTGGCGATCAATTGCCAGCGCGGCCCCGACAGTGGTTGCAGGGTATGGTAGTCGCCGAACACCGCCTTGATACTGCCGGCATTCATCGCACTCTTCAATTGCGGCAATCCGTCATAGCCTTTGACCGTCTCGGTCTTCACGCCTTGCTTGAGCAACCAGCGCAGGCCGCTGCTGTCCTCCAGAATGCCGATCGGGGTGAGCTTGACCGGATCGGTAATCGGGCTTCCCACCGGCACCAGCAGCACCTGCTGCTCGTAGTAGTAGGGTATCGACGCATCGAAATCGGTCAGGCGTTCGGGTGACACCGCCACCGAAGACAACACGACATCGACAAAGCCGCGCTTCAATCCCGGAAAGACCTGTGGCCAGGCCATATTGACGAAACGGTACGGCGTTCCGGTCGCTTTGGACCAGACCTCCATCAATTCGACGTCGTAGCCAGTCAACTTCCCTTTCGCCGATATTGATTCAAAGGGAGGCCAGTTGGCATAAATGCCGACTCGTAGCGGTGCAACCGGCTTGCTGGCCAGTGCGCTGGCGGTCGCCAGCAACATGGCACACGCTGTCACAAGAATTCGTCGTCGCGGGACTATGGGCATGATGTTCCGTGTGAATGAAAAAGGGTCGCGCTAGCGACCCTTATAAAATACTACATAAATAAGTGCGTCACCTTTTGCCATGTACTTCTATTTGATCGACATCACGGACGGCACCCCGCGCCGCCGACGTGGTCATCGCGGCATAGGCCCGCAGTGCCGGGCTCACCAGCCGTTGCCGGTCCAGCGGACGGAAGGCGCCGGCACCACGTGCCAGCATGGCGGTACGGCGTGCCTCCAGCGTTGCCTCATCGACACACAAGTGAATGCGCCGCGCCGGAATGTCGATCTCGATCCGGTCGCCCTCTTCCACCAGCGCAATGTCGCCCCCCTCTGCGGCTTCGGGCGAGACATGGCCGATGCTGAGTCCCGAGGTCCCCCCGGAAAACCGTCCGTCGGTCAGCAAGGCACACGCCTTGCCCAGCCCCTTGGACTTGAGGTAGGAGGTGGGATAGAGCATCTCCTGCATGCCCGGGCCGCCACGCGGTCCTTCGTAGCGGATCAGCACCACGTCACCGGCTTCGATACGGTCGGCGAGAATCGCCTCCACCGCATCGTCCTGGCTCTCGAAAATCCGTGCCCGACCGGTGAAGACCAGAATACTGTCATCCACGCCGGCGGTTTTGACAATACACCCGTCGCGGGCAATATTACCGAACAGCACCGCCAGGCCCCCGTCCTGACTGTAGGCATGGGCGCGGTCGCGAATGCAGCCATGGGCACGGTCATCGTCTACCGTGTCGAACAGCTTGCTTTGCGAGAAGGCGATGGTGGTGGGAATGCCGCCCGGCGCCGCACGGTAAAACCGCTGCGCCGCGCTGTCCGGTGCGTGACAGGTAACATCCCACTCGCCCAGTGCGTCGGCGAGCGTGGCCGAATGCACGGTCGGCAGGCTCGTCTCGATCAGGCCGGCACGGGCCAGTTCGCCCAGAATGGCCATCACGCCGCCGGCACGATGCACATCTTCCATATGGTATTGCTGGGTCGCCGGCGCCACCTTGCACAGGCACGGCACCCGGCGCGACACCGCATCGATGTCGTTCATGGTGAAGTCCACACCGGCTTCGTGTGCGGCGGCCAGCAAGTGCAGCACGGTATTGGTCGACCCGCCCATGGCCACGTCCAGCGCCATGGCATTGCCAAACGCCGCCTTGCCGGCGATGGTGCGCGGCAAGGCCGAGGCATCATCCTGCTCGTACCAGCGGCGCGCCAGCTCGACAATGGTGCGTCCGGCCTTGAGGAACAATTCCTTGCGCTCGGCGTGGGTCGCCACCAGCGAGCCGTTGCCCGGCAGGGACAAGCCCAGTGCCTCGGTCAGGCAATTCATCGAATTGGCGGTGAACATGCCGGAGCAGGAGCCACAGGTCGGACACGCCGACCGTTCGACCGCCGCCACCTCGGCATCGCTGACCGCCGGATTGGCCGCCTCCACCATCGCGTCGACCAGATCCAGTGCACGCGTTTCGCCGCGCCAATCCACCTTGCCGGCCTCCATCGGCCCGCCCGAGACAAAAATCACCGGAATATTGAGGCGCAACGCCGCCATCAACATCCCCGGGGTGATCTTGTCGCAATTGGAAATGCACACCAGCGCATCGGCACAGTGGGCATTGACCATATACTCGACCGAGTCGGCGATCAGGTCGCGCGAGGGCAGGCTGTACAACATGCCGCCATGGCCCATGGCGATGCCGTCATCGATGGCAATGGTGTTGAATTCCTTGGCGACCCCGCCGACGCGTTCGATCTCGCGCGCCACCAGTTGGCCAAGTTTATGCAGGTGCACATGGCCCGGCACGAATTGGGTAAAGGAGTTGGCGATGGCGATGATCGGCTTGCCGAAGTCGTCATCCTTCATGCCGGTGGCACGCCAGAGGGCGCGGGCACCCGCCATGTTGCGTCCCGAAGTCGAGGTACGCGAACGATATTGAGGCATACAGGATCCTTGCAGCGATTGAGTTCTGGAGCACCATTCCGCCAAGGGTTCCCCCTGCGGATCGGCAGGCGGAACGGTCCCGTCCCGGGTGCCGGGGGAAGGGAAGCACCGTCCAAACGCGTTTTGGCGCGACGGCGGGGAACGCTTTCCGTATAATTTCGTCCATTCACTTTTACCGCAAAGCGGCGCGACTGACAAATGCTCATTCACCCTCAATTCAATCCCGTGGCCCTGCAGCTCGGTCCGGTCGGTATTCACTGGTACGGCTTGATGTATCTAGTGGGCTTCATGCTGTTCTTCGCACTGGGCAACCGGCGCATCAAGAGCGGCTCCACCTTCATGACCACCAAGGGCCTGGATGACCTGCTGTTCTGGGGCGTGCTGGGCGTGGTATTGGGGGGACGGCTGGGCTATGTGTTCTTTTACAAGCCGGCAGAGTACCTTGCCCACCCGCTGAACATCATCAAGGCCTGGGAAGGCGGCATGTCCTTCCATGGCGGTTTCATCGGGGTGCTGGTGGCGATGTGGCTGTTTGCCCGTCGCGAGAAGCGCAGTTTCTGGGATATCGCCGACTTTGTCGCGCCGCTGGTGCCGCTCGGTCTGGCCGCCGGACGGCTGGGCAACTTCATCAATGGCGAATTGTGGGGCCGCGTGACCAGCCCCGACGCGCCGTGGGCAATGCTGTTCCCGCAATCGATCCGCGATGACTACGCGGTGGTCGCCCGTCATCCGGAACTGGCCGAGACGCTGGCGCGCTTCGGCGGCCTGCCGCGCCATCCTTCGCAACTCTACGAATTTGCGCTGGAAGGAGTGGCCCTGTTCATCATGCTGTGGTTCGCCAGCGCTCGTCCGCGCCCGCGTGCCACGATTTCCGCCCTGTTCCTGCTCGGTTACGGCAGCTTCCGCTTCATCGCCGAGTATGCCCGCGAACCTGACAACTTCCTCGGTCTGCTGACCTTCAACATGAGCATGGGCCAGTGGCTCAGCCTGCCGATGGTCGTGATCGGCGCCGCCCTGTTGCTCTGGTCGCGCCGCCAGCCGGTCACCTCCGGCCGCTAAGCCAGTGACGGCGGCGCATGACAGCCACCATATTGTCATGCGCCGCCGGGACTGTTCCGCTACAATCCGAACACAGGGACAACCTCACCACGGAGTGGCAGCATGCGCGTCAAGGCACTGGGTACCTTCTCCCATCACGGACTGATGGCCCGCACCACCAGTTTCCAGATCGATGACACCACGCTGATCGACTGTGGTCCGGGCGTCGAAGACCTACCCACCGCCGAACTGCTGCGCATCGAACGGGTCTTTTTGACCCACAGCCATATCGATCACTGCCAGTTTCTGCCCCTGCTTGCCGACATCCATGCCAGCCACGACGGCAACGGCCTGACGGTCATCGGCCTGCAGGAAACCCTCGATGCCATGACCACGCATATGTTCAACAACATCCTGTGGCCCGATTACACCCGCATCACCAATAGCCGCGGCACCCCGCTGATTGCGACCCATGCCATCGACGTCGGCGACTCGCTGCCGCTGATGGACGGTATCATCACCGCCCTGCCCTGCGAGCATACCGTGCCGGCGCTGGGCTGGCTGGTCGAGGGGCCATGGCGCGCACTGGCCTTCAGCGGCGACAGCAGCCCCTGTGCCGGCTTCTGGCACTGGATCAGCAATGTTCCTTCGCTGTCGGACGTGGTGTGCGAACTCAACTACCCGGATACCCTGCGGGGGTTTGCCGAGAAGGCCGGCCACCAAACACCTTCCGGCATCGCCCCCTTCCTGCCGCTGCTGCCGCCCAATGTCCAGCTGTGGGTCAGCCACATGGAGCGCGGCCATGAAAACGAAATCCTAAACGACATCAGCGCCAACTCACCCGGCATGCTGCAGATCGATATCCTTCAACCGGATACCGTGATCGACTTGTGAGGCCGCCAGCGCTTCAGCAACAAGGCATTGCCCAGCACCGATACCGAACTGGCCGCCATGGCCGCACCGGCCAGCACCGGGCTTAACAAGCCCACTGCCGCAAACGGAATACCCAGCACATTGTAGGCAAAGGCAAACGCCAGATTCTGGCGAATGCGCCGCAGTGTAGCCCGCGCAAGGTCGATGGCATCCGGCAAACGCAGGAGTCCCTGACCGGGCAAGGTGATATCGGCGACACGGATCGCCGCTTCGGCGCCCTGCCCCATCGCCACACTGACATCGGCCAAGGCCAGCGCCGGTGCATCATTGACCCCGTCCCCGACCATCGCCACCACCGCGCCCCCGGCCTGACGGGCGGCAATATAGCCGGCCTTGCCTTCCGGCGACGCCCCGGCCACCACGGTTGCCACCCCGGCTTCTGCGGCAATGCGCTGCGCTGTCGCCTCGTTGTCGCCGGTCAACATCACCGTTTCGATACCCAGTGCCTGCAAACGGCGCAACACGCCGGGCACCTCGGGGCGCAGCCGGTCGGCCAGCGCAAGCACGCCGGCCAGCACGCCGTCGCACGACACCGCCATGACCGACAAGCCCTGCCCGCTCAGCGCGGCAGCCAGCTCCACCGCGCCGGCACCGACCCAATCGGGTCGCCCCACCCGCAGTACAGCACCTCCGGCGAGCCGGGCTTCGACGCCCGAGCCCGGCAGCATCTGGCTGTGTGCTACCGTCAGCAAGGGCAGCTGTCGTTCGGCCGCCTTGCGCAGCACCGCCTCGCCCAGCGGATGCACGGCGGTGGCTTCGACACTGGCCGTCCACTGCAGCAGAGTGGTTTCATCAACGCCCTGCGCGAGGATCTCCACCACCTCGGGGCGACCTTCGGTCAAGGTGCCGGTCTTGTCCAGCACCACCACCGTCACGCCGGCGGCCTTTTCCAGTGCGGCGGCCTGCCGGAACAAAATACCGGCGCGGGCGCCGTTTCCCACCCCGACCATCACCGCCGCCGGAGTCGCCAGTCCCAAGGCGCACGGGCAGGCAATCACCAGCACCGCCACGGCATGGATCAGCGCGGTGGCCGCTACTCCGGTGACGACAAAGGTGACGACCCCGGTCAGCACAGCCAGCGCCAGCACCACCGGCACAAAAATACCGGAAATCCGGTCAGCCAGCCGTTGCACCGGCGCTTTGGAGGACTGGGCTTCGCGCACCATGCGGATGATCTGGCCAAACCGGCTGGCGGCACCGCTGCCGGTGACCGTCAGGCGCAAGGTGCCCTGCACCAGACGCGTCGCGGCAAACACCGGCTCGCCATGCTCGCGCACCACCGGCACGCTTTCCCCGGTCAGCAAGCTTTCATCGATACTCACCGCGTCCGAACTATTGACGCCATCGACCGGAATCATCTCGCCTTGCGGCACCAGCACCGTCTCGCCAAGCCGGACCGTATCGACCGGAACCTCGGTGACACTACCGTCACGATCGACCCGGGCCCGCCGTGGCGACATCGCCATCAGCCCCTGCAGGGCTCCGGCGGTTTGACGGCGGGCGCGTCCCTCCAGCCATTTGCCCAGCAGCACCAGCGTGATGACCGTGGCGCTGGCCTCGAAATACAGGCTCTGCTCCGGCAAGGGCAGCAGCACCACCGCCACCGACAACAACCAGGCGGTGCTGGTGCCCAGGGCCACCAGCACATCCATATTGGCGCCACCGCTGCGCAAGGCGTGCCAGGCCCCCCGGTAGAAGCGCCATCCCGGCAAGAACTGCACCAGCGTCGCCAGCGTCATGGCCAGCCAGTCCGGCATCATCCAGTGCCACATGTCGGTACTCATGCCGATCATTTCTACCGTGAACGGCAAGGTGGCGACGGCCGCAAACACCAGCCAGAGCAGCTCGCCTGCACCAGCATGTTCCTGAGCGACAGGTTCAGCGCGGTCGGCCAGCGTACCGGTGAATCCAGCTCCGGCGATCACCTCCAGCAAAGAGGCGGGTTCACGGCTGCCTTGCGGCCAACTGATCCGGGCCTCGCCACTGGCAAAGCTGACCGAAGCACTCACCCCTTCCTGGCGGTTAAGCACCTTTTCCAGCCGGGTGGCGCAGGCCGCGCAGCTCATGCCGCCGATCTGATAGACGGCACGGTCTTCGGCAACGTCAAAGCCGGCCTGACGAATCTGGCCGATCACCTCGGGCAGTTGCCCGGAGGGGTAGTCGACGGTGGCCGTTGTCGTGGCAAAGCTGACACTGGCCGAAACGCCCTCTAGGCGCGACAGTGACTTTTCCAGACGGGCGGCGCAGGCCGCGCAGGACATACCGGTAACAGACAGTTGAACAGTGGGGCGGGACATGCGGGACTCCCTGGCAATCATATACCCCTATAGGGTATACAAAGTTACTCGGGACAACAAGTAAAAAGCGCCTTGCCAATCGGGTCGGCAAGGCGCTATTGGCAACGATCGGGTCAGGCCGGGAGCACTTCCAGCAAGAAGCCGGCGTTTTTCCACTGGGCAATTTCCTGGCGGAAGGTATTGGCCGTCAAGGGATTGGCCTCCATCCAGCCCTGATCCAGCGACAGGGTAAAGCCGCGGGAATGGGCTTTCAGATCCAGCACCGTCGGCAGCGGGATATCGTTGCGGCTGCGGTAGAACAACACGGCCAGCCGCAAAGCGAGGATCGCCGGCCACAGGCCCGGATCATCCACACTCACCAGCATTTTGCCCATATCGCCGCGATGTCCCAGCACCAGCGTCGCCAGCACATTCTGCTCGCGCCGGGAAAACCCCGGCATGTCGGCGTTTTGCAGGATATAAGCCGAATGCTTGTGGTAGGCGGTGTGCGAAATGGACAGGCCGATTTCGTGCAACTTGGCCGACCAGAGCAGGCGTTTGTGCAACTCGCTGTCGAGGGTGCCGTCGGTCAGCATCATCAGGAAGCGTTCTGCCAGCACCATGACCCGCCCGGCCTGTTCTTCATCGACGTGATAGCGGCGCTTGAACTGGGTCACGGTGGTTTCGCGCATATCGCGTTCACGCTGGCGACCCAGAAGGTCATAGAGCACGCCATCGCGCAACGCCCCTTCCGCCACGGTCATCTTGTCGATGTCGAGTTCCTCGAAGATACCGATCATGATGGCGAGGCCACCGGGCAAGACCGGGGCACGATCCGATTTGAGCCCGTTGAGCGAGACATTTTTCATGCTGCCGCGCTTGATCAGCTCGGAACGCAGCTTCTCCATGCCGGACAAGGTAATGTCGGCCGCCGAGTAATCATTGATTTCGAGAATATCGCGCAAGGAACGGGCGGTCCCGGAGGTCCCTACCGCCAATTGCCATTCACCCGCCTTGAACTCCTGGCGAATGCGCTGCACCTCGCTGCGGGCGGCAAGCGTCGCATCGCGAAACTGCGCCTTGGTCAGTTTGCCGTCGGCAAAGTAACGCAGGCTGTAGCTGACACAGCCCAGCGGCAAGCTTTCGGTCAGCATCGATTTGTACTGGCAACCAATAATGAACTCGGTCGAACCGCCGCCGATATCCACCACCAGACGCTTTTCCCGGGTAGCGGGCAAGGAATGGGAGGCACCAACATAAATCAGCCGTGCCTCTTCGCGGCCGGCAATGATTTCGATCGGGAAGCCCAGCAGTACTTCGGCACGGGCGATGAACTCGGCCGAGTTGCGGGCGATGCGCAAGGTATTGGTGCCGACGACCCGCACCTGGGCCGCGGTGAAACCGCGCAGGCGCTCGCCGAAGCGGGCCAGACAGTCCAGGGCACGTTGCTGGGTATCGTCATCCAGCCACTTGTCGGCCGTCAGTCCGGCACCGAGCCGTACGGTCTCCTTGAGTACGTCCAGGGGATACAATTGGTCATCCACCACGCGCGAGACCTGCAGGCGAAAACTGTTCGAGCCGAGGTCGACGGTGGCAAGGATGTCATGGGGGGGCGTTACGACGTTCACATTCACCCCTTCTCGTTACGGGTTGATCAATAGAAAATGGCGGTAACCATGTTACCGCCATTTGCAGGCTTGCGTCACGACACTCGCAATACTAGTCGTCGAGTGCCTCGCGTTTTTTCTCTTCGATGCTGGTATGGCGGATATCCTTGCCCTTGACCAGATACACCACGTACTCGGAAATATTCTTCGCGTGGTCGCCGATACGCTCGATCGCCTTGGAGATGAACAAGGTGTCGATGGACATGCTGATGGTGCGCGGATCTTCCATCATGAAGGTGATCAGCTGGCGCAACTCGGACGCGAAGTCCTCGTCGAGCCGCTCGTCTTCTTCAGCCAGTTCCAGCGCAGCCTTGGCATCCAGCCGGGCAAACGCATCCAGCGCACGGCGCAGCATGGCCAGCGCCACTTCGGCCATCTTGTACACTTCGCGGAAACGCGGAACCTGATAACGCTCGGCCTGATAGATGGTTTTGCCCATGCGGGCAATCTTGGAGGCCTCATCGCCGATACGTTCCAGATCGGTGATGGTCTTCACCACGGTGATGACCATGCGCAGGTCGCTGGCCGCCGGCTGGCGGCGCGCGATGATGTGCTGGCAATCATCGTCGATGCCGACTTCGAGCGCATTGACCATCGCGTCTTCGGCAATCACCTTGTCGAATTTGGCGATATCGCCCGCCATGAGCGCGTCGATGGCCGAGCGGATTTGCTGCTCGACCAGACCGCCCATTTGCAGTACGCGGGTACGGATGGTTTCCAGCTCGAGGTCGAACTGCTTCGAGATGTGTTCTGCCATGAATGCCTCTTGCGAAAGATTCCTTAGATGGACGAGGTTAACAAATCACGATGACGTCTTTGTTACACTAACGAGTAACGTCATGATCGGTGTTTCAGCGAATCTCTTCAACCCCGGTCTGACGACCCAGCAACAACACGTCGGCACGGCGGCGGGCGAACAGGCCGCAGGTCACCACGCCGGCGATATGGTTGATCAACTCTTCCATTTCCACCGGCTTGGCGATCTTGAGGCCGTGCACGTCGAGGATCACGTTGCCGTTGTCGGTGACGAAGTCCTTGCGCAATTCAGGATGCCCGCCGAGACGCACCAGCTGGCGGGCCACGTAACTGCGTGCCATCGGCACCACTTCGACCGGCAGCGGGAACTCGCCGAGCATGGTGACGTACTTGCTTTCATCGGCAATGCAAATGAATTGCTCGGCGACCGCGCCGACAATCTTTTCCCGGGTCAAGGCACCGCCGCCACCCTTGATCATGTGCAGATAGTGGTTGATTTCATCCGCCCCGTCGATGTACACCGCCAGCGAGTCCACTTCGTTCAGGTCGAACACCGGAATGTGATGGGCCTTGAGCAAACGGGTGGAAGCTTCGGAGCTGGACACCGCGCCCTTGATGCGGCCACGTGAACCGGCCAGTTCTTCGATGAAGAAGTTAACGGTGGAACCGGTTCCCACGCCGATCACGGCGTCGTCCGGAACAAATTCCAGGGCCTTTTTGGCAACGTCCACTTTCAGTTGGTTCTGGGTCAGCATGGCTCTGTCTCCCTCGCGATGATGATTGAGTTGTCATTTACAGTATCCCACAGGGCGGGCGCGACACCAAACCCCGACGGTGCCCCCGGCCTGCGGTAAATCAAATTCGGCGCAGCAAACACGCGGCCTGGGCTTCGATCGCCTCGCAGCGGCCGAGATAGCCCAGGGTTTCGTTGGTCTTGCCCTTGATATTGACCGCCCCGGGCTCGATACCGAGATCCTCGGCAATCACGGCACGCATGGCATCGATATGCCCGGCCAGCTTGGGTTGCTGGGCAATCAGTGTTGTATCGACATTGACCGGCTGCCAGCCTGCTTCGCGCACCCGCACCAGCGCCTCGCGCAACAGCACCCGGCTGTCGGCGCCATGAAAACGCGGGTCGGTATCCGGAAAATGTCGACCGATATCGCCAAGCCCGGCACCGCCCAGCAAGGCATCGGTGATGGCATGCAGCAAGGCATCGGCATCCGAGTGGCCGAGCAGTCCCTTGCCGTGGGGAATCGTTACGCCGCCCAGAATCAACGGACGGCCTTCAACCAGACGATGGACATCATAACCTTGTCCGATTCGGAACATGTTCACCCTCCTTTTCTGGCATCCAGAATGGCACGGGCCAGCGCCAGGTCCCGCGGCCAGGTCACCTTGAAATTGGCCGCGTCGCCTTCGACCAGCCGCGGCTTGAGTCCGATCCGTTCAATGGCGGACGCCTCATCGGTGATACTTTCGTCCTGGCCGCCAGCCAATGCCTCGGCCAGCACGCCGGCGCGGAACATTTGCGGCGTTTGCGCCAGCCACAGGCCGGTGCGCGGCAAGGTGCTGCTGACCCGGCCGGCCGGATCGGCACGCTTGACGGTATCCGGCACCGGCAAGGCCAGCAAGCCGCCCACCGGGTCATCGGCCAGCTCGGCAATCAGTTTTTCCACCGCGGCAACCGACAGACAGCAGCGCGCGGCATCATGCACCAGCACCCAGTCATTCGCTTGCGGGTTCAAGGCGGCGAGCCCGGCGGCCACCGACTCGGCGCGGGTCGGCCCGCCGACACGCAGCACTTCCAGACCGTCGATATCCCACTCGAAACTGTCAAACCATTCGTCCTGCGCGCTCAACACCACCACGACCCGTTCAATGGCCGGCACACGGGCCAGGGTGCTGAGGGTATGCCACATCAACGGGCGACCCGATAATTGCAGGTACTGCTTCGGACTGGGCCCCCCGAAGCGGGCTCCGGAACCGGCCGCCGGCACCAGAGCGATGAAACGCTGGGTCATGCGCTATCTCCTCCCTGAGCGGCATCCCGCCGCCACAGGCACGTTCCTTTCAACGCCTTGTCCAGACTATCGAGACAGGCTTCGTGGGCCGCCAGCTCGTCGGCAGACGGGGCCAGCACGGTCAGCGGCTTGCGTTCGAAATTCAAGGCGTCCATATCGCGACTGCCATCGTCGTCCAGATCGATGTCCATCACCAGGCTTTCCTGGCCACGGGTCATCGACAGATAGACTTCGGCAAGCAATTCGCAGTCGATCAAGGCGCCGTGCAAGGTACGGTTGCTACGATCGATGTCGTAGCGATCGCACAAGGCATCGAGGTTATTGCGTTTACCCGGGAAAATGTCCCGGGCCATCACCAGGGTATCGATGACCCCGCCACAGAGTTCCTTCACCGGGGGCACCCCGACGCGCTGGAACTCGGCGTTGAGGAAGCCCACGTCGAACGGGGCATTGTGGATGATCAGTTCGGCGCCGCGCAGAAAGGTTTCCACTTCCGAGGCCACCGCGGCAAAGCGCGGTTTGTCGGACAGGAAGTCCAGCGAAATGCCGTGAACCCGTTCGGCATCGGGATCGATGTCGCGGTCCGGATGCATGTACACATGCAGATAACGACCCGTCATCTTGCGGTTGACCATCTCCAGCCCGGCAATTTCGATGATGCGGTGCCCCTGGGACGGTTCCAGACCGGTCGTTTCGGTATCGAGAATAATCTGTCTCATGATTTTCCGAGGACGGAGTCGACACCCTGATTGGCCAGTGCATCGGCTCGTTCATTGAATTCATGGCCGGCATGGCCCTTGACCCAGACCCACTCGACATCATGGCGCGAGCGCGCCTCGTCGAGCAGCTGCCACAAGTCGACATTCTTCACCGGCTCTTTGCTGGCGGTTTTCCAGCCACGTTTTTTCCAGTTGTGGATCCACTCGCGAATCCCGTTCATCACATATTGCGAGTCGGTATACACCACGACCTTGCAACGACGATTCAGTGCCGTCAGGCCCTGGATCGCCGCCATCAACTCCATGCGGTTGTTGGTGGTTTCGCGCTCGCCGCCGAACAGGGACTTTTCCTTGCCGCGAAAACGCAGCAGCACGCCCCAGCCGCCGGGGCCGGGGTTTCCCTTGCAGGCGCCGTCACTGTAAATCTCGACGATCTCGTCAGTCATGTTTGCTCATCATTGTTGCGCGACACCGGACGACGGTCATTGCCGCCGGTCGCGAAGAGTTTCTTGGTCGCGCCGGCAGGACGCCAGCGCGGGGTGATCAGGCGCATGCCGCGTTGACGCTTCACCGCGTCGATCGCGTACACGCCGGCAGCCAAGGGCCACCAACGGTCTCCGGCCGCTTCCATGAACTCGCAGCGCCGCAGCCAGTCGGCCCGGCTGAACGGCGGGGCATAGCCCATGAAGGCACCGGATTCGGGTTCGAGCTGCATCAGCCGGAACCAGTCCTTGATACGCGACAAGGTGAGGAAGTTGCCCGACCACGGAGCATTTTCCCGGCCCTGCACCACGCGGCGCACGCCCCACAGCGAGACCGGATTGAAGCCGGTCAGCATCAGCCGCCCTTCGGGCACCAGCACCCGCTCGGCTTCGCGCAGCACGCCATGCGGGTCAACCGTAAAATCCAGCACATGGGGCAGGACCAGCAGATCGATGCTATTGCTGTCGAACGGCAGCCGGGCCGGATCGCACAGCACCTGGCCGCCCGCTTCGTCGGCCACCCGGCATTGCCAGGGGATACGGTTTTCCCGCAGAAAGTCCAGCGAGGGCAACCCTACCTGCACTGCATGATAGCCAAACACATCGGCCACCGCGCGGTCGAACCACTCCTGCTCGCGCTCAAGCAGATAGCCGCCCAGTTCGGTGCGGGTCAGCCACTCGGAAAATGTTCTCATTGGTTTGATGGCCCGTACGCTCTTGATGTGACCGCTCCCCATGGAGCCCGTGCCGCTCATTATATCCGATCTGCCCCGGCTCGGCTGAATGCCGGCGTCGCGCGCTCCCCTACCCGGACCCCGGGCGGATGGGGTATCGTCGTGGTTTGTTTCTGTTGCAAGGATATGCCGTGTTTAGCATCGATGCCGTTCCGGCGTTCAACGACAACTATATCTGGGTGATTCACGAAGACGGCCATGCGCTGGCCGTCGACCCGGGCGAGGCCGCGCCGCTGGAAGCCTTTCTGCAGCGCAACGGGCTCACGCTGGGCGGGGTACTGGTCACCCACCACCATGGCGACCACACCGGCGGCATCGCACAACTGGCCAAACGGTTTCCCGGACTGGTCGTGCATGGGCCGGCCACCCTTGCCGGCGTCACCGCGCCGACCGGCGACGGACGAATGGTTCACTGGCGCAGTCATGCGTTCCGCGTGCTGTCCGTCCCCGGACACACACTGGACCATCTGGCCTACTACGGCGAGGGCCGCCTGTTCTGCGGTGATACCCTGTTCGGCGCAGGCTGCGGACGGGTTTTCGAGGGCACTGCCGAGATGATGTTCCGTTCCTTGCAAGCGCTGGCGGCATTGCCGGCGGACACCCTGTTCTACCCGGCCCACGAGTACACGCTGTCCAATCTGGCCTTTGCGGTAATGGTCGAGCCTGCCAACACGGCGCTGCGCCAGCGTCTGGCCGCCGACAGCCTCAAACGCGAGCGCGGCGAGCCTACCCTGCCGGCCACGCTGGCGGGCGAGTTGGCCACCAACCCCTTCCTGCGCACACAGGTTCCCGAGGTCATTGCCGCAGCAAACACGGAGGCGGGATTCACCTTGCCGGACGCCTGTGCGGTATTCGCCACCCTGCGCAGCTGGAAGAACCGCAGCTGAGATCATGCCAAAAACATAAGCCGGTCAAGCAGCATCGGCTTAACTACCATGGAAGCCCGCAACCGCGTGAATGCTGCTAAGCACTATGAATTATTTGTGTTTTTTTATTGACACTCTATTAAGGGCTGGCTACGATCCGGTGGAATAGAAGAATTACGGGCGCCCGACATGATTCGTACCAAACCGCTGGCCTTGTCGCTATCATTGATTTTCAGTCTTGCCGTTCCCGGTAGTTTTGCCGGCGCGGCAACCACGCAAATTAACGACGTGGATGAAAGCATGGCAGCCGGCCTGGACATGATGCTGCAAAACTCGAGTTTGCTGCGCAATGGCGACAATGTCTGGCAGCGCGTTCGCGAAGGCTTCCAGTTGCCCGAGGTGAATTCCGCCATCGTGCGCAAGCAGGAGCACTTCTACGCCGCCCGCCCCGAAGTTTTCAAGCGTTCGCTGGAACGCAGCCGCAAATACCTTTTCCACATCATCAATGAAGTCGAGCGCCGCGGCATGCCGAGTGAAATCGCGTTGTTGCCGATGGTGGAAAGCTCCTTTGTTCCCGGTGCCACCTCGCGGGTCGGCGCCGCCGGCCTGTGGCAATTCATGCCGATGACCGGCCGTCAGTACGGACTGGAACAAACCTGGTGGTATGACGGACGCCGCGACGTGGTGGAAGCCACCCGCGCCGCACTGGACTACCTGCAAACGCTGTATGGCCAGTTCGGTGACTGGAATCTGGCGCTGGCCGCCTACAACTGGGGTGAAGGCAACCTCTCGCGCGCCATTGCCAGGGCACAGGCCGCCGGGCAGGACATCACCTATGAAAACCTGCGCATGCCGGCCGAAACGCGCAACTACGCGCCCAAGCTGCTCGCCGTGCGCAACCTGCTGGCCAATCCGGAAAAGTTCGGCATCCGGCTCGACAAGCTGCCCAACAAACCGACCTTTGTCGCCGTCGCGCCCGGCAAGCACATGGACATCAGCGTGGCGGCTCGTCTGGCCGGCATGTCCACCAGCGAATTCAAGGAACTGAATCCGGCCTTCAACCTGCCGGTATTC
Source organism: Pseudogulbenkiania sp. (assembly GCA_018260425.1). GTDB lineage: Bacteria > Pseudomonadota > Gammaproteobacteria > Burkholderiales > Chromobacteriaceae > Paludibacterium. The sequence goes on along the minus strand of JAGLBD010000011.1, from coordinate 57,103 downwards.
GCCTACAAACCGGGTCGGCAAATGCTGATTCCGGCCAACAAGATGGAAACCTTCGAGGCCAACCTCGGCAAATGGGACAAGCCTTTCCTCACCTGGCAAGTCTACACGCCGACCGGCAACGAATCGGCCAGCGACATTGCCGAGAAAAACGGTATGTCCCGCAGTGAATTGATGGCCGTGAATGGCGTCAGCGGCACCTTGCCGGCCGGTCGCCCGGTGCTGGTGGCGATGCGCGGAACGCCGGCCGTCGCCCCGGCCATCGACACCACCGATACCGCACTGCCGGAACGCGTGCTGGTCGCCGAAGCGGCTCCGCGACAGGAGCCACGCAGTGAAACCCCGGAGTACGCCCGCGCCGTGAAGGTCGACACACCGGTGATGGTGGCCGCCGCACAGCATAGTGATCCGGCACTGATCAAGGCCAGCTTCACCCCGGCGGCTCCGGCCCCGGCATTGACCAGCGCCACGCCACCGGTGGTGGCCGAAGCGCAAAGCGCACTGCCGGTGTCATCCAGCGGTGAACACACCGTCGCCAGTGGCGATACCCTCTACAATATCTCGCGCCGCTACGGCATTACCGTTGCCGAGCTGAAGGCACTCAACCACCTGAGCGACGACGTGGTCAAACTGGGCGACGTGCTGAAAGTCCGCCAGGTCGCCAGCAACGACACCTTCAAGGCCGTTCCGGTCAAAACGGTCAGCGCCACGCCGGTCCGGGCCAGCCGTACCGAGTACACGGTACAACGCGGCGATACCGTGTTCAGCATTGCGCGTCGCTTCGGTGTCAACCACACCGATCTGCGCCGCTGGAATGGCGGCATGAAAACGGCCCGACTGCAGCCGGGCCAACGCGTCATTGTTCAGTTCTGAACCCTGCGGCCGCGGCCTCGTTACGACGGGTCGCGGCTGTCCAGCCACAAGGTCACCGGTCCGTCATTGACCAGCGCCACCTTCATGTCGGCACCAAACACCCCGGTCGGCACCGGCTTGCCGAGCACCTCGCTCATCACCGCCACAAACTCGTCGAACAAGGGCAGGGAAATCTCCGGTCGTGCGGCACGACTATAGGAAGGGCGATTGCCTTTTTTCAGGCTGGCAAACAAGGTGAACTGACTGACCGCCAGCACCTCGCCACCCACCTCCAACACCGAGCGGTTCATCACCCCCGCCTCGTCCTCGAAAATCCGCAGTTGACTGACCTTGCGCGTCAACCAGTCGATATCGGCACGACTGTCAGTGTCTTCGATCCCGACCAGCAACAGTACTCCGGCACCGATGGCGCCGCTCACCACGCCATCGACACTGACCGACGCCTCACTGACCCGCTGCAACAACACTCTCATGCTTGCATCCCTCCAAAAAAAACATGTTACCCGGCAGCGCTCCCGCGGGCAAAGCAGGCAAGGTACAATTCTGCCAGACACCCATAAGGAACCAAGCCATGCTGATGGTGATTTCACCCGCCAAAACCCTCGACTACCACAGTCCGCTGACCAGCCGCACGCACACCTTGCCCGCCTTGCTCGACCACAGCAGCACCTTGATCCAGACCCTGAAAAGCCTCAGCCCGGCCGAACTTGGCCAGTTGATGTCGATCAGCGATGCGCTGGCCGTACTGAATGCCGGCCGTTTCCATGACTGGCACCCGGCGTTCTCGCTCGACAATGCCCGTCAGGCGGTACTGGCCTTCATGGGGGATGTGTACGAGGGACTCGATGCCGCCTCGCTGGACGAGCAGGAACTGGCCTGGTTGCAGGATCACCTGCGCATCCTGTCCGGCCTGTACGGCGTGTTACGTCCGCTGGACCTGATGCAGCCCTACCGGCTGGAAATGGGCACCCGGCTGGCCAACCCGCGCGGCAAGGACCTGTATACCTTCTGGGGGGATATCGTCACCGACACGCTTAAGCAAGGGCTGGCAGAAGAGTCTGAACCGGTACTGGTCAATCTGGCCTCCGAGGAGTATTTCAAGTCGGTGCGCAAGGCCAAACTGGGGGCACGGCTGATTACCCCGGTGTTTCAGGAACGCAAGGCGGGCCAGTACAAGGTGATCAGTTTTCATGCGAAACGGGCGCGCGGCCTGATGGTGCGCTGGGCACTCAAACAGCAGGTCGACAACCCTGAGGACTTGAAGTCATTCGACAGCGAAGGCTACCGCTTCGACGCGGCAGCCTCCGATGCATCGCGCTGGATGTTCCGTCGCGACCAGGAGTGATCAGGCGTGAATGCGGTTCGGCAGGGCTTCGCCCCTGTCGAAACTCCGGGCATTGCCCAGCGTGGTTTCACCGATATTGGCCAGGGCTTCGCGGGTCAGGAACCCTTGATGCGAGGTCACCAGCACATTGGGGAAGGTCAGCAGGCGCGCCAATTGATCATCCTGCAGGCCACTCTCCGACAAGTTCTCGAAGAACACCCCCTCCTCCATCTCGTACACATCCAGACCGACACCGGCCAGACGCCCGTCCTTCAAGGCCGTGATCAGCGACTGGGTCTCAATCAGGCCGCCACGGCTGGTATTGACCAGCACCGCCCCGGGCTTGATGATCGACAGGGTACGCTCATTGATCAGGTGACGGGTTTCGGCACTGAGCGGCACATGCAGGCTGACCACATCGCTACGCGCCAACAACTCGTCAAGCGATACGTAGTCAAAGCCCAGCTCCGAGGCCAGCGTCGCCGAGGGGTACACATCGAACGCCAGCACCTTCATGCCGAATCCGCGGGCAATGCGAATGGCGGCCTGGCCGATACGCCCGGTCCCCACCACGCCCATGGTCTTGCCAAACAGATTGAAGCCCACCAGCCCGTCCAGCGAGAAATCCATTTCGCGCACCCGGACATAGGATTTGTGGATACGCCGCACCACGGTCATGATCAAGGCGAACGCATGCTCCGCAACCGCATGCGGTGAATAGGCCGGCACACGGGTCACCACGATGCCGTGCTGCTCGCAGGCGGCCAGATCGACGCCGTTGTAGCCCGCACAGCGCAGGGTAATCAGTTTCACCCCCTTGTGCGCCAGCGCGGCAATCACCTCGGCGTCGAGACGGTCATTGACGAACGGACACACCGCATCCACATCGTGTACCAGATCCAGTGTCTCGCGATTCAGGCGGGGCTCGAAAAACAGTAGTTCGTGGCCAAATGCGGCATTTGCCGCCTCCAGCGCCTGACGATCGTACTGTTTGGTATCAAACACGGCGATACGCATGAAAAAAACTCCCTGCCAAATAATCGCAGTATAAGAGCCATGGCCGATCGTGCAGAGTCAATTCTGCTTAACGCTGGCACCCCGCTGCGTCATAACTCCGCCGCGCGGTCTTTCCTCGCCCCCCGGGGAGAGGCGATAATGACCCGTCATTGTCCCGAGCGAGCCTGCCCTTACATGAACCTTCATTCTGTCCTCGCCGCCGTACTGGCCGCGACCGCCTTTTCTGCCTCGGCGCAGTCACCGGAACCGGTGCCGGTGCTACTGATTTCCATCGATGGTTTTCGTGCCGATTATCTGGAACGCGGCCTGACACCAACCCTCGCCCGACTGGCCAATGGCGGTGTCACCACCCGCGGCATGCACCCGTCGTTTCCCTCGTCGACCTTCCCCAATCATTACACGCTGGTCACCGGCAAGGTGCCCGACCACCACGGCCTGGTGAACAACACCATGCGCGACCCGCAACGCCCCGGCGCCACCTTCAAGCTCTCCGACCACGCGGCCGTCACCGACGCCTTCTGGTACAACGACGCCACGCCACTGTGGGTCAGTGCCCGGCAACAGGGCAAGATCGCCTCAACGTTTTTCTGGCCGGGATCGGAAGCCGCCATTCAGGGTGTGCGGCCCAATGACTGGGTCAAATACGATGGGGCCATGCCTTACCGCAAACGGGTCGACACGGTAGTGAGCTGGCTGGCACGTCCGGTCGGCAAACGCCCGGACTTTGCCACCCTGTATTTTGAAGGGGTCGATTCGGCCGGCCACGAATTCGGACCGGACTCGCCCGAGGTGAATCAAGCGCTGAAAGACGTGGATCAGGCCATCGAGCAGTTGGAGCAGGGACTGGCCAAACACCATCAGGCCGGCAAAGTGAATCTGGTGATTGTCGCCGACCACGGCATGGCGGCCGTCAAGCCGGAACGCGCCATTCTGCTGGACCTGCTGGCTCCCGAAGCCGACATGACCCTCATCTCGTACGGCGCGGTCGCCGGCATCGACCCGAAACCCGGTAAAGAAGCCAGCGTCACCGCCGCACTGACGGTGCCGTTGCACCATGGCCAATGCTGGACCAAAGCGACCATCCCGGCCAAGCTTAACTACGGCAGCCACGCCCGGGTCCCCGCCATTGTCTGTGCCGCCGACAACGGCTGGTTCTTCACCACGCGCAAAAAACTGGCCGACAACGGCGCGAATCGCGGCATGCACGGTTACGACCCGGCCAACCGCGACATGGATGCCCTGTTCGTCGCCAACGGCCCGGCCTTCAAGCCCGGTGTGACACTCCCGCCCTTCAACAACGTCGATGTCTATGCGCTGCTGGCACGCCTGAGCGGCGTTCGCCCGGAAGCCAATGACGGCGACCCGGCGACCTTCCTGCCGGCACTCGCCGACCAGCACTGACAACAACAGAGGGGGCGACTCCGGTCGCCCCCTCTGTGTGAGTGCCCTCCCTGCCAGCCCGCTTCGCGCTACCGGCCCCGCCAGCGCGACATGGATTTGCCCAGCCACCACTCGACGCCGGTCAACAGCAGCGTGACACCGGCCGAGGTCAATACCACCAGCGTCGCCATGGCCGCGGCGGCAGCGGTATCCCCGGCATCGTCCATGACGATGATCGACACGGCGGCCAGCGGTACCTTCGGCGACACAATGAAAATCAGTGCCGACACGGTGGTCATCGCCGAGACAAAGAAATAGCGCGCCACGTCAATCAACACCGGAAGACAAATCGGCAAAGTGACTCTGCGCACCGTCACCCAGAACGGAACTTTCAACGAGGCTGCCACCGCCTCGAACTCGCTGTCCACCTGCCCAAGGGCCGTGGTAACGGTCAGATGCGCGGTGGTATAAAAATGCGCTATGGTGCACATCACCATCAGCAACATGCCGCCATACAGGCCGGCCAGCGGATTGGCGGGATGATTGAAGAAGAACACATAGCCCAAACCCAACACCAGCCCGGGCACCGCCATGGACAGCATGGCCATGCTGCGCAAGGCCCGACGCGCGAGACCCGCCACCTTGAGCCGTTCGCTCCAGCACGCGCCCAGAAATACCATTGCCGTGCCGGCAAGCGCACAGGCCACCGCCAATTGAAGTGAGTTGCCAAAGGCCATCCAGCCACCATCCACATCCTCGAAACCGTAGTGCGCGAGGGTCAGCCCCAGATCGTAAGGCCAGTAACGGATAAAGGAGGCCACCACCCCGACCAGCAACAAACCGGCCAGCACGCAGGACAGCAGGGCGACAAAGCCGGTCGCCAGCGCATCACGCAAGGGGGCAGGCCGGCACTGATACGGTTCGGCCCGGGCGGTCAGCGAGGCCTGCTGACGGCTGGCCATATGCCGCTCCAGCACGGTGGCCAGCAGCGCCGGCAGCAACAACATCAGCCCCACCACCGCGCCACGTTCGAAATTCTGCTGTCCGACCACCTGCTTGTAGACTTCGATGGCCAAGACATTGACCGAGCCGCCAACCACCTTGGGGACACCGTAGTCGGTCATCACCAGGGTAAACACCACCAGAAAGGCCGAGACCAGTGCATAGCGTGCCCCCGGCAGGGTAATGGTCAGGAACTGCCGCACGGGACCGGCGCCCATGGCGCGCGCGGCGTCGTAGAGCCGCCCGTCCGAACCGGCAAGGCCGGTCAACAGGATCAACAAGGCATGCGGAAAGGTATAGAAGAACTCGCCGATCACCAGTCCCGGATAGCCATACAAGCCCCCTTCGCCCCCCATCACGGCCTTGAACGGGCCTTGATTGCCGAACAGGTAGACCAGCGAAATCGCCGCCATCAAGGAGGGCGCCAACAACGGACTCAAGGCCAGCCAGCGCCATAGCGAGGCGACCGGCAACCGGGCATGACGCAGACACCAGGCAAAGGCGAATGCCAGTGGTACCACCAGAGCGGCCACGCCAACCGACAACGCGAGACTGTGCCAGGCGGCATTCACCAGGCCGGGGGTATCCAGTACCTCACGCACCTGATCCAGCCCGGCAAAGTCCCCTCGTGAAGTCATCAGCGCCCGGGAAAACAAACTGGCCAAGGGCAAACCCAGCACCAGCAGCAAGGCCGCCAGCCACAGCACAATCAAGCTGCGTGCCAGCCAGGGTTCCAGTAGTACACGGCGCGGCATCATGATGTCGCCCCGGCAAACGGCAACAAACGCTCGGCGGGCAGCGACACCGGCACGATCTCGCCCGGCGTGATCAGCCGCCCCCCGGCCGGAACATGGGCCAGCAAGACCACCCCAGCCATGCCTTCCGGCTGCAAGCGCACCCGGGTCATCGCGCCGCCGAAGGCACTATCCAGCACCCGGGCCAGAATCAGGTTCGGTTCGGCCTGCCAGCGTTTACGCAAACGCACGTCTTCGGGACGCAGAAACAGGCTGATGGCCTCCCCTTCCGGCAAGGGGGCCGCCAACTCCAACGTATGCGAGCCGACCACTACCCGTCCGTCCGGGGTCGGTCGTGCGTTCAGCCAATTGGCTTCCCCGACAAATTCGGCCACAAAACGGCTGACCGGCTTATGGTAGATCTCGGCCGGCGTCCCGATCTGTTCGATATGGCCATCCTTCATCACCACCACCCGGTCGGCGATCGCCAGCGCCTCGGCCTGATCGTGAGTCACCATCAGCGTGGTCACCCCGAGACGCCGTTGCAGGGCTTTCAATTCGTCCCGCAAATGGTCCCGCACCCGGGCGTCCAGCGCCGACAAGGGTTCGTCCAGCAGCAATAAACCGGGAGAGGTCGCCAAGGCACGCGCCAGCGCCACCCGCTGTTGCTGCCCCCCCGACAACTCGGAGGGAAACTTTTCTTCGGAGCCGGGCAGCCCGACCATGTCGAGCAATTCCCGTACCCGGCGCAGATGATGGTCGCGCGCGCGGCGGGGTTGCAGGCCATAGGCAATGTTGTCAGCCACGCTCAGATTGGGAAACAGCGCATAGGACTGGAACACGATGCCGTAGTCCCGCCCGGCAGGCGGGGTGCGGGTAATATCCCGCCCGGACAACTCGATGCGCCCGGCGTCCTCCCGGTCCAAACCGGCGATCAGCCGCAGCAAGGTGGTCTTGCCGCACCCCGAGGGGCCCAGCAAGCACAGAAACTCGCCCTTGCGCACCGTCAGGGAAACGTTTGCCAGGGCGGTAAACGCGCCATAGCGCCGCGTCAGGCCGGACATCTCGAGATGGGGTTCGACCCCGGAATCCAGATCGGTGAGTTTCACGGACTCTCCATAAAGGCAAAAGCCACGGCCGCCCGAACGGGCAACCGTGGCAGGTCTGACGAGTTACTGCTTTTCCGACTTGCTGTCGTAGCGGCGCGACCATTCTTTCAGGATCGTGTCGCGGTGCTTGGCCGCCCAGGTGAAATCGTTATTGATCAAACGCTTTTCATAGTCGGCAGGGATATGCGGATTGGCCTTGGCGATGCCGGGAATAGCCAGCACGGCATAGCTCTTGTCGTAGAGCGCCATGGCTTCGCGGCTGGCGGAGAAATCGGCCAGACGGCGGGCCGCCTCAAGCTTTTTGGTGCCCTTCATGATGGCGGTCGCTTCCAGATCCCAGCCCAGTCCCTCTTTCGGGAACACCAGATCGATCGGCGCACCCTTGGCCTTCAGCGACGCGCCACGGTATTCGAAGGAAATACCGATCGGGTACTCGCCAGCGGCGGCCATCTTGCACGGCTTGGAACCGGAGTGAACATACTGGGCAATGTTTTCATGGAGCTTGTCCATATACTCCCAGCCCTTCTTGTCGCCGAACTTCTGCAGCCAGGCGGAGACGTCGAGGAAACCGGTGCCGCTGGAGGCCGGATTCGGCATCACGATCTGCCCTTTGTAGACCGGCTTGGCGAGGTCAGCCCAGCTTTCCGGACGCGGCAGGTTCTTCTTGGCAGCTTCGACGGTGTTGAAGCACACGGTGGCGGCCCAGACATCCATGCCGGTCCACTTGGGCGGATTGGCCTTGTCGCGGAATGCCGGCGACAGCTCGCGCAGGTTTTTCGGGGCATAGGCCTGCAGCATGCCTTCATGGTCAAGAATCTGCAGGCTGGTGGCGGCCAGACCCCAAATCACATCGGCCTGCGGGTTGTTCTTTTCGGCCAGCAAACGTGCCGTGATTACACCGGTCGACTCACGCACCCAGTTGATTTCGATATCCGGATTGGCCTTCTCGAAGGCTTCCTTGTACTCCTTGACCTGATCCGCCTCGAGGGCGCTGTACACGTTCAACACGGTGGCCGCATTGGCCGTAACACACGCCATGACCAGTCCGGCACCGGCGAGAAGCTGTTTGCGCAACATCTGACACTCTCCCTATTTGTTTAGACGTATAGACAATTTTGTCGATACACCACCCTGCTTCACGACCCGACTACTTTAGAAAGGCTCAATGACAGGACCATGAACAAATAGTGACATTTTTGCGAGCCGCCGGACTCAGCCAAGCCAGCCCAGCAAACACTGCCCGGCCAGCTCAAGCCGGCCCTCGTTGCAGATCACTTTGGCATCGGCGGGAATCGTGCAGGGCGCCATCGCCAGACGCGCGGCAATCGCGGCAGCATCTTCGCGCCCGCGCCGCGCCAGCCGCTCGGCGAGCAGCGCCGGCGGTGCGGTCACCCAGACCGGTCGTATGCCGGGGAAGACCGTGCGCGCGGTCTCCAGACTGTGGCGCGAGCCGTTGACCACCACGTCGATACCATCCGCCAGCCAGTCTTGCACCTCGCGACCAATGCCATAGTGCAGGCCATTGCGCGTCCAGGTGATGGCAAACAAACCGCGTTCGGCACGCCAGCGGAACTCCGCTTCGCTCAGCGCCACATGATTCTCGCCACCGGCATCGGCCGGCCGGGTAATGTAACGATGCGCAAACACCAGCGGTAAACCCGTCGGGCAATGGGCACGGGCATAGCCGATCACGCTGTCCTTGCCGGCGCCGGAGGGCCCCACCACATACCACAGACGTCCAGCTGTCTTCATGACTTGCCTCCCAGGCCGACACTGGCCATCCACTGGAATGGCGCACCGCGTGCCGACTCGCGAAACAGCGCCAGATGGCCGATCTCCACCGGGATGGTGGTGCCGAAATGACTCAGCGCGGCCTCGAGCAGGCAGGCGGTCTCTTCCTCGCCGGCGGGTTGCGCCGCCAGGGTCAGATGAAAACGGTAGTCGTCAAACACCCACGGATAGCCCCACTGGCGTAGTGCCTCCTGTTCCACCGCGGACAAGCCCGCACGGCGTTTGAGATCCGCCTCGTCAAGCGGAGCCGCCATGGGATGCAAGGTTCTCACCAGCTCCCCGGTCATCCGCGGCAGCGCGTCCGGGACCTCACGGGGACGCAGCACCGGAAAACCGCTCAATAGCGCGGGCACCAACTCAAGACGGAACGGTGCCCGCCCTTCCGCCCAATCAGCCAATGCCGTCAGCAGCCGGGTTTCGCTCACTCCATCACGCAGCGTGAACGGCGCTTTGATGGTGGCATGAAAGCCGTAGCGCGCCGCCTCGTGCGTCAAGACCGCAAACCGTGCGCCACTCACTCCGGGGATAGCCGGCGGCATGACCGGCTCTCCGGCGGCGGCATCCCGCCCCAGCCAGCAGCAGCCGGCCTGCCAGAGCGGGCTATCGACCCCGGGGCACCAATACACCGCATACCGCATCAGGGATTCTCCACCGTCAATTGCACCAGATCGCCATTGAAACGGGTCAAGCCGTACTGCACCGGCCGTCCCTCGCTATCGACATTGAGCGATTTGACATGCAGGACCGGGCGGTTTTTTGGCAGGTGCAGCAGCGCCATGGTATCGCTGTCCGGCAAACGCGCCGTGATACGGGAAAATTTACGGGTGTAATCCTCGACGCCGAAGTGCTGCAAGGTGCGGGTCACCGAGCGCAAACCGGCATAGACTTCGGGCAGCCCGGGAAAGCGCTCCCCGGGAAAAAACAATGTACTGGCATCGATAATGCGGCCCTCGGCACGACTCAGGGTGGTAATGCAATGCAAGGGGGCGCCCACCTCGACCTCCAGCAAGCTGGCCAACTCCTGATTGGCCGGCAAGGTTTCACTGCTGACCACCTCGATATCGGAACTCAGATTCTGACTGGCCATGTTTTGCGAAAACCGCGTGCGCCGCGACAGGGCATAGTCGATGGCATTTTCTTGCACGAAGGTGCCGCGCCCCTGTTCGACCCGCAACACGCCACGCTCCACCAGCGCCGCCACGGCGCGGCGAATGGTATGCCGGTTCACCTGAAAACGCTCGGCCAGCACCAGTTCGGTGGGGATGCGCTCACCGGCCCGCAGCACACCGCTGCCGATATCATCGGCCAATGTCGTTTCGATCTGCCGCCATACGGCAACGCCACTGCCTCGTTCAATCATTCCCGCTCTCCTGCCATCAAAACGTCACAAAAGTTTCACTGAAACAGACTGTTATCAGCACATGACGATGATTATGATGCATTCGTCTATACGTTTATATGAATTTTTCTTGAAGCGGGACACCCCATGACACACCTCCATCCTGACGCCGCACGTCAACACTGGCTGGCCATTCTGGCCAACAGCCACGTCGATGCGCTGGCTCCGCGGCTGGTACCGCACCTGCCGGACGAATCGCGACTGCACTGGCTGCGCCAGCCCCACACCGGCCTTGCGATGGTGGAAGGGCGCATCGGCGGCAGCGGCGCCCGTTTCAACCTCGGCGAAGTCACGGTCAGTCGTGCCTCCGTCACACTGGACGAGCGGACCGGCCACGGCCACGTCAAAGGCTGCGACATCGAACATGCCCGGCTGATTGCCATCGCCGATGTCCTGCTGCAGGACCCCGAACGGTACCCCACACTGCAGCGCGAGGTGATCACGCCGCTGGAGCTGGCCATTCAGGCACGGCGGGAACAGCAGCAACGGGAAACCGCAGCCACCAAAGTCGAATTTTTTACCATGGTACGAGGTGAAGACTGATGCTCAGCGCTGCATTTTCCGACCCGGTTCATGACAGTCAGCAGACCTTCCGGGCCATGCTGAGTGCGCTGGCCGAACCCATGATCCCCGGCACCTTGCCACGCCTTCCCGAGGCCCCCGCCACACTGGACCCGGCCTGCGCCGCCATCTTGTTGACCTTGCTGGACCAACAGGTCCGGCTCTGGGCCCCCGACCTGACGGAGGAAGCACAACGCTGGTTGCAGTTTCATACCGCCTACACAAGCGCGGAAAGTCCGGAACAGGCCGACATTCTCTGGCTGGTGCTGGGCCACGAGCGCCCTCCGCTTGCCCGCCTGAAACAGGGTGAACTACGTTTTCCGGACCGTTCGGCCACCGTGGTCTGGCAGGTTGAAGGTTTTACCGAACTCGGAGCCCCTTGCTTCGAGGGGCCGGGTTTCCAGACACCGCGACGCTTGCAGCCGCTTGGTGCCGATGCGGCCTTCTGGCACGAATGGCAACAGTGCAATCAGCACTACCCGCTGGGTATCGATATGTTCTTTGCCGGTAACGGCCAACTGGTCGGTCTGCCGCGCAGCAGCCGCCTCCGCGAGGAGTCACAGGCATGTATGTAGCCGTCAAGGGCGGCGAGACCGCCATTGGTCATGCAGCGCAACTGCTGGCCCACGCCCGCCGGGGCGATACCGCGCTGGCCGAGCTGGAGTGCCGGCAACTGGCCGGGCAACTCCGCCACGCCGTGCACCGCGTCATGCAGGAGGGCAGCCTGTTCGACGAGACGCTGGCGGCTCTGGCCCTGAAACAGGCCGCCGGCGACGTTGTCGAAGCGGTATTCCTGTTGCGGGCCTTCCGCACCACCCTGCCCCGGCTGGGGAGCACCCGACCGATCGACACCGCCGCGATGCGGGTGCGCCGCCGGGTTTCCGGCACCTTCAAGGATATTCCCGGCGGACAGGTGCTCGGCCCGACCGCCGACTACACCCAGCGCTTGCTGGACCCGCAACTGCTCCAGTGTGGCGCAGCCCACTCCGAACTGCCGCAGGCTGACCCGCTGCCCAATCCGCTGCCGTCGGTACTGGACACACTGGGGGCGGAAGGACTGATCGAAGCCGAACTGCCGCCGCCCGGTGACCCGGCCCCCTCCGACCTGACCACCCAGCCGCTGATGTTTCCGGCCGACCGCCCCACCCGCCTGCAGAATCTGGCCCGCGGCGACGAAGGCTTCTTGCTGGGATTGGCTTACTCGACACAGCGAGGTTATGCAGAAAACCATCCCTTCGCCGGTGAAATCCGCATGGGAGAGCTCGAGTTGTTCCTTGAGGTGCCGGAGCTGGGGTTTGCCGTCAGTCTTGGCGAAATGACCGTGACCGAGTGCCAGATGATCAACCAGTTTGCCGGTTCGGCCAGCGAGCCGCCGCAATTTACCCGCGGTTACGGGCTGGCGGTGGGCGAGGCGGAACGCAAGACCATGGCCATGGCGCTGGTGGATCGTGCCCTGCGTGCCCAGGAGTTGGGGGAACGCATCACTGCACCGGCCCAGCAAGCCGAATTTGTGCTGTATCACACCGACAACGTGGAAGCCTCGGGTTTCGTGCAACACCTCAAGTTACCGCATTACGTCGACTTTCAGGCCGAACTGTCCTTGCTCAGAACCTTGCGTCAGGAGCATGAAACACGCCAGGGGGATCCCGCATGAAGATTGAGTTCAATTTTGCCTTTCTCGATGAAAACACCAAGCGCATGATCCGCCGCGGCCTACTCAAGGCGGTCGCCATTCCCGGCTATCAAGTCCCGTTCGGCAGCCGCGAAATGCCGCTGCCCTATGGCTGGGGCACCGGCGGCATTCAGGTGACCGCCAGCGTGATCGGTCGGGATGATTGCCTGAAAGTCATCGACCAGGGTGCCGACGACACCACCAATGCGGTGAATATCCGGTCATTTTTTCAGAAGGTGACCGGCGTGGCGACCACCACGTCGACGGCCCGGGCCAGCCTGATCCAGACCCGGCACCGCATTCCGGAAACCCCGCTGCGCCCCGGGCAGATCATGGTGTTTCAGGTGCCCGAACCGGAGCCGCTGCGCACGCTGGAAGCCAGCGAACAGGAAACCCGCACCTTGCATGCCTATCAGGACTATGGATTGATGCACGTGAAACTCTACGAAGACATCGCCCGTCACGGTCATATCGCCACCAGTTATGACTACCCGGTCATGGTCAATGGCCGCTATCTGGCCTCGCCCTCGCCCATCCCCAAATTCGACAATCCCAAGCTGCACCACAGCCCGGCCTTGCTGCTGTTTGGCGCTGGCCGCGAGAAACGCCTGCATGCGATTCCCCCCTGGACCCGGGTGGAAAGCCTGGCCTTCGACGACCATCCCTTCGAGGTACAAGGCTGGGAGGCGCCCTGCAGCCTGTGTGGTTCGCGGGACAGCTATCTCGATGAAATCGTCACCGACAATGCGGGCAGCCGTCTGTATGTCTGCTCCGATACCGATTACTGCACTTCCCGCCGGGAGGAAGCATGAGAAGCGACACCATTCTCGAAGTCCGGCAACTGAGTCATCTCTATGCCAATGGTCAAGGTTGCCGACAGATCGATCTGGACCTCTACCCGGGAGAAGTCCTGTGTCTGGTCGGCGAGTCCGGTTCCGGCAAGTCCACGCTGCTCGACACCCTGGCAGGACGCCGCGTCCCCCAGTCCGGCTCCCTGCGCTTTCGCGACCGTCAGGGCACCTTCCATGACCTGATTCACGGCGATACCGCCACACGGCGCCAGTTGGCGCGACGCGAGTGGGGGCATGTGTTCCAGAATCCGCGCGACGGCTTGCGCATGAATGTCTCGGCCGGTGCCAATATCAGCGAACGGCTGATGGCGCTCGGCCAGCGCCACTATGGACACTTGCGCGCACAGGCACGCGACTGGCTGGAACGGGTGGAAATCGACCCGGCACGGCTGGATGACCTCCCGGCCTCGTTTTCAGGGGGGATGCAGCAACGCTTGCAGATCGCCCGCAATCTGGTCACCGCACCCTCGCTGGTATTCATGGACGAGCCCACCGGCGGACTGGATGTCTCGGTGCAGGCACGTTTTCTGGATCTGGTGCGCCGGCTGGTGCACGAGCATGGACTGGCCATCCTGATGGTGACGCATGATCTGGGGGTGGCTCGGCTGCTGGCGCACCGCACCGTGGTCATGCAACACGGCCGGATCGTGGAGTCCGGACTGACTGACCAGATTCTCGACGACCCCCAGCATGCCTATACCCAGCTGCTGGTTTCTTCGATTGTGCAAGCCTGACCCAACGAGCCTAACCATGACCGTTCTCATTCAAGCCCGGGGTTTATCGAAAACCTTTGTACTGCACCAGCAAGACGGACTGACCCTGCCGGTCCTCCACGATGTCTCGCTGACCCTTCACAGCGGCGAATGCGTCGCGCTGTGCGGCCCCTCCGGCGCCGGCAAAAGCTCCCTGCTGAAAGCCCTCTATGCCAATTATCTGGTGCAGCAAGGCAGTCTGACCCTGTTGCACCATGGCCAAATGGTTGAACTGACCCGGGCCACACCCCCGCAACTGATCGCAATTCGCGAACAGACGCTGGGCTATGTCAGCCAGTTCCTGCGGGTCATTCCCCGTGTTCCGGCCCTGGATCTGGTCGCCGAACCCTTACTGCCGCGCGGCTACACGCAGGCCGAGGCCCGTCGCGAAGCCGGCGAGTGGCTGGCGCGCCTCAACATCCCCGAGCGGTTGTGGCAGCTACCGCCGGCCACCTTTTCCGGGGGAGAACAACAACGCGTCAATATTGCCCGCGGCATGATCGCCCCACGCCCCATCCTGCTGCTGGACGAACCAACCGCGTCACTCGACGCCGCCAACCGCCAGGTGGTGATCCAGTTGATTCAGGAAGCCAAGGCACGCGGTGCCGGATTGATCGGCATTTTTCATGATCAAGACACCCGCGAAGCGGTTGCCGACCGACTTTATGATGTTCAGGCAGTCAAACTGCCAGAGCCGACGACTGAGGACTAACAGCATGCCCACCCCTTTGATTCTGACCAACGCCAGGCTGATTCTGGCAGACGACACCTTCATCGGCAGCCTTGCCGTAGAGGCGGGAAAGATCGTCATGATCCAGCGCGGCCCCGCGAGCCACGCCGACGCCATCGACTGTCAGGGCGACGATGTGATCCCGGGTCTGGTGGAGTTGCATACCGATAATCTCGAAAAACATCTGATGCCGCGCAATGGCGTGCTCTGGCCCGTGCTGCCCGCCGTCATCACCCATGACGCGCAATGTGTGGCAGCCGGCATCACCACGGTGTTCGATGCCTTGTCGGTGGGCGATCTGGAGGGAGAAAGCGTCCGGCTGGACACCCTGCACAGCGCCTTCGCCGCCATCAATGAGGGGCGAGACAGCGGCTTGCTGCGTGCTGACCATTTGTTCCATCTACGCTGCGAACTGGCCTGGCCGGATCTACTGCCTACCTTGAAGGAACTGATCGACCATCCGGCCGTGCGGCTGCTGTCGTTGATGGATCACACCCCGGGACAACGTCAATACCGGGATCTGGCCCAGTACCGCACCTATTACGCCAAGAAAAAAGTCGCCTGGACCGAAGAGACCTTTCTGGATGCCGTCAAGGAACGCCAGCGCCTCCAGCAGGTGCATGTCCCGGACAACAAGGCGCAGGTACTGGCCATGGCCCGGCATCGCGGTCTGGTGCTGGCCAGCCACGACGACACGGAACCGGAGCATATCGCCGAGGCCCGCTACGATGGCATCGCACTCTCGGAATTTCCCACCACGCTGGCCGCAGCACAGGCGGCTCGCGACGCGGCGATGCTGACCATCATGGGTGCGCCCAATGTGGTGCGCGGCCGCTCCCACTCCGGCAATGTCGCCGCTCTGGAACTGGCCCGGGCCGGCTTGCTGGACATCCTCTCCTCCGACTACGTGCCGGTCAGCCTGCTGGACGGCGCTTACCGTCTGGTGCGGGACGGCGGCATGACCCTCAGTGCCGCGATTGCCACCGTCACCGCCACTCCGGCCAAAGCGGCCGGTCTGGCCGATCGCGGCCAACTCGAGACCGGACGACTGGCCGATCTGGTCAGGGTCAGCCATCGCGGTTCACTCGCGCACATCCGCGCAGTGTGGAAGGCAGGCGAACGGGTGTTTTGAGGCCCCGGACAGCAAGCGCTGATTATGAAAAATGGTTAAACTGTGGGGTCATTACCCTGACCACACAGCCATCATGAACAAAACACAGACTAATCCGCTGCTGCAGCCGTGGGATACCCCCTACGGCTTGCCCCCGTTTGACCAGGTCAAACCCGAACACTTCATCCCGGCCTTCGAGGTCGCCCTTGCCGAGCATCTGGCCGAACTGGCCCGCATTGGCCAGCAGGCTGCCGCCCCGACCGTGGACAACACGCTGGTGGCGTTCGACGCCAGCGGCCGCCAGCTCAACCGCGTGTCGCTGCTGTTCAGCAATCTGACCTCGTCCGACAACCCGCCGGCCCTGCAGACGGTGGAACTGGCCATGGCGCCGCGTCTGGCAGCTCATAGCAATGCCATCTATCTCGACGAAGCCCTGTTCTCCCGCATCGACACGCTGTTCCGCCAACGCGACACGCTGTCGCTGTCGGCCGAAGAGCGGCGACTACTCGAGGTGGTGCATCAAGACTTCGTGCGGGCCGGTGCCCGTCTGGACCCGCAGGCCCGGGCCCGCTTTGCCGCCATCAATGAAACACTGGCGGAGCTGACCACCCGCTTCAGCCAGAATGTGCTGGCCGACGAGGCCGCCTTCCAGTTGCCGCTGCACAGCGAAGCCGATTTTGCCGGCCTGCCGGACTTTGTCCGTGACGGCGCCCGTGCCGCCGCCGAGGCGCGCGGTGTCGAGGGCGGTTTGATCACGCTGTCCCGTTCGCTGGTGATGCCTTTCCTCACCTACTCCAGTCGCCGCGACCTGCGCGAGATCGCCTTCAAGGGCTGGAGCCAACGTGGCGAACACGCCGGCGAACACGACAATCGTCCGCTGGCACGCGAGATTCTGGTACTGCGTCAGGAACAGGCCCGCCTGATGGGTTATGCCAACTATGCCGAGTACGCCTTGTCGGCCAATATGGCCCGCACCCCGGCCGCCGCTCAGGACTTGTTGAGTCAAGCCTGGGAGCCGGCCAAGAACCGTGCGGCGGCAGAGGCTGCCGATCTGGTGGCCATGGCCGCCAGCCTTGGCGAGCCGACCGATATCGCGCCGTGGGACTGGCGCTACCTCGCAGAAAAGGTGCGAGTACAGCGCTATGACCTCGATGATGCCGAGGTCAAACCGTACTTCTCGCTGGAACGCATGATCGAAGCCATGTTCGACTGCGCCGGTCGCCTGTTCGGCCTCAGCTTCGTCGAGAAGCAGGGTATTCCGCTCTACCATCCGGATGTCCGGCTGTGGGAAGTCCATCGCGAAGGACGCTTGATTGCCCTGTTCCTCGGCGACAACTTCGCCCGCTCCAACAAGGCCGGTGGTGCCTGGATGAGTCTGTTCCGCGAACAATCACGCCACAACGGTCAGGACGTACTGCCTATCGTCATCAACAACAACAACTTTGCCAAGGCCGGTGCCGGACAGCCTAGCCTGCTGTCGGCCGATGACGTGCGCACCTTGTTCCATGAGTTCGGACATGGCTTGCACGGCATGCTGTCCAATGTGCGCTTCGAGCGTTTGTCGGGCACCAATGTGCTGCGGGATTTTGTGGAACTGCCTTCGCAGATTTACGAAAGCTGGGCGGCCGAGCAGGAAGTACTGGAAAAGCATGCCCGCCATGTCGAGACCGGCGAGGTGATTCCGGCCAGTCTGCTCGAGCGCATCGCGGCGGCGCGACTGTTCAATCAGGGTTTCGAGACGGTGGAATATACCGCCAGTGCCCTGGTGGACCTGGCCCTGCATCAGGTCAGCGATCCATCCACGCTGGACATTAGCCGCTTCGAGCAGGACGAACTGGCGCGTATCGGCATGCCGTCGGCCATTACCATGCGTCATCGTCTGCCACACTTCAACCACGTATTTGCCGGCCCGTATTATGCCTCGGGCTATTATGTCTACATGTGGGCCCAAGTGCTGGATGCCGATGGTTTCGATGCCTTTGTCGAAGCGGGCAACCCGTTCGACAGCGCGGTCGCCGAGCGGCTGTACCGCTTTATCTACAGCGCCGGCAACTCGCTGGATCCGGCCGAAGCGTTCCGCGCCTTCCGCGGCCGCGACCCGGAAGTGCGTCCGATGCTGCGTGCACGCGGTCTGGTGGAAGCATAAATCACTAAAACAACAGCCCGGGAATCCTCTCCCGGGCTGTTTTGGGTATCAGAGGGGTCTTGCCCCGCTCACACCAGCGGCTCGCGCCTTCTCCCTTTCAACAGCAAGGCCACCAGCCCCACGGCCATCAAGGCCAGGTTGTCAGGTTCGGGCACCGGACTGACGCCCAGAATCACGTTGTCCAGAATCAGCGACTTCCCCTCCTCGCCGTAAATGACCACTCCATCCGTGTCCTTCCAGTCAAAGGAAACATGGGTCGGACGGCTCCCGAGCGTCACCGACTGGCTCCAGGCCTGAAAGCCGTTACGGTAGCCGACAATGTCAATGTGCGCCCCATTGGACAGACTGGCAAAATCGGCACCCATCAAGTCGAAGGCATAGCCCTTGCGGAGAATCGGCATGATCCAGTTTTCATGACTGGTGCTGGAAAGCACCCAGTTGCCGAAACGACTGTCCGGCGTGCTACCTAGCGCAGCACTCGACAACAAGGAAAACGGCTTATCCCAGGCAACGCCGGCATAGCCCGGACTCAGGTCATTTAACGGTGTACCGCTTTGGGCACCGGGAATGTTTTCAAAATCGGCCGTCACTGTCCGGGCCGCCACGGAGCCGGTCGCACCGGCCAACAGCATGGCCATCGCCAAGTGTTTGATCATGAGGGTATTCCTGCGAAGCGGATTTGATCTGACGGAGCATCATGAAAAACCACTGACGCCACACCTGATTTCAAAGAATGCGACAGACCCTTTTCGAACGTACCTGACCTTTGGGACAGGCGAAGACCGGCTGCGCCGATTGTTTAAAATGACGACGTCACCGGGAAAGCACCGACAAGCAAACACTAGGAAATGGCGTAGAACGGCATGGCATGCGTGGTTAAAACACATCACATGTGGAACAGCCGTAAAAAATGGAGAAACGAAAAAAAGGAGAAGAAAAGAAAAAACCGCCGCAGGCATAGCCGGCGACGGTTAGGGGTTGATGACCTCAAACAGCGAGGGTCAGTGATTTCTTGCGACGCAGGCGCAGCCCCATGGCCACCAGCCCCAGACCCATCAGGGCATAGGTCTCAGGTTCCGGAACGGCTGCCAACGGAGAAATCTGCAGATTATCGAAGACAACCTGGGAATGATTGGTCGAGCTGAAGCTGACCTTGTCGACGCCCTTCCAGTTGAACTGATAGAGCTTCGGCAGCACATCCGGGTTATTGGTGAGATTCACTGTCGTGGAATAGATCTGGTTACCATTCAGGAAACCGGACACCACGACGTTCTGGCTGTCATCCCAGGCCGACGCAAGGTAGACACCGTAGAAATTGAAGGATTGGCCCGGGTCGGAATTAAACGAGACAGCATTACCACTGGCGGAATACCCGACCCAATCACCGAACGCACCATGGTCATAGCCGGTATCCGGAAGGTAGCTGGCTTGAAGGACAGAGAAGGAATTACTCCAGTGCAGGCCGCCGTAATTCGGTGCAACCGTATGAATCGGGGAGGTATTATTGGCCCCCGGAAGGTTTTCAAAATCGAGAGTAATGTCTTGAACACTGGCAGAGGCAGCAGCGCTGATCGCAGCGAAAGAAAGAACCAGGGCAAGCTTCGTAAATTTCATCGTCATATCCTTTATGTTGTCCACATCAAGGATGGGCCGGGGTGTCAGGCACCCGACGATTTTGTCATCGCCGTGCAGCGGGCAAACCGGGCTGCATGCTCCATCTGATCTTCACCCTGTTGATTTTCAACGATATTAATCGTGGTGAAGTTCCGAAATACCGTATCACAGCATGTGATTTAAACAAATTAAATCACGGATTAAGGCATGGCTTAGTTGCATTTGCGCACTCAATAACGAATCACGCAATGATCTTCAAGCCAAGACAGCCAGCAGAAACGTTCTGCCGGCTGTCCAGTGCCGTAGTGCAGCTGTTCGTCAAACGGCCAGCGCCTTGCCGCGACGCAAACGCAAGGCCAGAGCAACGACGCCCAGTCCCATCAGCGCATAGGTTTCCGGTTCGGGCACCGGAGCGGACAGGTTGGAGAACTGGATGTTATCAAACACGATGTGCTTATTCACGCCACCCGGCGGGGTGAACGCGATCTTGTCGACATTTTTCCAGTTGAACTGGTACAGCGTCGGCAAAGCATCGGCGTTGTTGGTGATCGTTACCAGCGAGGTGTACTTGGCCACCCCGTTGAGGAAGCCGGTCACGGTAATGGTTTCACTCGGCTGCCAGGCAGAAGCCAGATAGGCACCGTAGAAGTTGAAGTGTCTGCCCGGGTCAGTTCCGAACCAAACCGGATCAGCGTTAGCCGTAAAGCCTACCCATTTTCCCAGGCCGCCATAATCGTAGCCGGTCTTTGGCAGC
This sequence comes from Pseudogulbenkiania sp., assembly GCA_018260425.1. Lineage (GTDB taxonomy): Bacteria > Pseudomonadota > Gammaproteobacteria > Burkholderiales > Chromobacteriaceae > Paludibacterium. The sequence goes on along the minus strand of JAGLBD010000011.1, from coordinate 36,286 downwards.
GTGCTACTTTTAAGGACGCTGAACGCGTCGCTCCAGTTCAATCCGCCGTAGGCAGGATTCAGATCGTTGACGCTGTATCCGTCTCGGGCGCCGGGAAGGTTTTCAAAACCGAGGGTCACGTTCTGGGTCTTGGCGGAAACGCTCAGGCTGAACGTCGCCACCGAAATAGCCAAGGCAAGCTTAGCAATTCTCATCGTCATATCCTTTATGTTGTTCACATCAAGGATGGGCCGGGGTGTCTGGCACCCGACGATTTTGTCATCGCCGTGCAGCGGATTTACCAAGCTGCATGCTCCATCGCCCCCCGAGTGCACCACGGTTATTGAGTAGCGGTTTGACTTAGGGGGATTGCGCAAAGGTAGCACAGCAGTAGATGAAGACAAAGCAAACAACCAAGACAGACCAAAGGACAGTTGCATTTGCGCACTCGTTAAAAGATGGATACTTCCAGCTTAAACATCTTTGCACATCAAGGAGATAGCGAGACAAACCGGCGGCAGGGATTAAACACCTGTTTGTTTATCGGAACAGCCCTGCCCCGAGAGAACGGGACACGCTACGTCTCGACACCGTGAGTCAAATCACTCCTGTATTCACAGGACACCATGATATGATAAAGACATACTTGGTCAATTGCGCTGACCACGCCATGAAATCTGGCTGACCGGGAGCGTTGATTCATCGTTATGTTCGAAGCAATGAAATGAGAGGCGCCATGCTTTACCGAATCGCAAAAGTGTCATCCATGATCATCATCCCCCTGCTGCTTGCCGCGTGTGCTGGCCCGGTACCGAAAATCGACCTGACGCCGCAGGCGATGGCCAAGGTCAAAACCATCGCGATCATTCGCCCTCCCGAACCCAAACTGTATACCGTGATGAACTTTGGGCATCCGGCAATGGCGTTTGGCTTGCTTGGCGCTCCGGTTGCTATCGCCGATCTCAATGACAAACAGGAGCGGCTCGCCAAAACCTATCATGCGCAGCATGCCGAAGTGTGCAACCAACTCTCCCGGAAAATTTCAGACCGTCTCGCTAGCCTGGGATTCACTACACGAGTGGAAGATGCACCGTGGGTGGAAACCAATGGCATACCAGTCGTCCAGTTCAAGGACATCAAAACCGATGCCGATGCAGTGCTGGTGGTTGCCCCTTCGGTAATAGGCTTCGTAGCAACCGGGTTGGGGAGGGGCTACGATAACGACTACCTTCCGACGATCGTCACCTCCGTTATCCTGTTGGGCAATGACCGCGAAAAACCGATTTACCGTGGTTACCATGACACCGGTTGGGAACAGTTTGGCAGCGGCTGGCACTACACGCCCCCCACCACCACCTTCCCCGACTTCGATTCGCTGTACACCGATCCCAACGCCAGTTATCGCTCGCTGGTGGAGGCGGCGGATAAAATCGCCACTAGTGTCGTCATGGATCTTCGCCAGCAGCAACAGGCCGACGTCACCCACCTGGTGCAGGCCACGGCGAGCGAGGGTGCCAAATAATGCGGCTGACTCAGATGAGGGGTCGTGGCAATGGGACAAGGCTATCCAGGCCGCTATGATTTGCCGTTTTACCCATTGCCATGATGGTACTGACCGGCTGCAAGCACTATCAGCTTGCCAAACAGGCTTTTGATCCGCATGCGGGACCGGGCGCAGAGGCTTGAAATGGACAAAAGCAATCCAGCGCATCCGGATTGCTTATTTATTGGATGACGTGACCGACGGTGCCTGAGAAAGACAGGTCTTACAAAGCACAAAGGCTTACCGCAATGCGATAAGCCTTTGTGAATTTGGTTGCGGGGGCAGGATTTGAACCTACGACCTTCGGGTTATGAGGGCCAATTTTTGCCATCATCTGCATCGCCGCAGAATCACCCGCTACTAGAATCACTTTTCAAGACAGACACTTACCTAAGGCCATCGCGAACCTGCTCGGCCAATGCCACGCGGACCAGGCACCTGAAAAGTGTCACACTTTTTTTCTGCAATTTGCAGGTTTTTTGACCGTCGGGTAGCCGGTTTCGCTGCGGAATGTCACCCGCCCCCATTCATCCAGCAGCTACCGCGCGCCGGACACGACATACCGGCGGCCAAGGCACATCACACAGCTAGCTCGCAAGGTCAGCCCATTCGTTACGACAACCTGCCACGACCATATTTTCCACACCCTTTACGTTGTAAAATGAATTAACAGCCTAAAAGTTGTATTCTGAATTTACAACACATAGTATGTAATACGTACCCTATATGGAGCCGGATACCATGCACTACCCCATCATCACGCCGGACCAATTGCCCGCAATGCTGCGCGGCCTGCGCCAGCGCGCCGGGCTGACCCAGACACAGCTGGCCGAACGGCTGGGCATCAGCCAGCAAAGCTACGCCCGGCTGGAAGCCCGCCCGGCCGCAGCCAGCGTGGAGCGGCTAAGCAAACTGCTACGGGCACTGGATGCCGAGCTGGTGATCCACACCCGCGATGACAAACAGACCACCATCAGCGATGAGGCGTGGTGAAATGGGCCGCAAGAGTCACCGGCAGCAGCTGAATGTGTGGATGAATGGCTTACTGGTTGGCGAATGGGCGCTCACCCGTAGCGGCGAAACCTTCACTTACCACGATAGCTGGCTTCATCACCCGCAAGCACGGCCACTGTCGCTGTCACTGCCGTTTTTACCCGGTAATGCCGCATATCGCGGTGCAGTGGTCAGCGCCTATTTCGATAACCTGCTACCCGATAGCGACAGCATCCGCCGCCGCCTGGCGCAGCGCTACCGGCTGAGCGACAGCGCTGCGTTTACCCTGCTAGCCGCACTAGGGCGCGACTGCGTCGGCGCGCTGCAACTATTGCCACCCGACGAAACGCCGCAAGACTTGCACAGTATTCACGGGGAAGCGCTGACAGAAGCAGACATCGCCAGCTTGCTGCAACAAACGGTGCAAGCAGGCGCACCCGGCCAACTGGCATATGATGCCGACCTGCGTCTATCCATTGCCGGTGCGCAAGAAAAAACTGCCTTGCTATACCACGATGGACGCTGGCAGCGCCCGCTGGGCAGTACGCCCACCACCCATATCCTGAAACTGCCTATGGGGCTGGTAGGTGGCATGCAAGCCGATATGCGCAGCTCGGTAGAAAACGAATGGCTCTGCGCGCAACTGGTCGCCGCATTCGGCCTGCCAGTCGCCCGCTGCGACATTGCCCGCTTTGAACAGCAGAAAGTGCTGGTGGTCGAACGCTTTGACCGTCGGCTAGCCGCAGACGGCAGCTGGCTGATGCGCCTGCCGCAAGAAGACTTCTGCCAGGCTACCGGCACCCCCCCCCACCTCAAGTACCAGAGCGATGGCGGCCCGGGCATGGCGCGCATCCTGGATATTCTGGCCGGCTCGGAAAACAGCGAAACTGACCGCCAGCAGTTCTTCAAGGCCCAAGTGGTGTTCTGGTTGCTGGCTGCTACCGACGGCCACGCCAAGAATTTCAGCCTGTTCCATCTGCCAAGTGGCCGTTACCGGGCAACACCGCTATACGACATCTTGTCCGCCCACCCCGTCATCGGCCATGGAGCCGGCAAGGTGGCGCCACAAAAAGCCAAGCTGGCCATGGCTGTACGAGGGCAAAACAACCACTACCTGATCGACCGCATCCAGCCGCGCCACTGGCTAGCGCAAGCGCGCAGCAGCGGCCTGACCGAGGCATGGGCCAAGACACTGCTGAACGAGCTGATAGATTGCACGGGCAAGGTACTGGAAGACGTTGAGCAAAAACTGCCGGCAGATTTTCCGGCGGAATTGGCACAGGCCATTTTTGACGGCATACGACGGCAGCGTGCCAGGCTGGCCGCCGGGCTGAGCTGATCGTCTGGTCGAGGAGGAGCATGCGGAAGGAGTCCTCTCGTACTCGGTTCTTGCGGCAGCCACAACTGATAGCTCGTGGCATGTCATTGCTTTCGTGCGCTACAGCCACGCTCAGATAACTGAAGCGCTGCATGCGACACTACGATGCACTCAGGCCACGGGCCCGTCCGCTACCCTGGCCACCCGCACCTTTACTTCAAGGAGCTCTTGCCCGGCTCCCCATCCGTGCCAAGTTGCTGCAAGTGCTCGGCCAGAAAAGCGACAAAGTGCGATACACGCGCTGCCAGAAAACCCTGCCGGTAATACACCGCCCAGATTGGCTGTTGCCAGTCCAGCGTCTGCGCCGGCAACACCTCCACCAGCCGCCCTGCCCGGAGGTCCTCGGCTGTCAGAAAATCCGACAAGCAGGCGATGCCGCTACCGTTCAGCGCCAGGTGGCGTAGCGTTTCGCCATTAGACGTGCTGATTGCCGTCTGCACCGGGTAGCCGTCGCCGCCTGCATGGCGTAACGGCCAGATGTTCAACGACGCAGACTGGGTAAAGCCCAGCAAGCTGGGTGCGGTCAACGCGTCCACTGTGTCGGATTAGCCGCAACGCTGCAAACAACCGCAAACGGCTTTGGCACAGCAGCCGGGCGCTGAGGGTGGAATCCTGCAGCGCCCCCACCCGTATCGCGACGTCGCGCGTTCCTCGATCAGATCGACGATGGAATCGCCACTCACCAGTTCAAGGCGGATACGCGGGTATCGGGCCTGAAAAGCCGGTAGCAGCGGTGCTAGCAAATGATTGAACACCGGGGTAGCGGCATTGACGCGCAGCAGCCCGGACGAAGGGAGCATGGAGCGGTGCTGACGGAGCAGAACGAGGAATGGCAGCTGCAGAGTCGTTACATGCCGCAGCATTCGATGGTGGAGCCCGTCGAAGCCTTGAGCGATCACACCCCGCTACTGGGGATGTAAACCACAATCAGACCGGAGTTCTGGCCGAAAAAATTACACCACCTTGACGGACGCTATCAAACAGAAACTGGCATACAGCCAGATTGCCTCTACTTTAGCCGACAGCTAAGCATAGGGGGATTACCGCTACGCTGGATAAGCCGGAGAAGGTTACGCAAGCCAAACTGATCCAGGAACTGGATGCCATGGACCAGAGCGACTTCACTCCTATCGCCACGCTCAAGAAAATTCACTAGTCCGCCGGACTTGAAATGGACAAAAAGCACTCCAGCGCATCCGGATTGCTTTTTTATTGGGTGACGTGACCGATGGTGCCTGAGAAAGACAGGTCTTACAAAGCACAAAGGCTTACCGCAATGCGATAAGCCTTTGTGAATTTGGTTGCGGGGGCAGGATTTGAACCTACGACCTTCGGGTTATGAGCCCGACGAGCTACCAGACTGCTCCACCCCGCGCCAGAAACTTGACGTCTTGAACACTTCTGTTCAAGTGAGGAGTGAATAGTAAACAATCATCGATAAACTGTCAACAATTAATTTGATCAATATCCACGTCATTCTGTTAGCGATACCGATAAGACGTAACAATTATTAACATGTAATAAACCGCGCTACACAGAATGGCAATCATTGTGCACTAGAGTAGAAACGTAACGAGGCGCAGGGGTCTGGACAACCCCGGTTCTCCGGAACCGTTTCGTTGCAATGCAACTGCTAGTTTTCCTGTCGTTTCCTTATCTCTCATTAGCAAGCTTGTCGGGTCGCCACTGCGGCCCGCTTTTTTTTGCCCGCCGCGTCAGGCCAGTGCGCCATTCATTCCCTGCGTTACCATCACATAAAGACAAATATTAACAATTAGCGTATCGCTCTACATACTATAGCAATGCACTCTGGATAAAGTGTCAGTGTGCAAGGCGATGCAGGATCTGGACAATCCTGTTGCCGCAAGGTAAAGCCCTGCACAGGCATGTTTTGTGCAACTGCCAGTTTTTCCTGTCGTTTCCTTATCTCTCATTAGCAAGCTTGTCGGGTCGCCTTGGGCGGCCCGCTTTTTTTTGTCTGCGCCGCCGACACAGTAGCTTAATCGTGTTCGAGAACAACTGTAACCTTGCTGCGGTAAAGTTGCCTGGTGACCGGTGCACAGACTCCCGTGCCGGGCCAGAGCTACCGTTGTTTCCTTATCTCTTTCTCTTTCGTTTGGAGCTGCCCTTCCCGGCAGCTCTTTTTTATTGTGCCGGGACCGGTCAAGCGACGAGAGGGACTGCAATGAAAAATGGCCTGCTCAGGCAGGCCATCGGGATTTGGATAACGCGCCAGGCGCGTTGGGTGGGGTCAGGCGGCAGCGTGGATAAAGGCGTTGGCCGGATACAGGGCGCTGCTGACACCTTCCGAGGTGCGGAAGGTCACTTCCACCATCTTGCCGGAAGGCTGGACATCAAGGACTTCATAACTCACAACAAGACCGCAGTCGCGGTGTTCAACGATGGAATGGCCGGGTTTCAGTTGGCTGATTTGCATGATTTTCCTTCTTATTATCTTCAATAAAACAAGATCTTCTGGCACTTTTGGCAGAGACTCAAAATTGTTTCGACAGTTGTTCTGTCTTTTGGTTCTTGATGAGGTACTTCACTCTAGCAGCCGGATGTGAAAGTCTGGTTAAGAATGAAGTCGAGCGTTGTTCAACATCAAGATATCTCAATACGTATAGCAGAGTATATGTAGATATTGCAAGAGATTATTGTTAGACAATCATGTGGATGTGACAAATGTCAACGAAACGCCGTCCCGATAAACAAACAGCGCCCGGTCAGTCAAGACGGGGCGCTGTTGTCGCGAGGTGTGTAGCCGGTTAGCCGATGCGCATGCCGGGCACGGCGCCTTCATCGGTATCCAGCAGGAACAGGCCTTGCGAGTCGTCCTCGCCCGAGGCACACACGATCATGCCGGAAGACACGCCGAAACGCATTTTACGCGGAGCCAGGTTCGCCACGACAATCACGTTGCGCCCTACCAGCGCGGCCGGATCGGCATACGCCTTGCGAATCCCCGAGAAAATGGTGCGGGTTTCAAAGCCCAGATCGACGGTGAATTGCAACAGCTTGTCGGAGCCTTCGATGAAATCGCAGGCCAGCACCTTGCCGACACGCAAGTCGACTTTGGCAAAGTCATCGATAGTGATCGTCTCGGCCAGCGGTTCATGCTTGGCAGCAGGCGCCTCGGCGGCTTGCATGCTTTGCTTGTTGGCTTCGATGAGTTTCTCGATCAGCACCGGGTCGATACGCTGCATCAGATGCTGGTAAGCATTGATGCGCTGACCCAGCAACAGGGAAGACGCATCGGTCCAGCCCAGCGGTGCCACCCCGAGGAAGGCTTCCACGCCTTCGGCCAGACGCGGCAAGACCGGTTTCAGGTAGATGGTCAGCAAGCGGAACGCATTGATCAGTACCGTGCAGACTTCCTGCAAACGGGCATCCTGCCCTTCCTGCTTGGCCAACTCCCACGGTTTGTTGGCATCGACATAACCATTGACCAGATCGGCCAGTGCCATAATGTCGCGCAGCGCACGGGCGTATTCGCGGGCTTCGAAGGAAGCGGCCAGATCGGCAGCCGCCTCCTGCAGGCGCTGCAGGACGTCGCGATCGCCGATCTCGCTGGCCAGCATGCCGTCGAAGCGCTTGCTGATGAAGCCGGCCGAACGGCTGGCGATATTGACGAACTTGCCGATCAGGTCCGAATTGACCCGAGCCACAAAATCATTCAGGTTCAAGTCGATATCTTCGATGCGGCCATTCAGCTTGGCCGCCAGGTAGTAACGCATCCACTCCGGATTCAAGCCGCAGTCGAGATAGCTCTTGGCAGTGATGAAGGTGCCGCGCGACTTGGACATTTTCTGGCCATCCACGGTCAGGAAGCCGTGGGCAAACACGCCGGTCGGCGCACGTAAACCGGAATAGTTCAGCATGGCCGGCCAGAACAGTGCATGGAAATACAGGATGTCCTTACCGATGAAATGATACATCTCGGTCGCGGAATCCGCCTTGAACCACTCGTCGAACGGCAGGCCGGTGCGATCGCAGAGGTTCTTGAAGCTGGCCATATAGCCGATCGGCGCATCCAGCCAGACATAGAAGTACTTGCCGGGCGCATCCGGAATTTCAAAGCCGAAGTACGGGGCATCGCGGGAAATATCCCAGTCCTGCAAGCCGCCGTCGATCCACTCGTTCATTTTGTTGAGCGACTCAGGCTGCAAATGCGGCTGAACCACCCCGTCAAGACGGGGGGTGCTGCCGGAGGTCCAGCCCTTGAGGAAATCGGCGCACTCACCCAGACGGAAGAAGTAATGCTCGGAGGTACGCAGCACCGGCTTGGCACCCGACACGGCCGAGTACGGATTCTTCAGTTCGGTCGGATTGTAGGTCGCACCACAGACTTCACAGTTATCGCCGTACTGGTCCTTGGCGGCACACTTCGGGCACTCGCCCTTGACGAAGCGATCCGGCAGGAACATGTTCTTTTCCGGGTCGTAGAGCTGCTCGATGGTGCGCGAAGCAATCTTGTTGTCGGCACGCAGCGCCCGGTAGACCTGTTCGGCCAAAGCCTTGTTTTCCGGGCTGTTGGTGCTGTAGTAGTTATCGTGGCCAATCAAAAAACCGCGGGAATCGGCCATGTGCATTTCGCGCACGCTTTCGACCAGCGCCTCGGGCGTCACGCCCTGCTTTTCTGCCGCCAGCATGACGGGCGCGCCGTGGGTGTCATCGGCGCACACGTAGTAGCACTCGTGACCACGCATCTTCTGGAAGCGTACCCAAATATCCGTCTGGATTTGCTCCAGCATATGGCCAAGGTGAATTGCGCCATTGGCATAGGGTAAAGCGCTAGTCACCAGAATCTTTCGCTGCGTAGTCATCGGTAATTCCCTTTTATTCCATTCTTTGATCGACGATTATAACAGCCTATCAGGCCGCTTCGGTGGCAACTTCCCCACGGGTTTCGCGCTCGCTCATGGCCTTGTTGACCATGGGGCCGGAAACCAGCCGGAACAACAGCGACACCACCAGGGCAAGACCGGCAAAGCCGGCCACACCGGCCACGATCCAGGCCTGCTTCATGGCCTCGATACCAACCGAGTAGGTGACCAGCGAGATGATCGTCATCGCCGCGGACACGGTGCCTTTCGACACATTGGACGCCATCAGCGCAAAGCGGTACAGCACGGCAAAGGCCAAGCCTTCGCCCAATGCCATCAAGCACATGCCGACCACCAGAAACAGCGCATAGTGGTGGGTCAAGGTGGTTCCCACCGCCATGATCAGCATGCCGCCAATGACCGGAATGGCTCCGACCTTGACCGAATGTCCCAGCGGCCAACGGTCAGCCACCCGCACCAGCAACAGGTTGCCGATGATCAGCGAAGCAAACACCGGGATCTGGCACAGACCGTATTGCAGGGTGGTCATGCCGGCGTTTTCAACCAGCATCAGCGGCGACAGGGCGATCCAGCCCAGCATCGGCAGGGCCAGCAGCGGGATGCACAGGGCGGACGCGACAAAGCGGCGATTACTGAATACCTGCAGGTAGTCGGTCAGGATATTACCCAGCGGCAACGGCTCCTTGCGACGCACCACGGTTTCCGGCATGCGCAGCAGCAGGCCGGCGAACGCAATCGCAGCCAGCACGGCGATGAAGACAAACGAGGCACGCCACGGCAACACCTGAATCATCGCCGCGCCGGCCACCGGGCCGACCAACGGGGCGATCAGCGCCACATTGGCCATCAATGCCGTGGCCTTGACGGCTGCCTTCTCTTCGAACGATTCCTGGATCGCGGCATAGCCGACAGCGGAAATGAAGCACAGGCCCATGCCTTGCAGCAGGCGCAGCACGATGAAGCTTTCAATGGAATGCGACAGATAGGTGGCGAGACACGCCAGAATGAAGAACACCACCCCGCCCAGCATCACCGGACGACGACCGACGCGGTCGGACACCGGGCCGACCAGCCAGGTCAGCACCGCACCGCCCAGCAAAAAGGCGGTCATGGAGGAAGGCACCCAGGAAGGATCGACGCCGAACTCGCGGGTCACCGCGATCATGCCCGGCTGGATCATGTCGTTGGCAATGTAAACGGCAAATTCGAACAATACCAACGCCAGCGGAAACAGCATTGTCGAGGGAGTCAGACGGGATAACTTCTGCATGGGAACCTTTATCTTGGCAAAGAACAAAAGGAGGCGGACGCCCTTCTCGGGAACATCGGCCTCCTTGCATCATGGGCGGAGCATGCCGTCGCCATGACATTTAAATTCAAGTCACTGAATTATATCGAAAATACCACAATTGCGCCAGATCTCTCGACATGAAATTTCCTGAAAAGTCGCCTCAGGCACCCCTCCCGGGGTAGTATGAAACCGAGAAAAACGCCGTGCAGCGCGCTGACCTTCCCCGGAAAATCGAGTAAAATAGTCGGATATTCTGACTCTGGCGGATCAAGCCATGTTCACCCGACTCTCGCAACTGTTTTCCGGTAAATCCACCAACCACTCATCCGACACCATGGCCCAGATCGAATCCCTCGTGATGGAGGCAGTCGCCTCACTGGTCAATCCCGATACCGGCAAGACCTATGTCGCTGCCCGGGCAGTACGCAATATCCGCGTCGACGACACCAGCCTGTCGCTCGATGTCATTCTTGCCTACCCGGCCCGCAGCCGTTTCGCCGAAATCGCCGAGACCTTCCGCACCACCCTGACCCCGCTGGCCGAAGGCCGCAAGATCGAGGTGGCGGTGCGCAGCGAAATTACTTCACATGCGGTGCAACGCGGGGTCACCCTGCTGCCCGGCGTGAAAAACATCATTGCCGTCGCCTCGGGCAAAGGCGGCGTCGGCAAATCGACCACCGCGGTCAATCTGGCCCTGGCGCTCGCCGGTGAAGGTGCCCGGGTCGGCATCCTCGATGCCGATATCTACGGCCCGTCGCAACCCTTGATGATGGGTCTGCAGGGGCAGCGCCCGCTGGCAGAAGATGGCAAGACCATGCAACCGGTGGTCAACCACGGCATTCAGACCATGTCCATCGGCTATCTGGTCGACACCGACCAAGCCATGGTCTGGCGTGGCCCGATGGTCAGCCAGGCCCTGCAGCAATTGCTCAACGACACCCGCTGGGACGCACTGGACTATCTGGTCATCGACATGCCGCCGGGGACCGGTGACATTCAGCTGACGCTGGCGCAAAAGGTCCCGGTGACCGGTGCCCTGATCGTGACCACCCCGCAGGACATCGCCTTGCTGGATGCCCGCAAGGGTCTGAAGATGTTTGAAAAGGTCGGTGTGCCCATTTTGGGACTGGTCGAAAACATGGCCATTCACATTTGCTCGTCCTGCGGCCACGCCGAACACATTTTCGGCGAAGGCGGTGCGGCACGCATGGCCGCCGACTACGGAGTGGAAGTGCTGGGATCGCTGCCGCTGGACATCGGCATCCGCATGGCCGTGGATGAAGGACGTCCCAGCGTGATCGCCGACCCGGATGGCCAGATTGCCTCCTTGTATAAGGCGATTGCCCGCAAGGTCGCTATCCGAGTTGGCGAAAAAGCCCAGGACTTTTCCGGCAAGTTCCCGAAAATCGTCATCCAGAATACTTGATGCCATGATTGCCATGTTTGACTCGGGTCTGGGCGGCCTGTCCATATGGAAGGCCGTAACACGCTCGCTGCCCGCCTGGCCGGTGACCTACCTCGCCGACCAGGCTTACTGCCCCTACGGCCCCCGCTCCCAACGCGAAATCGCCACCAGAACCTTGCAGATCTGCCGCTATCTGGCCGATCAGGGGGCCACGTTGATCGTGATTGCCTGCAATACCGCCACCAGCGCCGGGATCGACCATGTGCGCAAGGCTTTGCCGATTCCGGTCGTCGGCGTCGAACCCGCCATCAAACCGGCCGCTGCCGCCAGCCGCAGTGGCAAAATCAGTGTACTGGCCACGCAGGCCATGCTGGCCAGCCAGCGTTTCGACTCGCTGGTGCATCGCCATGCGGCCACCGTTGAAGTCATTCCCCGCCCCGGTCTTGGCTGGGTAGAACAGGTTGAAGCCGGCGATCTGAACAGTGCCCATACCCGCAAACTGGTGGGCGACGTGATCCAGCCGCTGCTGCAACAAGATGTCGACCATATCGTGCTGGGCTGTACCCACTATCCGTTTCTGGCGCCGCTGATCCGCGAAATGGTTGGCGACCAGGTGGTGCTGGATGATCCGGCTGACGCCATTGCCCGCCGGGTCGCCTCCCTGATCGACTCCCGCCCCATCCTGCCGATGACCGACCGCCATTACCGCTTCCTGACGACCAGTCCTGACCCAGCCCCGATGGCGGCCGTGCTGCCGGCGCTGATCGGCATGAGTTATCCGGTTCAGAGCACCGGTTTGGACTGAGCATCCGGCTAGCCATCTGTCGCCCCCCCTCTTCCAACGTTCGCATTTGAAACAAAAAAGTTCGCATTACATAGAGGACAGTTTCCTGCCGGTTCATTATAATGCGCCCCATGCCCGACAGAAGGCAGGGCCTCTGCTTTGCCTTTGTCAGGACAGGTCGATAAAGCAGCAACAATAACAACAACATAATGACAAAAGCATTCGACCATGGACGCCATTACCCGGTCTGCCACCCAGACTTATTCTGACCCAAGTTCTTCGCAATTGAATTGTCATATTTCGTTTGCGAACTCTCAGAAAACGGTAATGAGGAAACAAACGCTCTCTCGACAATTCTGGAATACGCTATGAAGTCATCAAAACTGACGACCTGGATCCTGCTGGCTATGGTTCTGGGCATCGTTACCGGCTACGCAGTGCGTAGCACGGCTACCTCGCCGGATACCATCAAACACTTTGCCGATAACATCAGCATCCTGACCGATATCTTCCTGCGCCTGATCAAAATGATCATTGCCCCGCTGGTCTTCGCCACGCTGGTGGCCGGCATTGCCAAAATGGGCGACGGCAAAGCGGTTGGCCGCATCGGCGGCAAAACCATGCTGTGGTTCATCACCGCCTCGCTGATCTCCCTGCTGTTGGGTCTGGTCATGGTCAATCTGCTGCAACCCGGTGTTGGCCTGAGCCTGCCGCTGCCGGATGTTCATGCCGCCAGCGGTATTGAAACCACCAACCTGACCCTGAAAGAGTTCATCACCCACGCCTTCCCGAAGAGTGTCTTCGACGCCATGGCGAAGAATGAAATCCTGCAGATCGTGGTGTTCTCGGTGTTCTTCGGCAGTGCCGCTGCCGCACTGGGCGAACGCGCCAAACTGCTGGTCGACATGATGGACGTGGTTGGCCACGTGATGCTCAAGGTGACCGGCTATGTCATGAGCCTGGCCCCGCTCGCCGTGTTTGCCGCCATCTCGGCCGTGGTTGCCAAGGAAGGCCTGGGCATTCTGGCCAGTTACGGCACCTTCATGGGTGAGTTCTACCTGTCGATCGGTATCCTGTGGATCTTCCTGATGGCCATGGGCAGCCTGTTCCTCGGCCGTCGCGTCATTACCCTGATGCGCTCGATCCGCGAACCCTCGCTGCTGGCCTTCACCACCGCCAGCTCCGAAGCCGCCTACCCCAAAACCCTCGAACAGCTGGAACGCTTCGGTTGCTCGAACAAGATCGCCAGCTTTGTGCTGCCGATGGGTTACTCGTTCAACCTCGACGGCTCGATGATGTATTGCACCTTTGCGACCATCTTCATTGCCCAGGCCTATGGCATCCAGCTGACCCTCAGCCAGGAAATCTCCATGCTGCTGATCCTGATGCTGACTTCCAAGGGCATGGCCGGCGTGCCGCGCGCCTCGCTGGTGGTGATTGCCGCGACCCTGTCGCAGTTCAACATCCCGGAAGCCGGTCTGTTGCTGCTGTTGGGTATCGACCATTTCCTCGACATGGCACGCTCGGCGACCAATGTGGTCGGCAACTCGATCGCAACTGCCGTGGTTGCCAAATGGGAAGGCGAACTCAAACACTGAGTTTTGCGGGCTGACACACACCCTTCCGATGCGCCACGGCAGCTTGATTGCCGTGGCGTTTTTCTTTTGGCAACTATCCCGTAAAAAAATGAGCGCCAGTAGTTGACAGCCGTTAGAACCCTCTTTAAAATCCGACTCTCACTGATCGCGGAGAGATGCCGGAGAGGCTAAACGGCCCTGACTCGAAATCAGTGGGTGGAGCAATCCACACGGGAGTTCGAATCTCCCTCTCTCCGCCAGTAAAACCTGAGCCCTGCAAGCAATTGCGGGGCTTTTGTTTTTTCAAAACCCTCCAGGCGGCCCATCGTTCCACGCCTTGTTTTATTCGTTCTCCGAGCCCAGTCACTCTCTTGACATACCTACCAATACAGATTCAATTCGATATCGCATTCATTGCACATATGATTTGCACAATGCGCCACAGTACGTCACAGTCATCAGGTGAATCCTTGATCCATTCTTCTGACGACTGACCTGCCGATGAAACCTCTCCGTGCCTGCCTGCTGCTGATGGCCATCCTGCTCCCCGCCTCTCCCGCGCTGGCCTTCCGGCTCCAGCAGGGTGCGGTGCAATTCGATATTGATCCGGCCACCCTCACCCTCCGCGCAGGCGCTGTCGTCGTGAACGCTCCTGCGGCGACACACGAGGTCAGCGATCTGACCCTTTCTCCCACAGAGGCCGACTGGCAGTGGCCCGGGCAGGCTATGCACATCAGCGCCCGGCTTGACGGCCCGGACCTGCGTCTCACCTTTCGCAGCGAACGCCCGCAAACCCTCGAATGGTTCGCCCTGCCGTCCGAGGTCAACGTGCTGCAGTTGCCGATCGGCGAAGGCAGCCGGGTTCCGCTGGATGATGCTCACTGGCGCAGCTACCTGACGCGCGAGCTGTCCAGTGTCGATACCAATTTCGACTTGAAATTGCCGCTCTGGGGGCAAGAGCAACACGGACAGTTTTATAGCTGGCTGCTGCTCTCGCCGTTCAGCAATCAGGTGACCTTCACCCCCGCGGGGCAGCGTCTGACGATGCACAGCTCGCATGAATTCAACACCTTCAATCAACACCAGCCGTTCGAGGTGTTGCTGCATGTCGGCAGCACGCCACTGTCCGGCGCCCTGCGCTACCGCGACTACCTGCAGCACAGTGGTCAGTTCACCTCGCTACGCGACAAAGTGGCCAGCGCTCCGGAAGGCAAAAAATTGATCGGAGCCTCCCACCTGTATCTGTGGGGCTCGATGCTGCTTGCCGCAGAAGATGTCAGCGACTGGGCAGGACTAAGCCGCTACCTGCGCTCCGCAGCGGCAGTCGATCTCTGGCAACACCTCGATGCGGAGGCCAAAAAGACCCTGCAGTCGCTGGCGGGACGCGCCCCCGAGGGCTGGCAGCAAGCGTCGCTCATCGAAGCGATCAATACCGCGCTACTGGCACAGGCTCCCTTGAACAGCACCCCCGATTCGCCAACCTTCCTGCAGGCGCAGCAGCAACAGGCGGTCGCACTACGCCAGCTGGCCCAACAGCGGCTGGGGAAGTATCTCGCCCCTGCCGATAGCTGGGGCCCGGGGCTGTCCGGGCCGGTGATCGACGCCCTTGCCCAGGCCGGCGTGTCGCGGCTGTGGCTGGGCACCGATAACTGGACGGCCACCTTCCTGCATCCGCAGGCAGTAGAGCGTGCCAAAGAGGCCGGCTATCTGATTGCCAGCTACGACTCTTACGACACGGCCATCGCGCCCGGCGTCAATGACAGCTGGCTGACCGCCCAGTTACCCGGAGAATTACGCGAGAAATGTGCCATCGTCCGTGCTGACGGCACCAAGAAACCCGGCTTCGGCGGCAAGGGTTACTACCTCAACCCGGGCTGTGTCCTGCCCTTTTCCCGAAGCAGGATGCAGGCGCTGATCCAGCTGGGACGTCTGAATAGTCTGTTTCTGGATGTCGACGGCACCGGCATGGTCTCCGACGATTACCAGGCAGACCATCCCACCGGTGCCGGGCAGATGGCCGCAGACCGCAATGCACGCATGGCCTGGTTCAGCACCACGCTGAAATTGCCACTGGGATCGGAAGACGGAAATGCCGTGACTGCCCGCCACCTGATGTTTGCGCACGGCATGGAAACCTGGGGCTTTGGCTGGGGCGACAAGGATCTGCACCAGAACAGCCAGTCGCCCTATTATCTGGGAGCGTGGTGGCCCAATGCCCAACCGGCTACCTTCTTCCGTCAGGCCAAGACCAAACCGCTCTACCGTACCGTGCTGTTCGATCCGCGCTATCGCTTGCCGCTCTATCAGGCGGTCTTTCACGACGCAATCATCACCACACATCACTGGACCTACGACACGCTGAAATTCAGCGATGTGAAAACAACCCGCCAGCTACTCAGCCAGCTCTACAACACACCGCCATTGTTCAATCTCAGTCGCAGCACCCTGAAGGCCAGATTGCCCGAGATCATCAAGGCGGACGCTACATTCCGGGTACTGCACACGGCATTGTGGGATAAAGCGCTGATTGGTTTTCGTTGGCTGGACACGGCGGGACAGGTACAACAGACCACCTTCAGCGATGGCTCGGTGCTTATGGCCAACTTTAGCGACCGCGCCTTCAACGGCTTACCCCCCCGCACCTTGCGGGCACGTCTGGCCGATGGCCGCACGCTGGACTTTCCCGAACGCTAGACCCACTGGTGGTAGCCCATGGCGGGCTGCCATCCACCAGCTTTGACATACTTCAATACATTATCGTAATTTATCCCACATAGTCGTTCGCAAACCCGCCCTCGGCAGACAGGCATCGTGCCCCCTCGTCACCACCGGAGACTGCCATGACTCGCAGCACGCCAGTCACTTACATTCTGCTCCTGCTGCTCTCCATCGGCGTTGCCCACGCCCGCTGCGAGCGTCCCTGGCGAGTCGGGATTTACGACCATCTGCCTTATCAGGGCTACGATGCCAAAGACCGCCCCATCGGCATCGAAGTGGAACTGCTGCGCATTGCTGCCGCACGGCTGAATTGCACCGTAATGTTCACGCCGCTGCCACTGAAGCGCCAGTTGAACTATGCCGCGAAGGGGACGGTGGATATCGTGATGGGGATTGGCAAACGCAAGGAACGGGAAGCCTACCTGCGTTACTATGAACCGTATCTGATTGAACCCTCGGTACTGGTGCAACGTTACGACCAGACCGAACCGATCACCTCCTTACGTGAAGTGATGCACCGGGACAGCGACTTTGCGATTGCCGCCCTGAATGGCGCCTCCTACAGTCACGACTATGAGCAACTACTGCAGAACCCGGCCTTCAACCAGCACCTGCGCCTCACCAGCGGGGACGAGATCAGTCTGCGCCTGCTACTGGCAGGACGGGTCGATGCCGCACTGTTTGGCGACCTGCACCAACCACACGCCTTGCTGAGACGACTGGAAAGCGCCGAACGGCTGCGCCTGACACCGATCGAGCGTAGCAACAGAAATGATGATTTCAGCTACTTTGCCTATAGTCGCAAGGCCCTCAAGGACACGAAGGCCAGAACCATCAACCGTACGCTGGTGGAGATCACCCGCAGCCCGGCTTTCGACAATGTGCTGAAGCGCCATGTTGCGGAGAGTGAAATCCCGCTAATGACCCGCCGCGAAGCTAAATGACGCGCCACCCGGAGACCCCGCATGAGCCAACCCTACCAGCCGGAAAACCGTCAACGTGATGACTTCGATACCCTGCCCGGCACGGTCGTACTGGAGTTTGGCGCCAATGATTGCCCACAGTGTCAGTCACGACGGGACATGATCGACACGGCACTGGCAAGCCGCCCGGGCTGGCAACGAATCGGCATCGAAGACGGCCCCGGTCGCCGGTTGGGACGCAGCTACCGCGTCAAACTCTGGCCAACCCTGATCGTTCTGCAAGATGGCAAGGAGACCGCCCGGCTGGTACGCCCGGACACGCCGGACGAAGTGCGCGCCCTGCTGGGTTAACAAGGACGCTACCCGGCAAAACGCCATGCCACCAGGCGGCTGACCTTCTGCCCCTGCGCCATATCGATCGTCACCCACTCGGCCACATCCACGCGTTTCAGCGCACGATACAAGGCGGGCAAGTGCGCCTCACGCGACACCAGCGAACTAAACCAGCGGCACCGCTCGGCGAACTGCGTGCTTTCCTGCACCATGCGTGCAAGAAAGGCCGGCTCGCCGCCCTCGCACCATAACTCGGCCTGACGGCCGCCGAAGTTCAAGGTAGCCCGCGCCGGCCGCTTGCCGGTCAGGTTAGCCACCTTGCGCAGACTGCCCGCCTGGGCCGCAGCCGCCGAGGCATGAAACGGGGGATTGCACATCGTGATATCAAAATAGTCAGCGGCTCCGATAATCCCCTCAAACACCCGCTGAGGATCGTGCTGACGCCGCAGGCTGACCGTGTCGGCCAGACCGGGATTGGCCGCAATAATCCGGGCGGCCGACGCCAGCGCCGCCGGATCGATATCGCTGCCGACAAACTCCCAGCCATACTCGGCCTGTCCGATCAGTGGATAGATCATATTGGCCCCCACCCCGACATCCAGCACCTTTACCGGCCCGGCCGGATCGACCCCGTCGCTCGCCAAAAGATCGGCCAGATAGTGGATATAGTCGGCCCGCCCCGGAATGGGCGGACACAGAAAGCCGGCGGGAATGTCCCACTCACGCACACCATAGCAACTGGCCAGCAAGGCCTTGTTCAGCCATTTGACGGCAACGGCATCGGCAAAATCAATGGTCGGCTCTCCACGCGGAGAGTTCCGCACAAAGCGCGCAAGCTCAGGGCACGCCGCCTGCAGGGCAGCAAAATCATAGCGACCGTGGTGGCGGTTGCGCGGATGCAAACGACCGGAAGGCGAAGTCGGTGTAGTCATGGCGTCGTAGAAAGTCGGCAGGGACCGCATTATGGCACGCAAGGCGGCTCAACCGCACACCTGTCCCCTCCCCTGCGCCACGTCAATGCTGTGGCGCAACAACAACGCAAATCGGTGTAATCCAGCAAAAACAACAAAATTGTCATTTTTATGCCGTGAAGGGTTCACAAGCCACAAAAGCCATGATAGTGTGAATCTGCGTAAAGCGAAAAATCATTTAAATTTAAGCCGAATTTTCAAAGGACATTATCATGCTTGAACTGACCGCAATCATTATTTCCGTTTCCCTGCTGGCCATGATCGTTGAAACCCTCCGCGAAGCTCAAGGAGCCACCCGTGCCGGAGCCTGAAAAATCTGATAAACGCAAGGCATTAGATAACCACTTTTTCTTGCATTAACAACAGGTTGACGTCTCATGACTCAACCTGTTTTTTTATTCCCCGCCTCCTCCCAGCGCCTCCCTCCCCCTAAAAAACCACATTCAATGTATATCAGAAATGACTGGAACGATACAAAAATGATTTATCAAAAAAGCAGTGTTTTCTAAATTATCTTATCCTGATACAGCCTAAATACCCCCTTATTTTCCGGTTTTGAGTTTGCGTAACAGCCCCGAACCGAACACATTGATGGCCAAACCGCACAGTAACAACCCACCACCTATCCACTGCCAGACCCCCAGCCGCTCGCCCAGCAACACCGCCGTACTCAGCACGCCAAAGAACGGCACCAGCAAGCTATAGGGCGCCACGACATTGGCCGGATAACGGCTCAACAACCGTGACCATTGCCCATAGCCGAACAGGGAGGCCACCACGGCCAGATAGAGCACCGCAAAGACACTCTTCCACTGCAGAACCCCTTCCAGATGGATGAGATCCGCTTCCAGCCAGCCGGACATCGCAGCAAAGGGAAGTACCAGAAAGGGGCTGCACCACACCACCACCCCCAGCATGGACGGCGTGTGGCCGCGGCGTATGAAGGCCCGGATCACCACATTGGACAAGGCCCATGACGAAGCGGCGACGATCGTCAGCAGGAAGCCCAGCCAGGGCAAAGCCCCACCGGCACTGCCGCCAATGCACCACAGTCCCGCAAACCCGATGATCAGGCCGAGCAGCTGCAGCGAAGTGAAGGATTCTTTCAGCCAGAAGAAGGCAATCAGCAAGGTGAAGAAGGCCTGCGATTGCAATACGATGGAAGCCACGCCGGCAGGCATGCCGACCTTGATGGCGGTGAACAGACAGGCAAACTGGCCGAAACCCATGCTCAAGCCGTAGCCGGCCAGCCAGAGCACCGGCAACTTAGGCCGTGGAATGAACAGCATGCCGATCAGGGAAACGCACAGGAAGCGCAAGGCACCCAACAGAAAGGGCGGAACGCCCTGCAAGCCCCACTTGATCACGACAAAATTGAAGCCCCACACGGCGACAATCCCTAGCGCCACACTACGATCTGTCCAATTCATGGCATGCCCAAGTCGTTAAGCGATCCCCATCATCTCATGCCATTCGATTAATCAACACGAAATCTCCGGCAAAATAATCCATACATCGCTCATGGTTAATAAATATCGCCTTATTTGAAATAATAGTTTCAAACACAATGTTTACCATGCGTCATATCACCACACCCGACCCCGACGCCAACCATGCTCCATACCCCTGTTTCGGCCGGTGACTTGACCCAGGCCGCACCGTCGGTCGACCCGGACCACACCAATCATCAGGTGCTCGAACTGTTCACCCGGCACAAGTCCCTGCCGTGCCTGCCGGTGATAGAGGACGGTGTGCCGATCGGCATGATCAATCGCAATCTCTTCGTCAGCCAGATGGCCAAGCCCTTTCATCGGGAAGTGTTCGGGCGCAAGAGTTGCATTGCCTTCATGGACAAAACCCCGCTGGTGGTGGATGCCGCCACCTCGGTGACCGAACTCTCCTATCTGGCGGTAGAAAGCGGCGACAAGGCACTCAGCGATGGGTTCATCGTCACCCGTGACCAGCGCTATTGCGGGATCGGCAGCGCCACCGACCTGATGCGCGCCATCACCGACCTGACCACCGCCAAGAACCGTCAGATGATGGAGTCCATCCATTATGCGAGTGTGATACAGACATCCTTCCTGCGCCAATCGGCGCGGGAGATGGAAGAAACCCTCGATGATCATGTGATGATCTGGGAACCGCGCGATATCGTCGGCGGTGACTACTATTACTTTCGCCGCCAGCCGGACGGCTTCTTTGCCGCAGTCATCGATTGCACCGGACACGGCGTGCCCGGTGCGTTCATGACCCTGATCATGGCCTCGGCACTCAATCAGGTGCTGGAGTCGTCGGCACTCGACGATCCGGCCGCCTTGCTGTCAAGAATCAACCGGCAGGTGAAACAGGCACTCGGCCAGGAAAGCCGCGGGCGACAGGAAGCGCACACCGGCACCGGGTCCGATGACGGCATGGATGCCGCCTTCCTGTATGTGAATCAACGCGAACGCACCCTCACCTTTGCCGGTGCCAATACGCCGCTGTTTCTGCTGCTACCGGATCAGGACGAGATCACGACGCTGGCCGGCGACCGCATGGGCGTCGCCTATGTCGATACCCCGGAAAACCATGTCTGGACCAACCACCGCGTGGAATTGCCCGCCGGCAGCCTGATCTGGACCTGCAGCGACGGCATCATCGACCAGATCGGCGCGGAGAAAGGCATTTCCTTCGGCAAGCGGCGTCTGAAAGAGCAGTTGCTGGCAGCCCGCGACTTGCCACTGCAAGAGCAAGGCCGTCGTGTCATGCGTCGATTCACCGAGTGGCAAGGCACGAGCCGCCGCCGCGACGACGTCAGTTTTATGGGATTCAGGTTTGCCTGATCCGTACCACCCCGGGATTGCTTCGCATGTTTGAACACTTCAAGACCTTCCGTGCCCTGGCTGACAGCCATCAGGTGATCTTTTTCTATACCGGAACGTTTTCCCAACCGGTCATCAGCGCCATGGCCGAGTCCCTGAAAAGCCGTTTGACGGCACAGGGACTGGCCGGCGTGAAACAACGCCGCGTCTACTCGACCTTTATCGAGATGGCGCAAAACATCGTGCACTACTCGGCCGATGCGATCACCCCCGGCGACGCCAATGACCAGGAGCAACGCAACGGCCAGATCCTCATCGCCCACGAAGGCGAGAACCTCACCATTGTCTGCGGCAACCGCATGAACAGCGCCGATACCGAACGCCTGTCGCGCAAGCTCGAGGTGTTGCGCAGCATGAGCCATGACGAGATCAAGACGCTCTACAAACACACCCTGCGTGCCGAAAACGAGGACGGCAGCAAAGGCGCGGGACTGGGATTTCTGACCGTGGCACGCGATGCCTGCGAGCCTATCGACTACCGTTTCGTCAGTTTGGCGGACACGCCGTCCAGCGTGATGTTTTACCTGAAAGCCATCATCTGAATACCGAGAGAACACCGACCATGCACACACTCCGACTTGCCGCTACCTCCATGACGCCCGAGGTTGATTTCGACTTCGCACACCATCGCCTGTCGCTGAAGGGAGAGTCCTATCCGGAAAATGCCCAGGCCTTCTATCAACCGCTGATCGAAGCCCTCGGCAACTACTGCGCCTCGCTGCACCATACCGAAGTCACGGTGGATGTGGCGCTGGCCTATTTCAACAGCGCCAGCACCAAGGCCTTGTTCAGTTTGTTCGGGGTCTTGAATCAGGCGGGAGCCAGAGGCAACCACATTGTGATGAACTGGCGGCACGACCCGGAGGACGATACCATTCTGGAATTCGGCCAAGAACTGGCCGACGATTTTGTCGCACTGGAGGTGCGCTGCATGGAGCTGGCTTAAAGCGCCTTCAAATCGCTTTGCATGCCGCCCTCGGCCAGCACGTTCTGCGTCCACAACAGGGCATCGAACCACACCGAGGCAACATTGTCCGCCTCCAGCCCAAGCTGGCGGATCAACGCCGTGGTACGCTCGCTCGTCACATGCTCCATCCGTACCGCCAACTCCAGCCAGGGAGCATGGGTTCCCTGGCCATTGGCCAGTGCCTCCAGTACCCGGTCCGGCAGATTCAATTGCGCCACCGCTTCGCGCAGCGGCAAGTTGAGCAAGCGGTCCAGCAAGGAAAACATGCCGGTCAGAAACAATTCTTCCCGGTCGCGGGCAGGCAATTGCACACTGGCAATCGTTTCCATGAAGCGGGCCCGCACCAGCGTCCGCTCCAGCAGGGCGATGTTGTAACCGTCATCCCGGTGGGTGTGATAGAGCAACATCGACAGCCATTTGAACAGCGGCTCCCGTCCCAGCAACATCAGTGACTCGCCAACGCTATGGATGGTGCGGGACAGACCATTGATCGGCGAGTTGATGAAGCGCATCAACTTGAACAGCAACACCGCATCGGTCTTGAACTGCTGGTCGATTTCCGCGAGTTCGGCATTGGAACGCAACAGGCGCATGATATGCATGACCCGGGTCTGGCCCGGATCGACCTGCACGGTATGCGGTGAACGCGGCCGTCCCAGAAAATTGCCGTGAAACAGCATGGAACGTCCGGCCAGTTCGGAAGCACGGCAGGACTCGAAGGCATCGGCCGTCGCCACATGGCGAACATACCAGCGACGTCCGGCAAACTGGCGGGCCAGCGACGCAAGCATGGTCGTCGACACTTCGGGCCCACCGGCATTGAGGATCAGCCAGTCGGCACGGGCCAGCACCCGGTCAGTCAAGGGATGAGCCGGCAGCAACTCCAGCCAGGCCAAGGGCTCGACGGTCAGACGCACACCGGCCGCCAGCAAAGACTCCAGCACCTCCCAACACCCCGGGCCAAGGGTATCGGCCGTCTCGGGCAGCACATGCAGCATCAGTCCAGGCTGCACCAGCGCCGAACCGGTGAGCGCCTCCAGCCGGGACAATCCCAGCGGAATGATCATGCAGCGGCTGGCATAGATGCGCGCTAGCGACACCTGCGACAGCGCCAGCAGCCGGGGCAAGTCAGCCGTGCTGGCCAACTCATAGGCCAGCACACGCTGATGCAGGTCGACGACCGGCTGCCAGGTGATGAGCGCATCGGGAGGAGTCGTGCCGGAATCAAGCATCAAGTATCCAGAGTGAGTGGGTATACATCATCTTAGACCAGACTGGTCCATCATGAGTAACGACCCGGGATACGCGGTGTCGCCACCTTGACGTCGGCGCACTGGGCCCGGTGGCGCAAGGCATGATCCATCAATACCAACGCGAGCATGGCTTCGGCAATCGGGGTGGCCCGGATGCCGACACAGGGGTCATGACGACCGTGGGTTTCCATCACGGTTTCATTGCCGGCCACATCGATGGAACGACGCGGCGTGGCAATGCTCGGAGTGGGTTTGATGGCAATCGACACCTCCACCGGCTGTCCGGTGGAAATCCCGCCGGTGACGCCACCGGCGTGGTTGCTCACAAAACCCCGCAGCGTCAGTTCGTCGCCATGCACACTGCCCCGTTGGGCTACCGACGCAAAACCTGCGCCGATCTCGACACCCTTGACCGCATTGATGCTCATCATGGCATAGGCGATATCGGCGTCCAGCCGGTCATAGACCGGTTCGCCCCAGCCCACCGGCACATTGTCGGCGACCACGCGGATACGGGCCCCCACCGAATCCAGACTCTTGCGCACCGAGTCCACATAGGCTTCGAGTTCGGGGACGATGGCCAGGTCGGCCGCAAAGAAAGGATTCTGCCCGACCGCTTCCCAGTCGGTGAACGGCACCGCAATCTCGCCCAGCTGGCTCATATGCCCGCGAATCACGATGCCGAACTGCTCGTTCAGCCATTTTTTGGCAATCGCGCCGGCCGCCACCCGCACCGCCGTCTCGCGCGCCGAAGACCGTCCGCCACCACGCGGGTCGCGCAGGCCGTACTTGTGCCAGTAAGCATAGTCGGCATGCCCGGGACGAAACACCTCGGAAATCTTGCTGTAGTCTTTGGAACGTTGGTCGGTATTGCGGATCAACAAGGCAATCGGCGTTCCGGTGGTCTTGCCCTCATAGACGCCGGACAGGATCTCGACGGTATCCGGTTCACGACGCTGGGTCACATAGCGGCTGGTGCCGGGCTTGCGACGATCCAGCTCCTGCTGGATGTCCGCCTCGCACAGCGCCATGCCGGGAGGACAGCCATCCACGACGCAACCGATGGCCGGGCCGTGGCTTTCGCCGAACGAGGTAACGGTGAAGAGGAGTCCCAAGGTGTTGCCTGCCATGCTGCCATCCCTTTGTCTTGATTCGTTTCAGACGATTCTAGCATGGCGTCGGCAAGCACAGCGCTACCAGAGCAACTGACCGGTTTGACGGCGGAACCAGCCGGTGACCGACAGACGCTGACGCTGTGCCGGCAACACTTCATGCCAGAAACGGTCCGACAGAAACAGCACCAGTGTGCCGGCTTCGGGCTGGACATCCAGCGATTCGCGGCAGTCGGGGTCCAGATACAGACGCATCTGTCCGCCATCCTCCTCCTGCCAGTCATCATTGAGGTAGAGCACGGCAGTGAGAGTGCGGGCATCATCGTCGCGGAAGCGATCCAGATGCTTTTGATAGAAGGCCCCTTGCGGATAGACCGCAAAATGGGACTCCAGATCGTTGAGACCCAGATAAAGATGGCGGTTGACGGCCAGCTTCACCTCGTCCAGCAGGGCAAAATAGCGGGCGACGGCAGGATCCTCGCGCAAGGCATCCAGCCACAGCACCGAATCGGAACGGACTTCGGAACGGCGCTCCTGGCCGCTGCCACGCCCGACGGCCGCTTCATGAAAGCGTCCGTCCTGCCACTGACCCAGACAGGCCTTGCGCAAGGCGGCAATCTCGTCGGCGCCGAACAGGGTGCGGTCGATGACCCAACCCTTGTCGAACAGGCTATCCAGTACGCTATCCATCATGGCTTGGGCAATCCGCTTCCAATCGGTTCCACCGTCAACGTCGGGGCCACCGCGCCGCGCGACACCGGGCTACCCTTGACGGTGGCCTGTTGCAACTGGCCATCCACGAACAGCTGGGCATCCAGCAGGTAGCTGCCTTCCGGCTTGAGCGCCTTGTCATCGACGACCAGCGTATAGCTGACCGGACTGGCCTTGGGCTGCTCAATGATCTGCTCGGCCAGCAGGGCGGCCGGTGCTCCCGGGCGGCTGACATCGGTCAGACGCACCTGCAGACGGGTCCGGGACGCCTTCAGTGCGCTGGCAGGCAGCATCACGGAGCCGGAGAGATCGACGGTTTCCCAGGCCGAAGCCAGCCCCGGCAGCAGCATGACTGCCGCCAACAAGGCGGCCACCCCATAACGGCGGGCCATCAATCTGCCGGCGCCAGTTTGCTGCCGTCAAGCTTAAGCAGACGGCCATTGGACGGGTGCCATTCGGTCTGGCGACGCCAGGTCTTGGCGGTATCTTCCAGCTGCACATACCAGTGCCGTGCCGGATGGGTGATCGGCGCCAGAGCCCCTTGATAGACATTGTCGTGAGAGCGTGTCAGCACCGTGATGATGTCGTAGTCGTCCTGAGTCGGATGGACCATGGTCAATGCCAGGGTATCCGGCAACGGCGTGCTGCTCTTGACCGCAACACTCACGCTGCGCATGTCGGCGGCAAACTCGACATTGGCGACCAAATTCATGCTGTCGGCCAGTTTGTCGCGTTTCAACTCCATATTGATTTCCTTGCCGCGCTTGTAATAGTCGTCAACGACCATCCCGTCATCGGTCACAATCGCGGTACGGAGGAAGGCAATGCCGACAATCGTCGCCGCAACCGGGGCGATCATCAATAGCCACGGCCAGCGATGCTTGTACCATGGCAAAATCGGGGTTTCCTGCATGTGTCATTCTCCGATGAAACTGGATTTCTCTTCCAGACGCAAATCCGGATTATCCAGGGATTCAATCACAAAATGAATCTCGTGACTGCCCTTGGTGGCATATTGGGGATCGGCTTGTACCCGTACACCGACGGTCTCGTTGCCGGTCGGTTTGACATCGACCACCTTCTGGTCCATGTCGAGTTTCAGATCCGGCATGCCCTTGACGGAAATGCGGAAATGCTGCGGCTTCTCCGAGACATTCATGATTTTGAGGGAATAGGTGTTTTCCAGCCAGCCCTCGTCGGTCTCGCGCACCAGTGAGGCGCGGTCGCGAATCACGTCGACCTTGAACGGCTTCTTCAGGATCAGGCCGGTCACGCCCGCCGTGAACACCGACAACAATACCACACTGTACATGACCACCCGCGGCCGTTTCAGGCGCGACGCGATCTGGCTTTCCGGGTACTTGCCCTCCAGCGCATTCTCCGTGGTGTAACGGATCAGGCCGCGTGGCGAACCGATCTTGTCCATCACCTCGTCGCACGCATCGATACAGGCGGCACAGCCGATGCACTCGTACTGCAGACCGTTGCGGATATCGATGCCGACCGGGCAGACCTGCACGCAAATGCTGCAATTGATGCAATCGCCCAGATTGGCATGCTCGGCGCCTTTCTTGCGGGCACCGCGCGGTTCGCCACGTTTCTCGTCATAGGAAATGATCAGCGTATCGGCATCGAACATCACGCTCTGGAAACGGGCATACGGGCACATATACTTACAGACCTGCTCGCGCATGAACACGGCAAACAGGTAGGTAAAGCCCGCATAAAAGAACATCCAGAAGATTTCCCAGGTACTGAAATCAAACGTCGGCACCGCCTGCGCCAGACTGCGGATCGGCGTGAAATAGCCCACCAGCGAGAAACCGGTCCACAGACAGAACACCACCATCAACGCATGCTTGGTGAACTTGAGGCGGAACTTGCGCAGACTCATCGGTTCCTTGTCGAGCTTCATGCGGCGGGAACGATCCCCTTCCACCCACTGCTCGATCCACAGCATGACTTCGGTGTACACCGTTTGCGGACAGGCATAGCCGCACCACAGGCGACCGGCAATGGTGGTCCAGGCAAACAGCCCGAACGCACAGCACATCAGGAAGGCGGACAGAAAAATGAAGTCCTGCGGCCAGAAGGTCAGCCCGAACAGGAAGAACTTGCGCTCGACCAGATCGAAGTTGACGGCCTGACGGCCATTCCAGTTAAGCCAGGGCAGGCCCAGATAGACCAGCTGGGTGGCCAGCACGGCAATGACCCGCCAGGTGTTGAATATCCCTTTGACACTGCGGGGATAGATTTTTTTGGCTGCCTCATAGAGCGAGACCTCCACGGCATCGCCAGCAGGCTGCTTGGGTTCGACCTTGATCGGTATATCCTTGAGCGAATCAGACATGGGGCTTTCCTGAGAGAGGATTTCGCAAAGTGCACAGCATGTACTTTACGCAATTCTCTGTGTGTATGCTTTGATAATATACAAATACATAGAACATAAAGCAGATACAACACTGCCCGCCAAAAAGCGGGCAGTGCCGTTAGCCGGATTACTTGGCGGCTTGCGGGTTGTTGGACAGCCCCCACACATACGCAGACAGCACGTGAACCTTGCCTTCACCCAGGAAGTCTTTCCAGGCAGGCATCTGGTTGTTACGGCCGTTGGTGATGGTTTCGATGATGGTCTTTTCAGTACCGCCATACAACCATACGCCACTCGGGTGGGTCAGGTTCGGAGCACCGATGGCCTGATTACCCTTGCCGTCAACGCCGTGACACGCCGAGCAGATCGCCTTGAAGGTTTCTGCACCGCGGGTAGCACGTTCGGCATCATGCTTCTTGTTGGACAGGGACATAACGTAGTTGGCAACGTCCTTGACCTTCTCCTCGCCGAAAGTGGCACCGAACGCCGGCATTTGACCATGACGACCGCCCATGATGGTGGTCTTGATGGTTTGCGGCTCGCCGCCATACATCCAGTCATGCTTCACCAGGTTCGGGAAGCCCTTGGCACCGCGCGCGTCGGAACCATGGCACTGAACGCAGTAGGTCTGGAACAGGCGCTTGCCCATTTCCTGAGCTTTCGGATCGGCAGCAACCACCTTCAGATCCTGCTTCAGGTATTGGTCGTACAGAGGCTGGTACTTGGCTTCCGCCTGGGCACGCTCCTCTTTGTACTGACCGACCGAGGTCCAGTGGCGCAGACCCGGGAAGGTTCCCAGACCCGGATACAGCGCCAGATACACCATGCCGAACACCAGGGTGATGTAGAACATCATCATCCACCAGCGCGGCAACGGGTTGTTGTACTCCGCCAGGTCACCGTCCCACACATGACCGAGCGTTTCGACCTGTTCACCCGGCTTGACCGTGGTCTTCGACTGGGTAAACAACAGAATGGTCAGACCCACGAACCCGCCAACCACGATGGCGGTGATCCAGATCCCCCAGAAATCACTCACGAAATCACTCATTGCTTTGCTCCGTTTGAGGGCTCTTCGCCCGTGCCGCCATGCGGGGCGTCATCATCATCGATCACCGAGGAGGCGACTTCGTCGTACCGCTTTTTCGACGATTTGCTGTACGCAATCCAGGTGACGATGACAAACGTCACGACAACCAGCAGGGTGAAGAGCGCGCGCCCGAGATTTACCAGATCCATGGCTTAACGCACGTTTTTCAGCGCAAGACCCAGACTCTGCAGATAGGCAATCACGGCATCCAGTTCGGACTTGCCTTCCACATCAGCCTTGGCACCGGCGATTTCCTTGTCGGTGTAAGGAACACCCACATGGCGCAGTGCCGTCATCTTCGCGGCAACACTGTCGGCATCAGCCAGGTTCTTGGCCAGCCACGGGAAGGCAGGCATGTTGGACTCCGGTACCACATCGCGCGGATTGGTCAGATGCACACGGTGCCATTCATCGGAATAGCGGCCGCCCACACGGGCCAGATCCGGACCGGTACGCTTGGAACCCCACTGGAACGGGTGGTCATATACCGACTCACCCGCTACGGAGTAGTGACCGTAACGCTCGGTTTCCGCACGGAACGGACGGATCATTTGCGAGTGGCAGGTATAGCAGCCTTCGCGAATGAAGATGTCGCGACCGGTCAATTGCAGCGGGGTGTAAGGCTTGACCCCGGCAACCGGCTCGGTAACCGACTTCTGGAAGGCCAGCGGAAGGATTTCCACCAGGCCGGCAATGCTGATCACGATCAGCGTGAACACAATCAGAAAACCGACGTGCTCTTCAACTAGCTTTTGAATCTTATCCATTTGACTCACCTTTTCCGCATCAAGCGTGACCGTGGGCGGCGACAGCCGGGATCTTGGCATCAACTGCCTTGCCAACGCTGATGGTGCGGAACACGTTGTAGGCCATCACCAGCATACCAACCAGGTACAGCAGGCCGCCGATAACACGAACGGTCAGGTACGGGTAGGTGGCTTTGACGGACTCGATGAACGCGTAGGTCAGGGTGCCATCCGGGTTCAGGGCGCGCCACATCAGACCTTGGGTCACACCGGAGATCCACATGGAAGCGATGTACAGCACCACGCCGACGGTTGCCAGCCAGAAATGTGCCTCGATCAGCTTCAGGCTGAACATTTGTTCACGGCCCCACAGACGCGGGATCAGGTAGTAGATCGAACCGATGGTGATGAAGCCGACCCAGCCCAGGGCACCGGAGTGCACGTGGCCGATACCCCAGTCGGTATAGTGCGACAGGGCATTGACGGTTTTGATGGACATCATCGGACCTTCGAAGGTCGACATACCGTAGAACGACAGCGACACGATCAGGAATTTCAGCACCGGATCGGTACGCAGTTTGTGCCATGCGCCGGACAGGGTCATGATGCCGTTGATCATACCGCCCCAGCTCGGAGCCAGCAGAACCAGCGAGAACACCATGCCGACGGACTGGGTCCAGTCAGGCAGAGCGGTATAGTGCAGATGGTGCGGACCTGCCCACATATAGGTGAAGATCAGCGCCCAGAAGTGCACGACAGACAGACGATAGGAGTAGATCGGACGGCCGGCCTGTTTCGGAACGAAGTAGTACATCATGCCGAGGAAGGCGGCGGTCAGGAAGAAGCCTACCGCGTTGTGGCCATACCACCACTGAACCATCGCATCCACCGCACCGGAGTAGACCGAGTAGGACTTGGTCAGGCTTACCGGGATAAAGGCGCTGTTAACGATGTGCAGCAGTGCCACGGCCAGAATGAAGGCGCCGTAGAACCAGTTGGCCACGTAGATGTGCTTGACCTTGCGGATAGCAAGGGTGCCGAAGAACACAATGGCATACACAACCCAGATAATGGTGATCAGCACTTTGATCGGCCATTCGAGCTCGGCGTATTCCTTGCCGAAGGTGTAACCCAGCGGGAAGGAAATAGCAGCAAGCAAGATCACCAGTTGCCAGCCCCAGAAGGTGAAGGCAGCCAGTTTGTCGGAGATGAGTCGGACGTTACAGGTCCGCTGCACGACATAGTAAGACGTGGCGAACAGACCGCAGCCGCCAAAGGCGAAAATCACTGCGTTCGTGTGCAGAGGGCGCAGACGGCCAAAGTGGAACCAGGGCCCGAAATTGAGCTCCGGCCATACCAATTGGGCCGCGATAATGACGCCCACCAGCATACCGACGATGCCCCAGACAACGGTCATCACGGCAAACTGGCGCACCACCTTATAGTTATAAGTGGATTGCGTTTCCATTTAAGGTTTTCTCCAAGGTTGCAAACTCAGAACGATAAAACCGTGCAGCTTGAAATCCGCTTCCCGCGACCCAAGATAGGTCATAAGGACGAGGCTTCCTTGCCACCAGCATTCCGAACTTGAGATAAATCAAGCGCTTGAACGCAAGACATGTTTATGGCGATCTTGTGTCGCTTTGACAGTGTGTCGGTTCGAGCGCTCTTACCCCGTATATTCAACGCGGTATTCTAAATCAATTGGCCCATGTGGGCCACTGAAATGCTGGTTCGTGAAGCCGGCAGGAATAGCGTTCGGAGCGAGTCAGAGCGGGTATCGGCCCGACACAGACCGACACCAACACACCGGATTATATTGTCATGTTCGATTACGCCCTTGACGTGGATCAATTCGTCATATGTCTCTGCAATAAGGATATAGCAATGATAGAATCCTCATTTTTATGCATCCGCAGGTAAGTCCGACATGAATGTGCCTGTTCAGTATCGTATCCGCCCGGTCTCCCCAGAAGCTCACCTGTTCGAAGTAACACTCACCGTCCGGGAACCCGCCAAAAAAGGGCAGGTTTTCCAGCTCCCCGCGTGGATACCCGGCAGTTACATGATTCGCGAGTTTTCACGCCACATCATCGCTCTGACGGCCAGTTCCGGCAGCAAAAAAATCGCCCTGCAGAAACTCGACAAACACACCTGGCAAGCCGCCCCGGTCAAAGGACCGCTGGTACTGAGCTATCAGGTGTACGCCTATGACCTCTCGGTTCGCGGCGCCTGGCTCGACAGTCAACGCGGCTTCTTCAATGGCACCAGCGTTTTCCTCATGGCCGAAGGCTACGAGACGTCGCCGTGCGAAGTGGAGATTCTGCCGCCCGAGGGCAAGCATTACGAAGACTGGCAGGTGGCCACGGCCCTGCCGGCCGTCGATGTCAAAAAGAAATCCGCGTTTGGCCGCTATCGCGCCGCCAACTATGACGAATTGATCGATCATCCGGTCGAAATGGGCCGCTTTGAACGGGTCAGCTTCAAAGCCTGCGGGGTCCCGCACGAATTCGTGATCTCCGGCCGTTTCACTGCCGACCTCAAGCGTCTGGCCAAAGACGTCAAAAAAATCTGTGAGTGGCAAATCCGCTTCTTCGGCGAACCTGCGCCGTTTGACCGCTACGTGTTCATGCTGTTCGCCGGCAAGGATATCTATGGCGGTCTGGAGCACCGTGCCTCTACCGCACTGATGGCCAACCGCGACGACCTGCCGGCGCCCGGAGCCAGCGACATCACGGACGGCTATCTGCAATTGCTGGGCCTGATCAGCCACGAATACTTCCACAGCTGGAACGTCAAGCGCATGAAGCCGGCGGTATTCACCCCCTACGACCTGACCCGCGAAGGCCACACGACCTTGCTGTGGGCGTTCGAGGGCATTACCTCCTACTATGACGATATCGCGCTGGTTCGCTCGGGGCTGATCGACGAGAAACGCTATCTCGGTCTGCTGGCCAAGACCCTCAGCGGCGTTCGCCGTGGTGCCGGGCGGCTGAAACAGACGCTGGTCGACTCCAGCTTCGATGCATGGACCAAGTACTACCGTCAGGACGAGAATAGCCCCAACAGCATCGTCAGCTATTACACCAAAGGCTCGCTGGCGGCACTGGCACTGGATTTGCTGATCCGCCGCGACACCGCCAATGCCAAGAGCCTCGACGATGTAATGAAAGCACTGTGGGCCAAGTGGCTCGCCGACGGCAAGGGACTGGAAGAAGGCGAATGGGAAGCCGTCGCCGCGCAGGCCACCGGTCTGGATCTCGCCCCGTTCTTCGACAAGGCACTGCGCTCCACCGAAGAGCTACCGCTTGAAGACTTGCTCGCCACTCAGGGCATCACGCTGGAATGGGATTACGCGGAATCGGCCAGTGACCACGGTTCGCTGGTCGAGGCGGTCAAACCGCGCCCTGCCCGCCTGACCCTCGGCGTCAAAACCGCCGCCGATGCGAGCGGCGTGAAACTGACCCATGTTCTGGACGGCGGTGCGGCACAAGCGGCAGGCCTGTCCGGCGGCGACGTACTGATTGCCATCGACGGACTGAAAGCCACCGATCTGGACAAGGCGCTGGCACGGTTTGCCGCGGGTGACACGGTTCGCGCCCATGCTTTCCGCCGCGACGAGTTGATCGAGGTCGCACTGCGACTCACGGAATCTGCCAAGGACACCTGCCGTTTCATCGTCGCTGAACACAGTGGGCGCTGGATCGGCCAGGCAAAATAACGAAGCGCCCCACCACCCCACAAAGGTTGAAAGGTAGTAGAGAAACATGTCACAACAGCCCGAAATCAAATACCGCAAGGACTACGCAGCCCCTGCTTTTCTGGTCGATCGCGTGGATCTGCGGTTCGAGATCGAGGAGACCGCCACCCGCGTTCATTCGCGCATGGTGATCAATCGCAACGAAAAGGCCGCGGCAACCGATACCCTGTTGCTGGATGGCAGCGCCACCCTGCTGTCGGTGGCCGTTGACGGCCAGAAACTGCCGGAAGACCGTTACCGTCTCGAGACGGGCGTGCTGGCAGTGCTGAATGTTCCGGACAGCTTTATCCTGGAAATCGAGACCACGCTGGACCCGGCGTCCAACACCAGCCTGATGGGGCTGTATGCCTCCAATGGCAACCTGTTCACCCAGTGCGAACCGGAAGGTTTCCGCAAGATCACCTTCTACCCGGACCGTCCGGACGTGATGGCCAAGTTCACCACTACCATCGTCGCCGACAAACAGAAGTACCCGGTACTCCTGTCCAACGGCAACAAGGTCGGCGAAGGCATGCTGGACAAGAAGCGCCACTGGGTGAAATGGGTCGACCCGTACCGCAAGCCGGCCTACCTGTTCGCCATGGTCGCCGGTCGCCTCTCCGCCATGAAAGACACCTTCACCACCCTGAGTGGTCGTGAAGTGGCACTGGAAGTCTGGACCGAGCCGGCCGATCAGGACAAGGTGCAGCACGCCATGGACTCGCTGAAGCGCTCGATGAAGTGGGATGAAACCCGCTTCGGCCTTGAGTACGACCTCGACATCTACATGATTGTCGCCGTCGGTGACTTCAATATGGGCGCCATGGAAAACAAGGGCCTGAACATTTTCAATACCAAGTACGTGCTGGCCCGTCAGGAAACCGCTACCGACGATGACTTCGAAGGCATCGAACGGGTGATCGGCCACGAGTACTTCCATAACTGGACCGGCAACCGCGTCACCTGTCGCGATTGGTTCCAGCTGTCGCTGAAGGAAGGCCTGACGGTATTCCGCGATCAGGAATTCTCGGCCGACATGACCAGCCGTGCGGTCAAGCGCATCAGCGACGTCATCGGTCTGCGCGGCCATCAGTTCCCGGAAGATGCCGGTCCGACGGCTCACCCGGTTCGTCCCGATTCCTATATCGAGATGAATAACTTCTACACCATGACCATCTACGAAAAAGGCTCGGAAGTGGTGCGCATGTACCACACCCTGCTGGGCGAAGCCGGTTTCCGCAAGGGCATGGACCTCTATTTCCGCCGCCATGACGGTCAGGCGGTGACCTGCGATGACTTCCGCGCCGCCATGGCCGACGCCAACGGTGCCGACCTCGAGCAGTTCGCGCTGTGGTACAGCCAGGCCGGCACACCGGTACTGGATGCCAGCGGCAACTACGACCCGGTGGCCCGCACCTTCACCTTGACGGTACGCCAGTCCTGCCCGGCCACACCGGGTCAGGACAGCAAGCAGCCGTTCCATATCCCGTTTGCCATGGGTCTGGTCGGGGAAGACGGCCGCGACCTGCCGCTCAAACTGGAAGACGAAACCGAAGCCACGCAAAGCACCCGGGTACTGAGCCTGCGCAAGGCCGAAGAGCGCTTTGTCTTCACCGACATCCCGGCGCGTCCGGTCCCGTCCCTGCTACGCGGCTTCTCGGCCCCGGTTCGCTTGAACTATGACTGGAGCGATAACGATCTGGCCTTCCTGATGGCCAATGACTCGGACCCGTTCAGCCGCTGGGAAGCCGGTCAGACCTATGCCGAACGTCTGTTCAAGTCCTTGATCGCCGCCCGCAGCGCTGGCAAGCCGGCACTGGTCCCGGACACCTTCATCAGCGCCTTCCGCGCCGTGCTGAAGGATCATGCCGCCGACCCGGCCTTCAAGGCCCTGATGCTGTTGCTGCCTAGCGTGGCCGACATCATCGAATTGCTCGATGCCGCCGACCCGACGCTGATTCACGAGGTCCGCGAAAGCGTGCTGGATGCTCTGTCCAGTGGTCTGCGCAGCGAATGGCGTGAAGCGTATGACATGAATGTCACCCGTGACTACCGTCCGCAAGACGCCGGCAAGCGTGCCCTGAAAAACCGTGCCCTGGCGATGATGTGCCGCAGCGACGACGCACGCTCGCTGGAACTGGCCCGCAGCCAATTCCAGAAGGCCGACACTATGACCGACCAGATGGGTGCCCTGCTGGCACTGCGCGACCGCGACTCCAGCGAGCGCAACGATTCCTTGCGCGAGTTCGCCGAACGCTGGGAAAAAGATCCGCTGGTGATGGACAAGTACTTCACCCTGATCGCGTCGAGCCAGATCGACGGCACGCTGGAACAGGTCAAGAGCGCGATGCAGCACCCGGCCTTCACGCTGAAGAACCCGAACAAGGCCCGTGCCTTGCTGGGCGCTTTCGGTCGCAACATGCTGCACTTCCATGCTGCAGACGGCAGTGGTTACCGCTTCCTGGCCGATCAGGTACTGGCCCTGGATGCGCTCAACCCGCAGGTGGCCAGCCGCATCGTGTCGCTGTTCAACCGCCGCACCAAGATCGAGCCGGTGCGCGCCGCCCTGATGAAGGCCGAACTGGAACGCCTGATGGCCGCCAAGCTGTCCAAGGACGTCTACGAGATCGTGTCGAAGAACCTCGACTAACGCCTCGTCAAGCCCAAAGCAATGCCCCGCAGGCAAACCTG
>JAGLBD010000091.1 GCA_018260425.1 Pseudogulbenkiania sp. | reverse complement strand
CCATCAAGCACTGCCGAAACATCACTATGGGTCATCGTGGTGACACTGTCCGGACGGTGGGCGGGTAGGGTAGAAAGTTCGTCCTCGCCATCAAGCACTGCCGAAACATCACTATGGGTCATCGTGGTGACACTGTCCGGACAGTGGGCGGCTAGTCTCGTGTAGCAGGGCCAGCTGGTAGCACCGTTCCCCATGACGCTCGAGATACGCCTGCCGAAAGTATCCTCGGTGTTGTGCCTTTTGTAGGGGGCTGGATGACTGGGGGCTAGGTTGCTCTTGCGAGTGCAGCACAGCAAGCTGACTAACCGGTGCCATCCCTTGCGCAGCTGGTGTCGTAACGTTACGGACAAGTCATGCAGGAAGGCCGCTGAGGGGCAGAGTGATATCATCGGGTAATTTTTCCAGAGCAAGCGTGGTGACGCGCTTACTCTAACCCCCGGTAACCTACCGTTAATTTCAAAAAATGCTTGTCGCTGCGGCTCAGGCCGAGCGTAGGCGGCGCAGGGAGATTTTTTGCACGGCGAGGCCGGTCAGAATCATGGCAAGTCCACTCAGGGTCGACGCATAGACCGGCTCGCCCACGATAAAGTGGATCAGCAGCAGGGACACCAGTGGCGACAGAAAAATCAGGTTGGCGATTCCGGCGGTGCTGTCAGTGAGTTTCATCGCACTTAACCACAGTACGAAAGTGAAGCCCATCTCGAAGGCCCCGACATAGGCCGCCCCGGCCAATCCTTGCCAGGCCACGGCACCCAGTTCGCCGGTCGCGGCACACCATGCCAGTGTCAGCGGCAGGGAAAAGGCAAAGTTGAGGGTGAGGCCAATGACCGGCTCACGCTCGTCACGGGTATTGAGCAACCAGTACGACGCCCAGAGCAGGGTGGATACCAGTGCAAAGCCGACGCCACGCAGATTGGAGAAGTTCAAGCCTAGCAGATCGCCATGG
Organism: Pseudogulbenkiania sp.; assembly: GCA_018260425.1. GTDB lineage: Bacteria > Pseudomonadota > Gammaproteobacteria > Burkholderiales > Chromobacteriaceae > Paludibacterium. The sequence continues at coordinate 8,908 of JAGLBD010000091.1, read as the reverse complement.
GTGCCTATCACCAACACCCCGATGTAACAACACAGCGCTCCCAGCGCATCCTGGGCACGCAGGCGCTGGCCCAGCACCGGAATGGCCAAGAGCGTCATGGTCAAGGCCCAGGTGTAATTGATGGCCTGGGCTTCTTGTGCCGGTAGCAGGGCATAGGCCTGAAACAAAACGAGATAGTAAGCAAAGGGATTGATGGCGCCGAACAATAGCGAGCGCTTCCAGTCAGTTCGTGCCGCCTGCACCAGCTCGGGCAGACGTCCTTGCACCAGCAGGATCGCCAACAAGGCCAGCAGGGAGGCGAGACTGGCGTACAACACCAGTTGTGCCGGGGAGAGATGGGCAAGACTGATCTTGAATGCCGTGGCAACGGTGGACCAGGCGAGAACAGCGGACAAACCGCAGGCGTAGGCTTTCTGTTGGCGAGTCAAGACAGTGATCCTTGTCAGGCAATGATTCCGGCGTCAGCCGATGAGCTGGTTAATGATCCGGCCGATCCGTCGGGCCGTTTCCGAGGCGGTGAGGCCGATAGGGCCGCCGGCCTCACGGTGATACTCTTCACCGGCAAGACCATGGCAGTGTACTGCAAGCGTCACTGCATTTGCCAATGGCATTCCTTGCGCAATGAATGCCGCGATAACACCGCTGAGCACATCACCTTGTCCGGCGGCTGCCAGCGCCGGGCTGCCCGTGGTGTTGATGAGGAAATAACCATCAGGCGAGCCAATCAAGCTGCCTGCCCCTTTGAGCACCACCTGGCAGGCCAGCTGTCTTGCCAATGTTTGCACCGCCAGAGGACGATTGGCCTGAACCTCGCGGGTGGTCATGCCCAGCAAGCGGGCCGCTTCGCCGGGGTGCGGGGTGATCACCGTGGCGGCCGTGCGGCGGGAAAGCCGTGAGGCCAGCAGGGCGTCGCTGGCCAGCAGATTGAGGGCATCGGCATCCAGCACCAGTGGCAGGTCGCTCTCCAGCGCCTGTTCGAGGGCATGACGCGCGTGCTGCGATGTGCCAAGTCCGGGGCCGCACACCCATACCACGGCATCGGGGAGGGCTTCCCCTGCGCCATGCAGCATCAGTTCGGGTGTCTGGCTGTCGTAGGGAGGGAAGGGGCCATGCATGCGCAGATGTACCTTGCCGGCACCCGCCAGCAGTGCCGCCCGCCCGGCCAGAATCGCCGCACCAGCCATGCCGGATGCGCCGCCTTCCACCAGCACCGTGCCATGGCTGCCCTTGTGGCTATTGCGGCGACGGCGCAATGATTCTGCCGACGGCTCATTCAGCTCGCCACAAGGCTCAGGCAAGTCGTCAGCCGGCCATCCCAGCGTTGCCAGCGTGACTTCGCCAGCGTAATCGGCGCCATCGGCGGTAAACAGACCCGGTTTATGGGCGAGAAAGGTCAGGGTATGGTCGGCGCGCAGACAGACCCCGGGTGCAACACCGGTCCAGCCATTGAGGCCACTGGGAACGTCCAGTGCCAGACGGCGGGACGGCAGTTGGTCAAGTCGGGTCAGCAGGGTGGTCCAGAGGCCTTCCGGAGCACGGTCCATGCCGATGCCGAACAGGCCGTCAATAATCAGGTCGGGAGCGGGGGTTGGCTCCGGCAAGCTGGACAATATTGGAATACCCAATGCGTTGGCCTGACGGAGCGCCGCCTGTGCTTCGGCGGTGCGGGGTGTTTCCGGCAACAGGACTTCCACGGCGTAACCGGCCTGGAACAGCAGGCAGGCGGCCAGTAAGGCATCTCCGCCGTTATTGCCCGGGCCGGCGGCCACCAGCAGCAAGGCGGGTGAATCAAGGCGGGCCTCCACCCACTCAAGGACGGCCTGCGCCGCTCTTGCCATCAGGTCTATACCATCCCGACGTGCCACAGCTTCCAGTTGGCGGAGTGCTTCAAGGCTCAAAACCGGGGCATCGTGCATGGTATTACTCCTGTACGGGGTCTCCCCAGCGCGGGATCAACTGATTGGGAACCCCCAACTGGTCGAGGATGCGCGAGACAATAAAGTCGATGATGTCATCGATGGTACGGGGATGGGTGTAGAAAGCGGGCACCGGAGGGAGAATCACCACGCCCAGTCTGGCCAGTTTCAACATGTTTTCCAGATGAATGACGGACAGCGGCGTTTCGCGCGGCACCAGCACCAGCTTGCGGCCTTCCTTGATGGAAACATCGGCGGCACGTTCAATCAGGTTGTCGGACATCCCGGTAGCCACCGCGGCCAGCGTACCCATCGAGCAGGGGCAAATCACCATTGCATCGGCTGGGTTGGAGCCCGAGGCGACCGGGGCGAACCACTCTTCGCGACCGAATACCTCGACCTGCTCCGGCGCGACAGCGTTGCGTTCCAGCAGCCACTGCTTGAATTCGGCGGGGCGCGACGGGAGGGTCAGGTCCATTTCCTGCCGGGCCACCACTTGCGCAGCCTGCGAGTAAAGCACCCAGACGCGAACGCCGGCCGCCAGCAGTCGGTCGATCAGGGACAGACCAAAGGGCAAACCCGACGCCCCGGTCAGGGCGACGGTGACGGTTTTTGGCGTGCTCATTGACTATCCAGCTGGCGATGGCGTACCAACACCCGCGACGCGGCGAAGCGCACGGCGAGGTTGCTGGCTATGTACACCGAGCGGTGCTGGCCACCGGTGCAGCCTATGGCGACGGTGAGGTAGCTGCGGCCTTCCTTGCCGAAAGACGGCAGCCATTTGCGGACCATGGCCTCGATGTCATTGATCATGTCACCGACTTCCGGTGCTTTGAGGAAAAAGTCGATGATGGGTTGGTCATGGCCGGTCAACGGACGCAAGGCCGGATCGTAATAGGGATTGGGCAGACAGCGGACATCGAACACAAAGTCGGCGTCCAGCGGCACGCCATGTTTGAAGCCGAAGGACTGAAATACCAGCGTGAGTTTGCCGATATCGGTGTCGACCAGCGCCTTTACCCACTGGCGCAGGGCATTGGCCGACATGTCGCTGGTGTCGATACGGGTGCCGAGTTCCTGCACATCGGCCAGCAACTCGCGTTCCAGGGCGATGCACTCCCTGACGGTCAGGCCAGGACTCGACAGGGGATGACGACGCCGGGTTTCCGAAAAGCGTTTGACCAGTGTGTCTTCTTGCGACTCGAGGAACAGCAGCCGGACATCGGCGCCTCTTTCCCGGAGTTTGAGCATTTCCCCCGGCAGCGCCCCAAGCGACGGCCCCGAACGGGTATCGACACTGATGGCAATCCGTTCGTAGCCGAAGTCGGCATACAGGTTCAAGGCTTCGGCCAGCATGGTGGCCGGCAGGTTATCGACGCAGTAGAAGCCGGAGTCTTCCAGAGTGCGGAGGGTCACTGACTTGCCGGAACCCGACAAGCCGCTAATCAGAATCAGCTGCATGTTCCTGTTCTCTGAGGAAGTTGGTATGGCGCTCGATGAATTCACGGGTGCTGTCGATACCGCGCAATTGCAGGATATAGTTGCGTACCGCCGCCTCGACCAGTACGGCGAGGTTACGGCCTGCTGCCACCGGCAGTACCACTTTACGTACCGTTACGCCGAGAATGTCCTGAGTTTCCGACTGGATATTGAGCCGGTCCAGCGCCTGCATCGCCTGATCATTGGCCTTGACCAGATGAATGATGAGCTTGAGAACTTTTTTCGGACGAACCGCCGTTTCGCCGAAGATGGTACGGATGTTCAGAATACCTAGCCCGCGCACTTCCAGAAAGTCGCGCAGCAGCGGCGGGCAGCGGCCTTCCAGGGTCTCGGGGCCGATACGGTAGAGTTCCACCGCATCATCGGCCACCAGTCCGTGGCCTCGCGAAATCAGGTCCAGCGCCAACTCGCTCTTGCCCATCGCCGAGTCGCCCATGATCAGTACGCCGATTTCCAGTACGTCCAGAAAGACGCCGTGCAATACGGTGGACACCGCCAGCGCACGCGCCAGATAGATGCGCAGCACATCCATCAGGTAGGGGCTTTCCAGCGGGGTGGACATGAGCGGGACGTTATGGGTGTGGCAGTAGTCGCGCAGCAGCTTGGGCACAGCCTGTCCGTTGGCGACGATCACGACCGACATGGTCTTGTGGAACAACTGGTCCAGCGCGGTTTTGGCCGCAGACTGTTCCAGCCGGTCGAGGTAGCTGACCTCGGCGAGTCCCAGTACCTGCACCCGGTTGGGGTGGATGAAATTCAGGTGGCCGACCAGCGCCAATGTCGGGCGTTGGTCGTCGTTGCCTATGATGTTGTCGGCCCCGGCTGTGCCGGCGACCCAGCTGAGATTGAGTTTCTGCTGGTTTTCCTGATACAGCTTGCGGACCGTTACGCTAGGCATTGGCGCACCATTGTGTCAGCAGGTCGTGAATGTCTTCCTTGCTGTTCGCCGACAGCAATTGCTCGCGAACCTGACGGCTCGAAAACAGCTGGGCCAGCTCGGACAAGACCTGCAAGTGGAGATCGGTGGCTTGTTCGGGCACCAGCAGCACGAACAGGCTCTGTACCGGTTTGCCATCCGGCGCGTCAAAAGGAATGGGCTGCTTCAGGCGGATGAAGATGCCGGTGGCCTCTTTCAGTCCGTGTGCCCGGCCATGCGGGATGGCAACTCCCTGGCCAAGACCTGTCGAGCCCAGCTTTTCACGGGCGAACAGGCAATCAAAAATTTCGCTGCGTGCGATACCACGGGTATTTTCGACAAGCAGGCCAACCTGCTCGAAGACGCGTTTCTTGCTGGACACGTCCAGGTCGAGAAGAATGTGGTTCGCAGTAAGGATTTTGCCGATCAGGCTCATAGGGTTCTCTGTGCAACTCGAGAAAAACCAGTCGATTTTACGTCCAGCCCGAGGTGCTTAGCAAAGAAAAACGGGAACCCGAAGGTTCCCGCGGTCAATCTGTGTGACTTACAGCGAGGCTTCCGGCTGTGCACCGGCACCGGCGCCGCGGTGTTCCGAGTTCTTTTCCTTGTGCTTGAGCACCTGACGATCCAGTTTGTCCATCAGGGCATCGATGGCGGCATACATGTCGTTATCGGTGGCCTCCACATGGATGTCCTTGCCGGACAGGTGTACGTTGACTTCGGCTTTTTGCACCAGTTTGTCGACGGACAGGGTGACGGAGACGTCAATCAACTGATCGACATGGCGGGCAATGCGTTCGATCTTGCTTTCGAGGTACTCGCGCAGAGCCGGGGTGATTTCGAGATGAAGACCGGTCACTTTGAGGTTCATACCCTAACTCCTTCTTTGTTGACTATCCGGTCGGGTTTGGCCGGATGTGCTGATAGTTCTCTATGCGTTCCAGGGTAAGGGAATCGCGGCAGTCACAGCGCCTTGCGTTGGCTGGCAGGAGGGATCTGCATGGCTTCACGATACTTCGCCACAGTCCGTCTGGCAACCTGAATTCCCTGTTTGGCCAGTTCGTCGGCCAAAGCATTGTCCGACAAGGGGCGGGAAGGGTTTTCAGAGTCGATAAGGCGCTTCAGGTGAGCCTTGATGGCGGTGGCGGAGCACTCGCCGCCGCTGTCTGTTTCCAGTGCGCTGCCGAAAAAGTATTTGAGTTCGAACAGACCGCGCGGACAGAGCAGGTATTTCTGCGTCGTCACCCTGGAAACCGTGGATTCATGCAATCCGACTTCTTCTGCGATATCGCGCAAAATCAGCGGGCGCATGGCCACTTCACCTTCTTCAAAGAACGTTTGTTGTCTTTGTACAATAGCTTCCGATACTTTCAGGATAGTGTCAAATCGTTGCTGAATGTTCTTGACCAGCCAACGTGCTTCCTGAAGCCGGTTGGAGAGTTCTCCGTTGCCCTGACGGTTTTGTGCCAGCATCCCGGCGTAAAGCTGACTGACCTGCAAGCGGGGCACCGCCGCCTGATTGAGTTCGGCGACCCAGCGTCCGGCGCGCTTGCGTACCGAGATGTCAGGGATGACGTAATGCGTGTCGTCCTCGCCGAATCCGGCGGCCGGACGAGGGTTGAGTCGGGCGATCAATTGCCGGGCTTCGCGTAGAGCCGCCTCGTCATTGCACACCTTGCGCAGTTTGGCGAGGTCGCGATTGCCGAGCAGTTCGAAATGCTCTTTCACCAGCCGGCTGGCAAGTGTCCGGCCCGGAACCTCGCCGGGCAGGCGCTCCAGTTGCAGTGCCAGCGATTCGGGGAGGTTGCGGGCCCCGACGCCGGGCGGGTCGAACTGCTGGAGAAAACGCAGCGCGATCGACAGCTCGTCGACGCCCAGTTCCAGTTCTTCCGGGAGTTCGCCGACCAATTCCGCCAATTCCACGGTCAGATAGCCATCGTCATCGAGTTCTTCGATCAACAGGCGCACCAGCGCGCTGTCCTGGTGCGAAAGGGCGATTTCCCCCAGCTGGGCGATCAGATGCTCGCGCAAGGTGGCGACCACTGGCACATTGGCCATCGGGTCGTAGTCGTCATCGCCATCGCGGCGGCTTCCCGAACTGCTGCTCCAGTCTCCCGGCGATTCGGCCGAGGCATCGTCGGAGCGGCTGTCGGTCTCTGCGGCGGCCTGCTCGGTGGCCGGAGCCTCTTCTTTGCCAACGGCCACATCGTCGGTTCGTTCCAGCAGAGGATTTTCGAGCAAAAAACGCTCCACCTCCATCTGCAGTTCCGGCGTCGAGAGCTGCAGCAGTTTGATGGACTGCTGCAACTGCGGTGTCAGCGTCAGTTGTTGGGAGACCTTGAGCTGCAGTGACGGCTTCATGGTTTACAAGCGGAAATGTTCGCCGAGATAGACTTCGCGGACTTTTTCATTGTTGACCAGCGCTTCGGGAATACCGGAGGCGAGGACGCTGCCGTCGCTGATGATGTAGGCGCGGTCGCAGATCCGCAGGGTTTCCCGGACGTTGTGATCGGTGATCAGAACGCCAATGCCTTTTTTCTTCAGGAAGGAAATGATTTTCTGGATATCGATAACGGCAATCGGGTCGACACCGGCAAACGGCTCGTCCAGCAGGATGAAACGGGGACGGGTGGCCAGCACGCGGGCGATCTCCACCCGGCGGCGTTCCCCGCCCGACAGGGACAGCGCAGCGCTGTCGCGCAAGTGGGCGATGTTCAGGTCATCGAGCAGCAGTGACAGTTGCTGTTCCAGCTCATTGCCTTTCAGACCGGAAATTTCCAGAATGGCACGGATGTTTTCATCCACGGTCATTTTCCGGAAAATCGATGCCTCCTGTGGCAGGTAACCCAGTCCCATGTGGGCGCGCTTGTGGATGGGGAAACGGGTGATGTCCTTGTCGTCCAGAGTGATCGTCCCGTCATCGGCACCGATCAGGCCGACGATCATGTAAAAGCTGGTGGTCTTGCCCGCTCCGTTCGGCCCGAGCAATCCCACCACTTCACCACTGGCAATGCTCAGTGAAGCATCTTTGACCACGGTGCGCTTCTTGAAACGTTTCTTTAGCCCGGAAACATCCAGATGGCTTGCTGTCATGGTTTCTTTCCGGAAGCCGCCGGGGCGGAGGCATTGGTCTTGTTCGGGGTAATGATGATGTTGACGCGACCATTGTTGGCATTGTTGCTTGTGCCGCCAATGCTCTCGACAATCTGGGTCACCGTATTGTAGGTAATGACTTCGCCCTTGACGAAATCATCGCCTTTTTTGACCCGGGCGTTGCCGGTCAGGACCGCCTGATGGGTCTGGGTCGTGTAGTCGACGCGATCCGCCTGGGCATCGATCCATTTGACCACACCGTTGGCATCGGGGTCGGCGCGCTGCCGGAACGTGACGGGTTTGCCATGGGAAACCAGCGTCTGGTTGCCTTTGTCGTCTTCGGTCATCCAGGCTTGATCGCTTTTGATGGTCATGGTGCCTTGAATGGCCACGACGTTGCCGGTCAGAACGGTGACCTTTTTGATCTGGTCCCATTTTGCATCACCAGCGGTGATGTTCAGGAGTTGGTCGCGGTCGGCTTTTTCCGCCAGAGCCGGGCCGGCGCTCAGGCATGACAGAATCAGGAGCGCTTTCAGACAGTTACTTTGCATAGAGTATCCTCACGTTGGACAGCAAGTGCGCCTGCTTATTGCGATAGTCATAGGTGAAACCCACGCTGTTGGCGACAGAGATGCCATGGTGGATTTCCACCGGTGTGGCGGAGCGTACGATGTTGTTCTGGCCATCCAGCGTCATGGCCGTGGTTGTCAGGCTCGTCGCCGGCTGCTCTGCCGTCGCGGGCTTGTCCATGCGTACCCGGTGGTCGAAGAAGCCCTGGCGGGTGCGCGGGTTGTAGCGCCCGGTCTCGGATTTGAAGGTACTGTCCAGCACGCCCGAGCGGAACATCGTCAGCAGGCCGTTGTCGAAGTAGACATCGTGCTGCTTGGGAAATTGCCAGGCCTTGTCGGCGGTCAGCCGCTCATGGAGCTTGCCTTGGACATCGAAACGCGTGGCCGTCAGCCCGTTGGCGACGAACTCCGGGCGTTGCGGATTGAGGTCGCGGCTGAACAGGGTGATTTGCGAGACCTGGTCCAGCCAGAAGGTCAGCAGTCCCATCAGCAGGATCAACAGGAAGGGGAACAGTTTTTGGCGGATCATTCCAGATACCCGGCCATCAGTCGGTCAAGGTTGCCCTGCGCCTGGAGGATCAGTTCGCACAGCTCGCGCACCGCGCCCTTGCCGCCGGCCGCACCGGTGACGTAGTGGGCATGTTGACGCACCAGCGCCGGTGCATCGGGAACGGCAACCGCAAGTCCCGAACGCAGCATGACCGGCAAGTCGACCACATCGTCGCCAATGTAGGCACAGTCTTCTCCGGTCAGCCCGGTTTCATCGAGCAGGCTCTGGAAGGCGGTACGCTTGTCGTGAATACCTGCGTAGTAATAGTCGATACCCAGTCCACGCGCCCGGTGTTCTACCGAGGGGGCAGCGCGGCCGGTGATAATGGCCAGTTTGACGCCGGTGGACTGCAACATTTTCAGTC
>JAGLBD010000090.1:2936-9889 GCA_018260425.1 Pseudogulbenkiania sp. | reverse complement strand
GGAAAGGTAACAAGCGACAACAGGGTACCCAACAAAATCGCCCCGGAGGCTTCTGCCTCATAGGCGCGGGCTTCATTGGCAAACATCGCGGTCATGGTTGCCGAGGGCAATGCCGACAGCAGCAACAGCTCGCGGGCGGAGGTGCCATGCAGCCCCAACGCCAGCAACAAAGCCATCGTCACCAGGGGATGGAGCAAGTTTTTCAGGGCGATGACCAGCCAGACTTCGCGAGTCAGCCGCAACACCACGCAGGAAATAATCAAGCCAAGACAGAACAACGACACCCCCGAGGTCGCAGAACCGATCAAGGTCAGACCGCTGTAAACCGGCTTGGGCAAGACCGTGCCGGTCAGTGACAAAACAATACCCAGCAGCGGTGCCCATACCAATGGGCGTTTCAGCGCCGCCATGAGGGTAGCGACGAAGACGGTAATGCGACTGCCGTGCTGCCCCCGCTCCTCCAGCAACATGGTGGTCAGGGGGATCATCACCAGACTGCTCACCAGATTGACCACCAACACGGCATAGAGACTGGACTGACCAAACATGGCCGCCAGAATGGGAATTCCCATAAACGCGGCATCGGGAAAGGCGCAGACAAACGCCCGCAAGGCGGCCACCCGGCGACCACCGCAGCGATAGCCCGCCAACAGCACCAGCAGATACATGCCCATCATGCTCAGCAGAGCGCAGCCAATGAAGCGGCCATCGAGCAATTGCGCCCGCGGGGTGGTTGCCATGCCGGCCAGCAGCATCGGCGGAAAGATCCAGTCGAGCACCAGCCGGGTAATCAACACACTATCCTGACGCGCCAGACGACGCAGACGGCCAGCGAGATAGCCAAAACCGATAACCATGGCCACCGGCACGAGCGGCGACACAATCTGGGCAAGCAGGGACATGAGTATTTCCTGAGTGGGGAGGTAAGTGAGCAGCTTACTTGCCGTCACTCTTTCACCTTATCAGAGGAATCCCAAAAAACCACTGTATGACGCGACACCCGATCCACCCGAAAACAAATACCCCCGCGAGTCACCTCGACGGGGGCATTTGGCAGCAGCGAATGTCCGGAATCAGGCCGCGACAATCGCCTCGTTGACCCAGCCTTGCGGAATGGAAGACAGCAAGCGGCGGGTGTAGTCCTGCTTGGGTCGCAGGTAGATATCGTCGGCATCGGCCTGCTCGACCACCTCGCCCTTGTTCATCACCATGACCTGATCGGAGATGTGTTTGACCACGGCCAGATCATGGGAGATAAACAGGTAGGACAACTGGTATTCGTCCTGCAGGTCCTGCAGCAAGTTTAGCACCTGTGCCTGTACCGACACATCCAGCGCCGAGACCGATTCGTCGCAGATCAACAGTTCCGGCTTCATGGTCAGGCAACGGGCGATGGCAATACGTTGCCGCTGCCCCCCGGAAAACTCGTGCGGATACTTGAACATGGCGTTTTCCGGAAGTCCGACGCGCTCGAGCAGTTCGCGGGCCATCTGCAGCCGCTCGTGCTGATTCGTGCCGATATCGTGCAGCATCATCGGTTCGGTCAGAATCTGGCCGACGGTGAAACGCGGGTTCAGCGACGCATACGGGTTCTGGAAAATGATCTGGATACGGCGCTTGTAATCCTGAAACTCGCGCGGCGACATCGACAGAATATCCTTGCCGTGGAACAAGGCCTTGCCGGCGGTGGCTTCGTGCAGACGCACCAGCGTCAGTCCGACCGTGGTCTTGCCGGAGCCCGACTCGCCCACGATACCCAGCGTTTTGCCACGCGCCAGTTTGAACGACACGTCCTTGACGGCGTGGAACACGTGCTTGCCGAACAAGCCCTCACGGCTCTCGAAGGACTTGCCCAGCCCCTGCACGTCGAGAATGATCTCGTCGTCAGGCAGGTAACCACGCTGACGTTCGGCCGGCTCGACGTAGCCGCCTTCACGCAGGAAGTCGTCAATTACCGCCAGACGCATCGGGCGGCGGTCCAGATGCGGGCGGCAGTTGAGCAAGGCCTTGGTATAGGCATCTTTCGGCGCGTCGAAAATCTGTTTGACGGTACCGGTTTCGCGAATCACGCCGTGACGCATCACCACCACGTCATCGGCAAACTCGCCAACCACCCCCAGATCGTGGGTAATGAACAGGACCGACATGCCATGCTTCTTCTGCAGCTTGGCGATCAGTTCCAGAATCTGCTTCTGAATGGTCACGTCCAGCGCCGTGGTCGGCTCGTCTGCGATCAACAGTTTCGGTTCGCAGGCGATCGCCATGGCAATCATCACCCGCTGCTGCTGGCCACCGGACAATTGGTGCGGATAGGCACCGGCCTTTTTCGCCGGGTCCGGCAGACCCACTTCGGTCAGCAGTTCGACCACGCGTTTTTTGGCGGCCGAACGTCCCAGACCGGCATGCAGCATCAGGGTTTCGGCGATCTGGTCGCCCACGGTGAAGACCGGGTTGAGCGAACTCATCGGCTCCTGGAAAATCATCGCCACGTCCTTGCCGCGCATCGCGCGCAGCTCGGAACCGGTCAAGGTCAGCAGGTTCTTGCCGTTGAACAGAATCTCGCTGGCCGGATCCACTTCGGTGTTATTGCTCGGCAACAGCTGCATGATGGCCATGGAGGTGACCGATTTCCCGGAACCGGACTCGCCCACCAGTGCGACGGTACGGTGCTTGGGAATATCAAAGCTGATGCCCTTCAGGGCTTCGAAACGCTCGCCGCTTTCCAGACGGAAATTGACTTTCAGATTGCGAATCGACAACAAATTGTCTTGGGTCATGGTTCCGCTTCCCCTCATTTCACTTTCGGATCCAGCGCATCGCGCAGGGCATCCACCAGCAGACTGAACGCCGTGACCAGAATGGACATGGCAATGGTGACAGCCAGCATTTGCCACCAGTAGCCTTGCACCAGCTCGGACGGCGCCTCGGCCAACATCGAACCAAGACTCACCTGGCGTACACCGACGCCAAAGCCAAGGAAGGACAGGATGGCTTCGTATTTGATGAGCGCAACGGTCATCAGGGAAAACTGCACCAGCAACAGATGGGAAATATTCGGCAGGATATGCACGAACATACGGCGCGAGTGGCTGGCGCCGATGGCGCTGGCGGCCTGCACATACTCACGGCTCTTGAGCTTGAGGTACTCGGCGCGCACCAGACGGTAGGTACCGGTCCAGCTGGTCAGGGCCATCACCATGATGATGGTGGTAATGCCGCGTCCCGACACCGCCGCGAACGACAGCAGCAACAGCATGTCGGGCACCGAGGTGAACACGCTGTAGAACCAGGTCAGCAAGTCATCGATCTTGCCGCCGAAGTAGCCCGACACGGCGCCAAGGGTGGTCCCGATCAACAAGGCCAGCACCGCCCCGAAAATCCCCACAAAAATCGATGTGGAGGTCCCTTTCAAGGTCTTTTGCAGTACGTCGCGACCTCGCAGGTCGGCGCCGAACGGCAGGCTTTCCCGTTTCTTGACTTCCTCGACCTTGTAACGGCCGGCATCCTTTTCCGCTTCGGTCAACTCCTTGCCGATCGGATCTTCCTGGCGCGCCAGCGTCACGATAGGCGCGGAACTCTCGACGCCGGACGCGTCATAGGCATCGGCCGGCATCACATCGGCACCGCTGGCACCCACCCAGGAAGGCGGCGCATACGGCACGGCAATTTCATTGAGCCAGTTGCCGCCGACCACATTGAACCAGCCGCCCAGGGCGATCAACAGGTAGACCGATACCACCCACAGCGAGATAAAACCGACCTTGTTGCGTTTGAGGCGCTGCCAGCCCAGCGCCCAGAGGCTTTTCGATACCGGAGCAGCCATCCCCGGTGCAGTTTGCACAGTTGCAGTCATGATGTTTCCTCGGGATGGACTTATTTCAATTGAACACGCGGATCGATCAACTTGTAGACCAGGTCGGCCAACAGGTTGAACAACATGGTCGCCAGCGCGATATAGATCGTCACGGCCTTGATCACCGGAAAATCGCTCTTGTTCACGGCCATCACCACTTCATTGCCCATGCCGGGAATACCGAAGAAGCTCTCCAGCACCAGCGCGCCGATCATCAGGAACGGCAAGGACATCATCACGGTGGTCACCACCGGGATCATGGCATTGCGCAATACGTGCTTGAGCATCACGGTCTTCTCGGAAAGTCCCTTGGCCCGTGCCGTACGCACGTAGTCATGGTTCATTTCCTCGAGGAAGAAACTGCGGTAGAAGCGGATATCCGGTCCGAGCGACACCATCAAGCCCATCAGCAAGGGCAAGGGCACATAGACCAGCAGATTGGTCAGCAGCGAATCACCCCAGCCACGCACCGGGAACATCTCCATGCGGTAGGCCAGGAAGTATTGGCCGGCAATGATGTACACCAGCGCGCTGATCGACATCGCCACGGTACATGCGATGGTGACGATGCGGTCGGTCAAACCACCCCGGAAATACGCCACGGCAGCGGCCAGCGGAATCGCGATCAACAGATCCACGATCATCATCGAACCGGTCAGGGTCAGCGACGGCCCGATGCGGGTGGAAATGATGTCGGAGACCGGCTGTTGCGTCGACCACGAGGTACCGAAGTCCAGCGTCAGCACTTGCCGGACAAAGATCATGAACTGCTCGGGCAGTGTCTTGTCCAGGCCCAGCTGGGCGCGCAGGTTGGCCAGTACCTCGGCGGTCAAATGCTTGCCGGCGAGAATATAGGTAGGATCCCCGCCCACCAGCGTGAACAGGGTAAACACCAGCAGCATGACACCGAACAGGGTCGGAATCATCTGCAAGATACGACGAATGATATAAGCGGACATTTTGCTATCCCGGTCAAATCGTTTACCGGACCCGTGCCCACACAGGGCGCCGGGTCACCGAAGCGTTACTTCTGAATGTCGACGAAGCGCCAAGCCACGTTGAATACCGGATGCGGCACGAAACCGCGTACCCAGCGCTGCGACAGGAAGTTGCGGAAACGGGTATCGCCATACACCCAGGGCGTATCACCCGCCGCGACCTTGTCCATCTGGTCGAACAGACGATTGCGCTCCGGGCTGTCGCCCAGTTTCTGCGATGCCTCGTACAGGGCATCGTAACGCGGTGATTGATAGCAGGCGTTGTTGGAGTCGCCGATGTTCTTGCCGTACAGCAGCATGGCGAAGTTGTCACCGTCCGGATAGTCGGCCAGCCAGGCCCCACCCGCCATGCCGTACTTGCACTCGCGAATGGTCTTGACCTGTTCGTTCCACAACATCATGCGGAAGTTGACCTTGATCTTGATCTGGTCAAAAGCCTTCTGCCAGTACTCGTTCCACTGTTTGCCGATGGCAGACGGGTCGGTGATGAAGTCAACCGCCAGCGGTTTGCCATTCGGTTGGGTACGATAGCCATTCGGGCCGATCTTGTAACCGAACTTGTCCAGCAAGGCATTGGCCAGGGCAGGATTGTAGGGGTACTTGGCGCGCATGCCCGGATTGTGGCCGGCCACGTCGGCCGGAATGATGCTCTGCACCGGTACGGCCTGATTGCGGCGAATGTCCTTGATGGTTTCTTCGTTGTTGAACGACATGGCGATGGCACGACGCAAGGCAATCTTGTCCTTGCCGAGGCCGCCCAGCACCGGGTCCTTCATATTGAAGGAGTAGAAGGTGATTTCGGTATCCAGTTTGCGCGACAGTTGAATGCCCTTGGCCTTCATGTCGGGCTTGAGCGCGACACGCCACGGATTCTTGGGATCGAGAATCAGGGCATTGCGCACCGCCGGTTGCGGCAAACCGGAAATATCCAGTTGCCCGCTACGGAAAGCCAGCCACTGCGGCTGCTCTTCCTGAATCACCGAAATTTCCACACGCCCCACTTGCGGCATCAGCTTGCCGTTCATTTCGCTGGCAACGCGATGCGCTTCCGGCGTGGAATTGTCGGTGTAATTGAAAATGATTTTGCGGAAATTCGGGTTGGCCACCAGCGTGATGTGGTTGCCCGGCTTCCAGTCCGCCAGCATATAGGGACCGGTACCGACCGGGTGCGCATTGGTATTGGTGCCGTACGCCTCGATGACTTCACGCGCCACGGCGCCCAGATGGGGCATGGCGAGGATGTACAGCAAGCCCGGAGCGGGTTCGGTCAACTTCAGCTGCAGGGTATAGCGGTCCAGAGCACGAATCCCCTCGATCGGGGTGTCGTAATCCAGCTTGCCACCCTTGGCCTTGGCCACCAGCGCGTCAAGCCCGACAAAGCGGCCGCGCACCAGATAACTGGATGGCGAGCCAACGGTGGGGTCGGCCAGTCGCTTGAAGGTATACGCATAATCGGCAGCGGTCAGTTCGCGCTTCTTGCCTTTGAAGGCAGGGTCCGGCGCGAAATAGATACCGGGTTTGATATGAAACACCAGGGTTGTGCGATCCGCGCTGAGTTGCGGAATGGCCGTCACGGTATTCGGAACAAGTTTGGCGGGACGGGCCAGATAATCGTAGGTCAGCAGCGGATCGAAAACGTTTTCCGTGATGGAAGACGAATACACGTCCGACACTTTGGCGGGGTCAAAGCCGGTTTCTGGCGCGTTGAATACGGCGTGCAACACCTTATTCATGTCGGCAGCGTGCAGCAGCGGGCTGCAGCCGATGGCGACAAGTGCCATGGCGACATGTCGTTTCATGCTCATTGAGCTAGTTCTCCTTTGGACGTGCTGTCGGGATCGGTCGCGGGCTTATGGTTGCACGCGTACCGTATTCCACATGGCTCCCGACAGCGGGGAGTCTGACGGCGTGTTATCTCTCGTTGGCATCAAGTGGGCGGACTATCCCATTGTTTGATGCACCTTGCATTTAAAAGCATGACACTTTCTTTACGCAACACCTTGAGGCACTTTTTTTAGATCTATTTAGAATATAGGATACAAAATGCAACATACATCCACGCTAACGAGGGAGCAAAATCACGCCGCCCTGCCCGTCAACGC
>JAGLBD010000090.1:0-2836 GCA_018260425.1 Pseudogulbenkiania sp. | reverse complement strand
CTACCGGCCAATTCCAGCCGCAAGGTGTCGCACAGCCCTTCCATGGCAAATTTGCTGGCATTGTAGGCACCACGCCATTTCATGGCGGCAAACCCCAGAATCGAACTATTGAAGACAATCCGTCCGCTTCCGTTCGCCCGCATCGACGGCAACACGGCGGCCGTCAACTCCCAGGCGCCGAACAGATTGGTCTCGAACTGTGCACGCATCGCCGCGCGGGGAATGTCCTCCACCGCGCCAGGCTGGCCGTATCCGGCATTGTTGAACAAGGCATCCAGTTTGCCATCGCAGCGCGACAACACCTCGGCGACCACGGCATGAATCGCGGCACTATCATCGACATCCAGTTGCAAGGTTTCCAGCCCTTCGGCCTGCAAGCGGGCGACATCGGCCGGGGCGCGACAGGTGGCAAACACCCGCCAGCCGCGCCGGGCCAATCCGTGGGCGGCATGATA
The DNA here is from genome assembly GCA_018260425.1 of Pseudogulbenkiania sp. GTDB lineage: Bacteria > Pseudomonadota > Gammaproteobacteria > Burkholderiales > Chromobacteriaceae > Paludibacterium. Next base: position 2,381 of record JAGLBD010000090.1, on the reverse strand, counting down.
GCCAATGCCGCTGGAGCAGCCGGTGATCAGAATGGTTTTTTGCTGGTTCATGGGGATCTTTCAGTAGCACGGCAATACGCTTGCCGGCATTCTCGCTGTTTTCATGCGATCTGGCTATCGTGTACCCTGCTCCGTTGCCTGCGCGGAAGGTCTTGCACTGCAACATTTACGAAACGTGCGCTGACACGCCGCAGGAATGCGCATAAAATGGCTGCCGACAAGGCAATAACCATAAGGAAAACCGCCATGGCCAAACCCGCCAAAGCCCCGGCCAGCTTCGAGACTGCACTGGCTCAGCTGGAAGAATTGATTCAGGCAATGGAGAGCGGCGACATGCCGTTGGAGACGGCACTGACGTCCTATAAAAACGGCATCGAGCTGGTCAGGTTCTGTCAGGCCAAGCTGGGCGACGCCGAGCAGCAACTGAAAGTCCTCGAGAACAACGAACTGAAACCTCTGGATATCGCCAATGGCGCCTGATTCTTTCACTGGCTGGATGACACACATCCAGCAACGCACCGAGGCGGCCCTTGAGTGCCTGCTGCCCGACACCCGGCACGCCCCGGCACGCCTGCATGAAGCGATGCGTTATGTCACACTGGGCGGAGGCAAACGCGTGCGCGCGCTGCTGGTACACGCCGCGGGCGAACTGGTCGGTGCCGCCACCGACAACCTCGACCGGCTGGCCGGCGCGGTGGAAATGATCCATGCCTATTCGCTGGTGCATGACGATATGCCGGCCATGGACAACGACACCCTGCGGCGCGGCAAGCCAACCTGCCATATCGCCTTTGACGAAGCGACCGCCCTGCTCAGCGGAGACGCGCTGCAGACGCTGGCGTTCGAAGTGGTGGCCAGCCCCATGCCCGGCATGGAACCCGCCATCCAGCTGGCCATGGTACAGCGTCTGGCTCAGGCCTCCGGCCATGCCGGCATGTGCGGCGGCCAGGGCATTGACCTGTACAGTGTCGGCAAGGCGCTCTCCCAGCCGGAACTCGAGTATATGCATCTGCTCAAGACCGGCGCCCTGATCCGTGCGGCCGTGATGCTCGGTGCACTGGCCGGACGGCCGGTGACAACGGAGGAAACCGATGCGCTGGACCATTTTGCCAAACGCATGGGTCTGGCCTTCCAGGTGGTGGACGATGTACTGGATTGCGAAGCCGACACGGCCACGCTGGGCAAGACGGCCGGCAAGGATGCCGCCAACGACAAACCGACCTATGTGAGTCTGATGGGCCTCGGTTCGGCTCGCCAGTTCGCCCGCGACCTTGCCGCCGATGCCTTTGCCGCACTGGAGCGATTCGGTTCCGATGCCGACCGTCTCAAGGCGCTGGCCAGCTATATTGTGGCGCGCTCTTTCTGAATACCCATTGATTGATGACCATGTATCCACTGCTTGAAACCATCAACACCCCTGCCGACCTGAAGCGTCTGTCGCGCCAGGAGTTGCCGCAACTGGCGCACGAATTGCGCGAATTCCTGGTCGACTCGGTGAGCCGGACCGGTGGCCACTTCGCCTCGAATCTGGGCAGCATCGAGCTGACCATTGCCCTGCATTATGTGTTCGATACCCCCGAAGACCGGCTGGTCTGGGATGTGGGTCATCAAACCTACCCGCACAAGATCCTCACCGGACGTCGCAGTCAAATGGACACCATGCGGCAAAAGGACGGGCTGGCCGGATTTCCGAAGCGGGAAGAGTCGGAATACGACACGTTTGGCGTCGGACACTCCTCCACCTCGATCGGTGCTGCACTGGGTATGGCCGTTGCGGCCAAACAGCAAGGCATTGCCCGCAAGAGCATCGCCGTGATCGGCGACGGGGCGATGACTGCCGGCATGGCCTTCGAAGCGCTCAATAACGCCGGGGCAATGGATGTCGACATGCTGGTGGTCCTCAACGACAACGATATGTCGATTTCACCCAATGTCGGCGCGCTGAACCACTACTTTGCCAAGCTGATGTCGGGCCGCTTCTACGCGGCGATGAAAAACAGCTCGAACAAGGTGCTCGGCATCGTTCCGCCGATGCGCGAAATTGCCAGCAAGGTGGAAGAGCACGTCAAAGGCATGTTCACCCCGGGCACGCTGTTTGAAGAATTCGGCTTCAACTACCTCGGGCCGGTGGACGGGCATGATCTGGACATCCTGATCGACACCCTGAGCAATATCAAAAAGCTCAAGGGCCCGCAGTTCCTGCATGTGGTGACCCGCAAGGGCCAGGGTTACAAACTCGCCGAGAACGACCCGGTGGCCTATCACGGTGTCGGCAAGTTCGACCCGGCCAACGGCCTGAGCGGCGCAAAAACCGGTGGCAAACCCAGCTACACACAGATTTTCGGGGACTGGCTGTGCGACATGGCCAAACTGGATCCGCG
>JAGLBD010000089.1 GCA_018260425.1 Pseudogulbenkiania sp. | reverse complement strand
GACCAGCGCAGTGACAATGACCGGCTGAGTGCCCGCCATTGTTCCCGGGTCAAGGAGTTGTCCAGCGCCTCGGGCAAGGGTTTGTCGCGGCTGTCGAGGTCCAGCACCAGATCGGCCAGTGCGGTACTGGCGGGTTCCAGTGAACTATAGCGGCGCGAACGGGAGGCATGGCCACGCATCAACCGTTCGGGCGGTGTACCGCTTTCCAGATCGATGCTGTACACCGGTTCGGCACCTGCCGGACGACGGCTCAACTCGACATGGCTGCACAGGAAGGCCAGCAAGGTGTCGGTGGCGACAATGTCTCGATGCAACAGGTTTTCCGGTTGGGAGAGGAACAGCAAGATGGCCCGGCCGAATAAGGCCTCGAGCTGGACCGGCAGGGGATTACCCGGCAGCGCGAAGGGCTGGCGCGCATAGTCATGTTCTTCGGCAAACAGTATGAAACGTCCGGCCGTGCGCCAGTCCGAGGCTTCCGGCTGCAGGTAGCGCAGTGCCTTGTAGAGCATCGCACGAACCTGATGGTGCATGCCACACACTGTGGCTAGTTTGAGTCGTTCGTGTACCAGCGACGTCGGGTGCGTGAGATAATGACGCACGCACGACTGATACGCACCGGACATTTCGGTGCAATAGCTTAGCAGTGCCGGGAGACTGGCGCGCAGCGCCGACTGTCCATAACGGCATTCATCATCCAGCCGGGTGACCACCGGTGCCAGCGCTTCGTCGATCGCCAACAGGGCATTGACCCGCGCTTTCAGGGTCAGGCTGGTGTCGTTGGCGGTGCGGGCAATGAAGGGAATGGCTTCCATCAGCGTGCCGATGCCGGCTTGATCCGTGTCACGGGTCAACTGTGCGGCCAGTTCGGTCAATTGTCTGGCAGAAGTGCTGCGAGAAAACAGCGTGCGCAAAACGGACAGCAGTTCAGACATAATAAGCAGTTATAGAGATATGTCGGCGTGACTTTATAAGCATATCTTACGCTAGCTGACGCATCCTTTAAACCATGATGGGCAGAATGAGTGTCATGATCAAATGTATTCTGGGGGGAATGCTGGGTCTGCTGTTGACCTGGCAGGCCAGTGCTGCCGGACCTGTCGATCCCGTCGCCGCCAAATCGCGTCCGCGCATCGGGGTCGTGCTGGGGGGCGGAGGGGCTCGCGGTTTTGCCCATTTGGGCGTGTTGATGGAACTCGAACGCTTGCATATTCCGGTTGCCTGCATCTCCGGTACCAGTGCCGGTGCATTGATCGGCGGCATGTATGCGAACGGTTTGAGTTTGCCCGGCATGAAAGAAGCCTTCCGCAAGGCCGACTGGGATGGCATGTTGTCCGGGCGAGCCAACCGCCGGGACATGCCCTATGACCGCAAGCGCAATGATTTCACCAACTACTTCGACTTGACGCTGGGGGTCAGGGAGGGGGAGTTGCGCGTCCCGCGTAGTGCGATCAACTCACAGGAAATCGATCTGTTTATTCGCAAACTGACCCGTGACAGTACCGTGGACAGTTTCGATCATTTGCCCATTCCCTTCCGGGCGGTGGCCACCGACCTGTCCAACGGCGAGGCGGTGGTGTTCGACCACGGCGATCTCTCCGTTGCGCTGCGCGCCAGCATGGCGGTGCCGGGCCTGTTCGATCTGGTCGAGCATGACGGCCGTTTGCTGGTGGATGGCGGCGTGGCCCGCAACGTGCCGGTACAGGATCTGAAAAACCGTTGTGCCGACCGGGTGATCGTGGTCGATGTGAGCACCCCCTTGCTGAAAAAGGATGAAATCAACTCGCTATTCGATGTTGTTTCCCAGACCAGCAACCTGATGATCTCCCGCAACGTCAAAGAGCAAATGGCCTTGCTGGGCAAGGACGATATCGTCATCCGGCCTAATCTCGAAGGGTATAGCGCGGCTTCGTTTGGCGATAACCAGGCCATCATGGAGCGTGGCCTGACGGCAGCACGTGCCATGGAAAGCCAACTGAAAGCCTTGTCGGTACCGGAGGCCGAGTACGATGCCTGGCACGAAACGCTGGTGGCCCCGACCGCCCCGGAAATCAACCGGATCGAAATCAAAGGCGAGACCGAGTTCGTCAATCGCGATGCACTGGATGCCCGGCTCAAGCAGCACGGCAAGGGCGAGGATGTCGCCGAAGTGCGGGCGACCTTGCGCCGGCTGTTTGCCGAAGGTGACTATGATCGTTTGACCTACTCGATCAGCCACCAAAATGGCAGGAACATCATGAGTGTCATGCCGGTGGAGCGCAGCACCGGGCCTGACTATCTGCGCTTCGGCATGGAGTTGAAAGGCACCAGCCCGGGCGACTCCAGTTATAACTTCATGGCCTCCCACTTGCGCACCTGGATCAATTCTGCCGGGGCGTCATGGCGCAATGAAGTGACACTGGGCAACGACCCGCTATTCCATAGCGAGTTTTACCAGCCGTTCTCGGCCACCAGCCCGCTCTTCGTGGCAGGCTATGGCGAATACAATGAAAAGAGCTATGGCTTCTACTACCCCACCCATGTCAAGGCACTGGAAATCGGGGTTCGCGAGCTGGTGTCGGGGGTGGATACCGGTATCGCCCTGGGGCGCTACGGTGAATTCCGTATCGGGGCGTACGCCAGCCGCTACCGGCCGTTCCGCCGCGAGGGCAGCGACGATATCAGTGGTTCGATGGAGGCATGGAACGATAACGGGGTGCGCGCCCTGCTGGTGATTGACCAGTTCGACAATCCGCGCTGGCCGCGTCAGGGCTACTTCCTGAATGGCGAGGTTAGGGTGGCCGTGCCGGCCTGGGGGGGCTACGACGGCCGCTATTACAATGTGACCGCCGAACAGGTCTCCACCTTTGGCGATATCAGCCTGAGGCTGACCGGCAAGGTGCGCGGTAATATTATGGACAGTGCCGGCACACGCATGGTGCAACCCCAGTTTCTAGGCGGTTTCCTTAACCTGACCGGTTATCAGCAAAACGAATTGGTGGGCGAACGTGTTGCGTTGGCACGCCTGATGGGCTACTGGCGGGTGGCCACCTTGCCGTCGGCCCTGGGCAGCGGCTTGTATGCCGGGGTGTCCATGGAGGCCGGCAAGGTATGGGGGTCCACGATCTGGCACTATCCGGAGAATAACCGCCTGTTGCACGCCGGCGCGGCATTCCTGGGCGCGGATACCCTGATCGGTCCGGTGTTGGTCGGTATTGGCTCGGCACAGGGCGGTCGTCTGACCGGCTACTTCATGGTCGGGGTGAATTACTGATAGAGAAACTCGGGGGCAGACGCGCAAAACCTGCGCGTCTGCTGCTGAGCATATCAGGCAAACAGTTCCTGCAAGGCGGCTCCCGGGTCGCTCTGGCGCATGAAGGCTTCGCCCACCAGAAAGCTGTGCACCTCCTGGCTACGCATCAGCAACACATCGTCACGGGTGACGATGCCGCTTTCGGTTACCACGATACGGTCGGACGGAATGGTCGGCAGCAGGCGCAGGGTCGTGGTCAGGGACACCTCGAAGGTCTTGAGGTTGCGGTTGTTGATGCCCAGCAGCGGCGTTTGCAGTTTTAGCGCACGCTCCAGTTCGGCTTCGTCATGCACTTCCACCAGCACGGCCATGCCCAGCTCCATGGCCAGACTTTCCATCTCTCGCAGCGCACTATCGTCCAGTGCGGCGGCAATCAGCAAAATACAGTCGGCGCCCATGGCCCGCGCTTCGTAGACCTGATACGGGTCGATCAAGAAATCTTTTCTGAGCACCGGCAGGTGGCAGGCGCTGCGTGCCGCCGCCAGATACTCCGGGCTGCCTTGAAAGTAGTCACGGTCGGTCAGTACCGAAAGACAGGCGGCTCCGGCGGTTGCGTAGCTTGCTGCAATCGCGGCCGGATCGAAATCGGCCCGGATCACCCCTTTGCTCGGGCTGGCCTTCTTGATTTCGGCAATGACGGCGGCGCGTCCCAGTACGTGACGGGCACGCATGGAGGCGACAAAGTCGCGCAGGTCGGCGTGACGGGCTTCGGCATCGGCACGTACGTTGTGCAGGGGACGTACGGCGAGAGCGTTACGGAGTTCCTCGCGTTTGGTGTCGAGGATGGTAGTCAGGATATCCGGCATACAGCGTGCTCGCAAAAAGGCTGCAAAGTTAGCCATCATGCAGAAGCCAGCTGCCTTTGGCAAGCCGGATCAGCGGTGGAGATCGAAGAAGGACATCAGCCTTGCCGGGAGCCAGTCTAGCCGGCCGGGAAAGGGGCCGGTGACAAAACCGACATGTCCGCCATGCTCGGGAAACTCCAGAGTGACCGCCGGACCTGCCTCGTTGCGGGCCGGAAGGGCGCGCGCCGGAAGGAAGGGGTCGTTGCGTGCGTTCAGTACCAGGGTCGGGCAGCGGATATCGCCCAAACGGCGCTTGCTGCTGCTGGCTTTCCAGTAAGCCAGTGCACTGGAAAAACCATGCAGCGGGGCGGTGACCAGCTCGTCGAATTCGTTGAAGGTGCGCGCCTTTCTCAGCGACGCGCCGTCAAACAAGTCCGGATGGCGTGCCAGCTGCTGCAGCGCCTTGGGTTTGAGCGTGTCCATGAACATCCGGGTATAGAGCAAGCGCCCCATGCCCTTGTCCAGACGGGTGCTGGCAGCCACCAGATCCAGCGGGGCGGAAATGGCCGCGGCGGCACGGAGCACGGCTCCGTCCCGCTCTTGCGCCAGATAGTTCAGCAGCATGCTGCCCCCGAGCGAAACGCCGGCGGCAAACAGGGAGGAATGCTCGGTCGCAAAACGTTGCATGATCCAGCGGACTTCGGCGGCATCGCCGGCATGGTAGGCGCGGCGCAAGGGGTTGTCCATGCCGCCGCAGCCCCGGAAATGCGGCACCGCACCGTGCCAGCCGCGCCGGGCGACTTCCTGCATCAGGGCTTTGGCATAGTGGCTGTGGCTACTGCCTTCCAGTCCATGAAACAGCACCACCAGCGGTGCGCCGGGCTTGCCATCCACCCGGTCTACCGCAATGCTGGCGCCATCCGGCGTCGGCCAGACTTCACGCCGGTAGGCGGGCGGGTCGATGGAGATCATCAACGCGGGCCAGATGGTCTGTGCATGGCCGCCGGGTAACCAGCGGGGCGGGCGATAGCGCATGGCAGCCGGCTCAGTCCTGATCGTCGGCAGCCGCAGCGGCAGGGCGGCCCGGCTCGGGAATCAATTCCTTGAGCACCTGGAACAGCTGACGGAATGACTTGGGCGGCTTTTGATCCAGATGTTCCTTGCGGGCATTGCGGATCAAGGTACGCAGCTGCTGGGCATCGCCTTCCGGAAACTCATTCAGGAAAGTGGCCAGCATTTCATCCTTTTCCAGCAAGCGTTCGCGCCAGCGCTCGACCAGATGCAACCAGGCGGTATGCTCGCTCGATTCGCCGCGCATTACGGCCAGAAACTGGCGGATCGGGGCGGGGTCGACTTCCCGCATCAGCTTGCCGATGTACTGCTCCTGGCGTTTAATGGCGCCATGCGCGGTAAATCGCTTATAGTCGAGTATGGCGTCGAGAAGATCCGGATCCAGATTCATTGCCCGCAGTTTATCCTTGGGCAATTCGGTCAATTCCTTGCCCAGATCCTGCAGCTCGTTGAGCTGGCGTTTCTTCTCGCTTTTGCTGATCGGCTCGAAATCCGCCGCGTCGTCGTGGTGTTCACTCATATTCTTGGAGCTCATTGCAATTCAAGACTGGTATGATACCGGAAAAGCCTGCCATGCGCGGGCGTCACAGACCATTGCGAAAGACACTATGGCAGACTCTACGTTCAGTTTTAGTCGAAATTCACTGGAAAACCTTGCCAGTCGCGTTCTAGACCTGGCCAGCCAGGAGGGCGCAACTGCCGCCGAGGCTGACGTTTCCGAGGGCCTTGGCCAGACCGTCACCGTGCGGTTGGGCGAGGTCGAGACTATTGAATTCAATCAGGACAAGGGAGTCGGGGTCACGGTCTACATCGGCCAGAAGAAAGGCCATGCCAATACCTCCGACTTTTCTGACGAGGCGTTGCGCGACACGGTTCGCGCCGCCGTGAATATTGCGCGCTTCACCGCCGACGATCCGGCTTCGGGTCTGGCCGACAAGGCCCTGTTGGCCCAAGGCAGTCGCGACCTGGATCTGTACCATCCCTGGACGCCTTCGGTCGAGGGGATGATCGATATTGCCCGGGTGTGCGAAGACGCGGCTCGGGGTGTCGATGCCCGTATCGGTAATTCCGAAGGTGCAACGGTTTCGTCGCATGCCAGCCAGTTCATCTACGCCAATAGCCATGGTTTCCTGAATGGCTTTGCCAGCACGCGTCACAGTGTTTCGGCGGCGGTCGTGGCCGGTGAAGGTGCCGCCATGCAGCGCGACTACTGGTATAGCGTTGCCCGCCATCATGGCGATCTGGAAGATGCCGCGGTGGTCGGCCGGCTGGCCGGCGAGCGCAGCGTGCGTCGTCTGGATGCGCGCCGGGTCAAGACCGGCCAGTATCCGGTGTTGTTCGAAGCACCGGTGGCCGCCTCGTTGATTGGCCATCTGGTGTCGGCTATCAGCGGCGGCAGTCTGTACCGCAAGTCGAGCTTCTTGCTGGATGCTCTCGGAACGAAGGTGTTTTCCGATAAGGTGGTGATCGACGAAGATCCCTTCCTGCTGCGCGGTCTGGCCAGTAGTGCCTTTGACAATGAAGGCGTTGCCACCTCGGAACGACGCCTCGTTGATGGCGGGGTGCTCAAGGGCTATATGTTGGGCAGCTACTCGGCCCGCAAGCTGGGCATGGCAACCACCGGCAATGCCGGCGGTGCGCATAACCTGACCTTGCGCGATACCGGTGAGTCCTTTGAAGCACTGCTGGCGCGCATGGGAACCGGTTTGCTGGTGACCGAATTGATGGGGCAGGGCGTGAATACCGTGACCGGCGATTACTCGCGTGGCGCATGCGGGTTCTGGGTCGAGAATGGCGTGATTGCCTGGCCGGTCGAGGAAATCACCATTGCCGGCAATCTCAAGGAGATGTTCCTGGCCGTGGACGCCATCGGCAATGACTACCTTGACCGTGGTGGTCGCCGTTGCGGCTCGGTGCTGATCGGCTCCATGACGGTGGCGGGTGAGGATTGACACGCCCACTCTGGTGGGGTGAGGCCTGCCGGGAACTGGCCGCGCACGATGCGGTGATGGCGGGCCTGATGGCCCGCTTTCCCGATTCGGCGCTGGTGTCCCGCGGCGAACCCCTCCAGACCCTGCTGCGCGCCATTGTCGGGCAGCAGATCTCCACCCGTGCCGCTGACGCGGTGTGGGGACGTTTTGTTCAACGGATTGTTCCTGAAGATCCTCTTTCGGTACTGGCGGCAAGCGATGATGACTTGCGCCGTGCCGGTCTGTCGGTGCGTAAGGTGGATTATGTCAAAGACCTTGCCGCCCATTTCGCCGATGGCCGTCTGGTTCCGGATGCGTTCGCTGCGCTGGACGACGAGTCCGTCATACGCCAACTGGTCGCGGTGCGCGGCATTGGCCGCTGGACCGCAGAAATGTTCCTGATCTTCAATTTACTGCGCCCCAATGTCTGGCCGGTAGACGATATCGGCGTGCAAAATGCCGTTGCGCGCTGCTATGCCAACGGCGAGCGACTGCCGCTGGCCGGTTTGCGGGCATTCGGCGAGCGTTTCCAGCCCTGGCGAACGGTGGCCAGCTGGTATCTGTGGCGCAGTCTCGACCCGGTGGATGTGGTGTATTGATTTGATGCTGCAGTGCGGTTTCTGCTATTCATAAGACAATACCATCCTCAAGGTGCGTATCATGGCTGATATGCCACGCACAGGATTGATTTTGTCGGGAGGCGGGGCCCGGGCAGCCTATCAGGCCGGTGTCCTGCTGGCGATTTCCCGACTGTTGCCGGAGCCGGGCCGCAATCCGTTTCCGATCATTTGCGGCACCTCCGCCGGCGCCATCAATGCCACGGCACTGGCGGCGGGTGCGGAAGATTTTCGTGCCACCGTCCATTATCTGACCCGGATGTGGAAGCAGATCCATATCGATGATGTCTACGATGGCAGTATCCGCTATTTCCTCAAGACCTTCCTTCACTTCGGCCTGTCCATTCTGACGGCAGGGCATGGCTGGGCACCGCCGCGAAGTTTTCTGGACAATGCCCCGTTGCGGGGCTTCCTCGAGCGGGTGATGGACTTGTCGCGCCTTCCTGACGCGATAGCCTGCGGCGCCATCGACGCGCTGGCCCTGAGTGCCTCCTGCTACACCACCGGGATTTCGGTGACGTTTTTTCAGGGTCGGGACGATCTGGAAGAGTGGACGCGCTATCAGCGTCTGGGGGTGCGCGAGCCCTTGACGCTCGATCATTTAATGGCGACCTCGGCCATTCCTTTACTGTTTCCTGCCGTGCCATTGGCCGATGGCTACTACTGTGACGGAGCCGTGCGGCAAATGACGCCTCTGTCGCCGGCATTGCATCTTGGTGCCGAAAAGCTGTTTGTAGTGGGGCTTGCTCATCAGCATCAGGGCATGGAGCGGCGACGTTCGGTGCAGTATCCGTCTCCGGCCCAGGTGTTTGGCCATCTGCTTAACAGCGTGTTTCTCGACAGCATGTCGACCGATCTCGAACGCATGGTCAGGGTTAACCATACCGTGTCATTGCTGTCGCGTGATGCGGAACTGGCTCATGAGACCCGCTTGCGCAAGGTCGATGTTTTCATGCTCAGCCCCAGCCAGTCACTGGAAAAAATTGCCCACAAGCATATTCGTCTGTTTCCGCCCATGCTGCGCTTTCTGTTGCGCGGTACCGGGGGCACCGGGCAGCGCGGCGCGGTGCTGGCCACCTATCTGCTATTTGAGCCGGGGTATACCCGCGAGCTGATTTCGCTGGGCTATCACGATGCAATGAAGCAAAGTGACGCAATTTCACGGTTTCTGGAACTTTGATATGGGGTTATGATCCTATCCTCGTTAGTACTGATTAAAACAATTTACGAAGGATTGCGATTATGGGGTTCCCCAGCCAAAGGCAGGGTTTTTTCCTGATTGCCGCCGCATGTGCCGGCGCAATGGGTTTTGCACTGTATTCCCAGCATGTATTGGGGCTTGATCCTTGCCCCCTGTGCATTTTTCAGCGGGTGGGGGTGATTGCGGTGGGTCTGATCGCCCTGATCGCCGGTATTCTCAATCCGCGGCGTTGTGGCTTCCGTATCGGTGCGGCGTTGGTCGGTTTGGCGGCGATTGCCGGTGGTTCTGTGTCGGTGCGGCAGTTGTGGTTGCAGCATCTGCCTGCGGATCAGGTGCCGGCTTGCGGTCCCGGTCTGGACTATATGGTCGAGACCATGCCGTTTGCCAAAGTCCTCAAAAAAGTTTTCGAAGGCAGCGGCGAGTGCGCTGTGGTGGACTGGACTTTCCTGGGCATGGCCATGCCGTTCTGGGTGTTGATGTTCTTCGTCGCCGTGCTGGTATCCCTGCTGGTGCTGTGGCGTCGCCCGTCGCGCCGTTGAGTGCAGTTTCAGGCAAAAAACAAGACCTGTCGTATGGCAGGTCTTTTTTGTATATGGACATTTTAATGTCAATTGAATAGCGGTGGCGAGTCGGCTTCCATATCGATAGCCGCTTGATATTGCTTGAGAATCGCGTTTGCCTTCAGGGTATAGAGCGCGCCGGGACGGTCAATGTCGACGGTGGTTGTTTCCTGCGGAGAGGTCGTTTGCGCTGCGCCGGATTGGCTCCCCTTCAGCAATGAACTCAGCGAGAGCGGTAATTGGAACGAGCCCGCATCGGTAGCATCGTCAGGATTCAAGGCGGTTACTCCACGTTGCATGGCGTGTTCTTTGGCGAGTTGTTCGGCAAAAGAAGGTGCCGGGGTCGTTTGACTGCCGGTGCCGCTCCTGGCGGGAGGCGTGGGGCGTTCCGGGGGAGTGGGTGAAGCAATGTGGAGATGGCTGAACGGGGAGGTCATGCCGCTTCCCTGAGTGGTGAGTTTGGACGAAGTATCGCATGTTCGATGGACGCAAAAAAGCCGTTACTGTCGAAGACAGGTAACGGCGATTTTAGGTGCTGGCGGAGTGGACGGGACTCGAACCCGCGACCCCCGGCGTGACAGGCCGGTATT